>NZ_CP147776.1:4909512-5523201 GCF_037300705.1 Massilia sp. W12 | reverse complement strand
GCCAACTGCGCTCCAGACCAGGATCAATTTTTCCTTCATACAGCAAGCCGGTGTTTTCATCCAAAATCGCGACAAAACGGATGCCATTCATCTGCTGCATGGCTTCCTGCATGGCACTGCGCAAACGCGTATTCGCACTGGCGGACAAACCGATATTCAAGCCCGCTTCTATGGTTTGACGTAAGTCTTTGGCCAACACCCTGTAGCGCGAAGAATTTTGTTCATAAAAATTCTTCCGGTAATTTGAATAATTAAGAAATGAAATAATGAGCAATACAGATGACACCACTAAAATCAAAAGTGCACTGGTGCGCATCCAAAGTGAGTCAGGGCCAGAACTCCGGCCGGATAAGCAGGAAAAAGGCATGTGGGGATAGGATTGGAATCAGAATGAAGGAATCGTAACAAATCTGTTACGATCTACCAAGCATTATTGTGGAAAAGCTGCAACTTAATGCACTTTCTGCTCTGCAAGCCCCTGTTTTTTATCGAAAATTCAAGCCTGGACGGGCACAAGGCTTTTTTCATGGCGCAGCAGCAGTATCGGTAACAAGCATTTCCCGCCACTGTTCAGCATACGTGTTTCAACGATGTGAAACGGTCTCTATTCAGCCTGAGTGCGCAGAAAATGAACAATGAGCCGCTACGGTCGAACCCAGAGGTTTCTGGATCCCCGGCCAAGGCGCTCTGGGGCGACGGGGCATAATGTGTACGTAAAAAATCACCCACCTTGCGCACAGCATAAGGCTGAATAGTTAGGTGGAACGATTGCTGTCAATCTTATTTATCGCTCACTCCAGCACCTTTGTGACGCGAATGCTGCCAGGCGCCGGGTTATCGCTGTGCGCAACCCAGCCTGCGATTTTTTGCCTGAGTTCGGCTGAAGAGCCACTTTTGCCTCTGCTTAATCAGGGACGTAATTTATTCTTTGCTGCTGCTTGTTACAGAATCTGATCGCCGATCTTTTTGCGGGACAGGCTTTCAGCCCGTTTGATGGCATTTTGCAGCATGCGACGGCTAAATTTCTCAACTATCTTGCAGATTTCATACGCCAGCATAAAGGGCTGGCTGCTTTCAAATATCGACCCGCTCGCCTGGGCATTTCCTAAAAAATGCTGCGGCGCCTCATAAAACACCCGGCAGACCGGCAATTGTGCTCAGATATGCAGAGTATTTTCTTTTGTGCGTGCTTAAACTGCGGAGAAATTACAAAATAAAAGAGGCTCTATTCAGCCTCTATGGGAAAAGGTGTTGCGAATGTGCGCCCGCCTGAATCGTTGAGCACATTTTTCCAGCAATATGCCCAATTGCTGCCGGAAATGCAGTTACAGGCGGCTGCTGTGCTCGCTGGCAAAGGGCGCATGGCCCATGTCTTCCAGGCGGTTTTGCATCTATCCGCGCGCCATCCGCCGCTCACGCTGCTGCCTGTCATTGGCGACGCCAAGCGCTTGCGGGAAGCAGGTGAAAATACAAGGCTGTCCTGCCTGTGTGAGCTTGGCCTGCAGAGACAGTTCAGCCAAGAAAACGGGCCGCGTCATGCTTGCGCTCTGGTTCGCGGCGAAAGCCTCTCCGACAGATGATCACACCGCGCAGGCCGGAAGATCATTGGCGGCAGAAACCGCGCCCAAACCTCGCATAGCGCCACCCAAGCTGCGACAAAGCCATCACACCGCCTCTGTTTTCCCAACATCAACAAAGTGTTGCATTCAAGTAACAAATTTCGCATTGCGGCAAGAATTTTCTTGACGCAGATTATTACGCTGGTGTTAAATACGCAATCGTTTGCGCAAACGATTGATCGTGTCAGAAAGCCGCTTTTGCGGCCTTTTTTGTGTGATAAGCCGTGTTTTGCGGTTTTCTAATGTGGATAAGGACATGAAGCCTGGAATCAGTGTGGTTGGCAGTGTGAATATGGATCTGGTGTTCCGCACACCGCGCATGCCCGCGCCCGGCGAAACCTTGTCCGGTCATGAATTTCACGAGATTCCCGGCGGCAAAGGCGCCAATCAGGCTGTCGCGGCAGCGCGCATGGGCGGCGCGGTCAGTTTGATCGCCTGTGTCGGTGCGGAT
The DNA here is from genome assembly GCF_037300705.1 of Massilia sp. W12. Lineage (NCBI taxonomy): Bacteria > Pseudomonadati > Pseudomonadota > Betaproteobacteria > Burkholderiales > Oxalobacteraceae > Massilia > Massilia sp. W12. Next base: position 5,521,131 of record NZ_CP147776.1, on the reverse strand, counting down.
GGCTTTGGCCGCCGCTCGCAGCAAACCTTACAGCAGGATGGCATTGATATCACGCATGTGCGCGTGGCGGACGATTGCGCCAGCGGCGTGGCGGGCATTCTGGTGTGCGATGACGGTGAAAACAGCATCGTGCTGGCGGCAGGCGCGAATGCGCGCTTGAGTCCGGCGGATGTGACGGCGGCGCAGGATGTGATCGGGGCCGGCAAATTATTGTTATGCCAGCTCGAAGTGCCGATGGAAACCGTGCAAGCGGCTTTGGCCTGCGCCAAGCGTCAGGGTGTGCGCGTGGTCTTGAACCCGGCCCCGGTGCAAGCGCTGCCGGAAGGCATGCTGGCTCAGGTCGATTATCTGGTGGTGAATGAAACCGAAGCCGGGCAATTATCCGGCGTCGCAGTGCAAGATGTGGACAGCGCGGCGCAAGCGGCGCAAGCCCTGCTCGGGCGTGGCGTGGGCGCCGTGCTCTTGACGCTGGGCGAACATGGCGTGCTGGCGGCGGATGCCGCCGGCCAGCAACATTTCCCGGGTTTGAAAGTGCAGGTGGTGGACACCACCGCCGCCGGCGATACCTTTGTGGGCGCATTGGCGGTCGGCCTGGGACAAGGATTGGATTTGCGCGCAGCTGCTGCCGCTGCGCAATATGCGGCGGCCCTGACCGTAACCCGGTTGGGCGCCCAGTCTTCCATTCCGCAATTGGCGGAGGTGGAAGCGTTCCGCGCGCACGCGGGATAGCCGGCAGCAGGGCGGCCCGTCCCCCGAAATTACGGGCCAAGAGATAAGCAGCGCAGCAATGCGTCATTAACCGGTTTACACACTCACTTGGAGAAACACATGAAATTGAACAAAATCGCTCTGGCCCTGGTGCTGGCCGCCGGCAGCAATGCCGCTCTGGCTAACAACTGGTCTTGGTCTGACGTGTCGATCAACTACCTGAACTGGACCGACAAGACCGAAAAACACACCAACGCCGGCGTGTTTGGCAAGAAAAAAGACTTCGTCTATCTGGAAATCGAAGGCGGCATGGGCGGTTCCTGGGGCGATCTGTACGGTTTCTTCGATATCGAAAACCCGACCAACAACACCGAGCACAAAGCTGACACCCGTTCTGACCGTCGCTATGCGCTGAAGATTGTGGGCCGTTACAACCTGACCAAGCTGGGCGATTTCCCGCTGATGGCTTACGCTCACGTGTATGACTTCGCTGACAACGGCTTCAACGATCAAAACCGCGTGCTGGGCTTCGGCACCGACATCAAATCCGGCAAACTGACCATCTCCCCGTGGATCGGCGTGCATCAAGAGTCCAAGTCCGGCGTCGGCGTGATGACCAACGGTGGCATGGCTGGTTACAACCTGCTGTTCCCGTTTGAATTCAGCGGCAACAACTTCCTGCTGTTCCAATGGCACGAAATGGAATTCTCGCGTAAAGATGAATACCTGGTGTTCGGCAACAACCTGGCTGGCCAGCGTCCGCTGTCCGACCTGCGCACCGGCCAAAACGGCGCGATCGGCATCAACTGGAACATCAACAAGCAATTCACCACCGGCTTGACCTACCGCTACGCCAAGAACAAACTGGGCACCGCTGGCTATCAAGACGCTTGGATCTTCTCCGCCAAGTACAACTTCTGATTCACGAGGACGGCATCATGAAATTGAGCAAAATCGGTCTTTCCCTGGCGCTGTGCGCTGCTTTCTCAGCCCAGGCTGCTGACCCGAAACTGGCGATTGTCTATGATTCGGGCGGCAAGTTTGACAAGTCGTTCAACCAATCCGCTTCTGAAGGCGCGGAGCGTTTCAAAAAAGAAACCAAGATCGCCTATCAAGAAGTGCAGGTGAACAATGACGCGCAAACCGAACAGGCGCTGCGCAATCTGGCGCGCAAAAACGTGGACTTGATCGCGGCAATCGGTTTTGCTCAAGCGCAAGCAGTGCAAACCGTGGCCAAGGAATTCCCGAAGACCAAGTTTGTGCTGATTGACGGCGTGGCCAACGGCGACAACATTTCTTCCGTGCTGTTCAAAGAGCAGGAAGGTTCTTACCTGGTGGGCGTCGCCGCTGCGATGGCTTCCAAGTCGAAGAAGCTGGGCTTCGTCGGCGGTATGGACATTCCGCTGATCCGCGCTTTCGGTTGCGGCTATGCGCAGGGCGCGAAAGCCATCGATGGCAAGATCGAAGTGACGCAAAACATGGTTGGCACCACGCCGGCGGCCTGGAATGACCCGGCCAAGGGCAGCGAATTGGCGCTGGCGCAGTTTGAGCGTGGCGTGGACGTGGTGTTTGCCGCCGCCGGCGGCAGCGGCATGGGTTCGCTGCAGGCAGCCAAAACCAAGGGCAAGCTGGCAATCGGGGTTGACTCCAATCAAAATTACCTGCACCCTGGCGTGATGCTGACCTCGATGCTCAAGCGCGTTGACAATGCAATCTACGACAGCTTCATGCAAGTCAAAAAAGGCAACTGGCAAGCCGGTATTGTCAACAAGGGCTTGAAAGAAGGCGGCGTGGATTGGGCGCTGGACAGCCATAACCGTGCCTTGATTACGCCGGAAATGGAAAAACGCATCAATGCCGCCAAGCAAGACATCGTCAGCGGTAAAGTGAAAGTGGTGGACTACCGCGCATCTAACAGCTGCCCGGTATAATCGCCAACGCGGCAGGGCGGCGCAAGCCGTCCACCGCAAATCAGGGGGCGCAGCTTCACCGCTGCGCCTTGTTTCCATTTCATCAGTACAAATCAACATGCAGCCAGCCGTCGAATTCCGCCATGTCAGCAAGCGTTTTGGCGCCGTGCAGGCGAATGTTGACGTCAGTTTTGCAATCCCCCGTGGCAGCATCCATGGCCTGGTTGGCGAAAACGGCGCCGGCAAGTCCACCTTGATGAGCATCTTGTATGGTTACTACCATCAAGACTCCGGCGATGTGGCCCTGGATGGCAAAGTCGTCAAACTCCGCTCTTCTGAAGACGCCATCGCCTTAGGCATCGGCATGGTGCATCAGCACTTCATGCTGGTTGACAATATGAGCGTGCTGGACAATGTGATGTTGGGCGCCGAAGGCGGTTTCCGTCTGGCCGCGCACCGTCAGGAAGCGGAACAGCGCATCCGCGATATTTGCAGCCGTTACCAACTCGATCTCGACCCGCACGCCCTGATTCAGGATCTGGCGGTGGGCGCGCAACAGCGCGTGGAGATTTTGAAACAGATTTACCGCAGCGCCGATATCCTGATTCTGGATGAGCCGACCGCCGTGCTCACCGTGCAGGAAACCGAATCGCTGTTTGAAGTCTTGCGCCTCTTCAAACAACAGGGCAAGACCATCATCGTGATCACCCACAAACTGCAGGAAATCATGGCCATCACCGACAATGTGACGGTGATGCGGGGCGGGCGCGTGGTGGGAGCGGTAGCCACTGCTGACACCAATAAAGAACAGCTCGCGAATATGATGGTGGGCCGCCCGATTGAGGGCAATTTGCCGCGCGGCGCCTACAATCCCGGCCATTCCGTGCTCAAAGTGCAGGATGTGCGTCTGGTCAACGAGGCCGGCGTGGCCTTGCTGCAAGACATTAATTTTGAGATCCGCGCCGGCGAAATCGTGGCGATTGCCGGCGTTTCCGGCAATGGGCAGAGCGAATTGCTGGAACTTCTGTCCGGCATGGATGTGCCTTCCGCCGGCAAACTCGAATTCGAGGGCAAAGCCCTGCCCAGCGCACACGGCATGCAAGTCGATGGCCTGCCGGCCAAATTCCGCCAGCTGGGCATCGCCCATGTGCCGGAAGACCGTTTGCGCGACGCGGTGGTGAAAGATTTCAGCGTCATGCACAACACCATTCTCGGCTATCAGGACAGCGCGCCGCGCAAACGCGGCCTGCTCGATAGCGGCGCGATTTTGCAGCGCTGCCGCGAATTGCTGGAAAGCTTTGACGTGCGTCCGCGCGACCCGGATTTGCGCATCGCGCTGTTATCCGGCGGCAATCAGCAAAAAGTGGTGTTGGCGCGTGAAATCGCCGCCAAACCGAAATTGATTCTGGTCGGACAACCGACCCGTGGCGTTGATATCGGCACGATTGAAAGCATCCACCGTCAGCTGTTGGCGATGCGCGACGCCGGGGTCGCGATCCTGCTGGTCTCGGTCGAATTGGAAGAAGTGCGCGCATTGGCCGACCGCATCCTGGTGATGTCCGGTGGCAAGATCACTGGCGAATTGCGCGCGGAAGAATTTGACGCCACCCGGATTGGCTTGATGATGGGAGCTGCACACCATGTCTGAAACCATGCCGCGCTGGGTCACGGCCTTGCTCTTACCCTTATTGAATCTGCTCTCGGCGCTGGTGGTGGCCGGGATCGTGATTTGGCTCTTGAAAGAAGACCCGATTGAAGCGCTGGGGATTTTGATCAAGAGCGCTGTGCTCAATCCGGAGGGCCTGGGTTACACCCTGTTCTACGCCTCGACCTTTATTTTCACCGGTTTGGCGGTGGCGGTGGCGATGCAAGCCGGCTTGTTCAACATCGGCGCTGAAGGCCAGATGTATATCGGCGGCTTCGGTCTGACCCTGTTCCTGCTCAGCACCGACAGTATTTTGCCGGGCTGGGTCTTGATTCCGGGCGCGATGCTGGCCTCGATGCTGTTTGGCGCCTTGTGGGCCTTGATTCCGGCCTGGCTGCAGGCGCGGCGCGGCAGCCATATCGTGGTCACCACCATCATGTTCAACTTCATCGCCGCCAGCTTGATGAATTTCGCCATCGTCAGCTTCCTGATTCCGGCTGGCCAGCAAAACACCGCCAGCCGCGTATTCGCCGAAACGGCCTGGCTGCCGCGCTTAACCGATTATTTTCCGGTGCTCGGCAACACCCCGCTGAATATCAGCTTCCTGGTCGCCCTGCTGGCGCTGGTGGCGTATGGCGTGGTGGTGTGGCGCACCCCGACCGGCTACGCCTTGCGCGCCACCGGCCTGAATAAACATGCGGCGCACTATGCCGGCATCTCGATTTCCAAAACCCTGATTTTCGCCATGCTGGCCTCCGGCGCGCTGGCCGGGCTGGCGTCGGTGAATACGATTTTGGGTTCGACGCACTATATGGGCTTGAACTTCCCGGCGGGAGCCGGCTTCATCGGGATTGCGATTGCGCTGATGGGGCGCCAGCATCCGCTTGGCATTTTCCTGTCTTCGCTGCTGTTTGGAGCCTTGATTCAGGGCGGCCTGGATCTGTCGTTTGAAAAACCGAACATCCCGAGCGAAACCTTTATCTTCATTCAAGGCTTGATCATCCTGTTCTGCGGCGCGATGGAAAATCTGTATGCGCCGGTGCTGGTCAAGCTGTTTGCGCGCAGTAAGGAGTGAGCCATGTTTGACGATATCCAGTTTTCCAGCATCCTGGTGGCCACCGTGCGCAGCGCGCCGGTGCTCTTGTTCGCCGCCATGGCCGGCTTGTTCGCCGAGCGCTCCGGCGTGGTTGATCTGGCCTTGGAAGGCAAAATGCTGGCCGCCGCCTTCGTTTCCGCCGCCGTGGCTTACACCACGCAAAACCCCTGGATCGGCATCGCCGCCGGCGCCGCCGTCTCGATTGCGATTGCCTTGCTGCAGGGCTTTGTCAGCATCACGCAAAAAGGCAATCAGCTGGTGTGCGGCATCGCCATCAATATCGCCTTGAGCGGCCTGACCTTTGTGCTGGCGCAATATTTCTTCCAGCAAGGCGGGCGCACCCCGGATCTGGGCGATGCGCGCTTAACCGTCATCACCCTGCCCGGCGCCGCCGCGCTGGCGGATGTGCCGGTGCTGGGCTGGCTGTGGAATAAATTTTTGGGCGGTCACAATGTGCTGGTGTATCTGGCTTTCGGCTTGATTCCGCTGATGCATTGGGTGGTGTTCCACACCTCCTTCGGCCTGCGCCTGCGCGCCGTGGGCGACAATCCGCACGCCGCCGACGCCGCCGGCGTGCATGTCGAACGCACCCGCTTCATCGCCCTGTGCTTCACCGGCTTGCTGTGCTCGTTTGCCGGCGCCTATCTGGCGATTGTGCAAAGCGGCTTCTTCCTGCGCGATATGTCAGCCGGCAATGGCTATCTGGCCTTGACCGCCCTGGTGTTTGGCAACTGGCGCCCGCTGCACACCGCGCTGGGCTGTTTGATGTTCGGCTTTTTCGCCGCACTGCAAGTGCAAATCGAAGGCATTGCTTTCGGCGGCGTGAAAATCCCAGGTTCCTTGATCCAGATGATCCCGTATGTCGTGACCGTGATCGTGCTGGCTGGCTTCATGGCCAAATCGGTTGCGCCGAAAGCTATCGGCGTGCCTTTTGTCAAGTCCCGCTGAGCCGGGGCCGCCGTGTGCGGCCTCCCTCGCATCGTCACGCTAATTAACGGCCCGCTTGCGGGCCGCGCGCCACTTTGGCGCAAGCACAGGAGAACTCCATGCAAGCAAAACACAAGGTCATTTTTGATACCGATCCGGGCGTGGATGACGCAATGGCGCTGTATTTCGCGCTGGCCCATCCGGCTATCGACGTGATTGGCATCACCACCACCTTTGGCAATGTGTATGTGGAAACGGCGGCGGAAAATGGCTTGTACCTGACCCGTATCGCAGGCTATGACGTGCCGGTGGCCAAGGGCGTATCCGTGCCGATGAATAAGGCGCCGGGACAACCGCCGGCCTTCATCCACGGCGCGGACGGCATGGGCAATCTGCCTTCCCGCCTGAACCTGGGCGGCAAGCTGGAAGATGTCAGCGCAGCCGAATACATCGTGCAAATGGCGCGCAAATATCCGGGCGAAATCACCCTGGTGGCCGTGGCCCCGCTGGGCAATCTGGGCTTGGCCCTGCGTCTGGAGCCAAATCTGCCGAAGCTGATCAAGCGCGTGGTGCTGATGGCCGGCACGGTGCTGGAACCGGGCAATGTGTCGCCGGTGGCGGAAGCGAATGTGTGGAACGACCCGGACGCGGCTGACCTGGTGTTTACCGCCGGCTGGGATTTGGCGTTCTGCGGTCTGGACGTGACGCACCAGGTGGCGATGACTGCCGCCTGGTATAAGGAATTGGCAGCAGCCAAGAAACACCCGGCGACTGACGCGCTGGCGCATGCGGTCGATTTCTATTCCAGCTTCTACCAATCGATCCGCCCGGAAATGGGCCACGCCTGCTATTGCCATGACGTGCTGGCCTTCGTGTATCTGGTGGCGCCGGAACTGTTCAAGACCATGACTGGCCGTGTGCGCGTGGCCACCGATGGCGTGGGCAACGGCCAAACCATGATGGATCGCAAAGCGCTGCCCTACCCGCAAGCCGGCTGGGAAAAAGAACGCCCGGAAGCGACCGCCGCAATGGAAGTCGATGTGGCAGGCGTGTTGAAGTTGATCGGCGACACCCTGTATAGCGACTGGCTGCGCGCGCCGCTGGCGGCATAAGCCTTGGAATCATGATGGGCGCGGCAGGCGCCCGCAGCCGGTAGGAGCGGCTTTAGCCGCGAATGTTTGCGCCACCGGCCATCGCGCCCCAGCCCGCCACCGAAACATCGGGCCGTTTGCAGCGGCCCGGCAGGAGCACACTATGTACATTACCCCCGTTGACTATCGCGCCCCGGATGCGGCGCAACAATTCGCCAAAAGCCTGCATGAAACCGGCTTTGGCGTGCTGACCAACCATCCGCTGTCGCAAGACATTCTGAATCAGATTTACAGCGAATGGCTGGCGTTTTACCACACCGATGCAAAACACCAGTACGCCTTCAAAAAAGAAACCTTTGACGGCTATTTCGCGCCGACCGTGTCGGAAACCGCCAAAGGTTTCGAGAAACGCGATCTGAAAGAATTTTTCCACATCTACCCCTGGGGCCAATACCCGGCGGAAGTGTCGGACGCGGCGCGCCGTTACTATGCTGCCGGCAGCGAACTGGCGGCGGAATTGCTGTCCTGGGTTGAGGAATACACCCCGGCGGACATCAAACAGCATTACTCCATGCCCCTGCCGAAAATGATCGAAGGCAGCGACCAAACCATGCTGCGCGTCTTGCACTACCCGCCGCTGACCGGTAATGAAGAACCGGGCGCGGTGCGCGCCGCCGCGCATGGCGACATCAATCTGCTGACGATTTTGCCGGCGGCGACCCAAGCCGGTCTGCAAGTGGTGGGCAAAGATGGCGAATGGCATGACGTGCCGTGCGACTTTGGCATGCTGATCGTGAACATCGGCGACATGCTGAACGAAGCCTCACGCGGCTACTATCCGTCCACCATCCACCGCGTGCTGAACCCGACAGGCGACGCCGCCCGCGAATCGCGCGTTTCGCTGCCGCTGTTCTTGCATCCGCGTCCTGACGTGGTGCTGTCCGAGCGTTACACCGCCGGCAGCTATCTGAGCGAACGCCTGCAGGAATTGGGGCATAAGAAGATGTAAAGCTGGTTTGCATCAACACAAAACGGGCCGCATTGCGGCCCGTTTTGTATGGTGAAGCAGGAAAATGCCGGGTCTGTGCTGGCGAAAAGCCAGGTTCTGGGTTCAGATTGCAGATGATATGAGCGCAACATGCTGCGCTCATCAGGCTCAACGTTTGAAGCTGGCCTGCCCGCTCATGCCGGGCAGCAGGCCATCGGTATCGCCCACCACTTCGCCTTCGACTTCAATCGATTGGCTGACCGCATCCACTTTGCCGTTCAGGCGGCGCAATTTGGCCTCATAACTTTTACCGGTTTCATCAATTTGCATCGAAAACGGCGCGCCCGGCTTGATCCATGACAGCCAATTCGAGGGCAGATGCAATTGCGCTTTGAGCTTGCGGTCATTCACAATTTCAATCAAAGGCTGGCCGGTGTTGACGCTTTCATGCGGCTTCACATGCAATTTCGTCACCCGTCCCGAAAAAGGCGCATTGATATGGCACAGCCGCAATTGGGCTTGGTAGAGCTGGATTTGCGCCTTGTATTTTTCCACTGCGGCGGCGGCTTGCTGCACTTCGATTTCGGCCACCGATTGCATAGCTTGCAGCTTGAGCTTGGATTCATAGGTTTGCTGCGCACCCTGGAATTCGGCTTTGGCCATCTTCAAATGCGCATCCTGCTCGTCACAGACAAAACGCAATAAAGGCTGACCGGCTTTGATGCTGGCGCCAAGCTGCACGTTCAGGGTGTCCACCCGGCCGCTCATTTGCGCCGCCAGCGTGCTTTCCTGTTCAGCGGCGATCAAGACGCGGATGCCATCATTTTTGGCCGCCGGCGCGGCTGGCTGCGGCGCGGCTTTGCCTGCGGCGGTGGCCGGGGTGACGGGCGGTTTCACCACCGTTGCGGTTTTTGCACTTTGCGCGGCTGCCGGAAACGCAGCCAGAGACAGGCCAAGGACGAGCCAATATATGTGTTGTTGCATAAACTATCCATCAAAGCCCGCGCCGGGCGGCGCGGGCGGGAACTGGCGAAAATTAAGAACTTGCGGCGGTTTTTTCCGCCTGTGCGGCTTCGGTGCTGCTTTCTTGCAGCAGCTTGGCGATGCGTGCGGCGGCGGATTCGCTGGCGGCCTCACTCAAGACCTGCCAGGCGTTTGGCGCCGCTTCGGCAATCACCGAGCGGAAGGGGAAGCTGGTCTGGCTGCCGTCTGCGCGCTTGACTTGCCACACAATTTCCACTTGCCGCATGCCGCCTTTGGCCTCGCCCACCTGCACCTGCGCGCTGATCTGGGCCACGCCATCTTTGGCCGCGTCTTGCAAATCGGCGCCGTGTTCGGCCAGCCGTTTTTTCAGCATGCCGCCCAGGTCTTGCTTGTGCTGATCCGGCAGCTTGATTTCCGCCACCATGACTTGCGGTTTGAAGGTGCTTTGCTTTAAGGCGAAATTGTTTTCACGCCAGGCCAAGTCAACTTCTTTCAATTGCTCGGCAAAAGCCTGCAAATTGTCGGTTTTGGGCGAATCCGGCAGCAAATCGGCGCCGACCGAGTTGGCGACGCGCGCATACGCGGTTTGCATATTCGCCAGCGCCACATAGCGCTGCATTTCAGACAGCGCGGCTTTGACCTCGGTGCGCAGCAATTCCATTTCCGATTCTGCGCTGGCCTTGGTGGCAGAACGCATATGCTGCTCGATGCGCGCATCGACTTGCGCGCCCATGGCGCTGACTTCGTAATCCGCGCGGGCTTCCTGATAGCGCTGCGCCGATAAGCGCACCTGGGTCAGAACCGCCATCGCCGTGGCTAAGCGGCGCGTATCGTCCACCACCATCTGGCTTTCCTGCGCTTTTTTCATGGCGCCATAGGAGAAGGCGCGCAACAGATTGAACGAGATATTCGCGCTGGCCTCGGTCCAATTGTTTTTGAACAGATATTTATTGCTGTCATGATACGAACCGAAGTTCAGATCCACTCCCGGCAACATGCTGTAGAGCGCCTTGCGCGCCTCCAGCACGGTGATGCGCTTGCGGTAATCCTCTTCGCGCAATTCCGGTCGAGAGACCAGCGCCAATTGATCCAGCGCGTCCAGATCATCCATTGCTTTCATGCTGGCGACGAGTTCATTTTCATTCCCCACGCTGGGGGTGAAATCTGCGCCGGGGCGTAAATTGATCAAGGCCGCCAGCTCGGTTTTCGCCAGAATCAATTCCTGCCGGCGGTTGACGATTTGCTGATGCAAGTCGAGCAAGGCGCGCTGATAGGAGAGTGCTTGCAAGGGCGGCATCATGCGCTGGCTTTCCATGCGCTGGCTGCGCGCCATCGCATCCTTGACTCTGACCTGCAGCGCATTCAGGCGCGGCAAGGCTTGATGCGCACCGTAAGCGCGCCAGAATGCCTGGCGCACATCCTGCGCAATGTTTTGCACCACTTTGCGCTTGCGCTCTTCGCTGATCAAAACTTGCTCGGCTTGCTGCTGGGCGCGCACATAGCTGACGCCAAAGTCCAGAATATTCCAGGCCAGCACCGCATTGCTGGTGTGGCGGCTGCGTTCCTGGGCGCCGGAAAACAGATTGCTTTCCACGCCGGTGTTCAAGTCCACCGAACGCGAACCGGCGTCATTATTGCGTGAGCTGTAGCCGGCGGCCACAGTCAGGCGCGGCAACATATCGTATTTGCTCAAATCCAGCTGCGCGGCGGCCATGCTTTGCTCCATCGAGCGCAGGCGGTAGTCGTAGTTGTATTTGAGCGCACGCGCAAACGCTTCATGCAGCGTTAATTCACCCTTGAGCGGTTCCACATCCTTGAACAGGGTTTGCAGATCCTGGCTGGCGCGCTGCTGTCTTTCCTGCTCGCTGGTCGGCTTGCTGTTGATGGCGCAGGCGCTGAGTAACAACGCCATCATGGGCAGCAGCAGCAGCTTGCCGCCGCTGCGTTGGGTGGTGGTGGTAGCCAACTTGTTCCCCTTCACGTTTCAAATAGCGCGGCGACAGCGGGCGCAGAAATTGCGCCCGGCGACTGCCGCGCCTTACTCGTCGCCAACCCCTCAAACCTGTGCGGTTTGATTGCGCATCTGTTGTACTGCCGCCAGATGACGCAGGGTGTTGGCCCCCTTCAGATCAAAACTTTGTTTTGCATGTGACAACTGTTCTGAGAATTGCGGCGCATGCGGTATTTCCGGCATGCTCGGGCTGGCGGTTTCCGCGCCGCCCTCGGCTGCGCGTCCGAGCGGCAGCGACGCATCCTGCATGCCTTGCGCGCCCTCAGCCAATTGCCCGTGCTGCGGCGGCTCTTCCGGCGCCACATCATCCGCACTGAGCACGCCAAACGGCGCACGCTTGATCGCCAGCAATTGCAGCAAATCGCGCGCGGCCAAGGGCTTGGGCGCGGTCTTGCTGTCCGCCCCGGCGCCATTACGGTTAATCACAAAGGTGGCGCTGGCCTCATTGCCATTGGCGTCGCGCGCCACCACACGGATCTTGATCACGGCAGGCGCATCCGCCGGCGGTTCGCCGCTGAATGTGCCGGAGACCGGATCAAATTTCAGCCATGCCGGCAAAGGCTGATCGGCCCCCGGTCTGTCGCCAGCCAGGGCGGCCTTGAAGATCAGCGGTGAATTGCTGTTGGACAGGAAGGTGTCCTTGGGAATCGTGAACGCGATGTTTTGTCCGGCGTCGGCGCTGATCGTGTTGACTTCGCGATTCACCAGCAAGGTGCGCTCGGCCCCGCCGCTGCTGCTTGCGGCGCCGCTATTCGCCCCGCCCTGAGCCGGGGTGTTGCCGCTAGCCGGGGGCGATGCAGGCCGCGCGCCAGGCTGCGACGTATTGGCGGGCGCGCTGCGTTCACCGGCTGCAGGGGCAGGGGCAGGCGCCGGAGCAGGCCCGGGCGCCGGGGCCGGGGCCGGGGCTGGACTCAGGCTGGTTCCCGACAGCGCATTCGCGCCGCCGCTGTTGCCGATGCCGCCGCTGTTATTCGGCGTGTTGTTGGCGCTGCCGGCCACAGTATTGGTGACTGGCGTATTCGCATTGCTGTTGTTCAAACCGGTCTGGATGCCGCTGTTGCCGCTATTGCCGCCAGAGCTGACCGCTGTTCCCACCGGGGCAGGCGAGGTCTCTGTGCCGCTTTGCGGCGACGGCGCCGGAGCCGGGGCCGGAACCGGGGCTGGCGTTTGCGCATTCAGTCTGGGCGGCGGCGTATGCACTGTCACCTTGAGCGGCTGGCTGGCGCTGCTTTCATTGCCGGCGGCGTCTGTCACGATGGCAGTCAAATTATGGTCGCCGATTGGCAAGCGCAGCACGGTATTCCATTGCCCGCCCGGATTAACTTGCGCAGTACCGATTTCGACCCCGTTTTCAAACAAACGCACAGTGCTGCCCGGTTCGCCCTTGCCGCGCACATCCGCCTTGGCCGAATTGCCATTGCCGCTGCTGTCGCCGGGCAGAATATTCGCCACCATTTCGGTGGGCGCCGGGTTGCTGCGGTCAATCACCACCTCGCTGACGGCAGACGATGGGCTGACATTACCCAGCGCATCAGTGCTGGTGACGCTGATCAAATGACGCCCTTCGCTGAGCGGAACCGGGTTGCTGACCCAAACCCCGTCTTTGCCTGCAGTGGCGGTGGCGATTTGTTTGGCGCCATCAAAAATCGTGACCGTGCTGCCCGGTTCGGCGCTACCGGTCAGCACTGGATTGGCGACATTGGTAACCCCATCTTTATTGGAAATACCGCTGTCGGTGGCGGGCGTCAGGCTGACTGTCCCTGGCGTGGCCGGAATTGCGGTGTCCACCTTGAGGCGCAATTCCTGGGCCTGGCTGGGATTGCCTGCCGCGTCCGTGAAACTGGCGGCGGCCATGCTGATAACGCCATCCGCCGTGCTGTTGGCCGAGGGAGTAAAGCTGAAGGTGTACACCTGACCGCTGCCGCCAAATCCGCTGATCGCCCCGCCGCTGACTTTCAGCAGATCCGCCGTCAAGACCTTGGATGGAACTTCGCTCAAGGTCAGCGTGACCATCGTGCTTTCGCCGTTTTTGAGCTGGCTCAATACGCTGCTGAATTTGACGCCCGGCGCCAGGGTATCGACTTGCAGACCGACTTGCGTGCTGAGTTCTGAGACATTGCCCAAAGCATCCGCCAGTTTGCCGGAAATAATGCTGACGCTGGCGGCCCCGTTCGCATCCGGCAGCGGCGTGAAATCGACTGTGTAAGTTGTGCCGGAACCTTGGAAATTGGACAATTTGCCGCCGTCCGCACTCAAGCTGTCGAGATTGAAACCGGCTGCGATTTCATCCAGGGTGATGGTGATGACAGCAGTTTGGTTTGCCCCCAGCAGCGCTTTGTCGCTGCTCATTTTGGCGTTCGGCGCCACGGTATCGACCAGCAGCGTAACGCTGCCGGCTTCATTCATATTGCCTTGCGCGTCGCTGAAGCTGCCTGCCGCCACACTGACTTCGGTTTTGCCGTCCATGCCTTTGTCAGGGGTGAAGGTGGCGCTGTAGTCCGTGCCGCTGCCGCTGAAATTGGACAGTACGCCATTTTTCACCTGGATATCGTCGAAGGTGAAGTTTTTACTGGCTTCGCTTAATTTGAAATGCAGCGTGCCGCCCGCCGGGCCGATTTTCGCCAGATCGCTGCTGATCGTGATCGCCGGTTTGATGGTATCGACACCGACTTGCAGCGAATTTGCCGCCAGATTGCCATTTCCCGCCACATCTTTAAATGCGTTGGCGCTGATGGTCAAGGTAGCGGAGCCGGCAAAATCGGCCGCCGGCGTAAAGGTCGCGCTATAGCTCTTGCCGCTGCCGCTCAAATTGCTCAGGCTGCCGCCGTTGACGTTGATGGCGCTCAATGAGAAATCGTTGCTGGCTTCACTCAGGGTGAAGGTGATGACGGCGGTTTCCCCCATGCCTACCGAGCTGACGCTGCTGCTCATACTGATTTGCGGGGCAATCGTGTCAATGCTGTAGTTTTTCGAGTCCAGCGTGCCGCTGCCGGCATTGCCGGCGGCGTCATTCACCCCGCTCAAATCCAGGGTCATGAGATTGCTGGCGTCTTCCACACTGCTGGCCGGCGTGAATTCTGCGCTCCAGGTCAAGCCGCCATCCTTGCTGCTGAGATTCGAGAGCGCGCCATTTTCCACCTTCACATCGGCAGTCGTGAAGTCGCTCACGATCTCACTGAAGGTGAAGGTGACGGTGGCTTTTTCGCCCAGAATCAGCGCCTCGTCCGAGAGCGTAATGGTGGCAGTCGGGCGCTTGCTGTCGATGGCGTAATTATTCGAGTCTGTTGTGCCGCTGCCCGCATTGCCATAAGCATCCGCCACGCCGCTATTGTCCAGCGTGATCACATTCGTCGCGTCTTCGAGATTGCTGCTTGGCGTGAAGGTGGCGCTCCAGGTCACCCCGCCATCACTGCTGGAGACGGATGACAACGTGCCGTTGGCCACCGTCAAATCCGCATTCGTCAAGCCGCTTACCGCTTCGCTGAAGGTGATGGTGACTTTGGCCGTGTCGCCAATCTTCAGCGCGGTATCATCCAGCGTGATGGTGGCGGTCGGGCGCTTGCTGTCAATGGTGTAGTTGCCGGAATCGGTCGTCCCTGTGCCGGCATTGCCGGCGGCGTCCACCACACCGCTATTGTCCAGCGTGATCACATTGGTCGCGTCTTCGATATCGCTGTCCGGCGTCAAGGTGGCGCTCCAGGTGATCCCGCCATCGCTGCTGGAAATGCCGGACAGCTTGCCATTGGCGACGCTGAAGTCTGCCGCATCCAAGCCGCTCACCGCCTCACTGAAGGTGATCGTCACTTTCGAGGTTTCGCCCAGCGCCAGCTTGCTGTCGCTCAAGGCAATGCTGGCGGTCGGGCGTTTGCTGTCGATGGCGTAATTATTCGAGTCCGTTGTACCGCTGCCCGCGTTGCCGGCCAGATCCGCCACGCCGCTATTATCCAGCGTGATCACATTGGTCGCGTCTTCGATATTGCTGTCCGGCGTGAAGGTGGCGCTCCAAGTCACCCCGCCATCACTGCTGGAGACAGATGACAGCGTGCCATTCGCAATCGTCAAATCCGCATTCGTCAACCCTGTCACCGCTTCGCTGAAGGTGAGCGTGACTTTGGCTGTATCGCCGGCTTTCAGCGCGGTATCGTCCAACGTAATGGTGGCCGTCGGGCGCTTGCTGTCGATGGCGTAATTATTCGAGTCCGTTGTGCCGCTGCCCGCATTGCCATAGGCGTCCGCCACGCCGCTATTGTCCAGCGTGATCAGATTCGTCGCGTCTTCGATATTGCTGCTTGGTGTGAAGGTGGCGCTCCAGGTCGTGCCGCCATCGCTGCTGGAGACGGATGACAACGTGCCATTCGCAATCGTCAAATCCGCATTCGTCAAGCCGCTTACCGCTTCGCTGAAGGTGATGGTGACTTTGGCTGTGTCGCCAATCTTCAGCGCGGTATCGTCCAGCGTGATGGTGGCGGTCGGGCGCTTGCTGTCAATGGTGTAATTGCCGGAATCGGTCGTTCCTGTGCCAGCGTTGCCGGCGGCGTCCACCACACCGCTATTGTCCAGTGTGATCACATTGGTCGCGTCTTCGATATCGCTGTCCGGCGTGAAAGTGGCGCTCCAAGTCACCCCGCCATCGCTGGAAGAAACCGCAGACAGCGTGCCATTCGCAATCGTCAAATCGGCATTGGTGAAGCCGCTCACCGCTTCGCTGAAGGTGATCGTGACTTTCGAGGTTTCGCCCAGCGCCAGCTTGCTGTCGCTTAAGGCAATGCTGGCGGTCGGGCGTTTGCTGTCGATGGCGTAATTATTCGAGTCCGTTGTACCGCTGCCCGCGTTGCCGGCCAGATCCGCTACGCCTGTGTTATCCAGCGTGATCACATTGGTCGCGTCTTCGATATTGCTGTCCGGCGTGAAGGTGGCGCTCCAGGTGACGCCGCCATCACTGCTGGAGACAGATGACAGCGTGCCATTCGCAATCGTCAAATCCGCATTCGTCAACCCTGTCACCGCTTCGCTGAAGGTGAGCGTGACTTTGGCTGTATCGCCGGCTTTCAGCGCGGTATCGTCCAGCGTAATGGTGGCCGTCGGGCGCTTGCTGTCGATGGCGTAATTATTCGAGTCTGTTGTGCCGCTGCCCGCATTGCCATAGGCGTCCGCCACACCGCTATTGTCCAGCGTGATCAGATTCGTCGCGTCTTCGATATTGCTGCTTGGCGTGAAGGTGGCGCTCCAGGTGACACCGCCATCGCTGCTGGAGACGGATGACAACGTGCCATTCGCAATCGTCAAATCCGCATTCGTCAAGCCGCTTACCGCTTCGCTGAAGGTGATCGTGACTTTGGCTGTGTCGCCAATCTTCAGCGCGGTATCGTCCAACGTAATGGTGGCGGTCGGGCGCTTGCTGTCAATGGTGTAATTGCCGGAATCGGTCGTTCCTGTGCCGGCGTTGCCGGCGGCGTCCACCACACCGGTATTGTCCAGTGTGATCACATTGGTCGCGTCTTCGATATCGCTGTCCGGCGTGAAAGTGGCGCTCCAAGTCACCCCGCCATCACTGGAAGAAACCGCAGACAATGTGCCATTCTCAATCGTCAAATCGGCATTGGTGAAGCCGCTCACCGCTTCGCTGAAGGTGATCGTGACTTTCGAGGTTTCGCCCAGCGCCAGCTTGCTATCAGCGAAGCTGATGCTGGCGGTCGGGCGTTTGCTGTCGATGGCGTAATTATTCGAGTCCGTCGTGCCGCTGCCCGCGTTGCCGGCCAGATCCGTCACGCCGCTATTATCCAGCGTGATTACATTCGTCGCGTCTTCGAGATTGCTGTCCGGCGTGAAGGTGGCGCTCCAGGTGACGCCGCCATCACTGCTGGAGACAGATGACAGCGTGCCATTCGCAATCGTCAAATCCGCATTCGTCAACCCTGTCACCGCTTCGCTGAAGGTGAGCGTGACTTTGGCTGTGTCGCCGGCTTTCAGCGCGGTATCGTCCAGCGTGATGGTGGCAGTCGGGCGCTTGCTGTCGATGGCGTAATTATTCGAGTCCGTTGTGCCGCTGCCCGCATTGCCATAGGCGTCCGCCACGCCGCTATTGTCCAGCGTGATCAGATTCGTCGCGTCTTCGATATTGCTGTCCGGGGTGAAGGTGGCGCTCCAGGTGACACCGCCATCACTGCTGGAGACAGATGTCAACGTGCCATTCGCAATCGTCAAATCCGCATTCGTCAAGCCGCTTACCGCTTCGCTGAAGGTGATCGTGACTTTGGCTGTGTCGCCGGCTTTCAGCGCGGTATCGTCCAGCGTAATGGTGGCGGTCGGGCGCTTGCTGTCAATGGTGTAGTTGCCGGAATCGGTCGTCCCTGTGCCGGCATTGCCGGCGGCGTCCACCACACCGCTATTGTCCAGTGTGATCACATTGGTCGCGTCTTCGATATCGCTGTCCGGCGTGAAGGTGGCGCTCCAGGTCACGCCGCCATCGCTGCTGGAGACCGAAGACAGCGTGCCATTGTCGATGGTCAAATCGGCATTGGTGAAACCGGACACCGCTTCGCTGAAGGTGATGGTCACCTTGCTGGTTTCGCCAATCGACAGCTTGCTGTCAGCCAGGGTAATGCTGGCGGTCGGGCGTTTGCTGTCAATCGCGTAATTATTCGAGTCGGTCGAGCCGCTGCCGGCGTTGCCGGCCAAGTCCGCCACCCCGGTGTTATCCAGCGTGATGACATTGCTCGTATCTTCAATATTGCTGCTTGGCGTGAAGGTGGCGGTCCAGGTGATGCCGCCATCGCTGCTGGAGACAGATGACAGCGTGCCATTCGCAATCGTCAAATCGGCATTGGTGAAGCCGGTCACCGCTTCGCTGAAAGTGATCGTGACCTTGGCGGTGTCGCCGGTTTTCAGTGCGGTATCGTCCAGCGTAATAGTGGCAGTCGGGCGCTTGGTGTCGATTTTGTAATTACTGGAATCGCTCGTGCCCGTGCCGGCATTGCCAAACGCATCCGCAACCCCGCTTTGATCCAGGGTAATGACGTTGGCGGCGTCTTCGATATCGCTGTCCGGCGTGAAAGTGGCGGTCCAGGTCGTGCCGCCATCGCTGCTGGAGACGGAAGACAGCGTGCCATTGGCAATCGTCAGATCCGCATTGGTGAAGCCGGTCACCGCTTCATTGAATGTAATGGTGACGGTGGCGGTATCGCCGATTTTCAGGTTGCTGTCGCTCAGGCTGATGGTGGCGGACGGCGTTTCCTGATCAATCTCGTAATTAGGCGAATCAGTCGTGCCGGAACCGGCGTTGCCAGCGTCATCTTTCACCCCGGTGTTATCCACCGTGATTACATTGGTGGCCGAAGTGACGTTCTTATCCGGCGTGAAGGTGGCGGTCCAGGTGACGCCGCCATCTGCAGTACTCAAATTCGACAGCACGCCATTGTCGGCCAGCACATCGGCGGTGGTGAAGCCGCTCACCGCCTCGCTGAAGGTAAAGGTGACGGTGGCGGTTTCGCCGGCCCCCAGTTTGCTGTCATTCATGGTGATGACGACGGTCGGGCCTTTGGTGTCGATAGTGTAGTTACCCGAATCGGCAGTGCCTTTGCCGGCATTGCCAAACGAGTCTGCCAGACCGGTCATATCGAGCGTGATCAGATTGCTGCTGTCTTCCACATTCGCTTTGGGAGTGAACGTTGCGGTCCAGGTGGTGCCGCCATCTGCTGACGAAACTGCGGACATTGTGCCGTTGTCGATCAGCAAGTCCGCATTCGTGAAGCCGGACACCGCTTCCGAGAAGGTGAAGGTGACGGTGGAGGTGTCGCCTGTCTTCAAGCTGCTGTCGCTCATACTGATGTTGACGGTCGGGCGCTTGGTGTCGATTTTGTAATTCGGCGAATTGGTCGTGCCGCTGCCAGCGTTGCCGGCCAGATCGGTGATGGTCGATTTATCCACCGAAATCACATTCACGGCATCGGTGATGTCGGCGGTCGGGGTGAACGTACCGCTCCAGGTCAAGCCGCCGTCAGACGAGGAAACGGTGGACAGCGTGCCGTTTTCAACCGTGATATCGCTGTTGTCAAAATTACCCACCTTTTCCGAGAAGGTGAACGTGACTTTGGCGGTGCTTTCCGCTTTCAGGCTGCTGGTGTCGAGCTTGACCGAGACACTGGACAGTGCATCCGGATCATAAATGTAATCGTGGCTGTCAACCGTGCCGCTGTTGCCGGCTTCATCAATCACCCGCACTTTCATCGTATCGGAAGCGGTCAGGGTTTGGCCTGTCAGACTGAAGGTGTTTTTGCCCACGGTCGCGCTGGCGTCCTGCCAGGTAGCGCCGTTATCCAGCGAGATTTGCACTTTTTCACCGGAAGCCAGATTGCTGGCCAGCGTGCCGGAAATATCCTGCGCGGCGGTATTGGTGATGAAGTCGCTGGAAGACACCCCGGTGTCCGCCGAGAAGGCGACTGAGGCGATGGTATTGGTCGGCGCCGTGGTGTCCAACACATACGCTTGCGATTTCACCGTGCCGGCATTGCCGGCGGTATCCACCACGCGCACTTTCAGCGTATCCGAGGCGCTCAGGGTTTGCCCGGTCAGGCTGAAGGTGTTTTTGCCAACTGTGGCGGAAGCATCGGCCCAGGTCGCGCCATTATCCAATGAAACTTGCACAGTTTCGCCCGAAGCCAGATTGGCCGACAGCGTGCCGGAAATGTCTTGCGCGGCGGTATTCGTGATGAAATCGGTGGACGAGGCGCCGGTATCCGCCGAAAAAGCCACGGTCGAAACCGTGGTGGTCGGCGCGGTGGTATCGAGTTCATAGGCTTGCGATTTCACCGTGCCGGCATTGCCTGCGGTGTCCACCACGCGCACTTTCAGGGTGTCCGAGCCGGTCAGGGTCTGGCCGGTCAGGCTGTAAGTGTTTTTACCCACGGTGGCGGAAGCGTCAATCCAGGTCGAACCATTATCCAGCGAGATTTGCACGGTTTCGCCGGAGGCCAGATTGGCCGACAGCGTGCCGGAGATATCCTGGCTGGCGGCAGAGGTGATGAAATCGCTGCTGGAAGAGCCGGTGTCATCCGAAAACGCCACCGTCGATACCGTGGTGGCCGGCGCGGTGGTGTCGAGTTCATACGCTTGCGATTTCACCGTGCCGGCATTGCCAGCCGTATCCACCACCCGCACTTTCAGGGTGTCGCTGCCGCTCAGAGTTTGCCCGCTCAGGCTGAAGGTGTTTTGACCCACCGTGGCGGAAGCGTCAGCCCAGGTGGCGCCATTGTCCAGCGAGATTTGTACGGTTTCGCCGGACGCCAGATTGGCCGACAGCGTGCCGGAAATCGTCTGCGCTGCAGTCTTGGTGATGAAATCGGTGCTGGAAGCGCCGGTGTCCGCCGAAAACGCCACGGTGGAAATAGTGGTGCTAGGGGCCGTAGTGTCTATCGTCACCGACAGGGTGCTGGAGGCGCTGCTGACATTACCGGCTGCATCGGTGGCTTTTACACTGACCGTGTGCGCCCCCTCGCTCAGCGTGGAAGAGGTGATGCTCCAATTGCCGCTGCCGTCCGCCGTGGTTGTGCCGAGCACCGTTACGCCGTCGGTGTCATACAGGGTGACGGTGGCGTTGGCTTCCGCCGTGCCGGAGAAAGTCGGCGTATCGTCCGACGTATTATCGTCCGTGCTGGAAGAACCGGAATCGCTGCCGGCATCCAGATCCGGGGTTGACGGGGCCGAAGGCGCACTGCTGTCTATCGTATAAGCCTGTGATTTTGCTGTGCCGGTATTGCCGGCCGCGTCCACCACCCGCACTTTCATGGTGTCTGTGCCGGACAGGGTTTGCTTGCTCAGCGTGAAGGTGTTTTGGCCAACCGTGGCGGAGGCGTCGATCCAGGTCGAACCATTGTCAACCGAGATTTGCACGGTTTCATTCGCCGCCAGGTTCGCCGACAGCGTGCCGGAAATATCCTGCTTGGCGGTGCTGGTGACGAAGTCGCTGCTGGAGGAACCGGTGTCATCCGAGAACGCCAACGTGGACACGGTGGTGGAGGGCGCCGTGGTGTCGATGGTTACGCTCAAGCTGCTCGACGCGCTGCTGTAATTGCCGACCGCATCTTTGGCTTTCACTGTCAAGGTATGGCTGCCATCGCTCATGCTGGAAGCGGTGATGCTCCAATTGCCGCTGCCGTCGGCGGTCGCGCTGCCCAATACGGTTGCGCCATCGGTGTCATACAGATACACGGTGGTGTTGGCGTCCGCCGTGCCGGAGAAAGTCGGCGTATTGTCGCTGGTGTAATCGTCGCTGCTGGATGTGCCGCTATCGCTGCCGGAATCCAGATCCGGGGCTGCCGGCGTGGCTGGCGCGGTGGTGTCGATCACCAGCGCCGAAGAGCCGCCCAGCGAATTGCTGGTTCCGGTGCCGGGCAGGGTCAAATCAGCGGTCGAACCATTCGCCACCGAGACAATCGTGCCGCTGTTCAAATCAAAGGATGCGGTGTCGAAATACTGCAAATCGCTGCTGGTGTCGCCGGCTTGCACCACGTAGGAAAAGATTAAATCAGCACTGCCTGTGCCGGACACATAGGTCGCATATTGGTCAGTCGTGCCGGTTTCCAGCAAAATGCGTGGCGTGCCGCCGGAGTCGTCCACCACCACCGCCTGGTCAAAGCTGACTTTAAAGGTGACCGTATCGCCCGCTTTATAGCTGCCGTCGCCGGAGGTTTGGATCACTTTCGACACGGTGGGCGAAGGCGTGGTCACGGTCAGCGCATTGGTGGTGTCGGCGACGGTGGCGATCTGGCCATTCCAATTCAAGGCAGCGCTTAAATTGTAAGTCGTGTTATCGCTCGCCTTGGTTCCATCTTTGTCCAGCAAAGCGGCCAGCCCCGACTGATCGGTGCTGTTCAAGGTCACAGCAAACGAGGTGGCGGAAGTGACATCGACATCGGTCGAAGTCAGGGTGTAAGTCTTGCCGCCAGCGCCGGTTAAAGTCAGATAGGAAATTTTAACGTCGTTGTCGCTGCCGGAAAACGCCACCAAATCAGAACCGGTCACGGTCAGCACATGGCTGATGGTGTTGAAAGTGGCCGAGGTGACTGCAGGCGAGGCGGCGTCATCCACATTCACCGAGTTGGTCAGCGCCGGGGTCGAGACATATTTGTCCGGCGCACTCGTAAAGCTGGTGTTCCAGCCGGAAGCGGCATTCAAATTGAAGTCATAGCCATCAATCGAGGTCGTGCCGGCGTTATTTAAAATGCCATTGATAAACAGCTGGTCAGTGGCGTTCAGCACAATCGAAAACTGGGTGGTGCTGTCCACTGTGACGGTGGACGGGTTATACGCCGTGGTCAGGGTGTAGCTTTCCACCACGGTGCTGCCATTCAGCACTTGCAAAGTAATTTTGGTCGGGTCAATCGTGTCGGAGCTGGTATTCAGATTCGTGCCAGTCACCGTCAGGGTGCCGGCGGCAATCGGCCCGCTGCCGTGCGCGGTGTAATTCGCGCTGGAAATGGTGGCGATGCCGGACACGGTGATGGCTTTGCCTGTGATGCTGGAAGTGAGGGTGCCGGCGATACCGGCATCCCAGCCTTCAGCCAGATCCAATTGATACGTTGTGCCGGTAAACGATGTTGTGCCGTTTTTATTCAGGATCTGCTGAATGCCGGCCTGATCGGTGGCGGATAAAGTCAGTGAAAACTCGGTGCCGCTGGTCAACTCCACATCCGAGGTGTCGGTCAGGGTGTAAGTGCCGCCTTCGCCGGTGAAAGTCAGCATGGAGGCGTCGATATCATTGCCGGAAGACAGCGCTAAAAAATCTGTCCCGGTGACTTTCAAGACCCCGGTGCGTTCGTTATAGGCGACGCTGCTGACGGCTGGCGCGGTGGTCACGACGGTGATGCTGAGCGCACCGGAAGCGCTGCTGACATTGCCCGCCACGTCGGTGCTCTTCAAAGTCAGTGAATGCACGCCATGCGTCATGCTGCTGGTGGTGATGCTCCATTTGCCGGAGCCGTTGACCGTGGCGGAACCAAGCGATGTGCTGCCATCGGTGTCATACAAATTGACGGTAGCGCCGACCTCGCCAGTGCCATTAAAAGTTGGCGTGTTGTCGCCGGTGATATTGTCGTTGTTTGCATCGCCGGTATCGGTGCCGGTGGTCAGATCCGGTGTATTCAGCGTGGTTGGCGCCGTCAGGTCAATCGTCACCGACAGGCTGGATGAGGCCGAACTGACATTGCCGGCGGTATCGCTGGCTTTGGCGGTCAGCGTGTGGCTGCCTTCGCTCATGGTGGAAGCGGTAATGCTCCAATTGCCGCTGCCGTCAGCGGTCGCGGTGCCGAGCGAAGTGCTGCCATCGGTGTCATACAGGGTCACGCTGGCCCCGGCTTCCGCCGTGCCGGTGAAGGTCGGCGTACTGTCATTCGTGATGTTGTCTGTGCTGGAGCTGCCGCTGTCAGTGCCGGCAGTCATATCCGGCGCGGAAATGGAGGGTGCGCTCTGATCCAGCACATAGGCTTGCGACAAGGCCGTGCCGCTGCCGCCGGAATTGGCCACCCGCACTTTCAGCGTGTCGCTGCTGCTCAAAGTGGCGGCGGTGCTCCAGGCTGAAGAGCCGGTGGTATAGGTGTCAGCATCGTTCCAGGTGCTGCCATTGTCCAGCGAGAATTCCACCTTTTCACCGGAAGCCAGATTGGCGGACAGCGTGCCGGAAATGGTTTGACTCGCGGTATTGGTGATGAAATCGGTGCTGGATGTGCCGGTATCGGCGGAAAAGGAGACCGTGCTCACCGTGGTGGTGGGGGCCGGGGCATAGGTGGTGCTGGTCGTGCCGCCATCGGTGGTGCTGATTTTGCTGGTGGCCGTACCATCCGTGCCTGCAGTATTGCCGGTGCCACCGGTTGTGCCGCCCTTGCCTGCTCCGCCCGCATTTGTAGTGGACATGGTGGCGTATGTGGCCGCGTCCATATTCACGGTGCCGCCCTTATTCCACAGTGCGCCAATGCCAGCCCCACCGGCGCCGCCATCGCCGGAAGTGGAGTAATTCTTGGCGCCGCCGCCGCCGCCGCCACCGCCCACGCCAAGATTATTAGTAATGGAGCTGCCAGTAATAGTCAGGGTACCGCTGTTATAAATGCCGCCAGCCGCATTGCCACCCGCACCGCCATCGAAATAGCCGCCGCTGCCACCGCCACCGCCGCCTATCGAGAGTGAACCGTTGCTCGCGGTACCGCCATTACCGCCTTGAGTATAGCCATCACCTGCCACGGCAGCACCACCTCCCAAGCCACCCGTGGTCGAGCCACCGTAACCACCGCGTTGGCCACCGTTGGTACCGCCACCGTTACCGCCAGTTCCAGCCGCAGGTGCGGTTGGGGCGGCAGAGTAGCGCCCTGTGCCACCAGTGCCGCCCAATCCTGTCGAATACCCGCCACCGCCACCCCCGCCACCGCTTTGAGAGAAAGAGCCGCCTGCGCCGCCCCCACCTGATGCAAAATTCTTGGTGATAGTCGAGTTGACGATGGTAAGCGTGCCAGCATTGAAAATCCCTGCCCCCAAGGCGTCAGTACCGTCCCCGCCAGCCTTGCCGGAATCATTGCTGCCGCCGGCGCCCGCCACCAGCCCCTTTGTAATCGTCAAACCATCAAACTTGACTGTGCCGGACGAAACATTGAAGACTCGTGAATTGTAGCCACCACTAATGGTCACATCACCCGTGCCATCATCATCCAGATCGCCATCAATAGTTAGATTCTGGGAGATCGTCAATTGCCCCGTGCTCAGGGTAACTGTCATGCCGGTTTGAAATGTGATCGTATCGCCGGAGGCGGCGGCAGCGATTTGCGCACGCAAGCTGCCAGCCCCGGAGTCAGCATTGGTGGTGACCGTCAGTGTCGCCAAATCGGATTGAAAGTTTGTCAGGGCCGCCGGGGAGAACGGATTGTCCGCCTCAATTGCGCCACGCCGCACTTCCAAATTCCAATCGCCGCCAGCGCCGGTGCGATTCGATGAGGCCGCCACATCGGCCCCGGTCAGGGCCGCCAGGGTGTCCACAAAGGCAAGGCCGGCTTCACCGCGCCCTGTATTGCAGGAATACAGCAAAATATCGCCGCCGCTATTCAAACTTTGGCCGATTTTGCCAAGCAGCGTGCGGTTATTTTCCAGCGCCGCTTGATTCAGATAGGTGGAACCCAGCCACACATCGCCTTCCCAACCGTGTCCCAGAATCTGGATGCTGTCAACCTTATTATGTTGCGCCAGATAATCTGCGATTTGCTGCAGGCCGTTTTGCTGCGCGTTCAGGACCACCACATCGACCCCGTTGGCGATGCCGGGCAACAGGTTGCGCCAGTCTTTTACCTTGGCATCGACAAACACCACTTGCTGACGTGTTTGCGCTTCAGCCGCAGTGCGCGCCGCCAATTCCGCTGCAGGACGTTCCGCCAAAGCCCGGGTCAGCACATCGCCATTCCCGTGATGATCGACGATGTTGGATGCCGCTGCACCGTCGAACACCACGCGGGATTCCAGCGCCAGCATATTTTTACGCGGGCGGAAGCCCGGGCGTTTTGTTTGTGATGCTTTCATGACGGATTCCTTTCCTGCGGAACTTGTGCGGTCACGACGTTTGCCGCACTCCCGGAGATATCTTTCCAAAAAGATAATTTTGAATATTGTTCAAACAAATCCGGCGGCAAAATTGTGGCGCGGGATTGAGCTGTTACTTGGGGACGGACTTTATGCAAGCCGCGAACGCCCAGCGGAACATCGAATTCCGGCGCATCGTATTCGATATGATTGAAGTCATGATCGAATTCGGGTTCTTGCAAAAAGGAATAAATCAGAGAAAGCACTTTGCCAGGAGCGTTTACCAGCAGGTCGTAATCAACCACCAGCAAAGACTCCGCATGTTCACCGTAAAATGCCTCTTTCAATGAAGCCCAGGCAAAACCGACCAGGCGGTTGCGTTGCGCCAGTGTATCCACCCGGCTGTACACAGTATTGCGCTCGACATCGTCAACAAACAGCTTGGTCAGCTCATATGGATCGGCGCGCCAGCGGCGCTCAAGGCTGTCCATGATCCAGGCCACGTTGCGCACGCAGGCGATCACTTTTGCCTGGGGAAACTGATCTTTGATAAAAGCCATCTTGGAGCACCACATGCGGTTGGTGTCAAAGATAATTTCTTTATCCTGAAGGTCTTCGTAGTAAGCGTGGAACAAGGCGCGCACCAGGCGCCGCCGCTGTTCCTGTGTGATGACAGGGCCGAATTCACTGCCTGCGGCGAATTGGTGCAGCATGGTCGAATACAGATTGCCGACCGGACTCATCATACCTGCGTGAAAGCGTGGATTTTGTCGCAAGATTGCAGCAAGCAGGGTTGAGCCGGAGCGCGGCAAACCCGAAATGAAGTGAAACGTTTGGCGCAACTCAGACATGTGGAATCCGCTTGCTGTTCAAAGAATTTGGCAAAATGCAAAGAAGGCCGTCTCACCACGCGACCATAGTTAAACCATCATGCAACAAAAAAATGACAGAATCAATGTCAAGCCATTACACGCCAATCATTCCGTTATGCAACATATGTCGAAATGCAACAAACTTGGCGGCAGGCTAATTAAATATCACCTGATATTGCCTCTTTTCATTTGGCGCAATGACGGGAATCGGCCCTGCGATCGGTGTCAGACACCAAACAAATTCGCCGAGCGCCTCATGACGCAGGGGGTAGTTGTCCTGCAACAGCGCTGGCGTATCCGGGCCTTGAAAAATCAGGATCAAGGGATCACGCAGATATGCCGGGCGCGCGCCGCGCGGCAAAGGACTCACTTCTATCAGCTGCAGTGGAATTTCGCCAGCCAGGGTTTGTGCATAAAAAGTACTGCCAGTATGCGCTGCAAAGGTTTGTACGGATATATCCAACTCCATCTCGTCATCTCCAGTGGTTGAGTTGCTTAACGCCCAGCTTTGCGTGCATCATAAGCGATTCTTGAACCAATGGAGGGACATTGCATGTTTGAACTTAGCGCCCCTTTGTCAGTGCGCCTTGCGCAAGAAGACGATAAGCCATTCTTCAAACAGTTGTACGCCACCACGCGAGATGATTTGAAAAATTTGCCGGTTTCGCCGCAAGAATTGGTCGAAGTGATTGAAATGCAACAGGTGGTGCAGGAAAACGGATTGCGCGATGTGTATCCCGGGGCAAAGCAATGGACAATTTTATTGGATGAGGAAAAAATCGGTCGCTTGATTGTGGACTATAACGGTAGCGATTGGCGTGTGATTGATATCGCTATCATGCCGCAAAGGCGCAATCAGGGTTGGGGGCGGCAAGTGCTGCAAGCCGTGATGACGCATGCCGGCAACCTTGACAATAGCGTCAGTTTGGCGGTATTCGGCGTGAATCCAGGCGCACGCCGGCTGTATGAGCGCCTGAATTTCAAAGTCACGCGCTCAGACAGGGTGCATGCGCAAATGATCTGGCGCAAGGCGGCTTGAAGATGCAAGCCCAAAGCACCCGTTGCCTGCGTTTGCCGCAACAATTTAATGTGGCGGCATTGCAGCAGGATGTTCAGCGGCTGCGCCGGTTGCAGTGGATACAGCATTACAACAACACCGCGCACCAGGGGCGCTGGGAATGCTTGCCGCTGCGCGCCGCGAATGGCGACAGCGGAAACATTTTCGCCAGCGCTGAGGCAGACTTTATGGATACGCCATTGCTGCAACAATGCCCGGCTGTGGCGCACGCAGTAGCGGCGTTTGCTTGCGACAAGCTGGCGGTGCGACTGATGAGCCTGGCGGCTGGCGCGCGCATCCTGCCACACCGGGACGCTGGCGGCGGCTTTGAGGATGGCGTTGCGCGATTACATGTCCCAATCTTCACGGATCCCCGCGTGCTGTTTGAAATTGATGGAGAAACAGTGCATTTTGGCGCTGGCGAATGCTGGTATATGAACGCGAATTGTCTGCATGCGGCGCATAATGGCAGCCCGCATGAGCGCATTCATTTAGTCCTGGATTGCGTCCCGAATGCGTGGCTGCGCACATTATTTACGTCAGCAGGCTGGCAGCCGAATCCAGCCCCGGAATATGGCGATGCCGCAATTAATGACGCCAACATACAACAGGTAATTTCCGAGTTAATGCAGAACCCGAGTCCGGCGGCACAGCAGTTGATTGTGCAATTACAACAAAAAGTTGCCAGCAGGAAAGCGTGACCTGTCGCTGCATTTGTGTTTCTGCCAAGGATCGTTCAAGGCAAGATTATTTTTCAGGGACAGAGGTTTTTGCTGTTGCCAACTGTGGCAGAATGAGCTTCGCTTTTGCAGCGGAAAGCGCCCGCAACATGAACAAGCCCAACCGCCAAGGATGGGAAATTAATCACCTCAGCAAAGGAGTGAAGCTCATGGAAGCATTTATTGGCACGATTCTCGCAGTTGGTTTTGACTATCCCCCGCGTGGTTGGGTGTTTTGCAATGGGCAGTTGATGAACATTTCGAATAATTCGGCTTTGTTCGCCTTATTCGGCACCCGCTATGGCGGCGATGGACGTGTCACCTTTGGCATTCCAGATTGCCGTGGCCGCACCATTGTCGGCTCGCAAGCGCAAGGCCCGGGTTTGCAAAATGTTGTGCAAGGCCAATTGGCCGGCACGAATAACGTCAGCCCGATTGCCACCGGCTCCACCAATTTCACGCTGTCGGTCAATAATTTACCGTCTCACACGCACACTGCGACCTCAACCTTGGCTGTCTCGATGAGCGGACTTTCCGGCTCCACCACGATCAGCGTAGGCACCGCCACCAGCGGCGGTGCGACTGTCGCGGCCGCCAACAGCACCTTGACTTCAACCGTCGGCAGCCCGCCAACCGCCGCCAGCGCTGCAATTTATCTGCCAGCCGGCACGGCGCAAACCAATCCTGTGACGCTGGGCGGCGTCACCACCACGGTCTCCGGCACGCCGAGCCTGACCGGGGGGATCACCAATTCCAATACCGGCCTGGGCCAGGCGGTCACCGCTCCGGTGGCAATTGTGGTGAATCCGATTTCGATCATGCAGCCCTACATCGGCCTGAACTATATCTGCGCCACTGAAGGCATCTTCCCGTCCCGCAACTAAGCGGCGATTGCTGCAAGCGCTGTCAGCAGCGCTTGCAGCCTGTCTGACTGAAATATCCCGTGATCGAATATCTGTCCCCGATTGCGCAAACGCAAGCGCGTTTAGAGCGTGGCCGGCAGCTTGCAAACATCGACAATCTGAGCCATTGGCTACCGGTGGCGCTGACCCCGGAACTGGGACTGAGTTGGCGCTGGATTGGCGCGCAACGTCTGCAACAACCGTTCTTTGCCGATGAATTCAAGGCCCAGCCGATCGAACAGCGGCAATTCTGCCACACCAGCCAGGAACAATCCCGCCGCCTGCTGCAAAGCGGAGTCAGCCTGTCACCCGCTGCGATCATTTTTCACAGCTCACGCTGCGGCTCGACATTATTGATGCAATTGCTGGCGTGTTTGCCCCAGTGTTTGTCACTATCTGAAGCGCCTTTGCTGGAACATGGTTTGCACGCGCTGCATCATGGCGCGCCCCCCGCCTTACTGCAATTGCTTTTACAGGCCTTGATGCAGCGCCGCTTTGCACAGGAAAAATATGCCATTCTGAAACCTGATTGCTGGCATCTGTTCGACTTTGCCCGCCTGCAGGAGGCTTTGCCGGACTGCCCCAAATATTTCCTCTACCGCACGCCGGAACAAGTGCTGGCTTCCCATATGCGCCAGCGCGGGCCGCAAATGATTCCCGGCCTGCTGCCATCGCAGCGCCTGGGATTTTCCTGTGATGTTGAATACCAAGCCTGGCCCGCCTGGTTTTTGCAGCAGCTGTTCCACCGCGCCTTACAGCATGCCAAGGCCGGCGAACTGCAATTGCTGAATTACCGCCAGCTGCCGGATTTGTTGTGGGACAACTTACTGCCGGCCTGGCGCATCGCGCTGGAGCCTGGGCAGCTGGCGCAATTACAGGAACGCAGCACGCGCCACGCCAAGCACGGCCAAGCCTGGCAAGGCGATCCGCACGGCACCGCACCGGCCCCGCCTGCGCTGCAAGCCGCGTATGAGGCCTTGGAAGATTGGCGGATCAGCCGCCAAACACCCGCTTTGCTTTAGAATGACTATTTTCGCCTGAGACTGCCAACACCATGTCCGCCGCAATTTCGCATGCGCCCGCTGCCGTGCAGCTGCCCGCCCTGCGCGAAGATTTGCAATTACAAAGCGCGCCGCGCGGCATGGATGGCGCGCCAGCCTGGCACTTGTACGACGCGGTGCGCAACCGCTTTTTCCGCATCGGCTGGCTGGAGTTTGAAATGCTGTCGCGCTGGCGCGCCGGGCGTCAGGCGCAAAGTCTGGCGGATGAAATCAGCGCGGACACCCCGCTTGCCGCCAGCCTCGACGATGTGCAAGCGCTGCTGCAATTCTTAAATCTGAATCAATTGCTCAGCAGCAGCCAGCCAGCCATGCGGAAGGCCTTGTATCAATTCAGCGAAAAGCAAAAGCTCTCAATCTGGCAATGGTTTTTGCACCACTATCTGTTTTTCCGGGTTCCCCTGATCCGTCCCGAAAAATTTTTAGTCGCCACCATCCCCGCGCTCGGCTTTATCTTCCGTCCCGCTTTTTTATGGCTGGCGGCGGGGCTGGGCTTGCTGGGTGCAGCGCGCGTGCTGGATCAATGGTCGGCGTTTTCCGCCACCTTTCTCTACTTTTTTTCCTGGCAGGGCGTTTTGCTGTACGGCCTGGCGCTGGCGCTGGCCAAAACCCTGCACGAATTTGCGCATGCTTATGTCGCCAAATATTACGGGCTGCGCGTGCCGACCATGGGTGTGGCGTTCATGATGTTATGGCCGCTGTTGTACACCGACACCTCGGAAGGCTGGAAATTGCAACAAAGGCGCGCGCGCTTAGCCATCGGCGGCGCCGGCATCATCGCCGAATTGCTGTTGGCCGGCCTCGCCGCCCTGCTCTGGAGCATCCTGCCCGAAGGCGGCTTGAAAAGCGCCGCCTATCTGCTGGCGGCAGTGACCTGGATCAGCACCCTGGCCATCAATTTGAATCCCTTCATGCGCTTCGACGGTTATTATCTGCTGATGGATGCAGTGGATTTGCCGAATCTGCATGAGCGCGCCTTCGCCTTTGGCCGCTGGCAATTGCGGCGCTGGCTGTTGGGGGTGGACATGCCTGTCCCGGAAGCACAGCTGGAGCACAAAAAAAATTGGCTGATTGCCTATGCCTGGCTGACCTGGCTGTACCGGCTGGTTTTGTTCATCGGCATCGCGGTGGCGGTGTATTACTTCTTTTTCAAACTGGCGGGGGTGATTTTGTTTGCAGTGGAAATCGGCTGGTTTGTCTTGCGTCCTTTGTGGCAGGAAATGCGCGCCTGGCGCGAACTGCGCCCGCATTGGCGGCGCCGCCGCGTGTGGCTCAGTCTGCTGCTGGGCGGCGGCTGCTTGATTGTGCTGGCGCTGCCCTGGCGCAGTCAGATCAGCGCACCCGGCATGCTGCAGGCGGCGCAACATACCCGCTTGTATCCGCACAGCCCGGCGCGCTTGCAACAAGTGCTGGTCAAACCCGGCGCACAGGTCGCCGCCGGCACACTCTTGTTTGTGCTGCAAGCGCCGGAATTGCTGGCGCAGGAACAAGCGCTGCAGGCGCGCATCGCCGGCTTGCAGGCGCAATTGGAGCGCGCGATTGGCAATCCCGCACTGCTGGAGCGGCAGGCTTTGTGGAGCCAGGAATTGCAGCAAGCGCAAGCCATGCTCAGCGCCAATCTGGAAGAACAGCAGCGCTTGCGCATCAAAGCCCCGCATCAGGGACAGATTATGGACTTGGCCCCGGGTTTGTATCCGGGACGCTGGCTGAATGCGCACAGCACCCTGGCGCAGCTGGTGGACGGGCGCACATGGCGCGCCCAGGTGTATGTGGAAGAGGCGGACGTGGCGCGCATCGCCATCGGCGCCAATGCGCATATTTTGCTGCGGCGCGCCGATACGCGGCGCTTAGCAGCGCGCGTGGTGGATATCGATAAAACCCCGAGCCGGCAATTACCATTGATGCTGGCCTCCACCCATGGCGGCCCGCTGGCGGCGCGCGCCGGCGAACAGGGACAGGCGCTGGCGAATGATGCCTTGTACCGGATTACACTGGAAGTGCAAGAGGATCTCAGCCTGGCCCCGCAAGTGATTGCGGCGCAAGCTGAAATCGAAGGGGAAAACAGCAGCCCGCTTTGGCAATGGGGGCGCAGAATCGCTGGCGTACTGGTGCGCGAAAGCGGCTTTTGACAGGCAAAGGAAGAGCAAGATGCAGCAGGATGTAATGCCACAGGCGTGGCGCGATTGGATTAAGGAAAATCTGCAACGCGGTTGCGATGCGCAAGGCATGGCGATGTTGATGGTGCGCGATGGCGGCTTTGCGGCGAATGTGGCGCGCAGCGCGATTGCCCGCATTGCCGCAGAACTGGGACAGCATACAAACGAAACAACGGCTGAGACGGGCGGCAATACGCTGGTGACGCGCCCGGAAATCGACACCAGCGGGAATCTGCTGGAAATCGACGGGCGCCAGGTGCGGGTGCTGATGAGTATGGAGCAGCCGCGCGTGGTCTTGATCGGCAATCTCTTATCGCATGAAGAGTGTGACGCCCTGGTGGCGTATTGCGCCGAGCGCATGGCGCCTTCGCCGGTGGTGGATATGGTGGCCGGCAGCAATGCCTTGCACGAACACCGCACCAGCCGGGGCGCGATGTTGCAACGTGGCGAATCTGAGCTGGTGGCGCGCATTGAGCAGCGCTTGGCCAGCCTGGTCAACTGGCCGGTGGAAAATGGCGAGGGTATGCAAATTTTGCGCTATGAAGTCGGGCATGAATACCGCGCCCATTTTGACTGGTTTGACCCGGAACAAAGCGGCCCGCGCAAGCATTTACAGCATGGCGGCCAGCGCTACGCCACGATTGTGATGTATTTAAGCGATGTGGAAAAAGGCGGCGGCACTTCTTTCCCGGCGATTGGCCTGCAAACCCCGCCGGCCAAGGGCAGCGCGGTGTTTTTCTGCAATGTCGATGCGTTTGGCGTGCCGGACAAACTGACTTTGCACGCCGGCATGCCGGTCATGGGCGGAACCAAGTTAATCGCCACCAAGTGGTTGCGCGAGCGGCAGTATTGAGTGGCGGCAAGCTGACATCGTGCGCAAGGCTTGCAATAGCTCCGCGCGGCGGACGGGCAATTGAAGTGATTTCAGCAGAGTCAGTGGAGGTTTGCTTTTTCTGTTTTCATAAAGGGAAAAAGCATTCGCTCCGCTGCCGAACCACTCCCCTGCTTTGATCGCGCATCAGAAAAACATGACCAGCTTGATATACGCCGCTTGCCCGCCAATTCACAATTTGGCCGGCAAAGAGGATGCTATCAGATGAATGCAATATGCAAATGCATGAAAGGAGCTGGTAAGGCTTTTAAGCATCAGAACTTATGATCAATCTTGCATGCTTTCATGATGGCATTGGCGGTGAATTTGGATCCACAGTTGAACGGCACTGTCACGCGAATCGCCCCTTTTCCCCAAATTTCATGCGACCCCTTACCATTTCTGATAAAACTGAAACCGTTTGCACTCAAGATCGCAATGACATCTTTATAAAAGCCATTCATATGTTTCGTAGTCGCAAATCTGTGGCGCGCAATGGGCTTTGCTTGCCATGCAACTCCAGATCAAGCAGCTCAGACGTTGCTGCATTCACTTCTTTTAGTAAATCATCGATGGTTGCCGCTTCGCAGACCAAGCCTTTTAAATCGCTTGAAGTGGCGATAAAAAGGCCTGCTTCTTTGTCATGATGCACATCAACGCTCAGTTTTAATGGAACACCAATCTGAGCAAGCAATCGCCAACATGGGTACCCAACTCTGTACATATTATTCTCCTCGAATAGTGAAAGTATAGCCTGACTATTCTGACCTGCTAAGGTCCGGATTTTAAGGCAGAAGTAGAGATGCGTGTCAGCCTACAGAATAATGCGCTTTCATTCTAAACGCTGCAATAAAGCATGCCCCGCCTCCTGCGTCTGCAAACGCCAAACCCCGGCCATCGGCAAATCCGGGCTGAGATGGCTGGTCAGCAAAATGCAGCGCGTTGGCGGCTGTTCGCGCAAGGTTTGCAGCAACAGGGCGCGCGCCTGCACATCCAGCGAGTTCAGGGGTTCATCCAGCAGCAGCACGCTGACCGGCAGCGCTAAAGCAAGTGAGAGTTGCAATTTTTTATGCTGCCCAAGGGACAGGCTTTCCAGATTTTGACGCAATACCGGCAGCAAGCCGAACATCTGCAACATGGCGTGCAAGCGGGTTTGCGTCGCCGCCCGCGTCGCGGCGTCACAATACAGGCTCAGATGCAATTCCAGCCACTCTTGCGCCTGCAACCAGGGCAATTCAACCGCCTCGCCCTGGCATAGAAAAACCCGGGCGCGCCAGGCTTGGCCGTCTTTGCTGGATATGCCCTGCCAGCGCAACTCACCCGCATGCGGCTGCAAACCGGCCCCGGCCAATTTCAGCAGGGTGCTTTTGCCGCAACCGTTTTCCCCCTGCAGCCAATGGATGCCGGGCGAAAACGCGGCGTCCAGGCCGAGGAATATGCTGCGGCCCGGATAGTGGAACGTGATGTGATGCAATTCCAGCATGCCAACTCCCTCAATGCGCAGCGATTTCCGCGCCGCTGACGCCCATCAAACACAAACTCAACAGCAATAAAGCGACCCTGCCGCGCGCTTCCGGTTGCAGCCATGCGCTCAGCAAAGGACTGAGCGCGCCTGCCGCCAGCCAAGTGACACTGGCCCCCTGCGCGGGCAGCCAATACGCCGCACCCAGCCAGAGACAGGCCGCCGGCGTCAATGACAGCAAAGCCGCACTCAGCGCTAAACCGGGCGCCGCTTGCGGCCAGCGCTGCAAATGCGCCTGCAAGCGCGCTTGCTGTTGACGCACGAATTGCAAGCTGCGGTCTGCTTGCAGCAAAAAGGCGGCGCTGGCCAGCACACAAGGCAGCGCGGCCAATTGCGGCGCCACGCCGCTGCGCCACAACACCAGCGCCGCCACGCCCAGCAACCAGAATCCGCCCAGCAGCAAAGCGGGCCGGCCCGCCAGCCGCCAGGATGGCAGCCACCACAGCAAATACAGCAAACGCATACGCAAAGGTAATTGCTGCAGGCGCGCAGGACTGAGCAAAGCGGGGCGCGCATACGCCGGCGCGCGCAGGTAATTGCGCCAGCGCGCTTGCAGCAGCGCCGCCGCCAGCAGCCAGGCGGCGAGCAGATTGGAAACCAGCAACAACACCCCGCGCGGCCAGCTCGGCCCGAGCCAGGGCGGCGCATACCAGGCCAGCAGCGCGCCCGACAACATGGACAGCGCGAGCCAGAGCAGCGCGCCGGCCCCGGCCAGCAGCAGATGGGCGCGCCACCACGCCGCCGCCGGCAATGGCCAGCGGCGCGCGCATTGCATCAAATCAGCGGGCAACAAATGGCTGCGCAACAACCAGCAAGGACTTAATTGCAGCAACAGAAAAGCCAGCCAAACGCCCAGCGCCTGCTCCCACGGCAGCGTGGCGGCATACAGCAAAGGGACAGAAAAACAGGCAATCAAAGAGAGCGCCACCGAGCTGGCCAACAGCATAATCATGAGGGCGCTTTCGCGTGCGCTCAACATGGCTTGCTGCAAAGACCGCGCCGCTTGCCGCACGCGCAGGCGCAGCCAGGGATCGGATGGGGTGAAATAAGTAAGCATGAAGGCAGTATAAGCCGGAATTGCATTTCTCCCCTGCCCGGCAGAAATTACGGATCAGCGTCATAATCCTTGTTCGATAGACAGCCGGAACCCACCATGCGCAAAGGTATGCTGTATGCCGCTTCAGCATTTTTCTGCTGGGGCTTATTCCCCCTTTACTTCAAACAATTGCAGCAAATCCCGGCGCTGGAAATGCTGGCGCATCGCATGCTGTGGTCGCTCTTATTCGTGCTCTTGGTGCTGGGCGCGCTGCGGCGCTGGAGCTGGCTGCGCGAGGTGGCGGGCAATCGCAAAACCATGCTGACCTTCTTTTGCAGCGCTGCGCTGTTGGCGTTCAATTGGTTTTTATATGTCTGGGCCGTGAATAATGGCCATGTGATCGAGTCCAGCCTGGGCTATTTCATCAATCCCCTGGTGAATGTGATGTTCGGCTTTTTACTCTTGAAAGAACGCTTGCGCCCGGCGCAATGGGCGGCCATCGGCGTGGCCGCCTGCGGTGTATTGTGGCTGACCGTGCAAGGCGGCCATCTGCCCTGGATTGCGCTGTGTCTGGCCGGCAGTTTCGCCACCTATGGTTTGTTGCGCAAAACCGCGCCGCTCGGCGCACTCGAAGGCTTGAGCATAGAAACCATGCTGATGCTGCCGCTGGCCTTGGGGTATTTAGCCTGGCTCAGCGCACATGCGCAAAACTCATTCATGCAAGTCAGCGCTGAAACGCAAATCTGGATGGCGCTGGCCGGCCCGATCACTGCGATTCCGCTGCTGCTGTTTGCTGCGGCCGCGCGCCGTATTCCGCTTTCCATGCTGGGACTGTTTCAATACATCGGCCCCAGTTTGCAACTGCTGCTCGGCATCTTCCTGTTCCATGAGGCATTCAATCTGCCGCGTTTTATCGGCTTCGCCATCATCTGGAGCGCGCTGGCCTTGTATACGGCGGAGGGATTCTGGCACAAGCACCGCAGCGCGGCCTGATTAACTGCTGTCTTCATACGCAGGCGCCGGGGCCGCGCTGACGCAGGAAAGCGGCAGCCAGACCCGGAACAGGCTGCCGCGCCCCGGATGGGATTGCAATTCCAGCCGTCCGCCCAGCGCTTGCAATAAACGCAGCACAATCGACAAACCCAATCCCACCCCATCCGGATTGCCGGCGCGCTGATGGGAAAAGGCGGCGAAAATCTGCTCCCTTTGCGCCGGCGCAATGCCGGGGCCGTCATCGCGCACTTCGATCCACAGCCCGCTGCGCCGGCGCCGCACCGCCAGCAAGATGCGCCGGCGCGCAAACTTGAGCGCATTGCCGAGCAGGTTTTCCAGGGTGCGCAAGAGTAATTCGCGATCCGTCTCCAGCCACACATCGCAGGCGCGCAAATCCAAACGCAAATTGGCTTCCAGCGCGACTTGCTCAAATTCCAGCTCCAATTGCTGCAACACATCCTGCAAATGAAAACGTTGCATTTCCAGCGCAGGCAAACCATGCTGCAAACGGGAAAACTGCAGGAATTGGCGGGTGAATTGCTGCAGCCCGTCAATCGCCCGCAACAGCTTGCGCCACACTTCGCCGCAGGCCGCCGGGCTTTCCAGCTGCAATTGCCAGGCCAGCATTTGCACCGCATGCAAGCGCGCACGCAAATCATGGCTGGCCTCTTGCAGCAGGCGCAAAGGCTGATTCACAGGTTGCAGCCCTTCTTGCAAAAAACGCTCGAATTGCCATTCAAGGCGCTGTAAATCCTGTTGCAAAGACAGCATTTGCCGCCATGCGCTGCGCGTATGCCACCAGCACAGCAGGCAGGCCCCCAGCGCCAGCAGCAGCAACAAAAAATCCAGCCACAAATAGGAATAACAATGTGCGCAACAAGCCGCGCACAACAAACCGGCGCAAGGCGCCGGCGCATATTGAACGCCCGCCAGATCATGTGCGCCAGCCGCGCTGCACAGCATGACAGTAAGGGCAAATGCGGCGCGGCATGGCCAGCGACGGGGCAAGAAGGACGGCGACAATTGAATCTTCCTCCGCAAGGCAGCCTGGCGCACCGCGCTGACATTCATGCTGCGCACAGCGCAGCCGGGTGGCCAGTCCGGGCTGGCCTGTTTGCCGCGCTGCCGGCTTACCGGCAGGCGCAGAGGTTCAGGCAGCAGGCATATCGCTGATGCGCAGATAACCAAGTCCGATTGCTTTGGCAATCGCATGGGTGCGGCTGGATGCATTCAGCGCGCGCAACAAACCGGTCACATGGTTATCCACCGTGCCGGTGTTCAAGCCGAGTTGGGAGGCGATCTGCTTCGAGGAGTAACCGCGTTGCAGCAGGCACAGCACATCCTGTTGCCGGCGCGTCAGGCGGGTTGGCGGCGGCGCATTTTGCGCCACGCCCGCAGCAAAACAGCGCCGCCCGGCCAGCGTGTCTTCTATGGCGCGCAGATATTCCGGCAGCGCCCACCCCTTGCAGATATAGCCCAGCAAGCCCATGGCGCAGGCTTCGGCCTGCCATTGTCCATGCTCATGCGCGGACAAGACCACGCAGCGCGCCGCCAGCCCGCGTTGCGCCAATTGACGCGCCAGCGATAAGCCATGCGCCCCCGGCACATCCAGATCGAGGTAAATCATGCGCCAACTGTCGCTGGCGGCCAGCTTTTGCTGCGCATCGCGCGCGCTGTGACAGATCACGCAATGCAGGGCGGGATTGAGTTTTTGCAATAAAGCCTGCAAAGCATCCGCCACCATCGGGTGGTCTTCCACAATCAATACATGCTGGCAAGGAAAATATTGTTCAGTTTCAAGCATTCCAGTCTCCAGTGTTATGTAGTTTTGTTTTGCTCATACGCCAGACACAACGGTATAGCGCAAGCGGGGGCCTGCGCGCAGGCGCCTGGCCAAGTCCCGGAAATGCCGGCCCGTAAAAAGGCCGGCGCATCAGAAATTCCGCTGAAACGCCATGATTTTGCTGATGACGGCAAAATCAAAACCTTTTGCGAATTTCCGGATTGGAATGCAATCCCGGCGCGGCGCGGCTTTTGCCGGCTGGCGCGCGCTGCCAATTGCAAAATATATTGCTTGTTTGTGTTCTCATTTTTTTTCCCTGTTTTCGGTTTATCCATTTGCCTTGGCGCATACAAACCGCCAAGGTTTGCAATCAAAAACCGGGCTGGCGCACCACGGTTTGATAATTGCAACAGGACGCAGGAAATGTGGACACTATCATAAACGTAATTGATGCAAAAAAGCATCTTGCTGATTTTGCCATTGTGGCAATATGTTGAATATGTTTCTGGTGGAGAAACTAATAATTCGAGCGTGGAGAATATCTGCTGTTTGGTCAACAGCACGACCGGAAAAAGCCTGCGGTAAATATGCAGATAAGCGAAATACAGCAATAACGCACTTGCCGGAAATAAATGCGCTTTGCTGTTCATGAATGTTTCTGCCTGTTTCATACCCTGTTCCTGCCGCCAAGCGATGAGAGCGGGGCGCATTCACATGCCGGAACCCGGGACGTATCCCGCCCCTGAGTCGCCCCGCAGCCGGCGCCAGCGCATGACTTATGTCACGTTTCCGGCGCTTACAACCTGTAATCGTGGAAATATTTTGACGAGGGCTATATGGACGGGGAATAGGTATTTCCTCACGGTTTTGTGGCAAACCGCTTGAAGCAGAATTTCTTGCGTGTTTTTGATGGCGGCGCGCGGCGAATTTTGGCAAATATTGCCGTACTGAAAGAAATTAGAAATGAAATACAGCAAATTGCGCAAAAATCATGCAAGAAAGGTATGCCGCATACGGCGCATGATTTTGTTCAAATGCAATCTCTGTTGCAAAAAAACGATAGTGTTCGCGTGCTGCACTGCATCAACCGGGAAGCATCGCGGCGCTGGCCGCCGGTCACAGGCATCAAATGACGCACACCGTGACCGGCAGACAGGATCCGGTTACCGCTTGGGGCTGCGTCTGGAAGTCGCCGGAGCCGGCGCCGGCGCAGCCGGTTTTTTACTGCGCTTGATCGTGTCCAGAATACTGGAAGGCGCTTTGGAAAAGGCATGCGACTGCGGTACCGGATGCTCGCGCACCGTCACCGTTTGCGCGCGCTGACGCCGCAACCCCGGCCCCGCCAGTTCATCGCGTTTGGACGGCACAAGGTGTTGCGGGCCATTGCCGATCAAATCCGCGCGTCCCATGCGCTGCAGCGCGGCGCGCAGCATATCCCAGTTGGCCGGATCGTGATAACGCAAAAATGCTTTCTGTAAACGCCGTTCAGTGGTAGTACGCACGCTGTGCACTGCTTCCGAATCTTCCGTTACTTTATGCAGCGGATTTTTGCGCGAGTGATACATCGCGGTGGCCATCGCCAACGGCGTCGGCATAAAGGTTTGCACCTGATCCAGACGGAAATTATTTTGTTTTAACCACAGCGCCAATTTCAACATTTCTTCATCCGTACTGCCCGGATGCGCGGCAATGAAATATGGAATCAGATATTGGGTTTTGCCGGCTTCCTGCGAAAAGCGGTCGAACATGGCTTTAAATTCATAATAACTTCCCATGCCCGGCTTCATCATTTTCGATAATGTATTTTCTTCTGAATGCTCAGGCGCGATTTTCAATAAACCGCCGACATGATGCGTGACCAGTTCTTTCACATATTCCGGTGAACGCACCGCCAGGTCATAACGCAAACCGGAGCCGATCAAAATCTTTTTGACGCCCGGCAGCGCACGCGCTTTACGATAAAGCTGAATCAATTTACCGTGATCCGTATTCAGATTGCTGCAAATCGTTGGATACACGCAAGACAGGCGGCGGCAGCTTTCCTCAATCTGTTTATCCTTGCAATTCAGGCGGTACATATTCGCAGTCGGGCCGCCCAGATCGGAAATAATGCCGGTGAAACCCGGGGTTTTGTCGCGGATTTCTTCGATTTCGCGCAAAATCGAGCGCTCCGAGCGGCTTTGGATGATGCGCCCTTCGTGCTCGGTGATCGAGCAGAAGGTGCAGCCGCCAAAACAGCCGCGCATGATGTTGACCGAAAAGCGGATCATTTCAAACGCTGGAATCTTTGCATTGCCATACGCCGGATGCGGCACGCGCGCATACGGCAGACCGTACACGCCATCCATTTCTTCCATGGTCAAAGGCAGCGGCGGCGGATTCAGCCACACCGCACGTTCGCCGTGCTCTTGAATCAGGGCGCGCGCATTGCCGGGATTCGACTCCAAATGGAACACGCGCGAAGCATGCGCATACAGCACCGGATCATCCTTCACCTGCTCATACGAGGGCAAGCGCACCACACTCTTGGCGCGCACCTCGCGCGCTTGCGCCTGACGCTCTTCGCGGCTGATCAATTTGATCGGTTTTTCCGCGCTGGGCGGGGTGGCCGCTGCGCCGGCCTGGCCGGTTTCGCAAGTGGTGCTGTTTTTTTGCGTCATCGCGTATGGATCCGGGTGCACATCGATTTTGCCCGGCGTGTCGAGACGGCGCGAATCCACCACCTGCCAATCTGCTTGCGGCAACCAGCCGCGCGGGGTCATGAAAGCTGTGCCGCGCAGATCGCGGATATTTTCTATCGCTTCGCCCGCATCCAGCCGGTGCGCCAGCTCGACCAGGGCGCGCTCGGCATTGCCAAACAAGAGCAGATCGGCCTTGCAATCCGGCAGCACCGAGCGGCGCACCTTGTCTGACCAGTAATCGTAATGGGCGATGCGGCGCAGCGAGGCTTCGATACTGCCGACAACCACATTCGCATCCGGGTAGGCTTCGCGCGCGCGTTGCGCATACACAGTCAGGGTGCGATCCGGGCGTTTATCCGGTTCGCCGTTCGGGGTGTAGGCGTCGTCTGAGCGGATTTTACGGTCAGCGGTGTAGCGGTTGACCATCGAATCCATATTCCCGGCGGTGACGCCGAAAAACAGGCGCGGACGGCCCAGGGCGCGGAATGCTTTCGCGCTGTGCCAGTCAGGCTGGCAGATCAAACCGACTTTAAAGCCCTGCGCTTCCAGCAAGCGACCCACCAGAGCCATGCCGAAACTGGGGTGATCGATATACGCGTCGCCGCTGACGATGATGATATCGCAGGCGTCCCAGCCCAGCGCATCCATTTCCGCGCGCGACATCGGCAGAAAAGGCGCCGGCTTGGCCGGCGCGCTGGCGTAGGAAAAAATATTCTTTGGCGTGCTCATTGTGTTCTCTCAAAACTCAGTATGGCGCCAGAATAGACGCCAACACCGCGCCATACCCGGCGGCGCCGGTAAGACCGGCATTTTGGAGGCGCGCATAAGGCACGGATTTTATCTGATTCAGCGCAAGCTTGCCGGCCCCGGCCCGGCCCGCAAAGTTTGGCTATTTGGCTACAATGGGGGACTGCGCGAAACGCCTTGATTTGGCGCAAGCGCGCATCAACAGGGGAAACAGAATGCGGATACTTTTTTACAGTCCCGATGCCGACGCCGACAGTTGGACCAACAGTTTTGCCGAAATTATGCCGGGGGTCGAATTGCACTTCTGGCAAGAGGGGCAAACCATGGCGAACTCACCGCCGGCGGATTATGCGGTGGTGTGGCGGCCACCGCTGGCGATGCTGCAAGGCCGCACCGATATCAAAGCCGTATTCAACCTCGGCGCCGGGGTCGATGCGCTGTTGAAATATGGCGAAGCATTGCCGGAGGCGCCGATTGTGCGCCTGGATGACGCCGGCATGGGCGTGCAAATGGCCGAGTTTGTCAGTCATGCGGTGCTGCGTTACTACCGCCGTTTCGATGAATACGAAGAACAAAGCAAAGAACAGTTGTGGCAAGTCTTAAAACCGCACGATAAGCAGCAATTCAGCGTCGGCATTCTGGGCCTGGGCGTGCTGGGGCAGCGCATCGCGCAAGCTTTGCAGCAATTTGAATTTCCGCTGCTGGGCTGGAGCCACACCATGAAAAACGTGCCGGGCGTGCAATGTTTTGCCGGACGCGATCAACTCGACGCCTTTTTAAGTCAAACCCGGGTGCTGGTGTGCGTGCTGCCTTTGACTGCCGAAACCAGCAATATGCTGGGGCGCGCGAATCTGTCCAAATTGATGCCGGGAGCGTATTTGATCAATGTCGCGCGCGGCGCCCATCTGGCCGAACCGGATTTGCTGGCCTTGATCAAATCCGGCCATATCGCCGGGGCCACCTTGGACGTATTCCGCAATGAGCCGCTGCCGCGCCAACACCCCTTCTGGCATGAGCCGCGCATCCGCATCACACCGCATATTGCGGCCTTAACCTTGTTTAATGAAAGCATCCGGCAAATCGCCGGCAAGATCGCCGCCCTGGAAAAGGGCGAAGCCATCAGCGGCGTGGTTGACCGGGTGCGGGGATATTGAGATGGATACAGTCAAATTGGTGGAAGTCGGGCCGCGCGACGGCTTGCAA
Source organism: Massilia sp. W12 (assembly GCF_037300705.1). Classification (NCBI taxonomy): domain Bacteria; kingdom Pseudomonadati; phylum Pseudomonadota; class Betaproteobacteria; order Burkholderiales; family Oxalobacteraceae; genus Massilia; species Massilia sp. W12. The sequence goes on along the minus strand of NZ_CP147776.1, from coordinate 5,477,621 downwards.
AATGAAAAGCAGATCCTGGACGCTGCAGTCAAAGTGGAATTGGTCAACCGCCTGAGCCGGGCCGGTTTTGCGAATGTGGAAGCGGCTTCTTTCGTGTCCCCGAAATGGGTGCCGCAGATGGCCACCAGCAGCGAAGTGATGGCGCAAATCGAACGCCGCCCCGGCGTGTTGTATTCCGCGCTGACGCCGAATTTGAAAGGTTTTGAAGCCGCCTTGGCCGCCAAAGCCGATGAAGTGGTGATTTTCGGCGCCGCTTCCGAGAGTTTTTCGCAAAAAAATATCAATTGCTCCATCGATGAATCGCTGGCGCGTTTTGTCGATGTGGCGCAAGCCGCCAAAGCGCATGGCCTGCGCCTGCGCGGCAGCATCAGCTGCACCATGGGTTGCCCGTATGAAGGCAAGATCGCGCCGTCTGCGGTGGCGCGCGTCACCGCGCGCATGCGCGAGCTGGGCTGTGATGAAATCGACATCGCCGACACCATCGGCGTGGGCACCGCGCGCCAGGTGCAGGAAGTGATGCGCGCCGCCGCCGCCGAATTTCCGCTGGCGCAATTATCCGGCCATTTCCACGACACCTACGGCCAGGCGCTGGCGAATATCCTGGCGGCGCTGGAGAGCGGCGTGCGCATCTTCCATTCCTCGGTCGCCGGCCTGGGCGGCTGCCCTTACGCCAAGGGCGCCACCGGCAATGTGGCAAGTGAAGATGTGTTGTATTTATTGCATGGCCTGGGCATGCAAACCGGGGTCGATCTGGAGCAGGTGGTGGACGCCGGGGCGTTCATCAGCCAGGCTCTGGGCCGCCCTGGCAACAGCCGGGCGGGGAATGCTTTGCTGGCCAAGCGGGCTTGAGTTGACTAATCAATGGGGTCAGACTGGATTGATTCTGATGGAAACTTGGTAGAAAGGCCGCGTGCGCACCTGCTTGCATGGTTAGCATGACTATGATTGTCTTGATGGCGAGATATGACGGCAGAAAGTCAAAGAATTTCAAATCAATCGAGTCTGACCCCATTGATCCCAGAAAAGCAAGCGGCCCGCGCCGCAAAGGAAGCGCAGCGTAAGCCGGTTTGCCTCATCTCCTGCATGCATTATTACCGGAGTGCGGCGGATGCAGGATAAAAGCAACATTTTTTGACGGGTGGAAAGTTTTTCACAGGGCTGGCGGCAAACTTGCAAGCAAAGGTAAAATCAGGCCAAGGCGCGCTCTTGCGCCCGGCATGATGTAGTGCATTACGCTCTTTTTCGGCAGGCATCCCGATGACTCAATTCACCCAATCCTCCTTGCAGGCGGCGGCACAGTCTGCGCCCCGCTGTTCTCCGCGCTGGCTGCAAGCCGGCGTCCTGGCTTCGAGCATCGTGCTGAGCGCCTGTGGCGGCAGCGCCGGCGGTGCTGCGGCGCCGACTTCGGCCAGCAGCACGCCGGTATTGAGCCAGGAACCGGGCGCGCCGGTATTCAGCGGCAATACCGCCACCGATGGCTTCAACTGGTTCAATTTCCGCCGCCGCCAGGCCGGCCTGCCGCAGTTGCAGCGCAATTTCCAGATTGACAGCGCAGCCCAGGCCCATTCTGATTATCAGCGGCTGAATAACACCATCACCCATGACCAACAAAGCGGACGTCCCGGCTTTACCGGGGTGCGCCTGTCTGAGCGCTTAAACGCCGCCGGCTATCGCCTGCAACCGGCGTATGCGTATGGCGAAGTGATTTCTTCCACCGGCGACGCGTCCGGTTTTTATATGGCGGAAGAACTGGTGGCGGCGATTTATCACCGCTTCGTGATTTTTGAACCCATGTTCAAGGAAGGCGGCAGCGGTTCCGCCAGCGGCAACGGGAGTTGGTATCTGACCGTGAATTTCGCCGCCAATAACGGTTACGGCCCCGGCATCGGCGCCGGTAATCTGGTGACGTGGCCGTTTGCCAATCAGGAACGGGTGCCGCCGGTGTTTTACAGCGATTACGAAGCGCCCGATCCGGTTCCCGGCCAGAATGAAACCGGCTATCCGATCAGCGTGCATGCGGATTTGAACGCAACTGTGCAAGTCGGCAGCTTTACAGTGCGCCAGCGCGGCGGCAATCCGCTGCCGGTGCGCATGCTGATCAACGCCAGCGACAGCGAAACCCCGCGCTCCGCCGCCTCCATCATCCCGCTGCAGGTGCTGGCCGGCAACACCCTGTACGATGTGCAGTTCAGCGGCACGGTGGACGGCGTTTCAGTCAGCAGATCCTGGAGTTTCCGCACGCGCTGAAGCATGCGTAACATGAATGCTTAGCATGTCCCATGCGCTGCGCTGCAGCGATCTGTGCGCCATGGGCAGCGCGCGCTAAATCTGGTATCGTTCGCCTACATTTCCTTGATGCAGGCGGCCTGCTGCGCCGTCAGTCCTGATTGGCCGACCATGAATGAGCAAGAAATGTTCAGCCACTTTTGGCGTGAACGCTGCAATGATGCTTTTGATAATATGCGCGATGACCTGGCGGGTGGTCGCGCCACCGGTTTGGCATTGCAGGAACAAGGCCGCAGCTGTCGCGATGTGGTGATGCAACAAGCCGGCCATCTGGTGCTGGCTTTCGCCGCGCTGCGCTCCGGCCATACTGCGCAAGCGCAAAAATTATTGCAGCAATTGCAGCCGGCGCTGCATCCCGATATTCCCAACCGTCTGCTGTTTCACACGATTCAAGCCTTGATTTACAGCACCCAGGGTTTATACCGCGAAGCCTGGGAATATGGTCAGGGTCAATTAATTCCATTGCTGAGCCAATACCAGGGACGGGAAAATCTGCGCGCCCTGCTTTCGCTGGGGGTATTTGCGGTTGAATACAACCAGGCCGAAGAGGCGATGCGGCATTATTTCAGCGCCCTCGATTTGCTGCGTAAGCTGCGCCTGCCGGCGCGCTGGCGCGCGCACATCAACGCCAATCTGGGCGAGATTCTGTGCAACAGCGGCAATCCGGAAGACGCCGAAGCGATGTTGCAGGAAGCCATGACGATTGCGCACAATGAACCTGAGCGCTTCTGGCTGCAAACCTATGTTTCCACCATCTACGCCATGTGCCAATTGGCGCTGGGCAAATATCAGGAAGCTTACCAGGCGCTGCTGCCGCAGTTGCGCGCGCTGGAGCGTGAATTGGAAGCGGACAGCCAAGCGCGCATCTCGCAATCCGTGCTGTGCCTGTGCATCGCAGTCTGGCTGCTGTCCGAGCAAAATCAATTGAACGAGGCGAAACGCCTGTTTGATCTGCTGCAAAGCCGCAGCGGGCAAATTGAAGAGCAGCAGCATCAAGCCTATCTGTGCTGGGTGCGCGGCCATCTGCTGCATAAACAGGGCGATTTGCTGGAAGCCGCCAAATCGCTGCAGCAGGCGGTGGCGGTGCTGGGCAATGTCGAATTCGATTTCATGGCCTTGCGCGTGCGCCAGGAATTATCAGACATCTTCGGCAAGCTGGGCGACTGGCAGCAGGCTTTACAGGAATATCAGAATTATCATGCCTTGTACGAGCGCGCCCAGGGCCGCGCCAGTCGCATGCACATCCAGGTCTTACATATTCAAAGCGAGTTGCGGGAAGCCGAAAATGCGCGCCGCATGGCTGAGCAGACCATGGCTGAGCGCAAGGAACTGGCTGACAGCCTGCGCCAGAGTCTGGCCGAGCGCGACACGATTTTGCAAAACTCCATGGTCGGCATCGCCTTTTTGGATGGCGACGCCTGCCTGCATTGGGCGAATCTGGCGTTTGCCACGATTTTTGGCTTGAATCCGGTGGATGCCATCGGCCACACCTTGCAAAAATACTTTATCGAAGCCCCCGATTATGCGCGCATGCTCGACACCGCTTTGCTGTCACGCAGCGGCAAGGGCGGTTTTGAGGCGGAATGCCGGATGCGGCGCGCGGATGGCAGCCAGATCTGGGTCTGGCTGTCCGGGCGCGCGGTGCGCGCTGATCAAACCCACAGCGGCACGGTGTGGGTGGCGATGGATATCACGCGCCGCCATCAATTGGAGCAGGAATTAAACCGCTCCGAAACCCAGCACCGGCTGGTGGTGGACAATGCGGTGGAAGGCATTGTCATGCTCCAGGCCGGGCGCATTATGTTCGCCAATCCGAGCATTTTGCAAATGGCGAATTTGACGCGCAAAGAAGTAATCGGCGCCGAGTTTTTGCAATTTGTGCATGAGGAAGACCGCGAACGTGTGTTGCGCCACCATCAAAACCGCATGGCCGGGCAAATGGTGGATCGCTACATCACGTATCGCACCTCGGCCCTGGCGGGCCAGCAATTGCGCTGGGTTGAATCGTCCGCCGTCGCCATCGAATGGGAAGGCAGTCTGGCTTCGGTGGTGTTTGTCAACGACATTACAGAGCGCAAACGGCTGGAAGACAATTTGCGCGCCTCGCTGGCCGAGCGCGAGACCATTCTCGAACATTCCCTGGTCGGCATCGCCTTTTTGAATGCGCAAGGACGGGTGAAATGGGCCAATCACGCCATGCTGCAGATTTTCGGCGGCAGGCTGGAGCAATATCTGGGCACATCGCTGGAGCCGATGTACCCTTCGCGCGAAGCCTATCTGGAAACCGGGGCCATGGCGGCGCAGGCGGTGCGGCGCGGCGAAGCGTTTTCCACAGAGCTGCAGATGCGGCGCGGCAACGGCGAATTATTCTGGGCCAGCTTGTCCGGGCGCGCGGTGCACACCACCGATCTGGAGCAGGGCACGGTGTGGGCGGTGCTGGATATTGACCGGCGGCGCAAGCTGGAAGCGGAATTGGCCAAGTCCGAAGAACATCACCGCGCCGTGGTCGATAATGTGACCGAAGGCATTATGGTGGTGCAGGAAGGGCGCATCGTGTTCGCCAATCCGCGCGTACAGCAAATCAGTGGCCGCAGTCAGCAGGAATTGTTCAGCATGCCGGTGTTTGCCGATGTCCATCCGGACGATCTGGAGATGGTCAAAACCCAGTATGAAAAACGGCTGCGCAATGAACCGGCGGAAAAATACTTCGCCTTCCGCATCCGCAATCATCAAAGCGGAGAAATCAGCTGGATCGAGATTTCTGCAGTGCCGATTGAGTGGGAAGGCAAGCCGGCTTCGCTCTCCTTCCTGAATGACATCACCAACCGGCGCAATCTGGAAGAAAGCTTGCGCCAAAGCCATGCCGAACGGGTGCATTTGCAAACCCTGCAATTCCAGCATGAATTGCGCGAAGCGGAAATGGCGCGCCGCCATGCGGAAGAAACCACGCGCGCCAAATCCATGTTCCTGGCGAATATGAGCCATGAAATCCGCACGCCGATGAACGCGATTATCGGCATGGCGCATCTGGCCTTGTGCACCGAACTCTCGCCCAAGCAGCGCGATTATCTGGAAAAAATCCACAGCGCCGGCATTTCCCTGCTGGGCATCATCAATGATATTTTGGACTTTTCACGCATCGAGGCCGGCAAACTCTTGATTGAACGGGTCGAATTCAATCTCGATAAAGTGCTCTCCAACCTGTCCACCGTGACCAGCGACAAGGCGCGCGAAAAAGAGCTGCAATATGTGTTCCAGATTCCTGCGCGGGTGCCGCGCACGCTGATCGGCGACCCTTTGCGGCTGGGCCAGGTTTTAATCAATCTGGTCAACAATGCGATCAAATTCACCGAAAGCGGCGGCGTGTACCTGAATTGCCAGGTGCGTGAAATGGTGGAAGGTCAGCGCGTTTTACTCGAATTCAATGTGCGCGACACCGGCATCGGCATGCAGCCGGATCAGGTGGCCAAGCTGTTTCACGCCTTTTCCCAGGCTGATGAATCGACCACCCGTAAATATGGCGGCACCGGCCTTGGGCTGTCGATCGCCAAGGGCATGGTGGAATTGATGGATGGCCGCATCTGGCTGGAAAGCACGCCCGGCGTCGGCACCAATATGCATTTCACCGCCTGGTTCGGCTTGCCGGCGATGCAGGCCCAGAGCCACCACCTGCCCGGCGCGGTGGATGGCATGCGTGTGCTGGTGGTGGATGACAATCCGGGAGCGCGCTTGGCGCTGGCGGAAATTCTGTCGCACCTGCCGGTGGAAGTCGATTTCGCCTTTGGCGGCGGGGAAGCGCTGGCGGCGATCCGCGCCTGCGATGAAAACTGGCCGTATGGCTTGATTTTCATCACCCATGAAATGCCCGGCGTATCTGGTTTGAAGCTGGCGCACGATATTCAGCACGCCGAGATCAAGCACAAGCCGAAATTGATTTTGCTGTCAGATCAAGCGCGCGAGACGCTGCAGCAGCAGGGCGATATCACGATTCCGGACGCCCTGTTGCACAAGCCGGTGCAAGCGGCGGATGTGAATGACTGCCTGGTGGATTTATTTGATGCGTCGCAACATACACCGCATCAACGCCAGGAAACTCCGATGTTCGCCGAACTCACCGTGCTGCTGGTGGAAGACAATGAAATCAATCAAATGATTGCAACGGAATTGATGCAGGCGGTCGGCATCAAGGTCGAAGTCGCGGCGAATGGGCGGCTGGCGGTGGAAACCTTGCAAAAACTGGGGCCGGATTACTTCGGCCTGGTGTTCATGGATGTGCAAATGCCGGAAATGGATGGCCATCAAGCCACCCGCGCGATTCGCAGCGATGCCCGGTTCGCCAATCTGCCGGTGATCGCCATGACCGCGCACGCCATGGTGGAAGAGCGTGAGCGCTGCCTGGAATCGGGTATGAATGACCACATCGCCAAGCCGATCAATCCGGGCGAGTTTTACCATATGCTGAGCAGCTGGTGCAGCCAATATCTGGCCGCCGGCAACGCCCAACCGCTGCTGGATCTGCATGAAATCGTGCATCTGGGCGCGGCCCCGCAAACCGAAAGCGCGCCGGCGGCGCCGGATGCGCCGCTGCAAATCCCCGGCATTGATGTGGCCGACGGCCTCTCGCGCATGCTGGGCGATCAAGCCATGTATCTGGAATTATTATCGCGCTTCCGCGATGGCCAACACGATGTTGCGGCAAAGCTCGCCCATGCCCTGGTCTCGGATGATCTGGTGCTGGCGGAACGCTTCGCCCATACCCTGAAAGGGGTGGCCGGCATGATCGGCGCCGCCAAGGTCAAAGATTGCGCCAGCGTGCTGGAGCAGGCTTGCAAACAAGGGGCCGCCAGTCAGGTGTTACAAACCCGCCTGGCCGATCTGGACGGCGCCATGCAAGAAGTGTTGCAAGGCATTGAGCAAGCGCTGGCGCAACGTCCGGGGGCGCAGGAAACGGTGTGCGAAGGTTTTGAACGCACCCAGGCGCAAGAGGCGATCAATCAATTCGCCCGCCTGTTGCAACAAAATGACGGCGATGCGATTGACTTTTTAGCCGAGCATAATCAGCTGCTGGCGCAAGCGCTGGGCCCGGATGCACACCGGCGCATCATGCGTGCGACCCGCCAATTTGACTTTGACCTGGCCCTGGATGCATTGGAAAAGGGCGCGGTGGCGGCGGAATTCAGCGCACCAGCCGTGTTAGACTGATTTCCCATTCATGAGACTTGATGCAATGAGCGCTTTTATCGACTTGCAGGAAAAGCAAACTATTCTGATCGTGGATGACACGCCGGATAATATTTCCCTGCTGGCAGCGCTGCTCAAAGGCAAGTACAAAATCAAAATCGCCACCAATGGCTTGAAAGCGCTGCAAATCGTCTCCCATCCGCCCTACCCTGATTTGATTTTGCTGGATGTGATGATGCCGGAAATGGATGGCCATGAAACCTGCCGCCGGCTCAAAGCCAATCCGGACACGGCGCCTATTCCGGTCATCTTTTTAACCGCGAAAAGCCAGGTGGAGGACGAGGAAACCGGCTTGAACCTGGGCGCGGTCGATTACATCGCCAAGCCGATCAGCCCGCCGATTGTGTTCGCGCGCGTGGCCAACCAACTCAGTCTGAGCAATGCGCGCCGCCTGCTGGAGCAGCAAGAACAGCACCTCGAAATACTGGTGCAGCAACGCACCCGCCAACTATTGCAAATGCAACAAGCGACACTGATGGCGCTGGCGCAATTGGCCGGCAGCCGGGTGCAGGAAAACCAGGGCAATATCCGCCGCGTGCAACGCCTTACGCAATGGCTGGCGCAGCAGGCGGTGCAAGCCGCGCTGACTGATTTAAGCCCGCTGCAAATCGAACATCTGTCGCGCGCCGCAGCGCTGCACGATATCGGCATGCTGGCCGCACCCGATGGCATTTTGCAAAAACCCGGCAAACTCGACGAAGCCGAATTCGCTGCGGTGCGCCTGCATACCAGCCATGGCGCACAGGCGCTGAGCAGTCTGGCGAATGAATATCCGCTGGCGGCGGAATATTTGCATTGCGCGGCGCAAATCGCCGCCTCGCATCATGAGCGCTGGGATGGCAAAGGTTATCCGGAAGGGCGCGCCGGTGAACATATTCCTTTTGTGGCGCGCCTGGTGGCTCTGGCGGATGTGTATGACGCGCTGATTTCGCCGCGCAGCTATAAACCGGCGTATGCTCACGAACAGGCTTTACGCATTTTGCAGGAAGGGCGCGGCACACATTTTGATCCGGCCCTGCTGGATTTGATTCTGGCGCAACCGCAAGCCTGGTGCGAACAGGCCGATGCCATGGATATATAGAAAAAGCTGAGGAACACTGCGGCGCGCCGTGCTCAGTATTTATGCAGTCTTTGCTTATACTCAACCCTTTCAATTTTGGAGCAAATCAATGGCTGGCAGCAGCTTACTATTATTGTTGGACGATATCGCCACCACCCTGGACGACGTGGCTGTGATGGCGAAAGTGGCGGCCAAAAAAACCACCGGTGTGCTGGGCGACGATCTGGCGCTGAATGCCGAACAGGTGGCCGGCGTCGCCGCTGAACGCGAATTGCCGGTGGTTTGGGCCGTCTTCAAAGGCTCCATGATCAATAAATTGATTTTGGTGCCGCTGGCGCTGGCGATCAATTATTTCGCCCCGCCGCTGGTCACCTTCCTCTTGATGCTGGGCGGCGCCTATCTGTGTTTTGAAGGCGTGGAAAAAGTCTTGCATCCCTTGCTGCACAAAAAAGAAGAGCAGGAACAGGAACAGAAAATCCACGCCGCCCTGATCGATCCGCATGGCGATCTGGTGGCGCTGGAAAAAGACAAAATCAAGGGCGCGATCCGCACGGACTTTATTTTGTCGGCGGAAATTATCGTGATTGCGCTGGGCGTGGTGCAGCAATCCTCATTCATCAAGCAATTTGGCGTCCTGTCGCTGATTGCAATCGCGATGACGGTTGGCGTATATGGTCTGGTGGCCCTGATTGTGAAGCTGGACGATATCGGCCTGTATATGCGCAAAAAACCCGGCGCCTTGAATCATAAAGTAGGCGGCTGGCTGGTGGCCGGCGCGCCCAAGCTGATGAAATTGCTGGGCGTGGTCGGCACCATCGCCATGTTCACCGTCGGCGGTTCGATTTTGATGCACGGCATCGGGCCTTTGCACCACTGGGTCGAACACATCTTGCAACCGCTGGGCGGCGGCTTTTTCTCCGGTCTGTTAAGCATGCTGTGTGAAATCGTTGTTGGTGTGGTGGCCGGTTTGCTGGTGTTGGGCCTGGTCAGCGTGGCGCAAAAACTGCGCCCGGCAAAAACCGCCTGACGCGACGCCATGCGCCAAGTCGCTATCATCACCGGCGCCTCTGAAGGCATAGGCGCGGAGCTGGCGCGCCAGATGGCGCGTCAGCATGGCGCAGACTTGGCCCTGGTGCTGGCGGCGCGCCGCCAGGACGCCTTGCAAGCCGTGGCGCAGGAATGCGAAACCTTTGCATGCACCGTTCTGGTGCAAATTTGCGATGTCGGTGAGGAAAGCGCCTGCCGCGCCCTGATCGACGCCTGCATCACGCGCTTTGGCCGGCTCGACATCCTGATCAATAACGCCGGCGTTTCCGCCCATGCCCTGCTGGAAGACGTGCATGACTTGCAGTGGTATCAAGACGTGATGCGGGTCAATCTGTGGGGCAGCGTCTGGTGTACGCACGCCGCGCTGCCGCATCTGAAAGCCAGCCGGGGCCGCATCGTCGCCGTGTCCTCACTTGCCGGCCTGGTCGGCGTGCCCGGGCGCACCGCCTATTCCGCCAGCAAATTCGCCATGAATGGCTTTTTTGAAGCCTTGCGCATCGAACTCAAACCCGCCGGCGTCAGCGTCACCCTGGCCTATCCCGGCGTGGTCGCCACGCGCATCCGCTACCACGGCTACAATGCGCAGGGCCAGCCGGCTGGCGTGAGCGGCTTGAAAGAAGAAAACGCGATGCGTGTGGAAGAATGCGCGCGCCTGATTTTGCGCGGCATGCAAGCGCGCCAGCGCGATGTGGTGATGACCTTCAAGGGCAAGCTGGGGCGCTGGCTCAAACTGCTGTTGCCCGGCGTGATCGAAAACATTGCGCTGGCCGCTGTCAAACAAGACATGGGCCCGAAAAACCGCGCCTGAGCACTCCCGCCCCGGCCCGCTTCACAGCCAATTTTCCGCGCCCAAACGCCACCAACAGTGCTAGCATTAGGCCGGCATTACCTCCATCGGAAAACATCATGAGCAAAGCCAAATCTGCCGCCTGCCCTTGCGGCGGCGCCAATTACGCCGCCTGCTGCGGGCCTTTGCTGCAAGGCGCCGCGCACGCCGGCTGGGCCGGGCAGCTGATGCGCTCGCGCTATACCGCATTCACCCGGCGCGATGAAGCTTACCTGCTGGCCACCTGGCATCCCGCAACCCGCCCGCCAGCGCCACTTTTTGACCAGGAAGAGACGCCGCTGTGGCTGGGTCTTGAGGTAAAATCTGATTTACGTTTACGTAAACGTAAAGAAGCAAGCAGCGATGTGCCGCCGGATTTGCGCCAGCTGGCGCCGCAGGCGCAACAATGGGATACCGTGGAATTTGTGGCGCGCTACCGGCAACGCGATGGACGCGCGCACCGCTTGCATGAAATCAGCCGTTTCGTATTGGAAGACCAGGGCGATGGTGCGCGCTGGTACTACGTGGATGGCGCTACTGGGGATAGCAAATGATTCTTGAATCAAAACTGAACAGCCGCAGCGAAGACTTCAAAGCCAATGCGCAAGCCATGCAAAGCGTGGTCGATGATCTGCGGCAAAAAATCGCCTTGATCGAACAGGGCGGCGGCGAGCAGGCGCGCGCCAAACATGTGGCGCGCGGCAAGCTTTTGCCGCGTGAGCGGGTGCAAATGCTGCTCGATCCCGGCGCCCCTTTCCTGGAATTCTCGCAAATGGCGGCCTGGGATATGTACCAGGATGAGAAAGGCGTGGCGGCGGCGCCTGCCGCCGGCATCATCACAGGAATTGGCCGCATCGCCGGCATCGAATGCGTGATTGTCTGCAATGACGCCACCGTCAAAGGCGGCACGTATTACCCGATGACGGTGAAAAAACATTTGCGCGCGCAGGAAATCGCCGAGCAAAACAATCTGCCCTGCGTGTATCTGGTGGACTCGGGCGGCGCGAATCTGCCGAATCAGGATGAAGTCTTCCCCGACCGCGACCACTTTGGCCGCATTTTCTACAATCAAGCCAATCTGTCTTCCAAAGGCATCGCGCAAATCGCGGTGGTTATGGGTTCCTGCACCGCCGGCGGCGCATATGTGCCGGCGATGAGCGATGAATCCATCATCGTCAAAAACCAGGGCACCATCTTTCTGGGCGGCCCGCCGCTGGTGAAAGCCGCCACCGGCGAAGTGGTCTCCGCCGAAGACCTGGGCGGCGGCGATGTGCACACCCGCCTGTCCGGCGTGGCCGATCATCTGGCGCAAAACGATTTGCATGCGCTGGCGCTGGCGCGCCAATCGGTATCGCGCTTAAACCGGCAAAAACTGCCGAATATTCCGCTGCGCGAAGTGCGCGAGCCGCTCTTCCCGGCGTCTGAATTGTATGGCGTGATTCCGGTCGATACGCGCAAACCGTTTGATGTGCGCGAAGTGATCGCGCGGATTGTCGATGGCAGCGAATTCGACGAATTCAAAGCGCGCTACGGCGCCACCCTGGTGTGCGGTTTCGCCCACATTCACGGCATGCCGGTCGGCATCATCGCCAATAACGGCATTCTGTTCTCCGAATCAGCCTTGAAAGGCGCGCACTTTATCGAGCTGTGCTGCCAGCGCAAGATTCCGCTGGTGTTTTTGCAAAACATCACCGGCTTCATGGTCGGGCGCAAATATGAAAATGAAGGCATCGCGCGCAATGGCGCCAAGATGGTGACGGCAGTGGCCACCGCCAGCGTGCCGAAATTCACCGTGATCATCGGCGGCAGCTTCGGCGCCGGCAATTACGGCATGTGCGGGCGCGCGTATTCGCCGCGCTTTATGTGGATGTGGCCGAATGCGCGTATCTCGGTGATGGGCGGCGAGCAAGCCGCCTCGGTGCTGGCCACCGTCAAGCGCGACGGGATTGAAGCCAAAGGCGGGGCCTGGAGCGCGGAAGAAGAGGAAAAATTCAAGCAACCGATCCGCCAGCAATACGAAGAACAGGGCCACCCCTACTACGCCACCGCGCGCCTGTGGGACGATGGCATCATCGACCCGGCGGACACCCGCACCGTGCTGGGCCTGGGCCTGTCGGCAGCGCTGAATGCGCCTATCCCGGAACCGCGTTTCTCTGTATTCCGCATGTAAAGGAAGGCTGACATGGAATTTCAAACCCTGTTGCTGCAACGTGAGGCGCATGTCGCGCGCCTCACCATCAACCGCCCGGAAGTGGCGAATGCGCTGAATGAAACCGTGATCGCCGAACTGGCGGCGGCCTTTGCCGCGCTGGACGCCGAGCCGGATGTGCATGTGATTGTGCTGAGCGGGGCCGGGCGCTTCTTCTGCGCCGGCGCGGACGCCAACTGGATGCGCAAAATGGCCGATTACACGCCCGAGCAAAACCGCGCCGATGCGCAAGGCCTGGCCGATATGCTGAACCGCATCGACAGCTGCCGCAAGCCGGTGGTGGCGCAAGTCAATGGCGACGCCATGGGCGGCGGCGTCGGCCTGGTGGCGGTGTGCGATATCGTGGTGGCGGAAGAGCAAGCCCGCTTTGCCCTGAGCGAAGTCAAACTCGGCCTGATTCCGGCCACCATTTCTCCCTATGTGATCCGGGCCTTGGGCATGCAGCAAGCGCGCTGTCTGTTCATCACCGGCGAGCGCTTTAACGCGCCGCGCGCGCGCGAACTCGGCCTGGCGCACCGCGTCTGCGCCAGCGGCGAAAGCGCGGCGGCGGTGCAAGCCCTGTTAGCCGAACTGAGCGCGAATGGGCCGCAAGCGATGCAACAGGCCAAGCGGCTGGTGCGCGATATCGGCGGCCAGGCCATCAACGCGGCACTGATCGCCGACACCGCGCAGCGCATCGCCGATATCCGCGCCACGCCGGAAGCCAAAGAAGGTTTATCGGCCTTCCTGGCCAAGCGCAAACCGGCCTGGGTGGAGCCGCAGCAATGATCAGCAGCGCGGAAATGGTGCAACGCAGTCTGGCCAGCGTCTGGCATCCCTGCACCCAAATGCAGCACCATGAGCAAACCCCGCTGATTCCCTTGGCGCGCGGGGCCGGCCCCTGGCTGTATGATCAGGACGGCTGGCGCTATCTGGACGCGATCAGCTCCTGGTGGGTGAATTTATTCGGGCACGCCAATCCGCGCATCAATGCCGCTGTCATCAAACAGCTGGAAACCCTGGAACACGCGATGCTGGCCGGCTTCACGCATGCGCCGGTGATCGAACTCTCAGAACGCCTGAGCGCGCTGACCGGGCATGCCCTGGGCCATGCGTTTTATGCTTCCGATGGCGCATCCGCGATTGAAATCGCGCTGAAAATGAGTTTTCACTACTGGCAAAATCAGGGACAGAAGGAAAAACAGGAATACATCTGCCTGCGCGGCTCTTACCATGGCGAAACCGTGGGCGCGCTCGGCGTCACCGATGTGGCCCTGTTCCGCGAGGCTTACGGGGCGTTGATCCGTCCCGCGCACCTGGTCGCCAGCCCGGACGCGCGCCAGGCCGGCGCGGGTGAAGACGCGCAAGCCGTGGCCCTGCGCGCCGCCGCCGAAGTGGAAAACGTATTGCACCGCCGCGCCGGCCAGATCGCCGCCATCATCGTCGAACCGCTGGTGCAATGCGCCAGCGGCATGCAGATGCACCACCCGCTGTATCTGCAAAAACTGCGCGCGCTGTGCGATGCGCATCAAGTGCATTTAATTGCGGATGAAATCGCGGTCGGCTGTGGCCGCACCGGCACATTCTTCGCCTGCGAACAGGCGCACATCTGGCCGGATTTTCTCTGCCTCTCGAAAGGCATCAGCGGCGGCTATCTGCCGCTTTCGGTGGTGCTCAGCACGGAGGCGGTGTATCAGGCGTTTTACGACGCCGATATACGGCGCGGTTTTTTGCATTCGCACTCCTACACCGGCAATCCGCTGGCTTGCCGCGCGGCCCTGGCCACCTTGGATATTTTTGCGCAAGACGATGTGTTGGCGCGCAATCAGGCGCAGGCGCAGCGCATCATGGAGGGCCTGCAAAGCATCGCCGCGCTGCCGCAAGTGCGTCACCTGCGCCAATGCGGCATGATATTCGCCTTTGATGTGGACGCCAGCTTCCAGCATGGCCCCAGCTTTGCGCGGCGCATCTTCGCCGCCGCCGCCAAAAATGAATTATTGCTGCGCCCGATCGGCAACACCGTGTATTTGATGCCGCCCTATGTGCTGAACCCGGCGGAAACCGCGCACCTGCTGCAAGCCACCGAAGACAGTTTGCGCGCCGTGTTGCGCGAGGCGGATGGCGCATATGACGCCGCACGCGCGCAGCAAAGCGCTGCCGAGGCCGCCGCATGACTGGGCTGGCGCAGGTGCGTCAAGCGCTGCACGGCTTGCAACAAGCCGGCCTGCGCCGCACCCTGCGCACCTGTCACAGCGCCTGCGCGCCGCAACTCACGGTCAGCATGGCGGGACAGGACGCCAGCCCTATGCTGGCCTTCGCCAGCAATGATTATCTGGGCCTGGCGGGGCACCCGGCCCTGCGCGCGGCCTTGATTGAAGGCGTGCAGGAATGGGGCGTCGGCAGCGGCGCCTCGCACCTGATCAGCGGCCATTACGCCGTGCATGAGGCGCTCGAAGCGCGCCTGGCGGCCAGTCAGGCGGCGCATATTCCACAAGCCGGCGCGCTGTATCTGGGCAGCGGTTATCTGGCCAATAGCGGTTTGCTGCCGGCCTTGGCGGCGCTGGCTCCGAGTGAGATTTTTTCAGCGGATTTAAACCACGCCTCGATTATTGACGGCTGCCGGCTGGCGCGCTGCCCGGCGCAAGTCTGGCCGCATCAGGATCTGGCGCAACTGGCGGCGCAATTGCAAGCCAGCCGCGCGCAGCAAAAAATCGTGGTGACAGACGCTGTGTTTTCGATGGATGGCGTGATCGCGCCGCTGGCTGCGCTGCTCGCCTTATGCGAGGAATATGATGCCTGGCTGGTGCTGGACGATGCGCATGGTTTTGGCGTGCTCGGCGCGCAGGGCCATGGCGCGCTCGAACACGCCGCTTTGCACAGCGAGCGCCTGATTTATCTGGGCACCCTGGGCAAAGCCGCCGGCGTCGGCGGCGCCTTTATCGCCGCACATGCCGATCTGATCGAATGGCTGCGCCAGAAAATGCGCAGCTATATTTTCACCACCGCCAGCGCGCCGGCCCTGGCCTGCGCCTTGCTGGCGGCGCTGGATTTGATTGAAGGGACAGAAGGCCGGACGGCGCGCGCCCACTTGCAAGACTTGCGCACAAGCTGGCAAAGCATGGCGCTGCCGGATTGCTGGCCAAGGCTGACCTCGCCGACCGCGATTCAAGCCCTGCTGCTGGGAGAAAACCAGGCCGCGCTGGATTTAAGCCATGCCTTATGGCGGCGCGGCGTGTGGGTTCCGGCGATCCGCCCGCCCACCGTGCCGGCAGGCACAGCGCGCCTGCGCATCACCCTGTCCGCCGCGCACAGCCTGGCTGATTTACAGCGCTTGCAACACGCCTTGCAGGCAATTCACCGCGAGGGACTATGAGCGTTTTTTCCTGCTTCGTCACCGGCACCGATACCGATATCGGCAAAACCCTGGTCAGCGCCACCCTCTTGCACCAGCTCAAGCGGCAAGGCTTGCGCACGGTCGGCATGAAACCGGTGGCCGCCGGCTGCGTGCTGCAGCAAGGTCAGCGCAGCAATGCCGATATCGAACAATTGCAGCAAGCTTCCAGCATTGAGACGCCGCTGGAAATGCGCTGCCAATATTTATTTGATCCGTTTTGCGCGCCGCATATCGCCGCCGCGCGCAATGGCGTGCAAATCGAACTGGCCCCCATCGTGCAGCAATATCACGCCCTGCAAACCCTGGCCGACGCCATCATTATCGAAGGCGTGGGCGGGTTTTGCGTGCCGCTCTCAGCGCAATACGACACCGCCGATCTGGCCCAGCGTTTGAACGCGCCGGTGCTGCTGGTGGTCGGCCTGCGCCTGGGTTGCATCAATCACGCCCTGCTGACGCAAGAAGCGGTGCGCGCGCGCGGTTTGCAGCTGTTGGGCTGGGTCGGCAATCTGATTGATCCGCACATGGCCTACCCGGATGAAAACATCGCCACCTTGAAACAAAAATTGCACGCACCCTGCCTGGGGATTATTCCGCGCCTGACTTGCAGCACGCCGCAGCAAGCCGGGCAGGCCGTGCGTTACCTCGACTTCGCCAGCCTAAGCAGCTGGCCCCATTGATTCAGCAAAGGAAGCAAGATGCCTGACACCGTGACGCAACCCATCACCCTGCACAAGCGCGCCGTGGCCGCCGATGCGCGCTGCTCGCTGCAAAGCGTGCTTGATCTGTTTGACCTGCCTTTCAATGAATTGCTGTGGCGCGCCCAGCAAGTGCAGCGCGAAAATTTCCCGGCGCAAGATGTCGAGCTGGCCACCCTGCTGTCGATCAAAACCGGCGGCTGTGAAGAAGATTGCGGCTATTGCCCGCAAGCCGCGCGCTATGACACCGGGGTTGAAGCCAAGAAAATTCTGGGCTTGGATGAAGTGCTGCAAGCCGCGCAAAGCGCCAAAGCCAGCGGCGCCACCCGTTTTTGCATGGGCGCCGCCTGGCGCTCACCGAAAGAACGCGATCTGGAAAAAGTCGAAGCCATGGTGCGCGGCGTCAAGGCGCTCGGCCTGGAAACCTGCGCCACGCTCGGCATGCTGGAAGAGGGACAGGCAGAGCGCCTGCAACAAGCCGGACTGGATTATTACAATCACAATCTGGACACCGCGCCGGAGTTTTACGGCAAAGTGATCACCACGCGCGACTATGAAGACCGCCTGAACACGCTGGAAAGGGTGCGCGGGGCCGGCCTGAAAGTATGCTGCGGCGGCATCGTCGGCATGGGTGAAAGCCGCTTGCAACGCGCCGGCCTGCTGGCGCAGTTGGCGAATCTCGATCCCTATCCCGAATCCGTCCCCATTAATCATCTGGTGCAGGTCGAAGGCACGCCGCTGCACGGCCAGGACAAACTCGATCCGCTCGAATTTGTGCGCACCATCGCCGTCGCCCGCATCATCATGCCGCGCGCGCGCGTGCGTCTGTCGGCGGGCCGGCGCGAAATGGGCGAAGCGGTGCAAGCGCTGTGCTTCCTGGCTGGCGCGAATTCGATTTTCTATGGCGACAAGCTGCTCACCACCGGCAACCCGGAAGCCAATGATGACCAAGCCCTGTTAGCCAAACTCGGCCTGCCGGTGCGCCATGTGCAGATGGCGGAAACCGAAGGCTGCTGCGACTGAACACACCAATCAAAGGACTGCCATGTTCAATAAAATCCTGATCGCCAATCGTGGGGAAATCGCCTGCCGCGTGGCCGCCACTGCGCGCCGGCTGGGCATCAAGACGGTCGCCGTATATTCCAGCGCGGATGCGCACGCCAAACATGTCGCGGTATGCGATGAAGCGATTTTGATCGGCGAGGCGGAAGCGCGCCACAGCTATTTGCTGGCCGATAAAATCATTCAAGTCGCCCTGCAGAGCGGCGCCCAGGCGATTCATCCCGGCTATGGTTTTCTCTCGGAAAACGCAGACTTCGCCGACAATTGCGCCAAACATGGCCTGGTTTTCATCGGCCCGCCGGGTGACGCCATCCGCGCCATGGGCAGCAAGGCCGCCGCCAAGCAATTGATGGAGCAAGCCCATGTGCCGCTGGTGCCGGGCTACCATGGCGAGCAGCAGGAAGTGGCGTTTTTGCAGCAGCAAGCCGGCAAAATCGGTTATCCGGTGCTCTTGAAAGCCTCCGCCGGCGGCGGCGGCAAAGGCATGCGGATTGTCGAAAAAGAAGAAGATTTCGCCGCCGCCCTGGCTTCCTGCAAACGCGAAGCGATCAATGCCTTTGGCGACGACCATGTGCTGGTGGAAAAATATCTGCAGCGCCCGCGCCATATTGAAATCCAGGTGTTCGCCGACAGCCACGGCCAATGCGTGTTCCTGTTTGAGCGCGATTGCTCGGTGCAGCGGCGTCATCAAAAAGTGTTGGAAGAGGCGCCCGCGCCCGGCATGACGCATGAACGGCGCAATGCCATGGGACAGGCGGCAGTCGCCGCCGCGAAGGCGGTCGGTTATGTCGGCGCCGGCACCGTGGAATTCATCGCCAACCAGGATGGCAGTTTTTATTTCATGGAAATGAACACCCGCCTGCAGGTGGAGCACCCGGTGACAGAAATGATCACCGCGCAAGATCTGGTGGAATGGCAGTTGCGCGTGGCCGCCGGCGAACACCTGCCGCTGCAGCAAAGTGAAATTCAGATGCACGGCCACGCGATTGAGGCGCGCATCTACGCGGAAAACCCGGAAAAAGGCTTTTTGCCGGCCACCGGCCGCCTGCACCACCTGCGCACTCCGGCGGCAGTCGAATTTGAACTTGGCATGCAAGCCGGCCAACCGGCTGCGGTGCGCATCGACGCCGGCGTGCGTCAGGGCGACAGCATTTCGCCATATTACGATCCGATGATCGCCAAGCTGATTGTGTGGGGCGAAGATCGCAAAATCGCCTTGGCGCGCATGCGTCAGGCCCTGGCGCAATATCAAATTGTCGGGCTGTCTTGCAATATCGGCTTTTTGCAGCGCTTATGCGCCGGCGAAGCCTTCAGCCAGGCCGATCTGGATACCGGTCTGATTGCGCGCAATCACGACAGCTTGTTCCCGCCGGCGGCCCCGGTTCCGCTGCATGCGCTGGCGCTGGCCGCCGTTTCGCTGCTGCTGGAAGAGCGCCGCCGCGCCGGTCACACTGCCGACCCATGGAGCC
Organism: Massilia sp. W12; assembly: GCF_037300705.1. Taxonomy (NCBI): domain Bacteria; kingdom Pseudomonadati; phylum Pseudomonadota; class Betaproteobacteria; order Burkholderiales; family Oxalobacteraceae; genus Massilia; species Massilia sp. W12. The sequence goes on along the minus strand of NZ_CP147776.1, from coordinate 5,458,353 downwards.
AAACCAGCGGCTGGCGCATGAATGGCGCGCTGCGCCGCACCCTGCGCTTCAAAACTGAACAGGAAGACTGCGTGTTGCAGCTCGAATATCAGGGACAGGGCTGGCGCCTGCACTACGGCGCGCAAAGCACGGACGTGGAGCTGGCGGACGAATACGGCGCCGATCTGTATTTGAAATTGGGCGACAGCACGCGCCATGGCAGCGTGGTGCGCGCAGCGCAGCAGTTTCATGTGTTCTCAGGCGGCGGCCATTGGCAGCTGGAGTTCGATGATCCGATGCAGCACGCCGGCGAAACGGAAGCCGAAGGCGGCCGCCTGACCGCGCCGATGCCGGGCAAGGTGGTGGCGGTGATGGCGCAAAACGGCCAGAGCGTCAGCAAGGGTGAGCCGATTTTGATCATGGAAGCGATGAAGATGGAACACACCATCGCCGCCCCGCATGATGGCGTGATTGAAGAAATTCTGTACGGCGTCGGCGATCAAGTGGCGGAAGGCGCGCCTTTGCTGGCGTTTAAGCAGGGTTGATCTCAGTCCGGGGCGCCTTGTGCGCCCCCCTCGCTGGCCAGTGGCGGCGGCGCGCGTTTTTTGCGGCACAATATGGGTTTTCCATCCTCGCCGCCCGCCATGATCCGCGCCTTTTGTTTTTCTCTTCTTCTCTGCTGTCTGCCTGCACAGGCGCAAGGCGTGTTGCGCGTCTTCCTCACCGGGCCGGAAGTCAGTCTTGACCCGGCCAGCGCCACCGATCTGGCAAGCCTGTCGATTTTGGAAAACCTGTACGATGCGCCGCTGGCCTGGGCTTATCTGGCGCGCCCGCTCGAATTGCAGGCGCAAACCCTGAGCGCACTGCCGCAAATTTCAGCAGATGGCAAAACCTGGCTGCTGGACGTGCGTCCCGGGCAAATGTTTGATCCTGACCCGGCGTTTGGCGGCAAAGCGCGCGAATTGACCGCAGAAGACTATGCCTACAGCTGGAAGCGCTTATACGATCCGGCGCTGAAATCGGCCTGGCTGTTCATGCTGGAGGGCAAGCTGGAGGGCGATGAAGTCTTGCGTGAAGCGGCGCGCGCCGGCCGCTTTGACGCCAAACAAAACATCAGCGGCTTGCAAGTCTTGTCACGCTACCGTTTGCAAGTGCGGCTGCGCGCGCCGGACCCCGAATTCCGCTATTTCCTGACGCTGCCGGCGGCGGCGGCGGTGGCGCATGAAACTGTCGGCAAAAACAGCTGGCCGCGCGGAGTTGGCCCGTATCGCCTGGCGGAGTGGAAACCCAGCCACCGCCTGCTGCTGCGCGCCAACCCGGATTACCGCCGCCAACTGGCGCCGGCGCAACAAGTGCCGGCGGCATGGCGCGATTTGCAGCGCAGCTTGCAACAACAAACCTTGCCGCGCAATCAGGCGGTCGATATCCGCATCGTGGAAGAGGGACAGGCACGCCTGCTCGGTTTCGCCAATCGCGAATTCGATCTGCTCGAACAAGTGCCGCCGGATCTGGCCGGCAGCGTGGCGCAATTGGAAGGGACAAGCTGGCGCTTACGCCCGGAATGGCAAAAGCGCGGCATCAAGCTCAGCACCTTTGTGCCGATGCAAGTGTATTTTCTGTGGTTCAATCTGCGCGACCCGGTCATCGGCGGCTACAGCCCGGAAAAAATCGCGCTGCGCCGCGCCATTGCGCTGGGACATGATCAGGCTCAGGATTTGCGTATCTTGGAGCATGGCTTGGGCCAGCCCGCCGCTTCGCCGCTGCCGCCCGGCGTGCCGGGACACGATCCGCAGTGGCGCGGCAGCCTGCGCTACGATCCGAAATTGGCGAATGCCTTGCTGGATCGCTTCGGCTACAAGCGCGGCGCGGATGGCTGGCGCACACTGCCCAACGGCCAGCCGCTCGAACTGCGCATGCACACCCTGGGCACGTCCAAGGCGCGTGCGCAAAGCGAAAACTGGCAAAAAGAATTTCAGGCGCTCGGCCTGCGCCTGCGCTTTATCATCGACAAGCCGGGCGAGATCCGCAAAGCCGCACGCGCGGGACAGGTGCAGATGGCGGAAAACAATTGGATCGGCGATTACCCGGACGCCGCGAATTTCCTGCAATTGCTGGCCGGCGACAGCAGCGGCAATTACACCGGCTTTAAGCTGGCGGCGTATGATGCGGCGTATGCCGGCTTGCAGCGCAGCAGCGAGCCGGCCCGGCGCGCCGCCTTATTGCGTGAAATGGAATGGCTGGTGCAGGCTTACAACCCCTGGGTCTTGCGCATGTATCCGCTCTCACTCGATCTGCTGCAGCCAGACTTGCAAAACTATGTGCGGCATCCGGTGCACTTCACCAACTGGCGTTATTTGCAGCCGGGCCGCTGAAGCAGGCGCCTGGTTTATTCTTTACGCAAAAACCAGGCCAGACTCAAGCCCATGGCCAGCATGACAAAGGCGTCCAGCGCCAATTGCTTGAACATCAATTCCTGCGGAAATTTGGCCACCGCATGGTAAATCATATGATTCGGCCACCAGGCCAGCAGGGTGGCGGCGATGCCAAAACGCACCCCGCGCCGTGGCCAGGGCAATTCCTTGCCAAAGCTGCGGTACAGCCAGACGAAGGAGACGGAAAGCAAAAACTGCCCGGCCAGCAGCCAGCCGAAATACGCTTGCGATTCCTGTTCGCTGCGCATCACCTGCGGCAGTGCGCCATAGTCCTCATGCAGCACAATCCCGTGTTGCACAAAGCTGAGCAGCATATTCACCACAAATACCAATAAGACAGCGAGCAGATTTTTAGACATGAGGCGCCTCCAAGATGGGAAAGGCCGATTGTACGCGCAGCGGCAAGGCTGGCGCGTATCAGACGCGCCACAAGCGCCGCATCGGCAGGAATCCACATGGCCAAGCTGCAAAGTCGCAGTTCACAGATGGATCATCCAGGCGGATTGTGGTGGTGATAACCTCGGGTTGAAAGAAAGATGCCCAGCAACAGCAAAAATCCCCCAATCAGCTGCAAAGGCCCCAGGCGCTCATCAAATAACCACCAGGCAGCGATGGTGGCGGTTAATGGCATGACCGCCAAACTCACGGACGACAAAGCTGCCGGCAGATGCGCAGAAGCCCAGGCAATCGTAGCTTGTCCCAAAATTTGCACAATCAAAGTCAGCCCCAGCAATGGGGCCCAATTCAGCAATTCTTCCGGCCAGAATTTCCCAGGCGCCAGGAGCGCCATCGGCAAAATGGTGAGCGCGCTTACCGTTGTCGCCCATGCCATCAAACGTGCGCTTGAGTAACGCACGCGCGAAGCTTTGACCAGTAATTGATACGCTCCGTACAACACGGCCGCGCATAAAGCCAGGCAGTCACCCAACAAACGGGACATGCTGACAGCAGCATTCGGGCCGATTAACAGGGTCGCGCCAAATAAGGCCATGCCCATGCCAACCAGGAAAATAGGGGCAAACCGGGTATGGTGGATTTTCCACATCCAAAGAGCAATGAATACCGGGGAGAAATTTAGCAGCAAAGAAGAATCTGAGACCGTGGTGTACTTCAGAGACATATGGAAAAAGCCGACGTTGGTGGCGAAATAAAAGCCCGTCAGCAGCAAACCTTTACTCAGTTTAATACGACGCCGTTCGCGGATATCCCGCTCTTGCACCCAGAGCGCCCACGCCCACAGAAACGGTAGCGCCAGGGCGAAGCGCCAAAAGGCGGATGCTAAGGGACTGACATCAGACAGGCGCATGAAAATACCGTTAAAACCGGTTGCCACCCCCCCAAGCAACAAAATGCTGAACGCTAACAGAGGAAATTTTTTGGATGCAGGCATGATGTGTTCCGTCTAAGTGAATCGGATACCACTTTCAACCACATTGCCGGCGCATGCGCCCAGCCGGCCCGGCTTGCCCGCAGGCAAACCTGTATCGCAAATAGTAGCCAAGCATGGCGGCAAAACCAAGCACTTTATGCAATCCATTGCCGGTACTGTGGATATGTCGCAAAGCGTGACTGCGGACATGGCTGCCAAGGTAATTTTGGCAATAAGGCAAAATTTATCTGGAGCGCACGCTGCCATGCTGCCGCAGCAGCGCATGCACCGATGGCAACTTCACATCCACCCAATGCGGGGTGCGGCTGTGCTGCGTCAGATAGCCGGTGATCCACACCGTGCGCATGCCGAGCGCTTTGGCGCTTTGCAGATTTTTGGCGCTGTCTTCCACCAAAATACAATCGCGCGCGCGAAAACCTTCCTGCCGCAATAAGTGACGCAACATTTGCTTATCCGGCTTGGGACGTAAGCGGCGGTTGACGCGCATCGCCTCAATCGGGACATGCCGCGCAAAACTGCGGGTCAGGGCGAGTTGATGCAGCACCCGCTTGGCATAGCCGGCGGGGGCATTTGTGAGCAGGACTTTACGGCCAGGCAAACGGCGCAGCAGGCGCGCCAGACCGGCTTCATAACGCATCATTTGGCGCAAATCAGGGAGCGCATGCACCGGGTGCAGAAATTCTTCCGCGCTGATATTGTGATGCCGGATCAGGCCCAGCACGGTGGCGCCGTAACGCCGCCAATAATTCGCACGCAATGCGCTGACCTGCTCCAGATTCTGTCCCAATCTGGCAGCGATGAAATGATTCATATTCTGCTCGATAGCGTCGAAAATGCGCCAGCCGGCGTCATGCAGGGTGTTGTCGAGATCGAATAGCCAAAGTTGGCGGCGTGCTGTTTTGCGTCGTTGTGGCGTGTGCGGATGACGGAACGCGCTGCGCATGGCGGAAAGAAAAAAGGGAGGTGGTGCCCTTGACGTGGATTGAACACGTGGCCTCTCCCTTACCAAGGGAGTGCTCTACCACTGAGCTACAAGGGCATTGTCGCAGAAAGACGACTTAATCTGTGTTAATACCAAATCAGCCGTCTCTGACAAACAAAAACGCCTGCTTGCACAGGCGTTCGCAATCAATGGGATCGAATCATAGTACCAAAAGCCTGTTCTGTCAAGATTTCCAGCAACAGGGAGTGTTCAATCCGGCCATCGATAATGTGGACGCAGTTCACGCCGGATTTGGCGGCGTCCAGCGCGGAAGAGATTTTCGGCAGCATGCCGCCGGAAATCGTGCCGTCTTCAAACATCTGATCAATTTCGCGCGCCGACAGATCTGTCACCAGATTGCCGTTTTTATCTTGCACCCCGGCGATATTGGTCATCATGATCAGTTTTTCGGCTTTCAGAATTTCCGCAATCTTGCCCGCCACCAGGTCGGCATTGATGTTGTAAGCCTGGCCGTCCTCGCCAAAGCCGATCGGGGAAATAATCGGAATGAAGGCGTCATCCTGCAGCGCCTTGACCACCGCCGGATTGATCGCCGTGATTTCGCCGACAAAACCGATGTCCAGATATTCGCCCGGCTTTTCGCGGTCAGCCATTTGCATTTTGCGCGCGCGGATCAAGCCGCCATCCTTGCCGGTCAGGCCGACTGCCTGGCCGCCATAGTGATTGATCAGCATCACGATATCTTGCTGCACTTCGCCGCCCAAGACCCATTCCACCACTTCCATGGTTTCTTCGTCGGTAATCCGCATGCCTTGCACAAACGTGCCCTGCTTGCCGATTTTTTTCAAGGCGCTGTCAATTTGCGGGCCGCCGCCGTGCACCACCACCGGATTCATGCCGACCAGCTTGAGCAAAATCACATCGCGCGCAAAGCCGTGTTTCAGCTTTTCTTCCGTCATCGCATTGCCGCCGTATTTGATCACGATGGTTTTGCCATGAAATTTGCGGATGTAAGGCAGCGCTTCGGCTAGAATTTGCGCCTTGATCTGGGGTTCTACTTTGCTCAGGTCGTTCAGCGGAGAAATTGGATCGGTCAAGTCGGGCATGGCGGTTCCTGGTGGAATGCGGGTGGCTGAAAAATGCAGCGATTTTACTAGGAACCCGGCCCCATGCACAGACTGATACAGCGCAAACCGGCACAACTCGGGAAAACCGGACATGGACACAGCCTTACATCAACAGTTACAAGCATTACGCCCTGCGCTGCTGCGTTTCGCCCTGCTGCAATTGCGCGACAGCGCCCAGGCGGAAGATGCGGTGCAAGAGGCGCTGCTGGCGGTTTTGGAGCATCCGGAGCGCTTTGCCGGACAGTCCTCCCTGCGCACTTATGTCACCGGAATTTTAAAATTCAAGTTGATCGATTGCTTGCGCGCCAACCGGCGCGAAGTAAAACCCGATTACAAAGAGGATGATGAAGACCAGGCCTTGTTAGAACAATTATTCGATCAGCAAGGCCATGTGCGCGAGAATGCCAGCCATTGGGGCGAGCCGGAAGCGGCGTATGCGCAAAAAGATTTTTTCCGTGTGCTGGAAAGCTGTCTGGAAAAACTGCCGGCCAAAAATGCGCGCGTATTCATGATGCGCGAATGGCTGGAGCTGGAAAGCGAAGAAATTTGTAAGGAATTGCAGATTACCCCGGCTAATCTGTGGGTCTTACTGCATCGCGCCCGCTTGCGTCTGCGCGAATGCCTGGATTTGCATTGGTTTGGACAGGCACAGGGGAAAACATGAAATACCGGATTTTGTTGACCTGCCAGCAAGCGCAGGAATTGGTGTCGCAAGGCATGGATCGCAAGCTGCATTTGCACGAACAAACCCGCTTGCGCATGCATTTATCAATCTGCGCCGCTTGCCGCACCTTCTCCAGCCAGATGCAGCTGTTGCGCGGCGCCATGCAGCGCTGGCCGGATATGATGCAAGCCCAAGTCAAAGCGGAGCCAAACGATGAGTGACGCCCAACCCTGCCCCCGCTGCGGGCAAGCAGTCGCCTGCGGCATGCATGACCCGAGCGGCAAACCATGCTGGTGCACCGCCTTTCCCGCCAGCTTGCCAGTGCCGGCGGCGGACGCCGGCGCCGGTTGTTATTGTGCCGATTGCTTACGCGCGGTGATTGCAGAGCAAGCACTGCGACAAGCGGAAAAGCCTGGTTGACAAACACCCGGGCGCATCACGGTTTGGCCTTATGGGCGCTGCATTTGGCATTTAGACGGCAGCGCGGTTTGCCCGCTGTCCAGATACAACTCGGTTTTAAAGCCGTAACCGCTGCCTTCATTATCAAAGCGGATCGCGCCATCCGCCTGTTTTTGCATCACCGAGACGTATAAAGGCTGCAACAGCTGGTGATCCTGCTTGCGCATGCCGGCTTGGTGAAATGCGTTTTTATAGCTGGCGTTTTCCAGCGCCAGCGCAACCGCCTTGGCGTCCACGCTGCCGGCGCGCTCAATCGCGGCGGCCAGCATCTCCAGCATGATTTGCATGCGCAAGTGCAAATAATCATCCTTGGGCTGTGGATAACGTTGACGGAAGGCTTGATAAAAGGCATCGCTTTCCTTGCCGCCCACATTCGGATGCCATTCCGCCACCGCCCTCACCTGCCCCACCCCGGCCTCGCCCAGCGCCGCCGGCGCGCCCAGACCGTTGCCGTAGAAGGTGAAAAAGCGCAGACGCAAGCCGGCTTCGCGCGCCGCTTTCACCAGCAGGCTTAAATCATTGCCCCAGTTGCCGGTAATCACACTATCGGCCCCGGATTCGCGGATTTTGGCGATATACGGCGCGAAATCCTTGATTTTGCCGATCGGGTGCAATTCTTCGCCGACGATCTGGATATCTGGCCGTTTGGCCGCCAATTGCGCACGCGCAGCCGTCGCCACTTGCCGCCCGAAACTGTAATCCTGACCGATCAAATACACTTTTTGCACCCGCTTTTCCTGCCGTATCACTTCGGTCAGGGCATGCATGCGCATGCCGGCATGGGCGTCAAAGCGGAAGTGCCAAAAACTGCATTGCTCTTCTGTCAACGCCGGATCGACTGCGGAATAATTCAAAAACAGGGCGCGCTGTTCATGCCGCGCATTATGTTTATTCAGGGCATCGGACAGCGCCAGCGCCACGGCGGAACTGTTGCCTTGCAAGATGAAGGGGATTTTTTGATCCAGCGCGCGGCGCAACTGCTGCAGGCTCTCGTCAACCTGGCCTTTGTTGTCAAACACTTTCAATTGCAATAAGCGCTTGCCGTCCGGCAATTTCACGCCGCCGCCGGCGTTGATTTTTTCGATGCTCCATTGCAAATTGCGTTGCACCGCGTCGCCCGCATTGGCAAACGGGCCGGAGGTGGCTTCAATCAAAGCCAGTGGAATCGGGGGCAGCTCACTCGCCTGCGCCGACAGGGCTGCAGCAAGGCTGAATACAATAGCGTGGATCTTGGTTTTCATAGCGTTAGCGCGCGATACTTGAATACATGGCCGCACAGCGGCAGGCGCGGACAGGGTACACTATCGCGATTATGCTTGCCAGTTTCACTTCTTTTTTCTCTTCCGCGCAGGGGCGCGGCCTGCGCCGTGTGACGCAGGCGCTGGGACTTTCGCTTTTCCTGCATCTGCTGGCTGCCGGTTGGCTGTGGCCGCGCTTGCAAACCCCGGCTATGCCGGCGGGCGATGTGCAAGTCTTGCTGGCGGAGATGGATGAGGCGCCGCCCGCCTCCGCTCCGCTCGCGCCGCCGCCCCCGCCCGCTGCGCTCAAGTCCGCCGCGCCCGTGACTGCGCAGGCGCGCCCGCGCAGCGCCCCCGCGCAGCCTGAGCCGGCCCCGACGCCATCCGCCTTACCCGATGCGGCGCAGGAAGAGGCGCCGCCGCCAGTACCCAGCCCGACGCCCACACCCAGTCCGACGCCGACGCCAACGCCGATGCCGCAGCCAGCCGAGCCGGGCGCGCCGCCGGCGGATACGCAAGCCCCGCCTTTGCCGCGCTATACCGTCGCCGCGCCGCCCAGCGGCAAGGCGGAATATACCGTGCTGGCGCTGCGGCGTGGCCGGGAAATGCAAGGCAAGGCGGAATTCGACTGGCGCCTGGAAGGCACGCGTTATCAGCTGCGCGCCGAGACCAGTATGCTGTTTATCAGCATCGGTTTATTTGAGTCGAGCGGGGAGATTGATGAAAACGGTCTGGCCCCGCTGGAATATACGGAAAAGCGCATGCGCAGGCCGCTCACCCAGACCCATTTCAACCGCCCCAAGCCAGATCTGCCGCCGCATCCCACGAATGGCAATACGATCAGCTTTTCCGCCAGCAGCGCCATTTATCCGCGTCTGGCCGGGGCGCAAGACCGCATCAGCCTGCTGTGGCAATTGGCCGGCATCGGGCGCGCCCAGCCTGCGCTGTTTCAGACTGGCGCCGAGTTTTCGTTTTACGTAGCCGGGGTGCGCGATGCCGATATCTGGCGTTTGCAAGTGCTGGGGCTGGAGAATGTGCGGCTGGCGGAGCAGGAATACCCGGCCTGGCATTTACGCCGCACGCCGCGCCCCGGCAGTTATGAACAGCAATTGGATTTATGGCTGGCCCCGGCGCAAGGCTGGTTGCCCTTGCGCATCCAATACACGGAAGCCAATGGCGATTTGATGCAAATGGATATGCGCAACTTGCCTGCCGCCACCCGGACGCCTGACTCCGCAACTTTCACCCGGAAGCCTGAACCATGACTATTTCCTATGCTCCCTTACGCCTGGGCTTGTTGTGCGCTGCCTGTCTGTATGGCGGCGAAACGCTGGCGCAGGCGGCGGTGAATCCGCCGCCTTCAGTCGAAATTTCCTACAAAGTGCGGGCTAAACGCGGTTTTATGAGCTTGAACGGGGTGGCGCAAACCGTTTGGCGGCTGCAGGAAAAGACTTTTACCTTGCAAAACATTGCGCGCGCCAGCTTTTTCGGTGTGTTGCAGGAAACCGGCAGCGAGGGGGACTGGGCTGACAATGGCCTGGCCCCGACCCGCTTCACCGAGCGCCGCTTCCGCAAAGACACCACGGTGACGCTGCTTGATCATGCGCAAAAAAAGATCAGTTTTTCTGAAGGCGCGCCCTCGCTGACCTTACGCCCCGGCACGCAAGACCGCGCCAGCGTGATTTGGCAAATCGCCGCGCTGGCGCGCGCGCAACCGGAAAAATTCACGCCCAACAGCCATTGGAATTTCGTGGTGGCCGGGCGGCGCGATACGGATCAGTGGCGCTTTACGGTGCAGGGCCGCGAAACCATACAAACCGGCTTGGGCGCGCTCAACGCTTTGCACTTGGTGAAAGCGCCGCCGCCTTCAGTACAGGAACAGCAGGTGGATATCTGGCTGGCCCCGGAGCAGGAGTGGTATCCGGTGCAAATCCGGCTGCGCGAGCCGGATGGCGATTTTGTCGAGCAGGTGGTGGATAAGATCACCAAAAAATGAGGGCGGAACCAACGCCGCCCTCATGTCAGCTTACAGATTGCTGGATAACCAGCGTTCAATCTGTTGCAGTTCTTCGCCGCGCCGCGCCGCATGGTCTTGCGCCTGGTCGGGGCCGATTTTGCCGACGCTGAAATACTTTGATTCCGGGTGCGCCATGTAAAAACCGCATACCGCCGCGCCGGGATACATGGCGTAGGATTCGGTTAAGCGCATGCCGATTTCTTCGCATTGCAGATACTGGAACATATCGGCTTTGACGGTATGTTCCGGGCAGGCGGGGTAGCCGGGGGCAGGGCGGATGCCGCGATATTCTTCGCGGATCAGGGCGGCGTTATCCAAGGTTTCATGCGCGGCATAACCCCACAAATCGCGCCGCACGCGCTCATGCATTTGCTCCGCCAGCGCCTCGGCCAGGCGGTCGGCCAGGGCTTTGAGCATGATGCTGCTGTAATCGTCATGCGCATCTTCAAACCGCTGTTCATGCTTCTCAATGCCGATGCCGGCGGTCACCGCGAACATGCCAATGTAATCCGGCACGCCTTTGGGCGCGATGAAGTCGGCTAAGCATTGATTCGGCCTTTGCACGCCATCAATAATCGGTTTTTCAGTCTGTTGCCGCACCCCGCGCCAGGTCAGCGCGACCTTGCTGCGGCTGTCATCGGTGTAAATCTCGATGTCGTCATCATGCACGCTGTTGGCCGGCAACAGCGCGATTACCGCATTCGCCGTCAACCAGCGCCCCTCGCAGATTTTTTTCAACAGAGACTGTCCCTCTTCATACACTTTGCGCGCCGCTTCGCCCACCACTTCATCATGCAAAATGGCGGGGAAGGGGCCGGCCAGATCCCAGGTTTGGAAGAAGGGGCCCCAGTCGATGTAATCGCACAGGCTGGCCAGATCGATATTTTTGAACACGCGGCGGCCAATGAATTTTGGCCGCAAGGGCGTGTTTTCACCCTCAAAACCGGGCTTGGCTTTGTTTGCGCGCGCCGCTTCCAGGCTTAACAAGACCTGCTGTTTTTTATTCGCGTGCTGCACCCGGATGCGTTCGTAATCCGCCGCCAGTTCCTGCACATAGCCGTCGCGCTGCTCTGGGGTGAGCAGGGCTTGCGCCACCGACACCGAGCGCGAGGCGTCCGGCACATAAATCACCGGGCCTTCGTAGTTTTGCGCGATCTTCACGGCGGTGTGCGCGCGGCTGGTGGTGGCGCCGCCGATCAGCAGCGGGATTTTCATCATGCGGAAATGCTCATCGCGCTGCATTTCTTTCGCCACATGCGCCATTTCTTCCAGCGAAGGCGTGATCAAGCCGGAGAGGCCGATGATGTCGGCGTTTTCCAGTTTGGCGCGCGCCAGAATTTCCGAACAGGGCACCATCACGCCCATATTCACCACTTCAAAGTTATTGCATTGCAAGACCACGGAAACAATGTTTTTGCCGATGTCGTGCACATCGCCTTTGACGGTGGCGATCACAATTTTGCCCTTGGGTTTGGCGGCCACCCCGGTTTTCAATTCTTCCTGGCGTTTTTCTTCTTCGATGAAGGGCACCAGATGCGCCACCGCCTGTTTCATCACGCGCGCCGATTTGACCACCTGCGGCAAAAACATCTTGCCCTGGCCAAACAGGTCGCCGACGATATTCATGCCATCCATCAAGGGGCCTTCGATGACATGAATAGGGCGGCCGCCGCTGTCCGCCACTTTTTGCCGCAATTCTTCGGTGTCTTCCACAATCCATTGCGTGATGCCGTGCACCAGGGCATGCGCCAGACGTTTTTCGACTGGCCCTGTGCGCCACTCCAGGCTGGCTTCCTCTTTCTTGCCGCCGGCTTTCAAGGAGGCGGCGAATTCAATCATGCGCTCGGTGGCGTCGGCGCGCCGGTTCAAGACCACATCTTCCACCCGCTCACGCAACTCCGGGTTCAGCTCGTCATACACGCCAACCATGCCGGCATTGACAATGCCCATGGTCAGACCGGCTTTGATCGCGTGATATAAAAACACGGTGTGAATCGCTTCGCGCGCCGGGTCATTGCCACGGAAGCTGAAGCTGACATTCGAGATGCCGCCGCTGATCTTGGCGTAAGGCAGGTTTTGATGAATCCAGCGTGTGGCTTCGATGAAATCGACGGCGTAGTTATTGTGCTCTTCGATGCCGGTGGCCACTGCGAACACATTCGGATCGAAAATAATGTCTTCCGGCGGGAAGCCGGTGGCGGTCAGCAGCTTGTATGCGCGCTCGCAAATTTCGATCTTGCGCGCATAGGTGTCGGCCTGCCCGGTTTCATCAAACGCCATCACGATCACCGCCGCGCCGTAACGGCGGCACAAGCGCGCCTGGCGCAAAAATTCGGCTTCGCCTTCTTTCAGGGAAATCGAGTTGACGATGGCCTTGCCTTGCACGCATTTCAAGCCGGCTTCGATAACGCTCCATTTGGAGGAATCAATCATCACCGGCACACGCGAGATGTCGGGTTCTGATGCGATCAAATTCAAAAAGCGCGTCATGGCCGCTTGTGAATCGAGCATCGCTTCATCCATATTGATGTCGATTACCTGGGCGCCGTTTTCCACCTGCTGACGGGCGACATCCAGCGCTTTATCGAATTCCTCATTCAAAATCAGGCGCGCGAAGGCTTTTGAGCCGGTGACATTGGTGCGCTCGCCCACATTCACAAACAGCGATTGTTCATCAATGCGGAATGGCTCCAGGCCGGATAAAAGCATGGCGTGGCTGGCAGCGCGCAGCTGGCGCGGCTTGGCGTCTTGCAATAATTCGGCAATCGCCTTGATATGGGCCGGCGTGGTGCCGCAACAGCCGCCGGCGATATTCAAAAAGCCGGCTTCGGCGAATTCTCGCAAGAGGCGCGAGGTGTCCGCCGGCAACTCATCAAAGCCGGTGTCTGACATCGGATTGGGCAGGCCGGCATTTGGATAAATACTGACAAAGGTGTCGGCCAGATCGGACAGCTCTTCGGCATACGGACGCATCAAGGCGGCGCCAAGAGCGCAATTCAAACCCACCGACAAGGGACGGGCATGGCGCACCGAGGCCCAGAAAGCGGACACGGTTTGCCCGGACAGAATACGGCCCGAGGCATCGGTCACCGTGCCGGAAATCATCAGCGGCAGGCGGCGTCCGCTTTCTTCAAAATACTGGTCAATCGCAAATAAGGCGGCTTTGCAGTTGAGCGTGTCGAAAATGGTTTCCACCAGCAAAATATCGGCCCCGCCATCGACCAGACCACGGGTTTGCTCATGATAAGCCGCAACCAATTCATCAAACGTGACATTGCGCGCGCCGGGATCGTTGACATCCGGCGAAATCGAAGCGGTTTTCGGGGTCGGTCCGAGTGCGCCGGCGACAAAGCGCGGTTTCTCCGGAGTGCTGTATTTGACACAGGCTTGCCTGGCCAGGCGCGCCGCTTCGAGATTCATTTCATAGGCCAGATGCGCCATCTGATAATCATCTTGCGCGATGCTGGTGGCGCCAAAGGTATTGGTTTCGATGATGTCGGCGCCGGCGGCCAGATAGTCTTCATGAATCCGGCTGATCACGTCGGGCCGCGTCAGCGTGAGCAATTCATTATTGCCCTTGAGATGCAATTGGCGCGTGGCGCCGGCGCCAAAATCGGCAAAACGTTGGCCGCGATAATCGGCTTCGGTCAAATGGCATTGTTGAATCATGGTGCCCATCGCGCCATCCAGAATCAGGATGCGCGCTTGCAGCAGGCGGCGCAAATGGATTTCGGTTTCGCTGTACATGGATGCGGCACTGTTTTCGCTTGATTTCATACTGGTTCCAGAAAACATAAGACCCGGGGCGGTGCAATTATGCAAAGCGGGCCGGGTCTGAGTGCCGCTTTAGCCGTGTTTAGCAGTTTGGCAAACCTGATCGGCTTGTTGCATACTGCAGCGCCCGCAAGCTGTGACTCAAATCGGCGCATGACATTCACCGTTATTATAAGCGAAAGCGCGTTGTGCTGCGGCTGTGCCTCTGCAGGTAAATTCGTGTATATTTGACAAGGCATGACGCAGCAGGGGGGAGGGCGTCCAATATGGCAGAAGATACGGCTCAGGCCGCCGATGACAGCGCAGCATATGCGCGCTGCGTGGAAAACTCACGCCATCGTCAATGGGATTTGGAACGGGATGTGATCCGGGGCCGCACGCTGTCCTCTGATATGCGCTTCCTGCCGGATGGCATTTCACGCGTGGGCGCGCTGGATTTTTTGACTGAATCCGAAAAAATCCGCCTCAGTCAGGTGCAGGGGCGCACTTACGCCCATATGTTCGGCATGTTTGAGCGTTTCATCGGCATCAAAGCGCTTGAACTGTGCCGGCGCTATGCCTTATCGGATCAAATCGCCCTGCAAGCGTTGATCTGCTTCGTCGATGAGGAATTAAAACACCAGGAAATGTTTGCCCGCATCGAACAGATGGCGACGCAAGTGATGCCGCCCGGCTACCGTTTCGTGCTGCCGGTGGTGGATGTGGCGCTGTCGATGCTGGGCAAATCCACCTGGGCGGTGCTGGCGCTGGCCTGCCAACTCGAATTATTCACCCAAGCGCATTACCGCGAGAGCGTGGAATCCGGCCAGCAAATCTGCCCGCTGTACAAAGATGTGTTTCTCTACCATTGGCGCGACGAAATGCAGCATGCGCTGATTGATGAACTCGAATGGCAGCGCGAAAACAGCCGCTTGAGCGCAGCCCAGCGTGAACAGGCGGTGGACGATCTGATCTACCTGATGCATGTGGTGAATGATCTGGTGCAGCTGCAAACCCAGGCCGATGTCGATTTTTTCATCCGCATCAGCGAACGCCACTTCGATCAGAAGGAAATCAACGCCTTGCAAAACTGTGTGCTGAAAGCCTACCGCTGGCAATACATTGTGGCCGGAGTGCAGGACATCCATTTCAGCCAGGTGCTGGGCCGCATGGTGACGGTGGAACACGCCGCGCGGATTCAACAAGCTTTATGTCGCTTTGATTGCGCTTAGGCTTGAAAAAATACGCATATCGACTTTTTTCAAGAAATTTGCAGATTTTTTCGCGAATCGCTTGCACATTTCAATTTAATGCCGTATAGTTTCATTTCTACGCAGCACACAACGGAAATTTTTCTGAGTTGCCCTGAATTGGGCGCTTAGCTCAGTTGGTAGAGCGGAGCCCTTACAAGGCTTAGGTCGGGAGTTCGAGCCTCTCAGCGCCCACCAGAAAAATTTGCCAAGGTTTTGGAGCGGTAGTTCAGTTGGTTAGAATACCGGCCTGTCACGCCGGGGGTCGCGGGTTCGAGCCCCGTCCGCTCCGCCAAAATCAAAAAAGCCACCTTCGGGTGGCTTTTTTGTTTCCTTCTCTTTTCCCGTCTGATAAAAATTGCTCCTCACTTGTGCAGTGCCATTTGCCAAAGTTGCGCCTCATGGCGCTCAGGCACAAAATCCGCGCCAGGACGACCTGTACAATATTTCGTACAATAAATTCTGCTCAGGCGCCCACAGCGACATCCGCCATCACATGTCAATGGCTGACTGGCTTTCAAGCCAGGGATAAATACTACTGGAAGAGCGAGCAATAGATTTCGCTGAGTCAGGCCAAGTCTTTTCCAGTAATTGCAAGCGTCACTAACATGACATTAAACGTGCCGTTTGCAGGAGATATATGATGAATGTGCTAACTTTCAGTGAAGCCCGCGCCAGTCTAAAAACTGCAATGGATCAAGTCTGCACTGACCACACCCCCACGGTGATCACGCGCGTCAACGGTGAACATGTGGTGATGTTGTCGCTGGCGGACTTCAACAGCATGGAGGAGACCATTTACCTCCTCAGCTCGCCAAACAACGCCAGCCGTTTAATGGAATCCATTGCGCAACACCGGGCCGGCGCGGCAAAGCAGCGGGAGCTGATTCAAGATGAAAAGTCAAAAAGCGGCAAACAAGGCAAAAGCAAAGAGTGATTTAGTCAGCTTTACCGATCTTGCCTGGGAAGATTATTTATACTGGCAAGATGCTGATCAAAAAATCCTTAAAGCAATCAACAACTTGCTTGAAGAGTGCCGCAGAACGCCGTTTTCCGGCAGCGGCAAGCCGGAGCCGCTCAAAGGCAATTTAAGCGGCTACTGGTCGCGCAGAATTACCCGCGAACACCGCCTGGTGTATATGTATGAAGCGGATGTGCTGACGCTTATTCAATGCCGTTACCGCTATGAAAAATGAGTCCGGCCCGGGCTCTATTCGATCTGCGCAGATCATCGCGTCAGCGTTGCATCCTTGAATTCAGACACTGCATCACGTCCCACAAAGCCCCTGTTCCGGGTTATCCTAGCCCCCTTTGAGCGTCTGAGCCCAGGCGCGCGCAATTTTCATTCTGAGAGACAACATGGCCAATTACGTCTATACCATGAACCGCGTCGGCAAGATCGTGCCGCCGAAACGCCAGATTCTGAAAGATATCTCCCTGTCTTTCTTCCCCGGCGCGAAAATCGGCGTGCTCGGCTTGAATGGCTCGGGCAAATCCACGCTGTTGAAAATCATGGCCGGCATTGATACCGATATTCAGGGCGAAGCCCGGCCCATGCCAGGCTTGAAAATCGGTTATCTGCCGCAGGAGCCGCAACTCGACCCGGAACAAACCGTGCGTCAGGCAGTGGAATCCGGTTTGGGCGAAGCGTTTGAGGCGCAAGCCAAATTGGATGCGGTGTACGCCGCCTATGCTGAACCGGATGCGGATTTCGATGCGCTGGCGGCGGAACAGGCGCGCCTGGAAGCCATCATCGCCAGTTCGGATGGCGGCAATCTGAATCTGCAATTGGAAATGGCCGCCGATGCGCTGCGCCTGCCGCCCTGGGAACAAAAAATCGGCGTCTTGTCCGGCGGTGAAAAACGCCGCGTCGCACTGTGCCGCTTGCTGCTGTCCAAGCCGGACATGCTGTTGCTGGACGAACCGACCAACCATCTGGACGCGGAATCAGTCGATTGGCTGGAACAATTCCTGCTGCGCTTCCCCGGCACCGTGGTGGCGATCACCCATGACCGCTACTTCCTCGACAACGCCGCCGAATGGATTCTCGAACTCGACCGTGGCCACGGCATTCCCTGGAAAGGCAATTACAGCTCCTGGCTGGATCAAAAGAGCAACCGCTTAAAGCAGGAAGAAGCGCAGGAATCGGCGCGCCAGAAAACCATCGCCAAGGAATTGGAATGGGTGCGGCAAAATCCGAAAGGCCGCCAGGCCAAGAGCAAAGCGCGTCTGGCGCGCTTTAATGAATTGAGTGAATACGATTACCAAAAGCGCAATGAGACCCAGGAAATCTTTATTCCGGTGGCCGAGCGCCTGGGCAATGATGTGATCGAGTTCAAAAATGTCTGCAAAGCTTTTGGCGACCGTTTGCTGATCGATAATCTCAGCTTCACAATTCCACCCGGCGCGATTGTCGGCATCATCGGCCCCAACGGCGCCGGTAAATCGACCTTGTTCAAGATGATCGCCGGCCTGGAAAAACCGGATTCAGGCGAAGTGCATATCGGCCAGACCGCACGGGTTTCGCTGGTGGATCAAAGCCGCGACAAGCTCAACGGCAATAAGACTGTGTTTGAAGATGTCAGCAATGGCGCGGATGTGTTGCAAGTGGGCCGTTTTGAGATGCCTTCGCGCGCCTATCTGGGCCGCTTCAACTTCAAGGGCGCGGATCAGCAAAAAGTGGTCGGCAATCTGTCCGGCGGTGAGCGTGGCCGCCTGCATCTGGCCAAAACCCTGCTGATGGGCGGCAATGTGCTGCTGCTGGACGAACCGTCCAATGACCTGGACGTGGAAACCCTGCGCGCACTGGAAGACGCTTTGCTGGAATTCGCCGGCAGCGTGCTGGTGATTTCGCATGATCGCTGGTTCCTGGATCGTATCGCCACTCATATCCTGGCGTTTGAAGGCAATTCGCAAGTCACCTTCTTCGACGGCAACTATCAGGAATACGAGGCGGATAAAAAACGCCGCCTGGGCGATGAAGGCGCCAAGCCGAAACGCATCCGCTATAAACCGCTGTCGCACTGATGGCCTGGAATTTGTTTCCAGTCTTAAGCACGCCGCGTCTGTTGCTGCGCGAATTGCAGCAACGCGATGCGGCGGCCTGGTATGCGCTGCAAACTGATCCTGCGGTGATGCGCTGGTATGGCGCCGATATGCCGCGCGATGTGGCGCAAGTGGAGCGCCTGATCGCTGACTATCGCAGCTGGCAGCAGGCGCAATCCGGGATCCGCTGGGGGATTGAGCTTGAGGGTCAGCTGATCGGCAGTTGCGGCTTTGCGCGCATCAATCGCGGCTGGCATAACGCCATGCTCGGCTATGAAATCGGCCCCGCCTGGCAAGGACAGGGTTTGATGCAGGAAGCCTTGCAGGCAATCTTGCATTACGGCTTCACCTCATTTCAATTTCACCGCATTGCGGCGGAAATTCATCACGATAATCAAGCCTCGATCAAGCTGGTGCAAAAACTCGGTTTCCGCTATGAAGGCGTGCACCGCGAAGTCGGCTTATGGGGCGGGAAATGGCATGATCTGGATGTGTTTTCCCTGCTCGAACAGGAATGGGAAGCGCAAGGCGTGAGCGCGCCGCGCGGATAAACAAAAGGACGTTGTATGCTGATTCATGCAGTCTATCTCTGGCTCAAAGAAGAATCTGACGCTGCATTGCGCGCTGAATTCGCCGCCGATTGCCGCGCCCTGTTGGCGATTCCCCACATTGCTCAAGGCTGGGTCGGCACACCGGCCAGCACCCGCGATCAAGTGATTGATCACAGCTATGAGCAAGCGCTGATGCTGCACTTTGCCGACCTGGCCGCACACGACGCCTATCAGGAACACCCGCTGCACCACGCATTCGTGGCGCGCTACCTGCCGCATTTCGCGCAGGTCAAGGTGTACGACATGGAAAGCGCCTGATGCCGGCCATGCTGCTGCGTCCCTGCAGCGCGCTGGAAGACAGTATTGCGCTATATCGCCAGCTCGGCTTTACTTTGCTGGAGCGCGGCGCGCAACACGCCTTGTTGCATGGCCACGCTTTGCACCTCCAGCTGCTGCGCAGTCCGCACACCGGAGGGCAGGATATCTTGCAACTGAGCCTGACTGCGCAGGAATTGCACACCTTGCACAGCGCTTGCGATTTGCACGCGCACACCCTGGCCAACGGCGCCAGCGGCTGGCTGTTGCGTGACCCGGATGGGCAAGCAATTTTCCTGCGCCAGCGCGATGCGGCGCCAAGCGCGCTGGCATAAACCATGCTGACCCAGGCCCCGCAATATGGCTTAAACCCGCAACAGAATGCGGCGGTTTTGTACATGGGCGGCCCCTGCCTGGTGCTGGCCGGGGCCGGCTCCGGCAAAACGCGCGTGATCACGCAAAAAATCGTCCATCTGATCGAATATTGCAACTATGATCCGCGCAATATCGCCGCCCTGACCTTCACCAACAAAGCCGCGCTGGAAATGCAAGAGCGCATCGCCAAGCTGCTGCGCCAACCGCGCCAGGCGCGCAAGCTGACCATCTCCACTTTCCATTCGCTGGGTGTGAAAATCTTGCGCGCCGAAGCACGCAATCTGGGTTTGAAAGAACGTTTTTCGATTTTGGATGCAGACGATTGTTTTTCCATCGTGCAGGACCTGGCGATCACCACCGACAAGCAATTGATACGCCGCATTCAGAATGCGATTTCGCTGTGGAAAAACGCCTTGTTGACGCCGGAGCAGGCGCTGTATGCTGCGCGCGATGAAGACGAAGCGCAAACCGCGCGCATTTATCGCAGCTACTGCGCCACCCTGAGCGCCTATCAGGCAGTCGATTTCGATGATTTGATCCGCCTCCCGGTCGAACTGTTTCGCAGCAATGAACAAGTGCGCGACGCCTGGCAGCGCCAATTACGCTATTTGCTGGTGGATGAATATCAAGACACCAATACCTGCCAATATGAGCTGGTCAAGTTATTGGTGACAGGTTTAGGCAAAAAACCGATGTTTACCGCAGTCGGCGACGATGATCAGGCGATTTACGCCTGGCGCGGCGCCACCATGGAAAATCTGCGCACCCTGCAAGTCGATTTCCCGAATCTGGAATTGATCAAGCTGGAACAGAACTACCGCTCCACCATGCGGATTTTGAAAGCCGCAAATGCGGTGATCGGCAATAATCCCAAATTATTTGAAAAAGAATTGTGGTCGGAATTGGGCGAAGGCGAAGCGATTAAAGTCACTGCCATGGCCAATGACGAGCACGAAGCGGAACAGGTCGCCATGCTGCTCTCGGCGCACCGCTATGAAAACCAAAACCGCTTTTCTGACTATGCGATTTTATATCGCGGCAATTATCAGGCGCGCGTGATCGAACAGGCATTGCGGCGCGAACGCATTCCTTACACGATTTCCGGCGGCCAAAGTTATTTTGACCGCGCCGAAATCAAAGACGTCATCAGCTATCTGCGCTTAATCGCGAATCAAGACGACGACCCGGCGTTTATCCGCGCCGTCACCACGCCGCGACGCGGCATCGGTCAAGCCACACTGGAAGCGCTGGGCGCGTTTTCCGGCCAGTGGCAATGTTCGCTGTTTGCCGCCGTATATCGCGGCGGTGTGGAATCTGTCTTGAGCGAGCGCCAGCTGCAACCACTGCGCCAATTCTGCGACTTCATTTGCCGCATTGAACAGCGCGCCAGCCTGCCGGGTGAAGAAGGGCAGGGCGAAGCCGCCGCCGAATTGCTCGACGAGCTGATGGAAGCGATGCACTATGAAAATTATCTCTACGATAATTTTGAAGAACGCACCGCACAAAGCAAATGGGAAAACGTGCTGGACTTTGTCAACTGGCTCAAAGAACGCGCCTGCGGCGGCCGCGATGGCGCGGGCGAATTGCGCAATTTGATGGAATTGACGCAAATGGTGGCCTTGATGACCATGCTAGACGGCCAGGAAGAAGAATTGGATGCGGTGCGCATGTCCACCCTGCACGCTTCCAAAGGGCTGGAATTTCCGCATGTGTATCTGGTCGGCGTGGAAGAGGGCATGCTGCCGCACAAAGGGGACAGCGATGCGCCAATTGAAACCCTGGCTGCGCGGATTGAGGAAGAACGGCGCTTGATGTATGTCGGCATCACACGCGCACAAAAAACCCTGCATATCAGCTGGTGCAAAAAACGCCGCCGCGCGCGCGAAAACATTGCCTGCGAAATCTCTCGCTTCATCAAAGAAATGCAACTCGACACAATACAAGCCGGCGAAGATGAAAAAATGACGCCGCAAACCCGGCTGGCGAATTTGAAAGCGCTGCTGGCGAAAAACACAGCGCAAGGGTAAGGCGCCCGCCTGCCATGGCCGGATCGGGCCAACTCCTTTTTCTTTGGGAATTCAAACGCGCAAACGCCGGGGCCGGCGCTTTGCTTCAGTCAACCTTCGCCTGCCTGCGCCGCAACGCCCTTGAACAGGCGAGGCAAATCCAGGCTTTTTTCAATTCTCTGATATGCACAGCTAATGTATCGGCATATTCATTTCAATATATTTCAATTAATTGTGAATTTTTTTCTATTTTGCAAGCGCCACCGGTTTGCTAAAAATACATTTAGATTGCAAAAATAGTACTATTTTCCGCTATCAAAAAAATATTTATTCATCATTTTGATATCCACCATTCCAAGATTCAATTAGGCAAATATTCCGTATCGCAACATAATTCATTCCGTCGAGACCCGACATACTGCAAGAAAGGAGATGCTGCATAACAGCATCACTCATTCAACAAGCACCCAAAGCCACACAGATGGCATATCCAAGGGTGTACTCTCCGAAAAGAAAAACATCATGAAAACTCAAATCACTCTCGCTCCCCTGTTTGGTCTGCTGTTCGCCGGTTCGGCCCTGGCCAATACCTACCTGAATTACGGTGTGCAAGATCAAGCCAATTTTGTTGGCGAAAACGGTCAGGCTGCACAAGTCAAAATCAGCCAAACCAGCGGCAATTGGAAAAAATATGACAGCTTCATCGGCGCCGGCGCAACCTGGCTGTACGCTACTGCAGCGGATGAAACCCTGTACATCTTCAACGAAGAACAACGCATTGCGCAAAAGCTGGTGAATTTCGCTGATCCGGTTGGCAAAACCTACAGCTTCAAGCTGGGCGCATGCAACACCGGCGGCAAAATCGAAGCCAAGGGCCTGACCCTGAATACCCTGGCCGGCAACTTCACCAATGTGGTGAAAATGAGCTTTGACAGCAAGTGCGCTGACGGCGGCACGCTGGAAGCCTGGTTCGCGCCGAAAGTTGGCGTGGTGAAATGGGCGCAGCAAAGCATCGTCGGCCCGCAAAATTGGAATATCAGCAGCGCCAAAGTGGAAGGCAAAAACTACGGTTTCGCCACCCTGCAAAGCGCCATCCGCAGCAGCGCTGATTTCCCCAAGACCAACTTCGTGTTCCACACTGAAGCCCCGAAAGCCGAAGCCTATCTGAACATCCGCAACGTCAGCAATCAGGAACTGGTGTTGGCTTTCGCCAGCGGCCAGGAATTCGATGTCACCCTGCTGGATGCGCAACGCCGCGTGGTGAATGCATGGAGCGCCAACAAGCGTTTCATCCAGGCTTTCCACGATGTTGCCATCGCTCCGGGCGAAACCAAACGTTTTGGCGCATCGGTTGACCTGATCAATCTGGAAACCGGCCTGCCGGTGCAAGGCGGTCAGTACTTCCTGAAAGTGGAACTCAAGAGCGCCTATGGCCGCTTCGCCGGTCAACAACAAAGCCTGAGCGTCAGCGCTGAAATTCCGGTGTTGGTTGCACGCGCCAAGTAATCGCTGTTGAAATTCCGCAACCTTGGGTTGCGGCGTGATGAGGCCGTTTGCGCCACCTGTCTGAAGCATCGCAGGTGGCGCAAACGGCCTCTTACTTTTCCCGCCTGTTTTTCTGCACAAGCCTTGGCAAGCAAGCGATTTTGTGCGCACAATGAAGCTTGCACAGCGTGCCGCGTGGCTTTTTTTGCCTTCGTCGCCACAAGCTGTAATCTTTCCTCACAGGTGGAATGAGATGAACCTCGCTAAACTGAGCATAGGCCAGCGTTTGACACTGGGCTTTGGCATTGTGATCGCGTTACTGATGGTGCTGGCTGTGCTTTCCTGGACCCGTATCGACAGTTTGAATTCCGCCGTCTCACTATTGGTCGCCGAACGTTACCCGAAGACGGTGCTGGCCAACCGCATGAAGTCTGACCTGAATGAAATCACCCGCAACATGCTGTCTGTGCTGATCATGACCGACCCCGGCCAGATCAAAAAAGAACTGCAAAACATCGAACAGCGCAGCGCTTCCTACAATGAAATCCTGAGCCAGCTCGGCAAGCAGGTGGACGATGCGGAAAGCAAGGAAATCCTGAAAACCCTGGGCGCGGTGCGCGAACGTTTTGCGCCGGCGCAACAAAGCTTTGTGCAACTCGTCAATGAAGACAAAAAAGACGAGGCAATGATCAAATTGATGTTCGCCTTGCGCCCGATGCAGGGCAAATATTTTGAAGCCCTGGATAAATTCATTCAGCATCAAAACAATCTGATGGAGCAGGCCGGCAAAGACTCGCGCAATCAGGCTTTACAGGCGGAATGGATAATTCTGGTGTTGACCGGGGCTGCGATTGGTTTGAGTCTGCTGGTGGCTTGGCTGGCCACGCACAGTATTACCAAGCCGCTGATCGACGGCGTGGCGATTGCGCGCCGGGTTGCGGATGGCGACCTGTCCTCGAAAATTGAGGTGCGCGGCAACGATGAAACCGCACAAATGCTGGATGCTTTGCAACATATGAGCGAATCGCTGCAAACCATTGTGCGCGAAGTGCGCAGCGGCACCGATTCAATTTCCGCCTCTTCCGCCGAAATTGCGCATGGCAATATGGATTTGTCCAACCGCACCGAATCCCAGGCCGCCTCGCTGGAAGAAACCGCCGCCTCCATGGGTGAGCTGACTTCCACTGTGAAGCAAAACGCGGAAAACGCGGTACAGGCCAATAAATTGGCGACCAAAGCGTCTGAAGTGGCGGAGCGCGGCGGCTCAGTGGTGCAGCATGTGGTGCACACCATGGGAGCGATTAATGACTCCTCGAAAAAGATTGTGGAAATCATCAGTGTGATTGACGGCATTGCCTTCCAAACCAATATCCTGGCCTTAAATGCCGCCGTGGAAGCAGCGCGCGCTGGTGAGCAGGGACGCGGCTTCGCCGTGGTGGCCGGCGAAGTGCGCAGCCTGGCGCAACGCAGCGCGGCAGCCGCCAAAGAAATCAAAACCCTGATCAGCAACTCCGTGGAGCGGGTCAAGGAAGGCAGCAATCTGGTGGAACAGGCCGGCGTGACTATGGAAGAGGTAGTGGCATCAGTCAAGCGCGTCACGGATATCATGGGTGAAATCATGTCGGCCAGCGAAGAACAAAGCTCCGGCATTGAGCAGATCAACCGCGCCATTATGCATATGGATGAAACCACACAGCGCAATGCCGCCCTGGTGGAAGAAGCGGCCGCCTCTGCCGCCTCAATGCAGGAACAGGCGGCAAAACTGGCGCAATCAGTCGCTGTCTTCAAGCTCAGCGAGAGCACGCCATATCAAGCGCCCGCGCCGCAAGCCGCCTTACCCGCAGTTAAACCGGCGCGCTCTGCCGCCAAAGACAGTTGGGAAGAATTTTGAACGCCAGCCTTATTTAACAAGGAGATGAAAAAATGCACTTCATGAAATCAATCGCTGCCGCAATCACGCTTTGCTGCGCATTGGGACAGGCGGCAGCGGTCGAAGTCGCCGGCGTCAAACTGGACGACAGCGCCAAGGTGGCGAACAAAGATTTGAAACTCAATGGCGCCGGGGTCAGGGTTAAAGCGATTTTCAAAGTTTATGTCGCCGGCTTGTATCTGCCTGAGAAAAAATCCACGGTCGCCGACATTTTGAGCATGGATGGGCCGCGCCGCATCACCCTGGTTATGTTGCGCGATGTCAGTTCGGATGATTTCGGACAAAGCTTTATCACGGGCCTGAACAACAACGCCGATAAGGCGGAAAAAACCAAGATCATCAACCAGACCATGAAATTTGGTGAGATGTTCCAACAGATTCCAAGCATCAAAAAAGGCGATGTGCTGACCCTCGACTGGGTTCCCGGCAGCGGCACGCAAAGCACGCTGAACGGTAAAAAAATAGGCGAAGTCCTGCCCGATATCGCCTTCTACAACGCGGTTTTAAAAATCTGGCTGGGCGATAACCCGGCAGACAGCAGCTTGAAGCCGCAATTACTGGGTTCAAGCAAGGGCAGCGGCGCTTGAGCCATCAGCCAGGCCAGCAGCGCGGCAAGCGGCAAAATGCTTGTGAAGCATAAAAAATTATCAAATTTTCACTATGCTTTGGCCCTAAGAACGTTAAAATATCAACTTCGTTGTGATTTTTTCAGCCTGTCATATTTCATTCTTATAACAGCAGGGGGATTTTCCCCTGTCAGCAGCCAGTCGAGGTTAGAGAATCGTAGCGAAAATCTGCCGGACGGGGATAGATTTGCCGACTTTGCAAGCTCAGCAGCAGGGCTATTCAGCAAACAGGCGCCAAAGATAGCCCGCTCCACTGTTTTTGCAGTAGATTTTTTCTCAGTCCGACAGGCTGCCAAGCAGGCATCCGCGACCCCGATGCCCGCCAGCCACGCATGCCAGCAGGACGAGGATGCGCAAGCAGCACAGGATGCAAACCCCGGCATCCATTTGACAGCAGGCGATTCCGCTGGCGGCGCAAAGCGCTGCGGGCCAATAGCCTGGCCTGACCTTAATGCTTTTTTCATGCGATGGATTTATGAGTTTTTTGACACTGGATTTGAATCTGCTGCGGGTCTTTGACGCCGTCATGACCGAACAGAATCTGACCCGCGCCGCCAATCAGCTGGCGATGACCCAACCGGCAGTCAGCAACGCCATCAAGCGCTTGCGCGACAGGATGGGTGACGAATTGCTGATCCGCACCGCTTACGGGGTCAAACCCACCCCGCGTGCGGAAGCTTTATGGCCGGCGGTGCGGCGCGCTTTGGCGGAACTGGAAGCGGCGGTCAGCCCGGAGAGTTTCGATGTTTCCAAAGCTCACGCCACCTTCCGTATGGCAATGGCGGACGCCACCGCAGCATTCTGGCTGCCATCTTTGATGCGTTCAATCGAAAAAGAAGCGCCAGGCTTGAATGTGCGCATGGTGCCGCTGACCACGCGCGAACCGCGTCCGATGCTGTTGCGCGGCGATATCGATCTGGCGGTCGGCTTTTTCCCCGGCGTGGCGGCGCAATTATCCAGCGAAACCAGCTCACCAATCCGGCATGAGCGGTTGTATTCAGGGCAGTATGTCTGCGTGATGCGCAAAGATCACCCGCTCGCCAAGTCTGATTTAACGCTGGACGAATATTGCTCGGCAAATCATCTGCTGGTCAGCTTTTCAGGCCGCGCCCATGGTCTGGTGGATGAAGCGCTGGCGCAATTACATCGCGAGCGCCGGATTATTTTGACTGTGAACCAGTTTTTTACTGCCGGCAAAGTCGTCGCGTCTTCCGATTTGATCACCGTTCTGCCGCGTCATCTGATCGCCTCCACCGGTATGAGCGACTCCCTGATTGCGAAAGAACTTCCGTTCGCATTGCCGCAAGTGCATTTGGATATGTTGTGGCATGAGCGGGATGCGCGCAGCCCGGCGCATCAATGGCTGCGCAAACATTTGGAGGCGATGAGCCCGCAAAACCGCACGGCAGTCAAGAAAAACGAAGGCAGCATCATTGACTGAGCAAACCGAGGGCCTGCAAACGGCCCTCCACTTCGCGCCGCATAAGGGCACATTCCCGTTCCAACTGCTGCAGTTGCGCCCGCTTTGGCTGCAATGCCGGGGCCTGCAAATATAAGTCGGGGCGCCAAATATGCTGATTCTCAGCCAGTTGCCAACTATGTACCTGACGCGCCCAGGGTAAATCACGGCCAGCCTGGCGCTCATCCCACATCCGCGCCGCCAATTGCGCCACCTCTGCTTCACATTTGCTGTAATCAGCAAACCAGACCGGCGCATGCCGCGCTGTGGCGTGCAGCCATAACAAGGCTGAGCGCTGACGCTCGCTGCGCGCCGGCAACAAGATGACCGCTGCCAGGTGCGGGGCCAGCGCTGCGCGGATTGCCTGCTCCTTGCCGCTGCGCTGCAGACAATGGGTGCGCACCAAAACCAATATCTGCCCATCAGCGGCGGCTTGTTGCAACATCCGGCTGATGGCGGCAAATTCCGGCCTGCCTTTGGGCGGCGCGCCCCAGGGAAATTGCTGCGGGGAATGCTTCATTTTTTTGCCGTCCCAGGCCGGCGGATATTCAAACAAATTCGTCACTTGCAACTTGGCTGGCGGTAAGGCTGGCGCTTCACTCCAATCTGTTTGCCGCAAGAGTGCGATTTGCTGCGCCTGCCATAACAACAGGTTCAGACGCGCACGGCGCCAATGCGCGGCCTCGCTGGCGCATGCCTGCAGATTGCCGGCCGGACTGCCGCTCGCCAACAAGGCCAATACGGCTTCACCGTGGCCGCAAAATGGATCACGCATCAAACATGGCTGATCGGATTCCCGATATGCCAGATGCGCCAGCGCGGCGCAGAGTTGCACCGGTGGCGACAGCGTCAACTTGCTGCGCCACCATTGCTGCATTTCAAGACAGGCGGATACATCGCTCAAATCACAGCGGCCCAATTCAAGCAAGACGGCGCGCCACAGCAATTTGCGCTGCAAATCAGCGCCGAATAATGCCGCATCGTCATAGTCATATCCGGCAAAAACGCCCTGCAGCTGAGCCGGATTGGCGTGCGCCAGTTGCTCCAAAATCAAATTGATTAAGCGCCCCGGACTGGCTTGATCGCGCCTTTGCAGCAGGCTGTCAAAACTGGCCAGGCATTCACTGCCGCCGCCAGGCCTGCCGGTTTGCCGCAGACCCGCCGGCAGACGCACAAGCGGCATCTGCCAGCTGTATGCATTGAGGCCGGCGCTGATTTTTTCCGGCTGCAGGGGAAATTCTGTAATGAGCTGAATGCGGCGCGCACGCCATTGGTCGCTGATCAATTTCAAGGTCAATAGCGGCTGCAACCAATCCAATGCAAGCCGTGGATCGAGTTGATCACGCAACAATTGCCAGGCGCCTTGCAAACCGCGCTGCACGCTGCTGCTCCTGCGCCCGCCGATACGGCTGACGCCTTGTTGCAACAGCAGGGAATGCAAGCCGGCAGTCGCTTCGCGCGGGTGGGTTTGGTATGTGAGCCACATTATGTTTCACCCGCATAATGCAGCAATGATGCGGTGGTCTGCTGCAATCTGTGCTGCGCCAGCGTGACTTCACGCTCACTCCAGGCGCGGGCCTGTTCAAATAATTCAACAATTTCCGCCTGCCTGGGCAGGGAGGGCAGCGGTAATTCCAGCTCAAGCAAGGCGCGGGTGCGCAACTGCAGGCGGCCAGTGCGATGCGGCGAAGCCATCAATTGACTCTGGGCATAATCGGTATTGACATACCACAACAGATATTCCGGCAGTAACAGGCGGCTATCGAGAATGCGCACAGACATCAATGGCGAAACACAGGCCAGGGGCAGCGTGAAAACCGGCGCCGGCAGCAGAAAATGCCGCACGCCACGGGCGCGGAAAATGAAATCGCCGGCACTGAGCAGATAGGGGCGCGGCAAATCCGCCGCCCGCACTCTGATCGGCGGGCCATCCTGCCAATCATGACCGGGATAAGCATCCTTCAATTGCAACAGCAAGAGATTGCCATCCGGATCTGGAACCAATGCGCTGCGACAGGTCAATCCGCAGCGCACAGAGATTAATTCATGTAATTTTTTCATCACCCTATCCTTCCAGCCAAGCGCTGACTATAGGATAGGGGGAAAAACACATGTATGTAAACACAGTGATTGAAATACCCTGCTGTAATCTGTTTACAGCAGGGTAGAAGCCGCCATCAGCTCAATTGGCAGACTTGATTGCGCCCGGCATGCTTGGCTTTATACAAAGCGCTGTCGGCGCGCGCCAGCACTGTTTCCAGGGTTTCGCCCGGCGTCATCATGGTCAGGCCAAAGCTTGAGGTAAAACGCAAAATATTGCCGTTCATGGGCAACTGGCTGGCTTCAAATGCCTGGCGGATGCGTTCCGCAACCACGGCGGCGGATTCACTGTTGACGGCGGGCAGCAAAATAACAAATTCTTCGCCGCCGATACGGGCCAGAAAATCACTGGGGCGCAATAGATCTTTCGCCAGATTCACCACTTTTTGCAGCACCAGATCCCCGGCGGCATGTCCCCAGCTGTCATTGATTTTTTTAAAGTGATCCAGATCAAACATCACCACTGACAAAGGCATGCCTTCACGTTCGCAAAAGGCGATTTCCGCCTGCGCGCGCTGTTCAAGATGACGACGGTTGCCGGCCCCGGTCAGGGCGTCCAGCATGGCCAGTTTTTCCAATTCTTCAGTGCGCATCGCAACCCGGGCTTCAAGCTCGGCGTTCAAGGCGCGGATTTCACTGATGTATTCAAAGGCGCGCAGAGATGCGATGATGGTGGTCACCAGTTTTTGCGCCGACAGATCGGTTTTCGCCATATAGGCGTCGATTTCATAATCGATCACCACGCTCTGTTCCGGCGCATGCCCCGGTTGCCCGGTGCGCATGATCAGGCGCATCGAGCGGTCTTTCAATTCTTCGCGGATATGCCGCACCAGATCCAGGCCGGCGGTCTTGGTTTCCATCACCACATCAATCAGGGCCAGGGCAATGTCCTGTTCGCTTTGCAGCACGGCGCGCGCCTGCTGGCCGGACAAGGCAGGAATCAGCATGAAAGAACGGTCGCGGAATTGGACATGACGCAATACCATGCGCGTAACCGCCTGCACCTGGTCGTCGTCATCCACCACCAGGATTTTCCATGGCGCATTGCTGGCTGCGGGACTTGCCTGAGCGGGTTTTTCATCAAACAGCAAAAACCCCATCGTGGACTGATTCTGCTCACTCATCGCGGATCTGACGACAGCCCCAGCCACCGTCTTGCAAGTTTAATTCCAGATCGAGCGCGAAAATATGAAGCTGGCCTGGAACATATCGTTCCAGGGCCGGCTCCCTGCCTCGATTTCCCCGGCCTGCCTGGCTGCAAAGCCAGCGGCAAGCCGCTTTCAACGCCCCTGTTCCGGAGCTGCTGAAGGCAATTCAATGTTGACAGTCAATCCCTGGCCCGGGCTGCTGCTGGCGCTGATATGGCCATTCAACACTGAGCTCACGATATTGCTGCAAATCGCCAGGCCCAAACCGGTTCCTGCGCTTTCCGGGTTGACCTTGAAAAATGGATCAAAGATCCGTTTCACATCCGTTTCTTTCAAGCCTGCGCCATTGTCGCTGAAACTGAGCATAATGCGCCCCAAGCCTTCCTGCACGGCGCGCAAGTTCATTTTGCCATGTGTGCGGCCCTGCAAACCATGCGTCAGCGCATTGTTGATCAATTGCTTGATCACCTGGGCCAATGGCTGTGGATAACTGTTCAAAGACAAATTCTTAGGCACATCGACCTGAATCTCGTGCCCGGCGCAGCTGATTTGATCCATCATGCCCGCCACCGCATCGTTACAGCACTGCAGCAGATCAAACATCTTTCTTTCTTCATTGCTGCGGTCTGCGGCGACTTGCTTGAAGCTGTTTAACAGGCGCACCGCGCTGTTCAAGCTCTGGCTGATGCCATTGGTGGCATCCTGGGCCTGGTTCAAAAATCGCACCAGATCGCTTTTTTGCAAAGCGGCGCCATTCAATTTGGCAAACAGGCTGTCCACCTCATCCTGTAAAGCGCCATTCAGCATCAGGCTGTTGCCCAGCGGCGTATTCAATTCATGCGCCACGCCAGCCACCAAACCGCCCAATGCGGACATTTTTTCCTGCGCAATGCTCTTCTTTTCCTGAGTCAGCAATTTGTTTTGTAATTGCTGCAGGCGTTGATATGCATTCGCGTTATCCAGCGCAATCGTGGCATAGCCGCACAAGGTGCGGAAAATCAGTTTTTCACGCTCGCCGTAGGCGTCTGCGCGCAAACAGGCAATCGCCATCACGCCTAACAGGCGCTGATCAATCACCAGGGGGAACCAGATCGCAGAACAGTAAGGCCAGGCGTCGCCGGGATCCTTGATATCAGCGTCATACACTTCACGCCAATCGTGCGCAGCGCGCGCGGCCGGATGTTGCGTATCCAGCGCAATCTTGTGCGCAGCCTGCTCGCTGCCGTCACGCCAGCCAAAAACCATTTCGAGGAAATCCACCCCGGGCTGGGCGCGGAACAGCACAAAATAGGGCGCATCAAGCAAACGCTGCACATGTTTTTGCATCGATTGGAAAATCGCTTTTGCGTCCAGATTGGCGGTGATATCGCGCCCCACATCGCCCAACTGCCGCAGGGTGTCCACCGCTTGCTCCAGGCTGCGGTTGGATTCCTGCAATTCGGCAGTGCGTTGCTCTACCTGGGCTTCCAGACCTGTGTTCAGACCCTGGATTTCAGTGATGTATTCATACGCACGCAAGGAAGCGGTGATGGCGGTGCTGAGTTTTTGCGCGGAAATATCGGTTTTCGCCATATAGGCGTCGATTTCATAATCGACCACCACATCCTGTTCCGGCGCATGGCCCGGCTGCCCGGTGCGCAAAATCAGACGTATGGAGCGGTTGCGATATTCATCGCGGATGGTGCGCACCAGATCCAGACCGGCGGTCTTGGTTTCCATCACCACGTCAACCAGGGCCAGCGCCACTTCGCTTTCACGCTGCAACACCTCGCGCGCTTCACGCGCTGAACTGACGCTCATCAATTGCAGGCCACGGCCACGGAAACGGTAGCTGCGCAAAACCAGTCGTGTCACCGCGTGCACCTGGTCATCATCATCCACCACCAGGATTTTCCACGGCGGCAACTCGCTCGCAGGGGCGCGCGAAGGCGGCTGATCATTGATCAGAAAATCCATGCCTTTATCAGTCTCGTTTGTCATAACAATCCCGGCACGCAAATTACTACATGGGGTAATTCAGACAGGCTCAGCACGGTTTATTGTACGCGAAAGCCCGGTTACTGCTGCAAGGAAAGCGGGAAATGCTTGTCCGCCGACATGTATTTGCAGCGTAACATATTCGCCCCCGCTTCTGCTTATGTATGGCAATAAAAACATGGGGTGTTTGCGACAGGCAAAGTTAACAGCTTGCGCCCCGGCAAGTGTGATATGCAGCACGCGCCATGCCACACTTAATCACTGCCGGGAGGGTGGGGCGGCAGGCTGATGGTGAACACGCTGCCATGGCCCAGGCTGCTTTCAGCCTTGATGCGGCCATGCAGACGGTGGGTGACATGGTTATACACCACATGCAAACCCAAACCGACATGACCGCCGCTGCCGCTCATACTGGTATAGAAAGGATCAAAAATCTTCGGCAAGGCTTCCGCCGGTATGCCCTGGCCATTATCGGCCACCTTGATATCAATCATGCCGCTTTGCTGATTGCGTTGCGCCGATAACACCACCTTGCCCGGACGCCCGGAAGCAAAGGCATGGTCCAATACATTCGCCAGAATCCGGCTCAATACTTCAGTCAGCGCAGCGCTGACCAAACGGATGCGCAAGCCCTCTTCAACATCCACTTCCAGGGTATGGCCAAACTGTTCAAAATCAGCATGCACCAAGCCGGCCACATCGGGCAGATAGCGCGCCAAATCCAGCTCATCCGCCTGATCGCTTTCAAAACTGACCGCAATTCCCTGAAAACTCGTAATCAGGGCCGCCGCCCGTTTGATATTTTGCAAAGCCAGGCCGGTATATTCCAATCCTTCACCGATGGCGTTGAGCAAATCCGTTTTGCTTAAACTGCCATGATTCAAGGAAGCATCCAATTTTTGCCAGGCATTGTTGTTGCCTGACAAAGCCAGCATCGCATTGCCTATTGGCGTATTGACTTCGTGCGCCACCCCGGCCACCAAGCCCCCCAGGGCCGCCAGTTTTTCCTGTTGCACCAATTGCGCCTGGGCTTGATGCAAAGCCTGCAACGATTCAGCATTCGCCAGCGCAATCGCGCCATATGAACACAGGGTGCGGAAGATCATTCTTTCTTTTTCACCATACGCATGTTCATGGCGCGATTGAATCGACATCACGCCCAGCAAACGCTGACCAACGATCAAGGGCGCATACAATGACGTCAGCATACGGCTGCCGGAAATCGGCAAAGCCTGTGTTTCGCCGGCTTTGCGCTCCAGTAAAATCTCGCGCCGTTCGCGCCCGGCGCGCGCCGCATTGCTGCTGGGAGAATCGAGCAACACGCGGAAAGTCGGCAAGATCTGATTGTCTTCACGCCCAAATCCGCTTTCCAGCGCGCTGCCGTCGCTGCTGGTGCGGTAAATCACCATCACCGAGGTATCCAGCAAGCCGCCGACATGACGGTGCAGCGCGGCAAACACCGCATCCGCCTCCAGATTGGCGGTGATATCGCGCCCGACTTCTCCCAGCAGACGCAAAATTTCTGCTGATTGGGCCAATTCCGCATTCGCTTGCTGCAAGTGCTGATTGTAATTTTGCATTTCAGCAGTGCGCAAACTCACCTGTGATTCGAGCTGGTGCTGATATTGGCGCATATATCGGGTGCGGATCTGCAGCAAGGCATACACAGCGGCAAGCCCCAGCAAAATTTCCAGCAACAAAAACCACAAGGTCTGATGCCATGCCGGCAGCACTTTAAGCGGCAACTGAAATGGCTGTTTCAGCCAGTGGCCATTGCGATTGCTGGCGCGGATCTCCAGCACATAGTCGCCCGGCGGCAGATTGGTGTAAGCCGCAAGGCGCCGGCTGGAATCGGTTTCAATCCAATCGTTTTCATAGCCGCGCAAACGATAGGCATAGCGATTACGCTCCGGCGCACTGAAATCCAGCGAAGCGAATTCCACAGACAAGCTGTTGCCTTCCGGCAAAATCTGCAATGGCTCAGTTGCGCGCTTTTGATTAAAACGGTTGGCCAAAACCGGTTTTCCGCCGACCCGCAAATCAGTCAGCAATAATGGGGCCTCGTAAGTCCAATCTTGTAATAAATCGGGGCGCACAATGGTTAAACCGCCGCTTGCGCCAAACAGCAATTCGCCCTGCTGGCTGACAGCGCCGGAACGCGCCCAATAGCTGCTCAGCGGCACCCCATCGCTGGACTGAAAGCGGCGCACTGAATAATCCCCCGGTTCAATCATCGCCAAACCATCGTCAGTGCTGGCCCAGATCCGTCCCCGTCCATCAATCAATAAGCGATTCACATTTGCATGCGGCAATCCTTCGGTGGTGCTGAAACGCCGGAAATAGGGAATGCCATCGGCATCGCGCTTTTCCAGCACATTGATGCCGGCGCCGAAAGTGGCGACCCAGAGCCGCCCCTGGCGATCAGTCTGCATGGAAGTGATTGCGGTGGAGGCAAGGGCATGCGGATCGCCCGGGTTGGGTTTGATCTTTTCCACTTTGCGCGAAACCGGATCGAACAAAATCAGGCTGTCGCGTCCGGCCAGCCACAATCGCCCCTGCGGCCCCGGTTCAATCACATTAATGCGCTGTTCCGCCAGCCAATCCGTGCTGATGCGTTGCAGATAATTCCCGTTTTGCGCCAAATCGTATTGCCATAAACCATCGTTGGAGGTGCCAATCCAGATTTTATCGTCCACCCGCAACATGCTGCGCACTTCGGCCTGCCCACCGGAGCCGGGCAGGGCCATCCGCTGCACATTGCCGCCCTTGGCGTCGCTCATGTACAAACCCTGGCCGGTGCCAATCAAATATTGATCCGGCCCGGCTTGCGCCAGTGATAGCACCAATTCCTGTGGCAATGCGCGTTCAGGCCGCGCCGGATCAGGTCTGATGCCGCCAACCAAGCCACGCTCCGGGTCAAAGATATCCACACCCTTGCTGCCCAAGCCAAACCAGATGCGGCCATCGCTGGCCGGAAACACAGTCCATAAATTCGGATCGCTGATGCTGCCCGGCATACTGGAGCCGCCAAAAATAGAGATAAAAGCGCGCGAATGCGGATCATGCCGGTTCAAACCGGCGCGCGTGCCGACCCACAACAAGCCGGAGCGGTCACGCAATATTGCATTCACTGAATCATCGGAAAGACTGCTTTGGACGCGCAAATCATGTGAAATCCGGCGCATATGGCGACTGCTCAGAGAAACTTGCAACAACCCGCCGCTATCGCTGCCTATCCAGATTTCACCAGGCGCCACTTCCTTGATGTCACGCGCCCATTCTTTTTTCAGCAGCGCCTCAGAACCGCCGCGCAAATATTCCTGAAATGGCAAAAATGCCGGCTCTTTGCCGGCGCTGGCAGGTGGCCGCACAAAAATCCCGTTGCGTCTGGTGCCTACCCATAAGCTGCCATCGCTGGCCAGCAACAAGCTGCGCACCATGGCCGGCCCGCCCGGCATCAAAATTTCCTCAAACTGGCTGGCGCCCGGCTTGCGCCGCGCCAAACCGCGCCCGGTGCCCAACCACAAAACCCCGCTTTTCTCCCGCACAATCGCATACACATGATTGTCCGGCAAGCTCCCGCTTTCATTCGGATTATGTTGCCAATGGCGCATGCCGCCGGTATCCGGCATATATTGATCCAGCCCGCTGTCCGTACCGAAAAACAGGCCGCCGTCGCCATCATCGGCAATCGCCCACACCGTGTGATGCGACAAACCGCCCGGCCCCACCGCCACTCTTTCAAACCGGTCTTGCATCGCGTCATACTGCGCCACGCCGCCCTCGTAAGTGGCGACCCACAAACGGCCTTTGCGATCACGGTGCAAAGCCTGCACCCAGACATCGGGCAAGGAATAGGGATCTTTCGGGTAATGTTGATAAGTACGGAAACGCATGCCATCCCAACGCGCCAAACCGCCTTGCGTGCCGACCCAGAGAAAACCCTCTTCTGATTCTTGCAAGGCAGTCACAATCGGGTGCGGTAAGCCGCGTTCGCTGCCAATATGATGAAATACTGTGGCGCTCGAATCGCCCCAGCGTGTGGCGTGTGCGGAGAAGGTGCAAATGCAGCAGGCAAACAGCAGCAGCCAAGCCAGCCAAGGCTTGACGCAACTCGCAGCTGTACGGCCCAAACATGCGGTTTGCAACATGCATCCCCCTGCTTCGCCTGCCCGGCCACGCACGCATCCATTTCAAATGCGCCAAGGCACAAAAGCATCGTAGCGAAAAACCATACGGACGGCGAGCGCTTTCTCAAGCAGGTGCACAACCCGCCAATATGGCGCCGCCTGTTGAAGCGTTTTCTGTCCCCATCCCGAAAAACAGAAACACGCTCTGCATAAGGAAAAGCGGCTTGCTGCATAACAGCAGGTCTGCCCCCGCCGCCAGTCACTGTCCCATGCAATCCGCCTTCAGCCCGGCAGCAAGAAGAGCGGGAACCAGCAGCATAAACCGGGATTTTCTGACAGGCAAATGGAGTAACCGTTCATACTGCAAGTATGTATTGAAAACTGTGGTATGGCGTACTACAAAATTCAGTCAAACATCAGGCAAACCGAAGATTTTTCGTTAAGATGAGGCATCCGCAGTTATTCCTTTAAAGCCGCCGCAGCATCTAGAAAGTGAGAGAGCAATGGAAAAAATCTGGCTGAAATCCTACCCGCCCGGCGTCCCGGCAGAAATCAAACATAATCAATACCGCTCCATCATCAATCTGCTGGAAGAATCTTTTCAGAAGTACCAGCAGCGCGACGCCGCCATCTGCCTTGATCAACACATGAGCTATGGCGAGATGGATCAATATTCGCGCCAACTTGCCGCCTGGCTGCAAAACCAGGGTTTGCAACGCGGCGCCCGGGTTGCGCTGATGATGCCGAATCTCTTGCAATATCCAGTCGCAATTTGCGCTGTCTTGCGCGCCGGCATGACCGTGGTTAACGTCAACCCCCTGTACACCCCGCGCGAGCTTGAGCATCAATTGAATGATTCCGGCGCGGAAGTCATCATCATTCTGGAAAACTTCGCCACCACCTTGCAACAAGTGCTGGGCAAAACCGGGGTCAAACATGTGATTCTGGCCAGTGTCGGCGATATGCTGGGCATCAAAGGCTTGCTGGTGAATTTTGTGGTGCGCCATGTGCATAAGCAGGTGCCGGAATTTGATTTACCCAAAGCCCTGCGTTTTAACCAGGTCTTGGCGCAAGGCGCAAAAATGAATTTCCAGCGGGTCGAATGCAACGGCGATGATGTTGCATTTTTGCAATATACCGGCGGCACCACTGGCGTATCCAAAGGCGCCACACTGTTACACCGGAATATTGTGGCGAATCTGATGCAGGGCGAAGCCTGGCTGGCGCCAAAACTGAGCGCAGGCAACGGGACAGAAAATTTCACCATTGTCTGCGCCTTGCCGCTGTATCACATCTTCGCCCTGACCGGCTGTTTTTTCCTGGCGGCGCGCATTGGCGCTGTGAATCTGCTGATTCCAAATCCGCGCGACATGCCGAAATTCGTCAAAACCCTGTCCAAATACAAATTCAATATGCTGCCCGGCGTAAACACGCTGTATAACGGCCTGCTGAATCAACCGGACTTCGCCAAACTCGATTTTTCCAATCTGCGCATCTGCAACGGCGGCGGCACTGCCGTTCAGGAAGCGGTGAATGACCGCTGGAAAGCCGCCACCGGCTGCTTCATCATCGAAGGTTATGGACTGTCAGAAACCTCACCGCTGGCGACTTGCAACCGTGCCGACGCCAGCGGTTTCACGAATACAGTCGGATTGCCAGTGCCATCCACCGAAGTCGTGATTCTGGATGATGACGAAAAACCTGTGCCCCAGGGGGAACGCGGTGAAATTGCGATTCGCGGGCCGCAAGTGATGGCCGGCTATTGGCAACGCCCGGATGAAACCGCAAAAGTCATGACGCGCGACGGCTTTTTCAAAACCGGCGACATCGGCATCATGGACGCGGAAGGTTATATCAAAATCGTCGATCGCAAAAAAGACATGATTCTGGTTTCCGGCTTCAATGTCTATCCGAATGAAATCGAAGCAGTGCTGGCCGGCCACCCCGGCATCATGGAAAGCGCCTGTATCGGCGTGCCGGATGCGGATTCCGGCGAAGCAGTGAAAGTCTTCATCGTGCGCAAAGATCCAAATTTGAGCAAAGAAGATGTCTTGGAATACTGCAAACAGAATCTGACCGGCTATAAAAAGCCCAAGCACATTGAGTTCCGCAACGAACTGCCAAAAACACCGGTTGGCAAAATTTTGCGGCGCGAATTACGCGACAAGTGACAAAACAAACCCGGCGCATGCGCCGGGTTTGTTTTTGCAGCCTCAATGCTTGCCGGCGACCGGCATTGTGAACTGCGCGCCTTTCGCGATACTGTCTGGCCAACGTTGCATCACTGATTTGTACTGCGTATAAAAACGCACAGCCTCTTCGCCGTAAGCATGATGATCGCCAAACAAAGAGCGTTTCCAACCGCCAAAAGAATGCCAAGCCATTGGCACCGGAATCGGCACATTCACCCCCACCATGCCGACTTGCACGCGGCGCGAAAATTCACGCGCCGCACCGCCATCCGCTGTAAAAATCGAAACCCCGTTGCCATACTCATGCGCATTGATCAAAGCCAGAGCGGATTCAAAATCCGGCACACGCACCACACACAAAACCGGGCCGAAAATTTCTTCACGATAGATGCGCATCTCAGGTTTGACATGATCAAACAGACTGCCGCCAAGGAAATAGCCGTTTTCATGGCCAGGCACAGACAAACCACGGCCATCCACCAATAATTCAGCGCCGGCCGCCACACCATCTTCGATGTAAGACACGATTTTCGCCTTGTGCGCAGCAGTCACCACCGGCCCCATTTCCGCATCCGCTTCCATGCCATTCTTAACCACCAGCGCTTTCACACGCGGAACCAGGGCTTGCACCAAGGCATCCGCGCTATCGCCGACCGCCACCGCCACGGAAATCGCCATGCAACGCTCACCAGCCGAACCATAAGCGGCGCCGATCAACGCATCCACTGCCTGTTCCAGATTTGCGTCCGGCATCACCACCAAATGATTTTTTGCGCCGCCCAGAGCTTGCGCGCGTTTGCCACGCTTACAAGCTTCGCTGTAAATATATTCTGCAATCGGGGTTGAACCGACAAAAGACAATGCGCGCACATCAGGATGCTGCAGCAAACCATCGACCGCCACTTTATCCCCTTGCACCACATTGAAAACCCCATCCGGCAATCCGGCTTGCTGAAACATATCGGCAATCATCAACGAACAAGACGGATCCCGCTCAGAGGGTTTGAGAATGAAGGCATTGCCACAGGCAATCGCCAAGGGCGCCATCCACATTGGCACCATGAACGGAAAATTGAAAGGCGTGATGCCGGCCACCACGCCCAAAGGCTGACGCAACTGCCAGTTATCAATCCCGCCGCCAATATTGTCGGTGAATTGCGTCTTGAGCAATTGCGGCACGCCACATGCGAACTCAACAATTTCCAAACCGCGCACCACCTCGCCCTTGGCGTCAGAAAACACCTTGCCGTGCTCGCGCGTGATAGCGGCGGCTAATTCATCGTGGTGTTTCTCGATCAGTTCCTTGAATTTGAACATGATGCGCGCACGTTTCAATGGCGCGGTTTCCATCCATGACAAAGCAGCTTGTTTCGCTGCCGCCACTGCGGCTTGCACATCTTCGTCACTGGCCAACAGCACGCGGCCACTGACTGCGCCGGTGGCGGGGTTATACACATCCTGCTGACGCTGCGAATTGCCTGCACTGCGTTTGCCATTGATGAAATGCATGATGGTTTCTACGGTTTGACTCATGTTCATTCCCTGTTGAAAAGAAAGCAAGGTCTGCTGCTGCCGGCGCACAACACACCGGCGGCATGCCTTGAAAGCTGAAGAGTGTCTGACAGCATACGTGGAAAAGCCGGCTGAACTTGTCTGGACATTGATATTTCAGGTATAGCGGCTGTGTATGCGGCGTGCATGCAACAGATGTCATTCTTTCAACTGTGGATAACTTTATTAATATCCACAGGGACAATTTGTGCAAAAAAAACGACTTCACAGATTTGAAAAATTTGTCCAAGATTCCTCCTCACCGGATACAGCCTGAACACAAGCTTTATCATTCCACTAAACCATTGAAAAATAAAGGAAAAATGCATTTATCCACAAGCAAACGGTGGTTTACTACTATCATCAAAAAAATAAAAGGGTTAACACTTAAACGATGAGCTGCGCCAAAAAAAGAGGTTTACGCCTTTTTTCATACTTTCAGATATCCATTAAAAATTCGTGTTTTTCAAGACAAATTCTGTGATGAATGGAAATGTATTTTGAACATATATGATGTTTGCATGAATGCAACTGTGGATAACTTGCTTGATATCAACCCCCTGTATTTGTGGACAACACAGAGCGCTTGATGCCGGCAAATTTTTGTCCAAGATTTGCCAGCAGCAGACACAAGTATTTTCCGGGCCCTTATGAAATCAATAAGTCATTGATTTTTATAAAGTTTATTGACTTATCCACAGTTAAAAGCCGGTTTACTACTATCATCAAAAAATATATATATACAAGTCACAAAGACCGCTGCCAAAGCCTGAAAAAAATTCCCCCGAAATCAGCGGATATAGAAAAATCACTTATAAATCAACAAGTTAGTTTATTCACACAGAAAACAGCGGTCTTTTTTCACCCTGAATCAGGCTGTGCAACGTTTCAATAAGAGGTGGAAAAGCGTGAAACTGGCATGTCGTCTGCTTCTCCAGTAGACTGCCAGCATGCTCGCTTCCCTCACAGATGAAGATTTGATGTGCCGCTATCGCGATGGCGATGTGTCGGCATTTCAGGAACTGTATCAGCGCCACCATGCTGGCCTGTACCGTTTTATTGCCTGGCGTTCGCCACGCAAGGATTGGGCGGAAGAAATTGTGCAAGACAGCTGGATCAATTTGCACAAAGCGCGGGAAAGATATCAACCGGATGCGAGTTTTCGCACTTATTTGTATCAGATTGCGCGTAATCGTCTGTTCGATTTGCTGCGCCAGCAACCTGTCAGCCTGGCGACTGAGGTTGTCAACGAAGATGAGGACTGGCTTGCCAACTTATCTGATGAGGAATGTGAAAGCCCAGAACAGGGTTTAGAGCAAAAGCAGCAAGTACAGGCATTGCATGCGGCGATACGCCGTTTGCCGAATGAGCAGAAAGAAGCCTTGGTTTTGCAGCAATTCAATGGCTTGCGACTGGAGGAAATTGCTGAATTAACATCAGTTCCAGTCGAAACAGTGAAAAGCAGATTAAGGTATGCAATGCAAAAATTGCGGCAAGCGCTGCAGGAAGGCAGTACAGCATGAGCGGCTTGGAAATGAAACCGGATGATGACGCGCAATTGCAAGCTTTCTTGCAAGGCCAGGACGATTTATCGCGCCTGCTGCGCGCCGTGCCACAGCCAAAACCGCCGCTGCAGATCTCGCAATCCATCATGAATCTGGTGGAGCAGGATTTGCAAAAAAGCGCTGAAAACAGCCAAGTCACCGGCCCACAGCAAACGCTGGCTGAGACCAGCGCCGCAAATGATGCACAAATGGCAAAGAAAAGCGGGGATGAGGCCGAAAAAACGCCCATCAGCTCACCATTGCGTCGTAAAAAAGCCTGGCCAGCCTGGTTAGGCATTGCAGCCAGCCTGTTTTTAGCTTTGCCATTGGCATGGCAATATTGGCAAATTGACATTAAACAGGAAAGAGAAGCTGAACAAGAGCGCGCGGCGGCAGAAAAAATGGGGCCTGCGCCAGAAACCGCAGCCAAAGCGACTCCCAGCCCCGCAGCTGATGCGGCGGCAGAAGTTGCACCCCTGCAGCAGGCGGCTGGCAGCGCAGCGCCTGCCATACCTAAAAACAGCGCTAAACCGCCTAAGCCATCTGCAGCCGAAATTGACCAACCGCCCGCCACCGACAGACTGCAAAAAGTTGAAGTCACCGGTTCGGCGGTCAAACGCAGCATAACAAATGAGGCTGCGGCGCCTGTCCAAGCAATCAGGAATGAATCGATGCCGGAAAAGGGGGCTGCAATAAGGTCAGAGGAGCTGCGCCAAAAAATGCGCGGCGAAATGCAGGAAAACACACGGCAATTAGAACTGGATGCGCAGGTGGCGGACGCGAGGCGTCAAGCTGAAGCGGAAATGGCGCGCGCCAGGGAGCAAAAAGCTGTCGCCGCGCCGCGCCAAGCCTCTGCCAGCGCAGAAAAACCGGGCGTTTCATATCGGGATTCAAACGATGTGGTGGCGAAAGCTGAAAAATCACCGCCTTCCCTTGGCCAAAAAAAGATTGAAAATGCCAAACTTTGGCTTGAATTGATAGAAGAATTGCAAAAATCCAATCTGCCGCAGGAAGCGTTGGCCGAATGGGAGAAATTCCGCAAGCAATATCCGGATTATCCGGTTTCGGCCAAAACCCTGGAAATGATCAAAAAACTGCAAGAGCAGCAGAGCGCTGCCAAACCTTGAGGCGTGTATGCAAACTGCCGGCGACTACGATTTCATTATCATCGGCGGCGGCAGCGCTGGTTGCCTGTTGGCGAACCGTTTGAGTGAAAATCCACAGCACCAGGTTTTATTGCTGGAGGCGGGCGGCCAGGATAACTATCCATGGATCCATATCCCGGTTGGATACTTGTACTGCATCAATAATCCGCGTACAGATTGGTGCTGGCGCACCGAGGCAGAGCCAGGCTTGGACGGTCGCAGTTTGATCTACCCGCGCGGTAAAGTATTGGGCGGCTGTACTGCCATCAATGGCATGATCTATATGCGCGGCCAAAGTGAAGACTATCGCCATTGGGCCGAGCTGAGCGGCGATCCGGTTTGGCGCTGGGAACAGGTGTTAGCGGATTTTATGGCGATTGAAGATCATCATGGCGGCGCAAATCGCTGGCATGGGGCCGGCGGGCCTTGGCGCGTGGAGCAGCAAAGATTGTCCTGGCCGATTTTGGATGCATTCCGCAAGGCCTGCGCGCAAGCCGGCATC
Organism: Massilia sp. W12; assembly: GCF_037300705.1. NCBI lineage: Bacteria > Pseudomonadati > Pseudomonadota > Betaproteobacteria > Burkholderiales > Oxalobacteraceae > Massilia > Massilia sp. W12. Next base: position 5,415,020 of record NZ_CP147776.1, on the reverse strand, counting down.
GCGACTGTGCAGGATTTCAACCGGGGAAATAATGCCGGTTGCGGTTATTTTGAGGTCACACAGAAAAAAGGCTGGCGTCTGAATGCGGCGCAAGCCTTTTTGCATCCCGTGGCAAAGCGCAAAAATTTGCGGATTTTGCGCCATGCGCATGCCTGCGGCCTCTTGTTTGAGGATAAGCGCTGCACAGGTGTGGCGTTTTTACAGCAGGGCAGCCGCTGGCAGGCGCGCGCCAGGCGTGAGACGGTGTTGTGCGCCGGCGCCTTGGCGACGCCGCAATTACTGCAACTCTCAGGGATTGGCGATGCGGAATTATTGCGCCGGCATCAGATTCCTGTACGGCATCATTTGCCGGGTGTGGGTAAAAATTTGCAGGACCACTTGCAATTGCGCTGTATTTACCGGATTCAAGGCGCACGCACCTTGAATCAGTTGATGCACAGCTGGTGGGGGAAATTGGCGATTGCAAGCGAATATCTGCTCAAACGCAGTGGCCCGATGTCAATGTCTCCTTCACAATTGGGCGCTTTCGCCTGTTCTGCGCCGGGCATTGCATGGCCGGATCTCGAATATCATGTGCAACCCTTGTCACTGGACAAGTTTGGCGACCCGTTGCACCCCTTTCCAGCCCTCACAGCCAGCGTTTGCCATCTGCGACCGCAATCGCGTGGCGAAGTCAGCATACGCAGCGCAGACCCGCTGCAAGCGCCCCTGATTGCGCCCAACTACTTATCCACAGAATACGATTGCCAGGTGGCGGCGAATGCCTTGCGCTTAACCCGCCACATCATGCAGCAGGACGCGCTGCAACCGTTTGCGCCAACTGAAATCAAACCTGGCCTTGATTGCCGCAGCGAGCAGGAATTACAGCAAGCGGCCAGACAGATCGGGACGACAATTTTCCATCCGGTAGGCAGCTGCAAAATGGGGCGTGCAGGCGACTCCAGCGCTGTGCTGGACAGCCGCTTGCATGTGCGCGGCGTCACCGGCTTACGCGTCGCGGATGCATCCGTCATGCCGGCCATTACTTCAGGCAATACTTGCGCCCCGGTGCTGATGATTGCGCATAAAGCGGCGGATTTTATTTTGCAGGAAATGGCGAGCGCTTGATATGTCAAGATAGAGCAAATGCTCTATCTTGCTGGCGGGAAGTGTGGCTGTTGGTACGGGCTTGAATTATCAAAAAAATAAGCAAAAAAATCGTTCTCACCATTAATTCTTTGGTTTTCAAATAATTTCCTTTATGGTTCTCTTTTGTGAAATTCCTTGTGGATAACTATCACGTATTGCAATAAAGCAACAGAAGAAACCCAATCCTGGTAATAAAAGGGACGTATTTGATGCCAGTATTTTTAGTGAAATACGTAATATTTAGATGAATTTGTAAGATTTTAACGTATTTTGCTTGATTTTAGAGAAAAATTGATACTGTCTTATCAGGCGGAATACATGTACTGAATTTGCCGCTTGCGTCATGCGGCATGGAGGGTTTGAATATTTCCTCTGGTAATTGGAAAGAATGCGCCATTACAGGTAAAATCCCCGCCACACATAAAGCAAGCATTGCAAGCAGGGGCGTGACAAGTTTCACGTTCAGGCGGCAATGTGAATAACGATAAAACCGGATATCCCCATATTCCGTTGGTTTCCCGGCAATCCTGAAAAGGTAAGGGAGCAAATACCGCGCAGGACTTCCTTAGCGGGAAGCGTTGCACGGTTTGTCCCCCATAAAAGCAAGCAAGGATTTACTGGATCTTTGGCATACCACAGTGCGTGGTTAGCGTTGGCGCGTGCTTTTGCGTGCGCCAGCCTGTGGTTCTTTGCAAAGTTCTCCCCGGCCATTCGGCCTGTTACACATCACTGTGGCGCGATGCGTCGCACAGGACTGTTTTTTTGTATTGGAGCACCGATGAACTTTTCTGGAAAAGTTTGCACTCGCATTTTTTCTGCTGTAGTTGGTCTGTTGGCGGCCTTGCCGTCTTTTGCTGAAAATGGCGTTACTGAGCGAAAAATTATTCTTGGCCAGTCGGCCGCCTTCTCCGGCCCTGCCGCACAGTTGGGCATTCATATGCATGCCGGCGCTTCGGTCTATTTTGAGAATCTGAATGAAGATGGCGGCGTGCATGGCCGCAAGATTGAGATTGTCACTGCAGACGATAAGTACGAAGCGAAGTTGGCCGAAGAGAACACGATCAAGTTGATTGAAAAAGATCAAGTGTTTGCTTTATTCGGCTATGTGGGGACGCCCACCAGCGCCGCCGCATTGCCGATTTTCACGAAAGAAAAAGTGCCGTTTTTCGCACCCTTCACCGGGGCGCAATTGCTGCGCGAACCTTTCAACCGCTATATTTTCAATATGCGCTCCAGCTACTACGATGAAACAGAGCATCTGGTCAATCATCTGGTGAAAAATGGCATGAGCAAGATCGCCGTGTTCTATCAGAACGACTCCTACGGCATGGCCGGTTTGAAAGGGGTGGAGCGCGCCATGGAAAAAATGAAAGTCCAGCTGGTTGCTAAATCCACGGTGGAGCGCAACAGCGTGGATGTATCGAAAGCGCTGCGCGATATTTTGCCAAGGCAGCCGGATGTGATTATTCAAATCAGTGCTTACGCCTCTTGCGCGGCCTTCATCGTGGAAGCGAAAAAACAGAAATATAACGGTCAGTTTTACAATGTGTCCTTTGTCGGCAGCCAGGCGCTGGCCGACACCCTGGCTAAGAGCGGGCCGGACTATGGGCCGGGTGTGGTGATTTCCCAGGTTGTGCCTTTCCCCTGGAGCCAAGCCACGCCAGTGGTGGCGGAATACACCAAGGCCATGCGTAAGGCCAAGAAAGAGATTAATTTCTCCAGCCTGGAAGGCTATATGGCGGCAAAGATTTTCCACGAAGGTTTGCGCCGCGCCGGACGTGAATTGACCCGCGAAAAGTTGATCCGGGCCTTGGAATCGATCAACAGCGCCAATTATGATGTCGGCGGTTTTGCGGTGAATTTCTCACCCTCCAATCACAATGCTTCCCGTTATGTGGATATGACAGTCATCATGCCTGAGCGAAGATTTGCACATTGAATTGGGTTGACAATAGAAAAAGAGCGCTGCGGCGCTCTTTTTTTTCAGGGCTGATGTTAAGGTGTTGTTTTGCCTGTGGAGTAATGGAATGGATTTTGCGTTGTTGGCGGTGGCGGCATTTGTCGCCGGCTTGGTGGATGCGGTTGTGGGCGGCGGTGGTTTGATTCAGGTGCCGGCATTGTTTTCGGTGCTGCGGACAGAATTGCCGGCGACAGTTTTCGGCACCAATAAGCTGGCAAGCATTTGCGGCACCAGCGCGGCTGCTGTGAATTTTCTGCGTCAGGTGAAGATTACCTGGCGCGTTGCCACGCCGGCAGCGCTGTCCGCTTTTCTATTTTCTATGCTCGGGGCGTATGCGGTGATTCATATCCCGCCGGATTTTCTGCGCAAAAGCTTGCCCTTTATTTTGCTGGCAGTTGGGGCCTACACCTTGGCCAAGAAAGACTTTGGCAAACATCATCAGCCTCGGCTTCATGGACGGCGCGAATTAATCCTGGCGGCATTCTCCGGCGCGGTGATCGGTTTTTATGACGGATTTTTTGGCCCGGGCACAGGCAGTTTTCTGGTTTTTGTTTTTGTGCGCGTGTTTGGCTTTGATTTCATCGCCGCTTCCGCCGTGGCGAAAATCGTCAACATCAGCACCAATTTGGCGGCATTGATGCTGTTTGGCTACCATGGACATGTATTGTGGATGTTGGGCTTGATGATGGCGGTTTGTCAGATTGCCGGCTCGCTTACCGGCAGCCGCCTGGCGTTGAAGTATGGAACGGGTTTTGTGCGTAAACTTTTCCTGTTCGTTGTGTTCGCGCTGATCTGCAAAACCACGTACGACGCCTTTCTGCGTTAATGTTTCACGTGAAACAATCTGAATCCTGCCACCAATTTCAGCAGGGGAGGGAACCGGGGGCAGGAAAAAGTTCTATAATCTTCGCCTCTAGATCAATCCGCTCCTCCTATGTTTTATCCAACAGAATTTGATGTCATTGTGGTCGGTGGTGGCCATGCCGGTGCTGAAGCTGCGCTGGCTGCAGCGCGCATGGGGCAAAAAACCTTGCTGCTGACGCACAATATTGAGACCCTGGGCCAAATGTCATGCAACCCCTCCATCGGTGGGATTGGTAAAGGGCATTTGGTAAAGGAAGTGGATGCCATGGGCGGAGCGATGGCGATCGCGACCGATGAAGCCGGCATCCAATTTCGCATTTTGAACTCCTCCAAAGGCCCTGCTGTGCGCGCCACACGCGCCCAGGCCGACCGCATGCTGTACAAGCAGGCAATCCGGTCACGTCTGGAAAATCAGCCTAATCTCTGGCTATTCCAGCAAGCGGTGGACGATTTGCTGGTAGAGGGTGATAAGGTGTGTGGGGCTGTGACGCAAGTTGGTTTGCGCTTCCGCAGCCGCGCTGTAGTGCTGACTGCCGGCACCTTCCTTGATGGCAAGATCCATGTCGGCTTGCAAAATTATTCCGGTGGTCGTGCCGGTGATCCGCCAGCCATTTCATTGTCTGCGCGCTTGAAAGAATTAAAGCTGCCGCAAGGGCGTTTGAAAACCGGTACGCCGCCGCGCATCGATGGGCGCAGTATTGATTTTTCCAAACTGGAAGAACAACCCGGTGATTTGGATCCTGTGCCGGTATTTTCCTTCATGGGGAATGCTGCAATGCATCCGCGCCAACTGCCATGTTGGATTACGCATACCAATCAAGCGACGCATGACATCATCCGCAGCGGCTTGGATCGCAGCCCCATGTACACCGGCGTGATCGAAGGCGTGGGGCCGCGTTATTGCCCATCGATTGAAGACAAAATCCATCGCTTTGCAGATAAAGAGACGCATCAAATCTTCCTTGAGCCGGAAGGTTTGTTGACGAACGAATTTTATCCAAACGGAATTTCCACCAGCTTGCCGTTCGATGTGCAATTAAACCTGGTGCGCTCAATGCGCGGCTTGGAAAATGCCTGGATTCTGCGGCCGGGTTATGCGATTGAATACGATTACTTTGACCCTCGCGGCCTGAAGGCATCGCTTGAAACCCGCGCGATTCAAGGCTTGTTCTTTGCCGGTCAGATCAATGGCACGACAGGCTATGAAGAAGCGGCAGCACAAGGCATGTTAGCGGGCTTGAATGCCGCTTTATACACGCAGGATAGAGAAGCCTGGATCCCGGCGCGCAGTGAAGCTTATCTTGGCGTAATGGTGGATGATTTGGTGACGCAAGGCGTGATGGAACCATATCGCATGTTCACCAGCCGGGCAGAATATCGTCTCAGCTTGCGTGAAGACAATGCTGATATCCGCCTGACCGAAATCGGCCGCAAGCTTGGATGCGTCAGCGACGCGCAATGGGATGTTTTTTGCCGCAAGCGTGACGCCATTGCGAAAGAGTCAGAACGTTTGCGCTCGACCTGGATTAATCCACGCATCATCAGCAAAGAAGAAGCAAGCAGGGTGTTTGGCAAGCCAATTGAGCATGAATACAATCTGGCCGATTTATTGGCGCGGCCCAATATCCGTTACAGCGATTTGATGAGTTTGCAGGGATTGCAAGGTGAAGCGCTTGCCGGCCCAGGTCTGGAAGCGAGCGAGATTACCGAGCAAATCGAAATCCAGATCAAATATGCCGGCTATATCGAACGCCAGGCACGCGAAATTGAGCGGCATGAAAACCATGAAAACCTGCGTTTGCCAGCTGATCTGGACTATATGAGCATCCAGGCTTTGTCGATTGAAGTGCGGCAAAAGCTGGCTAAGCAAAAACCGGAAACCCTGGGGCAAGCCTCCCGGATTTCCGGTGTGACGCCGGCGGCCATTTCTTTGCTGTTGGTGTTTTTGAAGAAGCGTGGATTGTACGCAGGGAAGGGCGCAGCATGAATGTTTCACGTGAAACATTGCGCAGCCGCCTGCTGCAAGGCTTGCTTGAACTCGGTTTAGACCTGCAGCCACAACAGATAGAGCAATTACTGGACTATCAAGGCTTGATGAGCAAGTGGAACAAAGTCTATAACCTGACTGCGATCCGTGATCCGGAACAGATGCTTGCTTTGCATCTGCTCGATTCATTAAGCGCAGTCGCTGCTTTTGCCAAGGCAAAACGGGTTCTGGATGTGGGGGCAGGTGGCGGTTTACCTGGCATCGTGCTGGCGATTGCGCGCCCGGATGTGCAAGTTCATCTGATTGATGTGGTGCAAAAGAAGACCGCATTTTTGAATCAGGTCAAGGCAGAATTGAAATTAGTGAATGTGAATGTGCACTGCGGCAAGGTGGAAAACCTGCAAACCGGCCCGGATCTTGCCGCCTTTGATATCATCACATCCCGCGCGTTTGCTGATTTGCGGGATTTTGTTTCCTGGTCAGGCCATTTACTAACAGCAGACGGTGAATTCATCGCGCTTAAAGGGCAAGATCCCTTGCAGGAAAGCCAGGCGCTGCCGGCAGGCTGGCGTGTCAAAACAATTCAAGCCTTACGCGTGCCGCAACTTGATGCGGCGCGGCATCTGGTGTTTATCGAACGCGCTTAAATATCTTCAGGACTTATATGGCCAAAATTTTTTGTGTAGCAAATCAAAAAGGCGGAGTAGGCAAGACCACCACGGCGGTGAATCTGGCCGCAGGTCTGGCCAAATTGGAACAACGTGTGCTCTTGGTTGATCTGGATCCACAAGGCAATGCAACCATGGGCGCCGGCATCGCCAAAGCCAATCTTGCGGCTTCCACTTACCAGGTTTTATTGGGTATGACAGACGTGGCGCAGGCGCGTCAAAAATCTGAGAATGGCGGCTTTGATGTCTTACCGGCCAATCGTGAATTGGCAGGCGCTGAAGTGGAAATGGTGGAATTGGATCGGCGCGAGCGGCGCATGAAAGAAGCGCTGGCCAAGGTCGATGCGGAATATGATTTTGTGCTGATTGATTGCCCGCCTGCCTTATCCCTGCTGACCTTGAATGCCTTGTGTGCAGCGCATGGCGTGATCATTCCCATGCAATGTGAATATTACGCGCTGGAAGGTTTGTCGGATTTGGTGAATACCATCAAAAAAGTGCATGCCAAGTTCAATCCGGATTTGAAAATCATTGGCTTGTTACGCGTCATGTTTGATCCGCGTATGACTTTATCGCAGCAGGTTTCGGCGCAGCTGGAGCAGCATTTCGGCGATAAAGTGTTTAACACGATTATCCCGCGCAATGTGCGCTTGGCTGAAGCGCCATCTTACGGCATGCCTGGCGTCAGTTTTGATCCATCGGCAAAAGGCGCGCAAGCATATATCGCCTTCGGTGCTGAATTGGTGGAACGTATTAAAACCATGTAAGGACTGGAAGAATGGCTAGCAAGAAATCGAAAGGCTTGGGGCGTGGTTTGGAGGCTTTATTAGGCGGTTCAGCCGATTTTGTCGAAGCGCCGGCAGTCAAACCTGAGCAGGGCAACAGCTTGCCCTTGACCCAGCTTCAGCCTGGCAAATATCAGCCGCGCACGCGGATGGATGAAGGCGCATTGGCTGAGTTGGCGGATTCGATCCGGGCGCAAGGCATTATGCAGCCGATTCTTGTGCGCCCGGTTGCAGCTGAGCGTTATGAAATCATCGCAGGCGAACGGCGTTTCCGCGCCGCCGGTCTGGCAGGTCTGGAGCAAGTGCCGGTCTTGATCCGTGAAGTGGATGACAAGACCGCCGCAGCGATGGCCTTGATTGAAAACATCCAACGCGAAGATTTAAATCCGCTGGAAGAGGCGCAAGGCATTCAACGCTTGATTCATGAATTCGGTTTTACGCATGAACAGGCGGCGCAATCAGTAGGGCGTTCACGCAGTGCAGTCAGCAATTTGTTGCGCTTGTTGAACTTGGCTAAGCCGGTGCAAACCATGCTGATGGCGGGCGATCTGGATATGGGGCATGCGCGCGCTTTGCTGGCGCTGGATGGCGCGCAACAAATCACCATGGCCAATGAAATCAATGCCAAGCGCATGTCGGTGCGTGAAGCGGAAAAACTGGTGACGCGCGCACAACAGGAACAAAGTGAAAGACCGCTGCGCAAATTGGATAAGTCTGCCGATCTGAAAACGCTGGAAGAAGAATTGTCAGATTTATTGGCAATGCCGGTCAGTTTTAAAATGAGCAGCGCCAGCAAAGGCCAAATGCAAATCGCATTTGGCGATTTGGATCAACTCGATCATATTTTAGCCAAGCTGCGCGCCTGAAGAAGCTGACTGTATGAGCGCTGTGGAAAAGTATGTGTATAAGCTGAGGGTAGCTTGTGGGTGAGTCTGTGATAAGTCACGTTTTTTTGTGGGTAAGGCTGTGGGATAGTTGTTGATAGCGCGGGCGCGTAAGCCGGTAAATCATATTTGGGCGTAATTCACAGAATATGCCCACAGCTTTTACCGGCTTATTCACAGCTTTATGCACGGATTGTTCGGGGGTTGCTTTATTTTGCTGAAAATAATTTTGTATCCGCCGTCTAGGGCGTGTTGACAATTAACAGCACTTTGGATGGGAATTTTCAAAAAAAGCTGTTAACTTTTTGCCACTTGTGTTTACATTCTTGTTTTTGGGCAAAACAGAATGGCACGGATGATGTTACGGGACGATCAGTGGGCAAGAATTGAAGCCTTGGTACCAGGAAAGGTTGGCGATAGAGGCAGAACAGGCGTGAATAATCGGCTGTTTGTGGAAGCTGTTTTATGGATAGCAAAGACAGGCAGCCCGTGGCGGGATTTGCCTGCTGAATTTGGCCCATGGAACAGCGTCTATGTGAGGTTTGCGCGTTGGTCGGATAAGCAGGTATGGCACAAAATCTTTGCCGTGCTACGCGAGGACGCGGACTTTGAGGAAGTTTTTCTTGATAGCACTATCGTGCGGGCGCATCAGCATGCAGCAGGAGCCGCAAAAAAAAGGGGCCGCAATCCATTGGCCGGTCTCGTGGGGGATTAACCACCAAGATTCATGCTTGCGTTGAGGGCTTGGGCAATTTGGTTCAGTTCATCCTGACAGGCGGAGAAGTTCACGATATAACCCAGGCAACCGCGTTACTCAATGACGTCGCGCCACAAGCGGTGCTGGCAGATAAAGCCTATGATGCCAACACACTGATTGATTGCATTGAGGGAAAAAATGCCAAGGTCGTGATTCCACCAAAGGCGAACCGGAAAGAACAGCGGGATTATGATCAGTTCCAATATCGAAACCGCAATCTCATTGAGCGCTTTTTCGCCAAAATTAAGCAATTTCGACGGATCGCTACCCGCTACGACAAACTGGATACCCGTTTCTCTTCGTTTGTAACCTTGGCGGCATCAATGATATGGTTGAAATAAATGTCAACACACCCTAATTGCTTGCCTGGAGTGTATCAAGACGTTACAATATGATTCCAGTTGCAACTCAGACCCGCACATCTGCTACATCCGCAACTGCCTCATCAATACCCACAGGAAATTCAAATGAAAAAAATTGTTTTTGCAGCACTTCTGGCATCCGCATTTTCCGCACAAGCCGCAACCGAATTGGTTGTGAATGGCGATTTTGAAACCGGCACCTTCGCCGGCTGGACCCGTTCCGGCAATCTGAGCCTGAACGATGTCATCAAGAACACCGTAACTTCCAACCGCACTTGGGTATGGCGCAATGGCGCAACCGGCTCTGTCGGTTATATCAGCCAAGTGCTGAATACTATCGCCGGCCAGCGCTACACCCTGTCTTTCGATGTGTATAACACCGCCACCTCGACCGATCCGAACAAAGTCACTTTCAACGCGATGTTTGGCGACAATGAAGTGTACAGCGTGAAAAACACTGCGCTGAACTGGTCCCACATCACTCTCGATGTGCTGGCCACTTCCAATGCAACCGAATTGAAATTTGGCGCCCGCAACGATCCGAGCTTCTTCCGCATGGACAATGTGAGCGTGCAAGCCGCTGTGCCGGAAGCTGAAACCTATGCCATGCTGCTGGCTGGCCTGGGCGTGATGGGCATGATTGCACGCCGCCGTAAAGCCGCCTGAGCTGTTTTTTAAGCTTGGCTGACTCCGACCCCCGCTGCGGCGGGGTTTTTGCTTCCTGCGGCCTTTAAAGCGGTTTTAGAGCGGCTGTTTTCATCTGCGTTGTTGTGCACAAAAGACTCACAGCTTTTCCTCTGATTTTTCCACGCGTTATGCACATCTTTGTGCACACCCCAGCCGTTCGTGCTGAGCTTGCCTGAGTATTTTTCTTTTGCCGTTCGTTCTGAGCCTGTTGAAGCGCGGTTTTTCATCCGTTCGTGCTGAGCTTGTCGAAGCACTTTTTGCATATCCACTATTCTTTCGACAAGCTTCCTTCGACCAGCCCAGGAGAACGCCCGGCAAAAATAAAGTCGGCAGTGTTGCCGCATGTATTCGTGAAGCGTTAGCAAAGATTTGCACATGCTGCGCACTGTTTATCCCTTGCTTATGCACAGCTTTTTGCACAGAGAAGTGTGTGCAGCAGCCTGTATCTGTGCGGGTCTTAGTACTTTTCACGGGAAGTCTGACCTGCTGAGGATATGCACAAGCTATACAGATTTGTGCATTTCATATGCACAGCTTTATGCATAGCGGTGGTTTTAATTGATTCGCTTCTCTGCAAGTTTTGCACCCCATTTGCACAGCTTTTTCATACTTAATTCACAGGTTTGTACACAGTTTGCCGGGGTGAGGTTTTTTCCTCTTGTCTGTCGAGTGGATGCGTTGTGTGTTCGCGCTGCGCATAATCCACAAACAATCCGCAATTTATACAGGGTTTATTCACAGCTTTACGCACATTCTGAAAGCGGCATGCCTTACGAAGCGGGGCTTCAATCTTCGATAAGCGTTTGCGCTATATGCGCTTTGGCATCCACCCGGTATGTGGAGCATCCCAAGCCCCGTGGTGTTGGAAAGGCAAGCGAGGGCAAAGCAGGCGGCTGCGCGCCACTTCAGACCATCAGCATGCCCGAATCGTGTCTGCAGCGGTATTTCCGCATGTCGCCATTGTTGGGTGCAAATGATGTGGCTGACACAGGCTCTCAGAAGATGAGTGGAAGCAGGCGAGTGCAATTTGCTTAACTTATCCACCACGATCCACTTATTTTTCACAGCTTGTATCTATTCAGCCAATGCGCTAACAAGTCGGTTTATATACCAAGCGGGTTGCAGCTTCATTGTGCCGGGCTTGTCGAACCACGGTTTTGCCATTCGTGGTGAGCTTGTCGAACCACGGTTTTCCATGAGCAACCATGCCCTTCGACAGGCTCAGGGCGAACGGAATCTGCTTCGTCCATCCTTATGAAGGCTTAGCAGTGACCATAGCTTTATCAACAGCCGTGTTCGCAGCATTTCTTTTTTCAACAGCTTATACCGTGTTTATGCCTTGGTTGTGCACAGCTTTACCCACAAGGTGTGTGAGATGCCCTTGCAATCAAACATCGGCCTATGCGAGGTGAGATGTAATTATGCACATTCTCCTCACATCTTTTCCCTGGTTTGTGCACAGTTTTATCCACAGGATGGGCGAAAAAAAACCGCTGCCCATATCATCTGGCAGCGGTTTTTCTCAGTCAGCGCTTTCAGGTGCTGATTTTGCCCTTGAGCTTGCCGCGTGCGCCGGGCGCGTGCATGACTGCGGCTGGCGCGCCGCTTTCCAGCTTGGCCAAGAGTTGCGCTGTGTTGCATTGGGCGGCAAAGCTGAGATTGATGTCATTCCCGCTTGCGCCGGCCAAGGCAAAACAATGCTGTCCCAGCTTGGCATTCAGCGGCGCGATCAAATTCTCCTGCAGCAAATCGCTATTGCTGCTTTCCGGCACTTGCAGCTGAAATTGACCCAAACCTGTGCCGCTTTGCACATCCAGCACGCGGCGCACATTGCGCAATTCGGACAGCATGATTTGTGCGGTTTGCGCATTCGGCAGGCCGGCAATGTTCAAATTGATCTTTTTCACCCCATACTCGAAATGCTGCAGGAAGAAATCTTTAGAAAACTCATCGCCCATTTGTTTGCCAATATCCGCCAGCGCTTGATCTTCACTGTTCCAGCTGGCGCCCTTGGGCAACATGGTGTTGAGATAGATTTCCTCGTTCGTGGCTTTGTCTATCGCCTTCACGGTCCAGGAGGTCAGCACAGTCTTGTTAATCGTCAGACCTGAGGCCGGCAGCTTGTGTGAGAGCTGCTTGAACTTCGCTTCGCCTATGATTTGGAAGTCTGCGGATTTGGCGTTTGGCCCGCCCTTGACTTCACCATCGCCGGCCCAAATCCGGAAGCCAAACGATTTGACGCGCTCTTTGAGCACGTTTTCCGCCAGTTGTGAGCGTGCCGGCGGCAAGGTTTGATCGGCATTGCCAATTGACATCTGAATCGCAATCTTGGGGTCGCCATTATTGCGGATGAAGTCGATTCTTTCCGCCTTGGATAACTCATTGAGCGATTTACGCAACTCGCGTACCTTCAACACAGCGCGCGCTTCGCTTTGCAATAAGCCGTTTTTGCCGGTTTCCGCACCGCTTTCGTGCAGCACGTTTTTGATGAAATCACTGTGTCGCGATAAGAGTTTTTGCTCAATCACAGGATAGTTTTTATCCAGCGAATTGTTATCCACATACAGCGCCAGCGCTTTTTCCACCAGTTGACGGCGCGCATCGGCGCGCACCTCGGCTTGCGCTGCGCCGCTGTCGCCGCCGAACTTGGGATCTTGCGGATCGACCAGGCCCAGCGCGCTGATCACCACTTCGCCGTCAGCGGTCTTGATCTCTGTGCTGGCCAGAGCGGGTTGTGGCGCACTGGTTTGCGCAACCTGCGGGGCCGGCGTGCTGTGCGCGCTGGCGCTGGCTGCCGCCTGTTGTGGCGTCTGCGCGTTTTTATCCGGCAAGACAAAGAAATAGGCGGCGCCGGCGACTGCCACAATGCCGGCTGCAGCAGCGCCCAGCCAGACGCCTTTGTTCGCGCTTTGCCGGTTTTGATTCAGGGTGGCCTGCAAGGGCGCTTGCGTGACGCCAGGTGCGGCGTTGGCCGGCGGCGCTGCCGCCGCAGCTGGCGCGGGCGCCGGGGCCGGCGTTGCGCTTGGCGTGTGCGCCTGGCGGGCGGGGAAGGTTTGCGTCGGCATCTCCGCGCTTAATTGCGCCGCCACCGGATTGTGCAATACGGTTTTATCGTCATCCGCTTCCGGCAGGCGGCCGCTGGCGGCGATTTTGATGGCGGCGGCAAATTCCTGCGCGCTTTGAAAGCGGTGATCCGGGTTTTTAGCGATGGCTTTTTTCACCACCGCATCCCACACCGGCGGCAAACCGGCATGCAAGGCTGTGACCGGCGGCGGCATTTCATTCAGCACCTTGTACATGATGCTGGTATGGTTGCCGGTGAAGGGGCGTTCGCCGGTCAGCAACTGGTACAAAATCACGCCGCAGGAAAACAGATCGCTGCGCGCATCGACCGGACTGCCGGTGACTTGCTCGGGCGACATATACGCCGGTGTGCCGATAATCGCGCCGACCTGCGTCAGATCAGAACTTTCCAGCCGGGCAATGCCGAAATCGCCGATTTTGACTTTGCCATCCTGCTGCACAAACAGATTGCCCGGTTTCATATCGCGGTGGATCACGCCGTGCGCATGTGCATGCCCCAGCGCATCCAGAATATCCAGCATCAGAATGGCCACTTGCTGTGGCGTGAAGCGTTGCTGCTCTTCAAACATGGCGCGCAGCTCGCGCCCGTCCACATATTCCATGGCAATGTAGGCGACCTGGCAGGGCTTGCCTTGCGCATCCGCGCTCTGCGCTTCGCCATAGTCATACACGGCGACCACGCCGGGATGATTCAGGCGGCCTGCGGCCTGCGCTTCGCGTTTGAAGCGCGCCAGCGCCTCCGCCAGCGCCGCCTCATCTTTATCCTCGCGCAAGATCGTCTTCAGCGCCACGCGGCGCTCAATGACCGGGTCGAAGGCTTCATATACGATCCCCATCGCGCCTTTACCGAGTTCGCGCCGGATCTGATACTTGCCGAGTTGATTCATGCCTGGCTCCGCTTATTTGTATTTGGAATCGATTTCCCAGACTGCGGTTTGCACCAGTCTTTGCACCATGGTGTCCAGACCAACGCCGCCGCTTTGCTGCTCCGACGCCCCGAGCACGCTGCTGCCCTTGGCCCCGACTTCCATTTTCAATTCTTTGTAGCCGGTGGCTTCCTGCTCGGTGGTGACGGCATTGATGATCTTGTAACGCATGCCAATCAGCCATACGCCGGTGGCTTCCTGAGTGTTGACCGAACCGGCCACCGCGCCGGCCACATTGCCGCCGGTGGAGCCGCCAAACAGCGCGCCGATGATGCCGCCCACTGCGCGCCCGTCAAAACCTTTTTTGGCTTCCGCGATTTGCTCAGCTTTCAGGATGTCGAATTTGATAATCCATTTGGTGGTTTTCAATTTGCCGATTTGCATCGTCTTCTTCGCCACTTTCGGATCGCCCAGGTTGTAGGCGAGCGAGATTTCATTCAAAACCTTGCCCAGGCCGCTGCGCTCCAAGACTTTGAAATTGGCGTTACCCAATTCCAATTCAGCATAGTCGGCGATATTGTTGGGGCCGAATTTCTGCATGAAATTCGCGTTATTGCTCTTCACATCGCCCGGCAGCACGATGATGGCCGGGCCTTTCTTGTCTTTGTTTTTGTACTCGATTTCCTTATACGCCGCGACATCGGCGGCGGCATTCGCTTTTTCAGACGTGGAGCTGCCGGCGGTCGGCGAGGGATTGCCGAATTCCGGGCCTTCAGCGCGTACGGCGGTTGACAGGGTCAGCAGGCCGGCCAGGGCGATAGTGATGGGAGAGAATTTTTTCATGGTGTCCTCTTTAAAAAACAATGGGCTTTCCGGTCCGGTCAGCGGGTCGCGCCCGCTTTTTTGCAATAGCTGCTATACAGTTCGGCGATCACTTCTTCGCCGCTTTCTTTAACAAGCTCCAGCGTGGCGCCGTGCACATTGGCCCCGGCCCCGCTGGCGTTACTTTTACTGGTTTCTGCAATCGTGCGGCCATCCGCGCCGCTCAGGGTGAATTGCATGTCAACATTGATTTGGTTGACCGGGATAATGGGATTTTGATTGGCTTCCGTCTCAATCACGCCGCGCAGCACATAGCTGGCCGCCAGCCGCTTCGAGGCCGACAGCGCGGCATCCGGGTCATTCTTGAAATAGGCATCGACTTCCGCCTGTGCGATTTGCTGGCGGATTTGCTCCTGGGTGTAGGTCTTCAAGCCCAGTTTGCGCAAACCGTGGTTAATGGCTTCGACATGGGCGCCGTAGCCGGATTGGCGCGTCATCAGCAAGCCATTACGCCGTTCTGCGAT
The DNA here is from genome assembly GCF_037300705.1 of Massilia sp. W12. Lineage (NCBI taxonomy): Bacteria > Pseudomonadati > Pseudomonadota > Betaproteobacteria > Burkholderiales > Oxalobacteraceae > Massilia > Massilia sp. W12. The sequence goes on along the minus strand of NZ_CP147776.1, from coordinate 5,399,642 downwards.
CAGCACCATGATTTTCTTTTGCTTCAAATTGCTGCGGCAGGGTGTGGCCAGCAGGGCGCGCAATTTATCCTCGCGCGCTTTTTCTTCCGCCTGCGCGCGCTGCTGTTCCTCCTGCTCGCTGGGAAACTTAAAGCCCTGTGCATTGCTGTGGCAAGCCAGGAGCAGGCCGCATATCAAACCGATGCTTCGCAACATGTCAAATCCTGTCAATAAATGGGTGGCAGAGTGAGGCTGTGCACGCAGACATAACCGAAGGAATGTAACGTGCATGCGCGCCTTTGTCAAAACTGTGCTGCATGCTTTGTTGCAAAGCAGCGCCAAGTCTGGAATTACGCCTCAGCCAGGCTTTGCGTGAGGATTTTGTATCAACGCTGCCGGTCAGCTTGCATCACTTCAAGCGGGAAATTGCACTGCTACTGCCAAGTGTCCATATTTTAATGTATTCGTAGCAATGTTTCATTATTTTATTTTCCAGATTGCAACAATGGCTAAAAGTGAGCACGATTTTTTATGATGTCTTCACTATAATATTGTCAAAGTAAAATCGTCTGTCTTTATACATTGGCGTATTTTATGAGTATCTAAAACAAATATTTAAAAATGGTAATAGCGACCAAAATATATTCATTACTGAATGCAAGGTTATTCATTCAATTTACAAATAACTGACATAAAAAATGATGATGATGCTTGACAAATAAAGCACGGATAGCAAAAAAATCACGAAAAAAACCCGCATCAGGGCGCGCATGCGTTTGACGTGCACGTCAGCTTGCCCTTATAATCCCCCGGCTTGGCAAGACCCGGACCTATTTTTCTGTCCGAGCACACTGGAAAGATACTTAAAGATGCTGCGATTGATCCTGGCCCAGATAGCGACTTCAGCCGTGGCCGCCGTGATCGCAGCAGTGCTCGGAGGTTGGCCCGCTGTGATTTCATTGCTGCTTGGAGCAGCAATTTGCATCTTGCCAAATGCATTGTTTGCGTTGCGTCTGTTTGTCAACGTAAGACGTGGAACAGCAAACCCGTTTTCTGTATTGATCGGGGAGTTGATCAAGATTGCATTGACCGTGGCCATGTTGGCGACGGTTGCTTGGCTGTACCACGGCATCAACTGGCTGGCGCTGATCGCTGGCATGGTCGTGGCAATGAAGAGTTATCTCATCTTATTGTTTAGGCTCTAGTTATGACAACTGAAACCGCGGCGAACGCTGCTAACCATGCGCCAACAGCTGGCGAATATATCAAGCACCATCTTGGCCACCTGAGCAGTCATCATCAGGACAAGATTGTGGATATGTCCATCGTCAATTACGACACCCTGTTTTTCTCGCTCACGCTGGGCTTGCTGGCCATCTTTATCTTGTGGCGGGCAGCGAAAAAAGCAACCTCCGGCGTTCCGGGGCGTTTCCAGGCCGCCATCGAAATCCTGGTGGAAATGGTGGAAGACCAATCCAAGCAAATCGTCCATGGCGACCGCAGCTTCATCGCGCCGCTGGCGCTGACCGTGTTCATGTGGGTGCTGTTGATGAACTCCATGGACTTCCTGCCGGTGGATTTGTTTGCCCGTTCCATGTATTGGCTGGGCTTCGGTGAGCCGCATTTGCGCGTGGTGCCGACGGCTGACCTGAACGGTACGATCGGCATCTCCTTCGGCGTATTCCTGCTGATGATTTATTACAACCTGAAGATCAAGGGTGGCGGCGGCTTTGTGCATGAATTGTTCTGCGCGCCGTTCGGTTCTCATCCGGCCCTGTGGATCTTCAACTTCTTGTTGAACCTGATTGAATTTGCCGCAAAAACCGTGTCGTTAGGCATGCGTCTTTTCGGCAATATGTATGCCGGCGAATTGATCTTCCTGTTGATCGCGCTGCTCGGCTCCACGGCAACTTGGTGGGGTTTTGGCATGCATTTGATTGCAGGTTCGATCTGGGCGATTTTCCATATCCTGATCGTTGCTCTGCAGGCGTTTATTTTCATGATGCTGACGCTGGTGTATATCGGCCAGGCGCATGAAGGCCACTGAACGCGGCAGCGCCAGATTTAGCAGTATTTACGTTTTTCCATTTTTTGACTTTTGACTATCTAAGGAGTTTTCAATGACTACTGTCGCTTTCGTTGCTTTGGCTTGCGGTTTGATCATCGGTCTGGGCGCTATCGGCGCTTGTATCGGTATCGGTATCATGGGCGGCAAATTCATCGAGGCTTCTGCCCGTCAACCGGAACTGATGAACACCCTGCAAACCAAGATGTTCCTGTTGGCCGGTCTGATCGACGCAGCATTCCTGATCGGTGTTGGTATCGCCATGATGTTTGCATTCGCCAACCCGTTTGGCGCCTGATCGCCGATTCTCAGGCCGAACCCCGGGCAAACCGGGGTTCGGCTTAAGTCACTTTGAGAAGGGAAGGTAACGATGAATCTGAATGCAACATTTATTGCGCAAGCAGTAGTGTTCTTCATCCTGGCCTGGTTCACCATGAAGTTTGTGTGGCCGCCGTTGATTAACGCACTGGATGAGCGCGCAAAAAAAATCTCTGATGGCCTGGCCGCTGCAGAACAGGGCAAAAACGCCCGCGCTGCCGCAGACAAGGAAATCGCCTCGCTGTTAAACGCAGCCCGCGATGAAGGCGCCAAGCGTGTTGCAGACGCTGAAAAGCGTGCTGCCATGAGCGGCGATGAGATCAAAGCCAACGCCAAGGCGGAAGCGGATCGCATTCTGGCGCAAGCCAAAGCCGATGCTGAACAGCAAGTGGCGCGTGCGCGTGAAGAACTGCGTGCGCAAGTCGCAGCGTTGGCGGTCAAGGGTGCTGAACAGATTCTGCGTCGCGAAGTCGACCAGGCTGCTCATGCTGATCTGTTGAAACAACTCGCAACCGAGCTGTAATCATGGCAGAACTTGCAACCGTCGCCCGTCCTTACGCTGAAGCCCTGTTTCGCGTTGCGCGCGAAGGGGACTTGAACGCGTGGTCTGAGCTGGTGGCCGAAATGGCCCAGGCAGCAGCCCATCCGGAAGTCCTGGCTTTGGCGCAAAACCCCAACGTCTCCGACGCCGATATGGGCGCTTTGTTTGTGGCTTTGCTGAAATCGCCGGTAACGGCGCAGGCAAAGAATTTCATCGACATGCTGGTCGAAAACCGTCGCATCGCGCTGATGCCGGAAATCGGCGCGCAATTCCACGCGTTGAAAAACGCCAGCGAAGGCGCGGCGGATGCCGTTATCACCAGCGCTTTTCCCCTGGCTGATGGCCAGGTGACGGAATTGATCGCGTCGCTGGAAAAGAAATTCGGCCGCAAGCTCAACCCATCGGTCATCGTGGACGCCGCGCTGATCGGCGGTGTGCGCGTGGAAGTTGGCGATCAGGTGCTCGACACTTCGGTGCGCGCCAAGCTGCAGCAAATGCAAGTGGCGCTGCTGGCCTGATCCCCTCACGCTGCACCTGCCTTCGTGCAGGCCAAGAGAAAACTATTAGGAGTTAGTATGCAACTCAATCCTTCTGAAATCAGCGAATTGATCAAAAGCCGCATTCAGGGCGTAGGCGATTCCGCTGAGATTCGCAATCAGGGCACGGTGATTTCCGTGGCCGACGGCATTTGCCGCATCCATGGCCTGTCCGAAGTGATGCAAGGTGAAATGTTGGAATTCCCGGGCAACACCTTCGGCCTGGCGATGAACCTGGAACGTGACTCTGTGGGCGCGGTTATTCTGGGTGAATACGAGCACATCTCTGAAGGCGATACCGTGAAATGCACGAATCGCATTCTGGAAGTGCCGATTGGCCGTGAACTGGTGGGCCGCGTGGTGAACGCGCTGGGCCAGCCGATCGACGGCAAAGGCGCCATCAGCACCGCTGAAACCACCCCGATCGAAAAGATCGCGCCGGGCGTTATCGCGCGTGAATCCGTGGGCCAGCCGATGCAAACCGGCTTGAAATCGATTGACTCCATGGTGCCTATCGGCCGTGGTCAACGTGAATTGATCATTGGCGACCGTCAAACCGGTAAGACCGCCGTGGCGATTGACGCCATCATCAATCAAAAAGGTCAGAACATGACCTGTATCTACGTGGCGATCGGTCAGAAAGCTTCGTCGATCAAAAACGTGGTGCGTGCGCTGGAACAACACGGCGCTATGGAATACACCATCGTGGTGGCCGCTTCCGCTTCCGAATCCGCTGCAATGCAATACATTGCACCGTATGCCGGCTGCGCCATGGGCGAATACTTCCGCGATCGCGGCGAAGACGCGCTGATCATCTATGATGACTTGTCCAAGCAAGCTGTGGCGTATCGTCAAATCTCCCTGCTGCTGCGCCGCCCGCCGGGCCGCGAAGCGTATCCGGGCGACGTGTTCTACCTGCACTCCCGTCTGCTGGAACGCGCTGCACGCGTGAACGCCGACTATGTGGAAAAGTTCACCAATGGCGCTGTGAAGGGCAAGACCGGTTCGCTGACCGCACTGCCTATCATTGAAACCCAGGCTGGCGACGTGTCCGCATTCGTGCCGACCAACGTGATTTCGATTACCGACGGCCAGATCTTCCTGGAAACCTCGCTGTTCAACTCCGGCATCCGTCCTGCAATTAACGCAGGTATCTCGGTGTCGCGTGTGGGTGGCGCTGCGCAAACCAAGGCGATCAAGGGCTTGTCCGGCGGTATCCGTACCGACTTGGCGCAGTATCGTGAACTGGCTGCATTCGCGCAGTTCGCATCCGATCTGGACGAAGCGACCCGTAAGCAGCTCGACCGTGGCGCCCGCGTCACCGAATTGCTCAAGCAAAACCAATACGCTCCGCTGCCGATCTCGCTGATGGCTGTGTCGCTGTTCGCAGTGAACAAGGGCTTCATGGACGATGTGGAAGTCAAGAAGATTCTGCCGTTTGAAGCTGCGCTGCACGCCTATATGAAGACCAAACAGGCTGCTTTGCTGGCCAAAATTGAAGAAACCAAACAAATCGACAAAGACAGCGAAGCTGCCTTGTCCGCTGCGGTTGCAGACTTCAAGAAAACCGGCGCATATTGAGCCTCACAACTGGCAAGGAGTAAGGACTCATGGCAGTAGGCAAAGAGATACGCGGCAAGATCAAGAGCGTAGAAAATACGAAGAAGATCACCAAGGCGATGGAAATGGTTGCCGCATCCAAAATGCGCAAAGCGCAGGACCGGATGCGCGCCGCCCGCCCGTATGCCGACAAGATTCGGAATATCACGTCGAATCTGGCGCAAGCCAACCCGGAGTACACGCATCCATTTTTGGCCAAAGCCAAGACCAGCAAGGCCGGCAAGATCGGTTTCATCATCGTCACCACAGATAAAGGTCTGTGCGGCGGTATGAACACCAACGTGCTGCGCTTAGTCACCAACCACATCCGCGAAGCAGAAAAAGCGGGGCAGCAAGTGGAAGCGGTGGCGATTGGCAACAAAGGTCTGGGCTTTTTGAACCGTATCGGCGCCAAAGTGGTGTCGCAAGCGGTGCAAATCGGCGACACGCCGCACCTGGAAAAGTTGATCGGGCCGGTCAAGGTCATGCTCGACGCTTACCAGGAAGGCAAGCTGGATGCGGTGTACCTGTGCTACACCCGTTTTATCAACACCATGCGCCAAGAGCCGGTGGCGGAGCAATTGCTGCCGTTGGCTTCTGACAAGCTGAAGGCGGACAAGGGATCCCATGGCTGGGATTACCTGTACGAGCCGGATGCGCAAGTGGTGATTGACGAACTGCTGGTGCGCTATGTCGAGGCGCTGATCTATCAGGCCGTGGCGGAAAACCTGGCGTCGGAGCAATCGGCGCGGATGGTGGCGATGAAGGCAGCGAGCGATAACGCGGGTAACGTGATTGGTGAATTGAAGCTGGTCTATAACAAGACCCGTCAAGCTGCAATTACCAAGGAATTGTCCGAGATTGTCGCCGGCGCGGCTGCGGTGTGATAAGGATTTCGCCGGTCGCCTGCGGGCGTCGGCTGGCAACCATTTTTTAATATTGAAGGAACGAACATGGCTGAAGGCAAAATCGTTCAGTGTATCGGCGCTGTGGTGGACGTAGAGTTCCCGCGCAACGCGATGCCCAAGGTGTTTGACGCCTTGAAGATGGAAGGGTCGGAACTGACTCTGGAAGTACAACAGCAATTGGGCGACGGTATCGTGCGCACCATTGCACTGGGCAGCTCCGACGGTCTGCGTCGCGGCATGAAGATCCAGAACACCGGCAAGCCGATCATGGTGCCGGTGGGCAAGGCGACCCTGGGCCGTATTATGGACGTGCTGGGCAACCCGATCGACGAATGCGGTCCGATCAGCCTGGATCAAGTGGCATCGATCCACCGCAAAGCGCCGGCATACGACGAACTGTCCCCCTCGCAAGAACTGCTGGAAACCGGCATCAAGGTGATTGACCTGGTGTGCCCGTTCGCCAAGGGCGGTAAAGTGGGTCTGTTCGGTGGCGCGGGTGTGGGCAAGACCGTGAACATGATGGAACTGATCAACAACATCGCGAAGGCGCACTCCGGTTTGTCCGTGTTCGCCGGCGTGGGTGAGCGTACCCGTGAAGGTAATGACTTCTACCACGAAATGGCTGACGCCAAAGTGGTGGATCTGGAAAACCCGACCAACTCCAAGGTATCCATGGTGTATGGTCAGATGAATGAACCGCCGGGCAACCGTCTGCGCGTGGCGCTGACCGGTCTGACCATTGCGGAATCGTTCCGTGACGAAGGCCGTGACGTGTTGTTCTTCGTGGACAACATCTACCGCTTCACCCTGGCCGGTACTGAAGTGTCCGCACTGCTGGGCCGTATGCCTTCCGCAGTGGGCTATCAGCCGACGCTGGCGGAAGAAATGGGCCGTCTGCAAGAACGTATTACCTCGACCAAAGTTGGCTCGATTACCTCGATCCAGGCCGTGTACGTCCCTGCGGATGACTTGACCGACCCGTCTCCTGCAACCACCTTCGGTCACTTGGATTCGACCGTTGTGTTGTCGCGTGACATTGCTGCGCTGGGTATTTATCCTGCAGTGGACCCGCTCGACTCGACCTCGCGTCAGCTGGACCCGCTGGTGGTGGGCCAAGAGCACTATGAAACCGCACGCGCAGTGCAGGGCACCCTGCAGCGCTATAAAGAATTGCGTGACATTATCGCGATTCTGGGTATGGACGAACTGGCGCCGGAAGACAAGCTGGTGGTGGCGCGCGCCCGTAAGATGCAACGTTTCCTGTCGCAGCCTTTCCACGTGGCGGAAGTGTTCACCGGTTCGCCGGGTAAATACGTGTCGCTGAAGGAAACCATCCGTGGCTTCAAGATGATCGCCTCGGGCGAACTGGATCACCTGCCGGAACAAGCGTTCTACATGGTGGGCACGATCGACGAAGCGATTGAAAAAGGCAAGAAGCAATAAGCTTTCAGCCCGCCGCCCCGGCATTTGCGGGGGCGGCATTAACCGGACAGGAATCCCATGGCACACACTATTCACGTTGACGTGGTCTCGGCGGAAGAGCAAATCTTCGCTGGCGAGGCTGAGTTTGTCGCGTTGCCTGGTGAGGCTGGTGAATTGGGTATTTATCCCAAGCATACCCCGCTGATTACCCGCGTCAAGCCGGGCGCGGTGCGCATCAAGGTGGCTGGCAAGAGCGAAGAGGAATTCGTCTTCGTCGCTGGCGGCATTCTTGAAGTGCAACCGGGCACGGTAACGGTTCTGGCTGACACCGCAATTCGCGGCCACGACCTCGACGAAGCAAAAGCCAACGAAGCAAAAAAACTGGCCGAAGAAGCACTGGCCAACCGCGACACCAAAATTGACTATGCAAAGGCGCAGGCAGAACTGTCCGCCGCCGTTGCACAGCTCGCCGCAATCCAGAAACTGCGCCAAAAGCGTTGATTTCTGCGACTTGATACTCCCGCGCCGTGAGGCGCGGGGGGATTTATACATCAAAAAGTGGGGATTTTCATGACTGAAAGAAATTTCAGGGAAAAAGTCTACGAAAAATGCATGGAAGTTGTTAAGACTCACAAATTTCCTGGTGAGTGGTCAACATTTCTTAGAACAAATGTATTAGTCACAGAAATTTTCAATGATAATGGCCCATTTCCGTCTGCTGTGACGGGATTGAATCTATTCCGCCTAAAAATAGTGGATGAAGCAAAAAAGCAAAATATTTCAATTCCAGAATTAATAGTAAAAATTGCCAAAGCGGGTGAGCCATATTCAAAATGGAACACACGGGCAGCGTTCATGAAAGTGATGTTACATTTTACTAAAAAGGCAAATAGACATGCACAGGAAATATGGATTTATTCTCCTCCTGTAGCTTACTGGCGTTGGATATTCGATTTACTCAACGGAACAGACTCTAAAGTTTTGATGTGGCTTAAGAAAGATGAAGAAGTCTATTCTGAATTTGAGAAAGAAACTATGGTTGATTCTGTTCAGATGGCATTAGCTGTATCACAGAAGGCAATTAGTTTACTTGGAAGTCCAGACGAAAGAACACTTAGAATAGTAGAAAAATGGTTTATAGAGTCTGAAAAAGATTTGGTTCAGGTTAAACAAGTTGCTGCTACATTGTTAGATGGATTTAAAAAAATATCAGATATTTGTAATTCAAATAAATTGATATTTTCAGATGATCCATTTGACAGAAAAAGCCTTATTGAATATGAAGAGAAATTTGGAAGTGTCTATAAGCGTGCTGAAAAGAATATGTATGTTATGTATATTGCAGGGGGATATAAAAAAGCAGTCAATATTGGCGAGCATTGGAAATGCGCATTAACAGTTCTACATGAGGCATCCCATATTGGGGTCTCGACTGGAGATGTCCGCTATGACACAAGAGGTTTAAAACCTTCCATTATTTTCCCTGCTGCACAGGCAATCAAAAATGCCGATTCGTGGGCATATTTTGCTATGGATCTGGCAGGTTATTTGCCTGCTAATACAGATAGCGTTGTATATTTTTAATCAGGAGGACATATGAGAAGGGGGCCAAGACAAATCCCGGCAGTGGAATTGAATGGAATGAAGATTGAAGTTCTCCATTTTGGGAAAGATGCAGGTTTGGAACAAAATGGAGGATATTTAGAAATAAAAGATGCCAATAGCAATCAGCACTTATTTTTTATAAAAATCTATGACATAAAATATAACCCAAAAAAAGAAGATGATGTGCAAGACATGTTTATCATTGAAATGGGTGTGAGGGATGGCGTGGTTAGAATAAAAGAGGAACATGGACGGGTTTATGCCATTAATTTGACCGAGCGCTCTGCCGAAATGGTATATTCTCCGTATGAAAGTGAGAAAAAAATAATCAAGCAAAATAGAAAAAGTCAGGTCTGAGGGCGGAAATGCCAGATATTGGGGTGCAAGATAGTGCAGCCCGGTAGGGTGGGCACGTTTTTGTGCCCACGCGGGATAATGAATATGGTTATATTTGTTGAATCCATGCTACCGGGTCGAATTGAGAAAAATAATTCTATAAAAGAGGTAAGTGATGAATGATGAAATATTTACGGCTGAAATAAGCCAGGATCATAAATTGCAACTCCCGGCAGAAGCCATTGAAGTGCTGGGAAGCAACCAGTCAATTTTTCTTAAAATTGACAAGGAAAAGAGGACTGTTGTGCTTTCGTCTGCGCATCCTGATATATTGCATAACCGAGAAATTATGGATCAAATTGTGGCATTGAACGAGGAAATGGGTTTATACGAGTTTGATACACCAGAATCTGAAAAGAAAGTATGACAGTGCGCCGCGTGGGCACAATAAAACTGTGTCAATTCTGCCGGGTAGAATTGTTGTCAGCTATCCACTTTCAAATATGAGTGAACCACATGCTTGAAAAGATGTGCCTGAAAACAAAAGGAATGCATGCAAATGAAGATTAGCGAGGTTTGCGGATTTCATACATGGGCGCGTCTGGCATTGGATAATGCAAGCATTTCATTTGAAGATGCTAATTGGCGAATGGATTGGTTTGGGAAAAATGATGGGCGATACCTTGTTTTAAATTGCCGACTCGGCCATGAAACAGAGTATGAATATACTTTTTTGCCAATGCAGGAGGGAAGGGATCATCTGCGCTTGATTGACATTTTTGAATCTCTTCGTGAGTTTGAATATAGCTTAAGCAATATATTAATTTACTTGGAACGTGTTGAATTTGATTTAAACGAAATTGGAAGCCGGGTTGATTTGCCACCAATTTCTGTGACAAGGCATTTTATTAAAGGAAAGTATATATCCCGCAGTTGAGTTTCACGCTGTCATTCCCGCATGGCTTTAGCGCGAATCCAGTTCTACCCAAATGGTCGCCATCTGAATATGTCGAAGTCACTGGATTCCCGCCTTCGCGGGAATGACGATGCACCCTACATTCTCAAGCAAGGGATAATCGCCGCTGAAGAACGCCTGTTGCGAAAAGCAAGGTGAGCAGCGGTGTTTTTTACTTATCCACACCCCAACCCCGCCATCTCCACCACCGCACTCCCCTGCGCCGCATGGCTATTTCCCGCACTTAAACTCCCGCCCACCACCCACACCGCATTGTTGAACCACACCGCCCGCGCGAAATTGCGTGCTTGTGGCAGCGGCGTTTGTGTGCGCCATATCTTATCCACAGGCGCATAGCTGAATACCTCAGCCAAAACCTTGCCACTGCTTTGAGATTCGCCGCCGAAAACCCACAGCTTGCCGCAATGGCTGATAGCGCCGGCTGTGCCGCGCGGCGGGATGCCGGGTGCGCTTTGCCATCCCGTTTCCGCTTGAAAACGATACACATCGCCAAAATCGCTATACCCGCTGCGGCCGCCTATCGCATACAGCGCGCCATCCAGCACCGCCGCCGCCGGGCTGCCTTCAGAACGGGGCAGGGCGGGCAGGCTGCGCCATTGGCGGCTGTTGAAATCATAAGCCAGGTGTTCATCCAGCGGAGCGTGTCAAGGTAGTTGTCGCAAAAAATCGATTAAGCAACCATGCGCTGGTCCAGCTTTGATGGCGGATTAAGCCAGACCTCATTGGGCGCCAGCCAGGGCCGTGTATGACGCTTCCAGCGCAGCGGATGGCGTTGCCGGGCTTCGGCATAAACGTCGCGTCGGCGCTCCAGGATCGCATTGGCGGCGCCCGTATGGCGCTGCTCCGGCGTCACATAGGCCAAGGCGCTGTGCAAATGGGTGCAGTTGTACCAAGTCACAAATTGCAGTGTCCAATCCCGAGCCTGCGCGATGCTCTCAAAGCCTTTGGCTGGATAGCTGGGCGCATATTTACAGGTGCGGAACCACGCTTCGATATGGGCATTGTCATCGGAGACGCCAGGCCGGCTATGCGAGGAGCCGATGCCCAGCATTTCCAACTTGCTCTTGAGCGTGTGCGAAGTTTGCGCAGCACCGTTATCGGCATGCAGCACCAATGGCGTGCAGCGGCGCTGTTCACGCCAGCAGGCGCGCTCAATCAGTAAAGCAGCTTCCTCACCATTTTCCCGCTCGTGGACTTCCCATGCGACCAGTTTGCGGCTGTAAATATCGAGCACGGCATACAGATAAAAATACTGGCCGCGCACCCGGCTGGGCAGGTACGTCACGTCCCAGCTCCAGACCTGGTTGGGGCCATGGGCGACATGGCGCACCGGCTCGCTGGCCACAGGAGCCTTGCTGCGACCCCGGTGATGCTGCTGGTCGGCGCTTCTCAGCACACGATAGAACGACGATTCCGATGCCACATACGCTCCCTCGTCGGCCAGCCGCGGCACGATCTGCGCTGGCGGCAAATCGGCAAAGCGCGGTTCATGACACAGTTGCAGGATGCGCTGACGTTCTTCATCAGACAGTTTGTGCGCAGGCGCTGGCCGCTCTGCCTCCGGTCGGCCGTCAGGACGAATTTCACCGTCACAACGCCAACGTTCCAAGGTGCGCACGCTTAGACCGAGTTCGGCGCATGCCAATGCTAAACGCGCACCAGCCTTCCGGGCCTGCAGAATATCGGCGATCATTTCAAGGCGCTGGGGCAACGCAGTCATGCGTCCTCGCCGTCGATCCCCAGCGCCTCGTACTTTCGGGACAGAACCAGCAAGGCCGCTGTTTCCGCCAGCGCTTTTTCTTTACGCCGCAAATCCTTTTCCAGCTCCTTGATGCGCTTTTTGTCTTTGGCCCGGGCTGCAGCATCGGCTTGACTGCTCTGGCTGCTAAGCGCAGCGTGCATTTCTGTGCGCCAGCGCTCCAGTTGCGCTACCAGCAAGCCTTTACGGCGGCAATACTCAGCCAGCTCTGCTTCGTTCAGCGGCGCCGCTTCCAGTACTGCAGCAAATTTGTCCGCAGCACGCCATTGCTCGGGGTTTTGTCCGTCGCCAGGCACAACACGACCGGCTTCACGGGCCTGCTTCCGCCACAGGTAAAGCGTAGCCTCTGGCACGCCGCTTATCTCAGCGACCTCGGCCACAGACTTGTTTTGTGGTGCGCTCATCAGCTTGAGCACATGTTCTTTCTTCTCTTGTGTGTATTTCATTATCGTCTGTTCCATCGCCCCCGGGATGGATTAGAACTCCAAATCACTGGAGGCGACAACTATTTTGACACGGGGGGCCAGCGTGCGCTCATCATTGCCGCCGCCAAACACATGCAGCCGGCCTTGGTAGATGGCGCTGGCGTGGCCGCCGCGCGGCGCCGGCAACGGGGTTTCCTGCTGCCAGCGCCGGATTTGTGGATCAAAGCGCCAGACTTGCGCGCCGGGAATATTGCTGTCAGTGAAAAAACCGCCGATCAGCCAGAGTTGACCATCATGCATGACAGCAGTCGGCGCATTCAAGCCGCCTGCCGGCAATTGGCTGATGACGCGCCATTGCCGGCCATCAAAATGCTCAACTTCCAACACCGGCTTACCGCCGACGCCGGTGCCGCCGAGCACATAAATTCCGCTGTCATCCGCCGCCACCGCATGCGCGGCGCGTGCAAACTGCATAGGCGGCGCGCTTTGCCATTGCAGCGCAGTGGAAGAGGGCGGGCTGGCGCAGGCGCTCAGCAGGGCAAGCACAGGCAGTAAATAGTTGAAGGACATGGCGCAAACCCGGAAAGATGGAATCGCGCTTGGACTGCAGAAATGGGCTTGAGTTGCCTCAGCTTTGCTGAATCCTGACCGCAATCCGTCTGGCCCCAAACGGTGCGCCGAATTTTTCATAGCGCCCGGCCAATTGCCAGCCGCAATAGCGGCATTGGCCGCGCTCATTCAAGGCGTAGTGCTGGATTTGATACCAGTCGCGCACAATCACGGCGCGCGCGCAGTGCGGGCAATATGTGCTGCCGCCTTCGCTGTCATGCACATTGCCGGTGTACACATAGTGCAAGCCGGCGTCCTGGGCGATTTTGCGCGCGCGCTGAAGGGTGGCGGGCGGGGTGGCCGGGGTGTCGCGCATTTTCCAATCCGGATGAAAGGCGGTGAAATGCAGCGGCACATCCGGCCCCAGATGGCGCGCCATCCATTTCGCCTGCGCTTGCAACATGGCGTCATTATCATTCTGGCCGGGAATCAGCAAGGTGGTGATTTCCATCCAGCATTGGGTTTCATGCCGCACCATTTCCAACACATCCAAGACCGGTTGCAAACGCGCGCTGCAAAGTTCGCTGTAAAACTGTTCGGAAAAACCTTTCAAGTCGATATTCGCCGCATCCATCACGCTGTAAAACGCGCGTGCCGCATCCAGATGCATATAGCCGGCGGTCACCGCCACGGCTTGCACACCCTGGGCATGGCAGGCTTGCGCGGTGTCGATTGCATATTCGGCGAAAATCACCGGGTCGTTATAAGTGAAGGCTACGCTTTTGCTGCCGACCTGGCGCGCGGCGCTGGCGATGCGCTCGGGGCTGGCCTGATCCATCAGCCTGTCCATATCGCGCGATTTGGAAATATCCCAGTTTTGGCAAAATTTGCAGCTCAGATTGCAGCCGGCGGTGCCGAAAGACAGAATGCTGGAGCCGGGGTAAAACTGGTTCAACGGCTTTTTTTCAATCGGATCGACGCAAAAACCGGAGCTGCGGCCATAGGTGGTCAACACCATTTGCCCTTCGTGCATGGCGCGCACAAAGCACAGGCCGCGCTGGCCTTCATGCAATTTGCATTCGCGCGGGCAAAGATCGCATTGAATCCGCGCCGGCCCGCCATCGTCCGCCAGCGCATGCCACCAGCGCGCCGGGTGCAGGCTGTCAGGCGGGTTCATGCGCACCCTCCTTGTATTTTTGCACCTGGTAGCGCCACAAGCGCAGGTCCGCCGGCCAGCTGTGCGGCGGCAGGCCGGCTTTGTGTTTCAGGTGCGCCATGAAATCGCTGACATCCGGCAATTGCTCCCACACCTGCGGCAGGAAGGTGCTGCGGCGGCTGCCGCTTTGCAAAATCACGCCATCAATTTGTGGCCGCAATTGCGCCAGGGCTTCCGCTTCGCTCTTGAAATAGATGGGGCTGGCCGGCGACAGCACAGAAATTTCGATGCGGGTGACGGCCAGTTCCTGCGCTTGCAGGGGCGGGAAGCGTGGATCGCGCAGGGCTGCGCTCAGTGCGTTTTCCTGCAAGTCTTCGAGTAAGGGGCGATAGGCTTCAAGCGAACCGATGCAGCCGCGCAATTGGCCGTTTTGGCTCAGGGTGACAAAGGTCGCCGCCGGCATCTGCAATTGCCGCATCAGAGCTTGATTGACTGACAGCTCCAGGGCGGCAAGCTGAGGTTCAAAATGGCGCTGCAGCGCATGACGTGCAATTTGCAATAGCAGCGCGCCGATGTGTTGCGCACCGGCCTGCGTTTGCGGCGCTTCATACAGCGCCAGCGCGGCATAACCGACCACGCGTTGTTTATCGCCGGCGGTGTCGCCGGAATTGACAGCCTGCAGTAATGCAATCTTCATGCCACGTTGCTGCGCCAGCAAGGTCAGACCGTTCAGCGGGCGCATGCCGCAAGCCTGCTCACCGGAATGCAAGGCTTGTAAATTCAGCAGCTCTTGCAGGGTGGCGCGGTCAATCGCCTGTGCTTGCTGGTAGGGATGGTAGTGCGACAGGTCTGTGCTGATCACAATCAGGGTTTCCGGCCCGCCCCAGACTTGCGCCAAAACTTGGGCGACTTGTTGCGCGTCGGCATCGCCCACCGCGAGAGGAATCAAGACAAATTCCTGTAACACGCTTTGCAGAAACGGTAAATGCACTTCCAGCGCATGTTCTTGCGCGTGCGCCTGGTCGCTGCACACGACTTGCGGCAGCTTGCTCAGCTGCGCCAGCGCGGCTTTATCCAATATGACTGCGCCCAGCGGGGTGTAAAAGGCATCGATCTGACGGTAATCGGGAAGCGCCAGACCGTGCACGGCAACGCGATGACAGGGGCCGAGCAAGACCACGCGTTTGATTTGCGCGGCCCAGGGTTTGAGTAATGCATAAGCATGGCCAGCCGTGGCGCCGGAATAGATATAGCCGGCATGCGGCGCGATCAAGACTTTCGGGCAGCCGGCCTGTTCCGTGGCGGGGGCTTGTTGCAGATAAGTCTCAACTGCTGTGCGCAGCTCCTTGGCGTCCAGCGGATAAAACACGCCAGCGACTGCCGGGCGGCGTGCGGTGAGGGTGGCGGCGTTCATGGGGCGGCTCCAAGCTGTATGCATTGGCGCATCTGGCTGCGCGGTGCTTCAGCTTAGCTGCGCAAGAGAGGCAAGGTCAAGCCGCCAATGGCCGAAAAAAACCGCGCGCCTCCGCATACAGGGAGGCGGGCGGTTGTTTGTTGTCTGCCGGCTTATTTGGTCTTGCTGGCGTCTTTTTTCTCTTCCTTGTCCGCTTTGCCGCTCTTCTTGCCCTTGGCGTCCTTGCCTTCCGCCAGTTTTGGATCGACTTTCGCGGTTTGCACCGGAATGCCTTTGAAGTAGTTCAGCGCCTGCTGCAGTTGGAAATCTTCCTTGCTGCCGAATTCGACCGGTTTGCGCTTTCTTTCCTGCTCGATCAGCTTTTGCTGCTCTTCCAGGTCTTCCTTGCGATCTGCTTTGCCATTCGCGCTGGCGTCTTTGTCATTGTTGAGGTGTTTTTGCAAATCGGCTTCGCGCAGGCGCAGGCTGTTCAGGCCGTCGCCGTCGGCGTATTCATTCACCAGCAGATCCGGGGTGATGCCCTTGGCCTGGATCGAGCGGCCATTCGGGGTGTAGTAGCGCGCTGTGGTCAGCTTCAAGCCGGTTTCTTCCGGCAGGCGCAGTACGGTTTGCACCGAGCCTTTGCCGAAAGTGGTGCTGCCGATCAGCTTGGCGCGCTGATAATCCTGCAGGGCCCCGGCCACAATTTCAGATGCGGAGGCGGAGCCGGAATTGATCAACACCACCAGCGGCACGTTTTTCACTGCCTCCGGCAATTTGGCCAGCGGATCAGACAGCGAGCGGCCAGCGTAATACTCGCGCTTGGCGTAATAATTTTGCTTGGATTCAGACAATTGGCCGCTGGTGTACACCACCAGCTTGTCTTTCGGCAGGAAGATGGAGGAAATGCCGATGGCGCCGGACAAGACGCCGCCCGGGTCGTTACGCATATCCAGCACAATCCCTTTCAGATTCGGGTCTTGCTTGTACAGATTATTGATGGCTTTCACTGCGTCTTCCAGCGTCGGCTCCTGGAATTGCGAGATGCGCAGCCAGGCATAACCCGGCTCAATCACTTTGGATTTCACGCTGCGCACTTTGATTTCTTCGCGCGTGATGGTGATCAAGACCGGCTTGTCTTCGTCTTTGCGCGAAATGGTGAGCGTGATTTTGGTATTCGGTTCGCCGCGCATTTTTTTCACGGCTTCGTCCAGGGTCAAGCCCTTGACCGGGGTGGAGTCGAGGCGCACGATCAAATCGCCAGCCTTCACGCCGGCGCGATAGGCCGGCGAATCTTCAATCGGCGACACCACTTTGACATAGCCGTCTTCCATGCCGACTTCAATCCCCAGGCCGACGAATTTGCCCTGCGTGCTTTCACTCAATTCACGGAAGGATTTCTTATCCAGGTAGGAGGAGTGCGGATCAAGCGAGGAGACCATGCCGACCATGGCTTCGGTCAACAGCTTGCGGTCTTCGGTTGGCTCGACATAATTGGTCTTGATCAGGCCGAAAACCTCGCTCAGCTGGCGCAATTCTTCCAGCGGCAGATTGCCCGCGCTTTTTTGCGCTTGTGCGGAAAATTGCATCGAAGCGGCAAAGCCGGCTACCATGCCCAAGCCGATCAGGCTGATGTTTTTTAATCTGGCGCCCATGTTCAATCCTTTATTTCACCCAGGTCAGAGGGTCGAAAGCGCGCCCCTGATGTCTTAATTCAAAGTATAAACCGGTTTCTTCCCCGCCGCCGCTATTGCCTGCGGCCGCCAGTTGATCCCCGCTTTTCACCACATCGCCGGCGCGCTTGTACAAGGTTTGATTATTGCCGTAGATGCTCATGTATTGTGCGCCATGATCGACAATTATCAAATTACCAAAGCCGCGTAACCACTCAGCAAACACCACCCGCCCCGACGCTACCGCCCGCACTGCTTCGCCTTCTGCGGCGCGGATGAAAATCCCCTTGGCGGAAGGCCCATCGCCGCGTTTGGCGCCGAACTTCGCCACCAGATTGCCGCGCAGCGGCAAGCGCAATTGGCCGCGCATGCTGGAGAAATTCGCATTCTGCGGCGCACCTTCCGCAACCGCTTCCAGCGTCGGCCCGCTGCGCGGCAGGGTTTCCGCTGCTGCTTCCGGCGCCGCTTTTGGCGTGTCTGGCTTCACGCCGGCGGATGCCTTGCCTGTCGCACTTGCTTTTGCGCTTTTTTCGCGCTGCTTTTGCAAGGCCAGCTGACGTTGTTTTTCGCGCTCGGCTTCGCGCCGCCGTTTTTCTGCGGCTTCTTCGGCTTTGCGTTGCTCTTCAATCAATTGGCCCAGCTTTTCGACCAGTCCGCCCAATCTTTGTTCATCTTTTTCCAGGTCGCCGGCCTGTTTTTTTTGCGTCTTCAAGCGTTGCGCCAATTGCCCCAGCAATTGCGCGCGGCGTTGTTTTTCCTGTTCAAGCAATTGTTTTTGCGTGCGTTCCTCTTCCGCAATCTCCTGCAGCTCGGCGCGCGCCTGCTCGGTTTCCTGCTTATTGCGCTCCACTTCGGCCAGACTGAGTTTGAGTTCTTCCAGCAAGCGCGCCTGCGCCTGCGAGAGGTAGGACATGTATTGCAATTCGCGGTTGATGCGGCTGGGATTGTCGCCGGACAGCAAAAGTTTGATGCGGTCTTCATTCCCTGCGATGTATTGCTCACGCAGCCAGCGCGCCAGTTTTTGTTGACGCGCATGCACATCGGCCTGCAATTTCTTTTGTTCTGCCGCCAGTTTGCGCAGACGGCTTTCGACGCCTTGCTGGTCTTGCGCCAGCTCTTGCAAGCTGGCGTTGGCTTGCGATACCGCGTCTTCGGTCTGCGCCAGCTCATCGGCGGCGCTGTCTTTGGCGGCTTCGGTTTGATTGATATCGCGTTTGACTGCCGCCAATTTTTGTTGCAATGCCTGGCGCTCTTCTTGCGCCTGGTTTTTTTGCTTGCGCCGTTCAGACAGGCTGTCGTTTTTCGCGCTGGCGGAAGGGGCCGCCAGCGCATGGCCGGCGGCCAGCGGCGCGCCCAGCAGCGCCGCTGTCAACAGGCAAACCGCCAGCCGCGTCACTTGCCGGCCTTGCCCTGATTGGCCACTGCTTGCAGCGCTTTGGCGATGGCGTCCGGGTCGCCCAGGTAGTAGCTCTTGATCGGTTTCAGATCGGCATCCAGCTCATACACCAGCGGCTGGCCATTCGGGATGTTCAGGCCGACGATGTCTTCATCGCTGATGCCGTCGAGCATTTTGATCAGGGCGCGCAGGCTGTTGCCGTGGGCGCTGATCAAAATCTGGCGCCCGGCGCGGATTTGCGGCGCGATTTCTTCTTCCCAGCAGGGTTTGACGCGCGCCACTGTGTCTTTCAGGCATTCCGTGAGCGGAATCTGTTCGCGCGCCAGTTGTTTGTAACGCGGGTCATTGAACGAAGCGCGCGCATCGTCTGCGGCCAGGGGATTGGGCGGAATATCGTAGCTGCGGCGCCATACCAGCACTTGCGCGTCGCCGTATTGGGCGGCGGTTTCGGCCTTGTCCAAGCCTTGCAGCGCGCCATAGTGGCGTTCATTCAGACGCCAATCGTGGCGCACCGGCAGCCACATCAAATCCATGGTTTCCAGCGTCAGCCACAGGGTGCGGATGGCGCGTTTTAACACCGAGGTGTAGCACAGATCAAAATTGAACCCGGCGTCTTGCAGCAAGCGTCCGGCCTGACGCGCTTCGGCGCAACCTTTTTCGGTCAAATCCACATCGGTCCAGCCGGTGAAGCGGTTTTCCAGGTTCCAGGTGGACTCGCCATGGCGCATGAAAACGATTTTGTACATATTCTTCAGTCAAGGTAGTTAAGAAATCGGAGCGGCAGCCAAAAAGCGGACGCCAACAACAGCAGGCTTGCTTCTATTTTATAATGCGCGGATTGCATTCAACTATTGGAATACCGTGAAATTCTTTCTGGACAATCTCATTCTGATTCTGTTGGCCTGTTTTTCCGGCGGCGCCTTGCTGTGGCAAGCGTTGTCCAGTCGCGGGCCAAAGGCTTCGCCGCAAGAAGCAACCATGATCATCAACCAGGGCAAAGTGCTGATTCTCGATGTGCGTGAGAGCAGCGAATTCGCCACCGGCCATCTGCGCGATTCGCGCAACATCCCCTTATCCGAACTGCAAAACCGCATTGGCGAGTTGAATAAAGCCAAGAGCAAGAGCGTGGTCGTGGTGTGCCAGAGCGGCGCGCGGGCGGCCAAGGCGGTGCCCATCCTGCTGGCGGCGGGTTTCACCAATGTGGTGCGCCTGGATGGCGGCATCAGCGCCTGGCTGGCGCAGGAAATGCCTATCGTCAAGCCGGCTGTCAAAGAAGCCAAGGCTTGAACGTGCAGTCACAATAATAAGGAGAGAAAAATGAGTTCAGAAGTCGTGATGTACAGCACTGCAACCTGCCCGTATTGCGTGATGGCGGAACGCCTGTTGCACAACAAGGGCGTGACCGAGATCCGCAAAATCCGCATCGATCTGGATGAAAACGAACGGACGGCGATGATGCAAAAAACCGGTCGCCGCACCGTGCCGCAAATCTATATCGGAGAAACCCATGTGGGCGGATTCGACGATTTGAGCGCGCTGGAGCGCGCCGGCAAACTCGATTTATTGCTGCAAGGCGCGTAATCCTTCTGTATCATCCTGCATGCCTTAGATGCAAGCTTGAAGATTTTCCAGCTGGCGGCATTTTTCACCGGGCGGCGCGGCCGCCCCAACCACATTGAAAGCTTCCCATGTCTGATCAAAACGAACAACAGCCATCATTCCAAATTCAGCGCATCTACCTGAAAGATCTGTCGCTGGAGCAGCCGAATTCCCCCGCCATCTTCCTGGAACAGGAAGGCCCTGGCATTGAAGTGTCCGTGGACGTCGGCGCTGAGCGTCTGGCTGAAACCGTGTTTGAAACCACCGTCACCATCACCGTTACCGCCAAAGTGAAAGACAAAGTGGCGTTCCTGGTGGAAGGCAAACAAGCCGGTATCTTTGATATCCGCAATCTGCCGAACGAACAGCTCGACCCGCTGCTGGGCATCGGTTGCCCGAACATCATCTACCCGTATCTGCGCGCCAACATCGCTGACGTGATCAGCCGCGCCGGCTTCCCGCCTATCCACCTGGCGGAACTGAACTTTGAAGCCTTCTACCAGCAACGTCTGCAAGCCATCGCCGAGCAACAGCAAGCTGCTGCCGCCGGTTCCGCTGCAAACTGAGTTGTATCCGATTCGGGCCGGCGATTGCCGGCCTGAGTTTTTCTGGCGCCAACCTGGCTTGATATTAAGCAATCATGATGACCGTAAAACGACCCCAGAGGAGCATGCGGAGATCATTAGGCGCAAAGCTGAAATCGAAAGTCAAAAGAAAAGTTGTCTGAAAATCCCAAAATGATGGGCGTTATCGTCTTGGAAGGACAAAAAGATGTGTATCGTTATCGGGTGGGAGACGATAGAATAGTTTTTCGGATTTTAGATCAAGAGTTGCAGGTGTTGGTGCTGGATGTCAAACCCCGGGGTGAGGTTTATAAAAAGTACTGAAATCCCGGATAGTAGGCCTTAGTTCATTATTAAAAAAGAAAACACCTTAAAATTTTGCTTAAAAATGTAATTGATCATATGGTAGAAATCAGTGAAATCAGCCTGACTGCCTGTGTGCGCGCATTGGATGAGAAGATTGGAACTTTACAAACCGCATTGCAGCAATGTGAAGATGATGATGTGCATGATGATTTGCTGCAAGAAATATGGCCTTACACCAAAGCCGCTGCAGAGTTGAAAAAATATATCTGGCATTGTTGCCTGAGGGAGATGGCTGATTCCTTGGGGAAAAATTGCAAAAAACTGCTAATGAATTGAAAATTTCTTTGGAAAACGACGCAGCCCGCGCTGCGTCGTTTCCATTTCTAAGTCGCGAGGAAGTGAAATGAAATCTGTGGTTTCGCATATAACCGCCCTGGCCTTGGCGCTGGCGGCGCCCGTGGCGCTGGCGGCGGATTTCAAGTCGATCGGGGCCCAGCCGGCAGTGCTGTACGACACCCCGTCCGCCAAGGGGAAAAAATTATTCGTCGCGCCGCGCGGCATGCCGGTGGAAGTGGTGATGGAATATGGCGAATGGCGCAAAGTGCGCGACGCCAGCGGCAGCCTGGCGTGGCTGGAAGCCAAGGCTTTAAGCCCGAAGCGTATGCTGGTGGCGCAGAGCAATGGCGTCAAAGTGCGCGCCGCCGCCGAGGAGGGCGCATTCATCGCCTTCACCGTGGATAAAGGCGTGTTGCTGGAAATGGCGGATGGCCAGAGCGGCAATGCCTGGCTGAAAGTGCGGCATCGCGATGGCCAGGCCGGTTTTGTCAAAGCCGGCGAGGTCTGGGGCGAATAAGCCTCTATACAGGAGAGCAGCATGGGGCAAACAGGATTGAAAGTCACCGGGGTTCCGGTGGCGGTGCTCGGCGCCGGCGCCTGGGGCACGGCGGTGGCGATTGCTCTGGCGCAGCGCCATCCGGTCAAATTATGGGGGCGCAATAGCGAGGCGATGCAGCGCGCCCAAAGCGCGCGCGAAAACCACGACTATCTGCCCGGACTGCCTTTCCCTGAGCTGTTGGAAGCGGTGCATGATTTCGACGCGGCGGTGGAATATGGCAAACACGGTCTCTTGATTGCCGCCTGTCCGGTGGCCGGCCTGCGTCCGCTGGCGCAAAAATTGCAAAATTATCAGCCAGGACATCTGGTCTGGCTGTGTAAAGGTTTTGAAGGCGGCGCCAGCATGTTGCCGCATCAGATTGTGGCGGAAGAGCTGGGCCGCGATTTCATTGGCGGCGCTTTGTACGGCCCCAGTTTCGCCCAGGAATTTGCACGCGGCCTGCCGTGCGCCCTGACCATCGCCTCGCATGATCCGGCGCTGCGCGAAAAAGTGGTGCGCATCGCTCACGGCGGTTCGGTGCGGGTCTATACCTCGGATGATGTGACCGGGGTGGAAGTCGGCGGCGCGGTGAAAAACATCATGGCTATCGCCACCGGCATCGCGGATGGATTGGGTTTGGGCATGAATGCGCGCGCCGCCCTGATCACGCGCGGTTTGGCCGAAATCAGCCGGCTTGGCGTGGCGCTCGGCGGGCATGCCGAGACGTTCATGGGCTTGACCGGGGTCGGCGATTTGATTTTGACATGCACCGGCGATTTATCGCGCAACCGCAAGGTTGGCCTGGGCTTGGCGGCCGGCAAACCGCTGCAGCAAATCGTTGATGAACTTGGCCATGTGGCGGAAGGCGTGCCCTGCGCCCGCTCGGTGCGCGCACTGGCGGCGCGTATGCAAATCGATATGCCGATCACCAATGCTGTGGCCGGCGTTCTGTTTGATGGCGATAATGCACGGGAAATGGTGGCGCGTCTGCTGGCGCGCGATCCGCGCGATGAAAACGCCTGACGCCCTTTGCGGCGCATACTGGCGCCGCTGACATCATGATGCTGCGATGGAACGCCCTGCTGCAATGTTTCACAGGGCGCGGCTCGCAGCTTTTTCTTATCTGTGGATTCTTATCCACAGCACTTCTTTTTTTCTGCAATACAGTTCACAGCCATACCCATCACCCGCCCGCCCAGGGCTGGGAAAAACTGGCGCAAACCCAATTCATCACACTCGATCATGAAAACGGCATGCCGCACGGGGTCGCCACGGCAATCGCGCAAGATCAGGAGGGCTTTCTCTGGATTGGCACGCAAGGCGGGCTGGCGCGCTGGGATGGTTATCATTTCCGCGTGTATCAGGCGGATCCGCGCATTCCACATTCCTTGCCGGACGACTTGGTGCAAGTCTTGCATCTGGATGCGCGCGGCAGGTTATGGGTCGGCACGGCTGGCGGTTTGGCGCGTTACGATGCGGCGCAAGATCAATTTGTGCGCATCGGCCCGGAGCAGCTCGGCAATCCCAGCGTGTACGCCCTGGCGGATGATGGCCTGGGCGGCTTATGGGTCGGCAATCATGGCGGCTTGGATCATTTGAACGCGGAAGGGCGCCGCATTCAGGGGCCGGATCTCTCGGGCATGAGCGATAAGCGCGTGCAAGCGCTGTGGAAGAGCGCCGATGGCAGCTTGTGGATAGGCTCCGGGCGCGGTCTGTTCCGGTTGCAGCAAAATCGCTTGCTGGCGCAAGCCCTGCCGGCGGACAGCATTCCTGATATCCGCGCCCTGTTTCTGGATGAGGGGCAATTGTGGATAGGCAGCGCACGTCATGGCGCATTTGTGCTGGATCTGGCCAGCGCCAAAGTGGAAGCGCTGCATATCCCGCAAAGCGGTTTGGAGCGCGCCAATATCAACAGCATCCGCCGCCATGATAAAGACGAGATCTGGCTTGGCAGTTTTGGCCAGGGCATTTACGCCATTCATCCGCGCGAACACAGCTTGCGCATGATCCGGCATGATCCCAGCCAGGCAAGCTCGCTGGCGGATGACAATGTGCTGGCCTTGTATCAAGACAATTCCGGTTTATTGTGGGTGGCCAGCCAAAGCGGCTTATCGCGCCATGATCCGCGTCAAAGCGCTATGTTGAATCTGGTTGGCAATCCGGGCCAGCCGGGCAAGATCGGCGACCGCGATGTCTGGAGCGTGCTGCCGCGCAAAGATGGCAGTTATTGGCTTGGCCTGGGAAATAATGGGGTGGATTTATTGCACCCGCAGCGCGGCGTGATCGCCAGCCTGCGCCCCGACGCCGCACGGCCACAGCACACCTTGCCGGCCACCCTGGTGTTGGCCATGGTCGAAGCCGGCCCCTGGCTGTACATCGGCAGCAATCGCGGCCTGTATCGTCATCGCATCGGCAGCAACAGCGTGCAAGCGTTGCCGCTGGCGCCGCGCAAACCCCTGGACGCCGTCAAAACCCTGACCCTGGCCGATGGCCGTTTGTGGATAGGCGGCAGCGATGGGGTGTGGAGTGTGGCGCTGGACGCTGAAGGCGGCTTGGACCCGGCGCAGCCGGCGGCGCTGGCCCCGTTTTCCGCCCAGCTCAGCGATATGCGCATCACATGCTTCATGCAAGACCGCCAGCGCCGCTTTTGGATCGGCACCTGGAATGGTTTGAATCTGTACGATCCGGTGCGTGGCCGGGTGGATAAAATCATGCCGGAACCCAAGCGTATGGATGGTTTGGCGCATGGCTTCATCACCAGCCTGCTGCAAGATGCGCAGGGGCGGATCTGGATTGGCGCTTCCGGCGGCGGCCTGCACTTATGGCAAGGTTATAACAGCGCCGGGCAGGCCTCGATGCGCCACTTTGACCAAAGCCACGGCCTGCCGAATCCCATCATCGGGCAAATCCTGCAAGATCAGGCCGGCAATATCTGGGTCAGCACTGATGGCGGCCTGGCGCGCATTCATGGCCGCAGTTTTTCCGTGCAAGCCTTGCAGCGCGCCGACGGCGTGCAATTTCCAGCGTATTGGAGCAATTCCGGCGCAGTTGGCGCAGGCGGCGAATTGCTGTTTGGCGCGTCCGGCGGCTTGAGCGTGATCCGGCCCGAACAGGTGCGGCAATGGGATTACCGGCCTGAATTGGTGATTACGGATTTGCGTATCGGCGGTAAGCGCATTCCGGCCAGCATGTATAACCAAGGCAAGGGGCGGCTGGAATTGGGGCCGCACAATAACAGCATTGCGGTCGAATTCGCCGCGCTGGATTATTCCGCGCCGGAAAAAAACCGCTACGCCTACCAGCTCGAAGGCTTTGACAGTGAATGGCTGGAAACCGAGCCGGCGCGCCGCCTGGCTTCCTACACCAATTTGCCGCCGGGCGAATATAAATTGCGCCTGCGCGGCTCGAATCGCAACGGAGTGTGGAATGAAAGCGGCCTCGAACTGCATCTGAGCGTGCAGCCGGACTGGTTTGAAAGTCTGTGGTTCCGCAGTCTGCTGGTGGCGGCCGGGGCCATCGCCGTGCTGCTCTTGGTGCAAGTGCGCACCACACTGCTGCGCCAGCAAAGGCGTGGGCTGGCTGTTCAGGTGGCGCAGCGCACCAGCGAATTGCAGCAACAGCAGCAAGCCTTGCTGCAAGCCAACCGCGATTTGCAGCGCGCGAATCAAGATTTGGCCAATTCCGCCAACACCTTGCGCGAACTGGGTGAAATCGGGCGTGAAATCACCGCCAATCTGGAATTGGACGCGGTGTTTACCGCCTTGCACCGGCATGTGCGGCAATTGCTGGATGCGCCCACGTTTTCACTCTACCGCGCCGACTTGAACAATGATTGCCTGGAATATGTGTTTGGGCGCGAAGACGAGCGCGCCCTGCCGGCGACCAGCATCGCACTCAATTCCACCTCCTCAAACGCGGCCCGTTGCGCCCGTGAGCGGCGCGAAATTCTGTTGGAGCTGGAAGCCGGCCAGCTTAACCCCAGCCCGATTCCCGGCACGCGCAATATGCTGACCCTGCTGTTTGCGCCGCTGGTGGTGGATCAGCGTCTGTTGGGTGTGATGTCGATCCAATCCGACCACCCGCACGCGTATGGCGAACGGGAGCGCACCCTGTTCCGCAATCTGTGCGCCTATGGCGCGATTGCGCTCGAAAACGGCAACGCCTACCGCCGCTTGCGCGAAGCGCAAGACCGCCTGGTGGCGCAGGAAAAGCTGGCGGCGCTGGGCGGCTTGGTGGCCGGTGTGGCGCATGAATTGAACACCCCGCTTGGCAACAGTCTGATGATGGCCAGTGCGATGCAGGAAAATGTGGAAAACCTTTTGCAGCAAATGAGCAGCGGCGCCTTGCGCGCCCAGCAATTGCATGCAGATCTGCAGGATGCGCAGGAAGCGGCGCAAGTCTTGATGCGGAATTTGCGAAACGCCGCCC
Organism: Massilia sp. W12; assembly: GCF_037300705.1. Lineage (NCBI taxonomy): Bacteria > Pseudomonadati > Pseudomonadota > Betaproteobacteria > Burkholderiales > Oxalobacteraceae > Massilia > Massilia sp. W12. The sequence continues at coordinate 5,373,236 of NZ_CP147776.1, read as the reverse complement.
ATCTGGTGAACAGCTTCAAACAAGTCGCAGTCGATCGCACCAGCAGCGAGCGGCGCATGTTTGATTTGCGCGAAACAAGTTTGGATGTGTTGGCCACCCTGAGCAATGCGATCCGCGCGCATGGGCATGAGATCGAAATCGACATCCCGCCTGATTTGATTTTGGAAAGTTATCCCGGCCCATATGGCCAGGTGCTGGCGCATCTGGTGGAAAACGCCCTGTTGCACGCGTATGAGGGACGCAGCGGCGGTCATTTGCGTCTGAGCGCACGCCGCCTGCAGGCGGGGCGGGTGGAGATCATGTTCGCTGATGATGGTTGCGGCATCAGCGCGCAAGATCAGAAGCATATCTTCGACCCTTTCTTCACCACCAAGCTGGCGCAAGGCGGCATCGGCCTGGGCTTATCGGTTTGCTACAACATCGTTTCTTCATTGTTGAACGGGCAGATCCGGGTGCACAGCCAAGCCGGGCAGGGCGCCTGTTTTGTGCTGGATCTGCCCTTGGTGGCAGGGGATGAGGCGCATTGAAGGTTGTGTATAAAGCTGTGGGTAAATCTGCGCGCTCTTTGTGGGTAAGCCTGTTGGCAACGCGCTGGATAAGCTGAGGATAAGCAAAACCCCCGCCGCCATATGACGTCACAGCAAAGCCCAGAGCTGGCCGGCGCGATATATATTCGCCCGCCGCCGGCGTGGCAAACACAAGTGCGACAGCCTGCGCACTCCCGGCTGCTGTGGGTAAGCTTGTGCATAAATCCGGGAAATCGCTGTATAAGCAGTGTGCAACCTCTTTATTTCCGCTCAATTGCTGCGTGCGTCACTATCCCGCAGCATGCAACTCAAAGGCGCAGGCGGGCTTGAGCGCAGCCATAAGCCAGCCCCGGACCGGCGGCGCACAGCAACATGAGCCAGTGCCTGCCGCCGTTCCGCATCATGAATCGCTCATGCTGAATACGCGCCAGTGTGGATAGATATGCGGGCAAGTCAGCGCGCCGGCGCAGATGCTTTCCGTCAGGCGGCCGCACACACGATTGACAGCGTATGCAAACAGCCGTGTCCCGACTTGCGCGCAGGGCATGCAAAAGATATGTCACAGCTCACGCCCGAAACCCCGGCGCCGCTTGGGCTTGTGATGGCGCATGCCGGGCTGTCCCCGCCGCAGGCGCCGCCGCGCCGCGCTGGCGCATACAGTTTGTCAACATCCTGTCCCTTTCTCCGGCGGCGTACTTATCCACAATTCTTTTCCGCAAAGAAAGAGGCGCGTCATTTTGCCCTGTTTTTGTGCACCTTGAGCCGGGCATGCGCTGAATGGGCGTGGTCGTCCCTGAGTGCGGCGGTGTTCTTTTGCCGCGTGGCAAGGATTTTCCCGCCTGTTTTATATGTAACAGGCAAAGCATGCAGAGGGTTTGCCGTGGAAATGAATTGCTGCAACGCAACTAGAGCCTATTTTCTAAAACTTTGCTGACATTGGCCCTGATTTGCGGCCATCTTGCAGGTATGTGCTGGCACGCTGCTTGCTTTATCACATCTGAAGACGCTCGCCGCAGCGTATTTCGCACTATGACAAATGCAACAAATGTTTTTTTGATAGCTGCCAGCGCCCAAAAATGGGGCGGAAAATCCGCACCAAAATAGTGCGCAATGGGAAGATTCCTCAGATTTCTTACCATGCTGCACTGCAAAAAGTTGGGATATGGCTGGTTTGACCATCAAAAATTTTGTAATTTTGATGTGGACAAGTTTCCAAGCCTGTTTTAAGATAAGTCCAACGCATCACAAATTGTCACAATTGTTGCAAATAAGAATGCGGTGATAGTTTCACTCCTATTCACACAATCAATCTATACCGAGGGACTCAGACATGACGCAATTCAACATCAAGGCTTCCGCAATCGCCAGCGCAGTGTTCGCCGCAATGGCTTTCTCCAGCACGGCCGCAGCACAAGATAACAGCCGCTATGTGGTGCATTTCAAAGACGGTTCCCACAATGAAGTGCGCAGCGCGATTCTGGCTGCTCGCGCCAATGTGAAGTATCAGATCCACAGCATGAATGCGGTGTCGATTGAAGGCAGCAAAGATAGCGTCAAGCAGCTCAAAGGTAATAAGAATATTGAAGTGGTGGAAGAAGATGTGCGCCGTTACCCGATGGCTGGCGCCACCCCCTCCACCGGAGCCCCGTATCTGACCGGCCAATTGGTGCCGTATGGCATCAAGCAAGTGCAAGCCGACCTGCTGCCCTCCGGCGATGCGAATGCCGCCAACCGCAAGGTTTGCATTATTGACTCCGGCTATGACCGTGCGCACGAAGATCTGACCGGCAACACCGCCACCGGCGAATACGATAGCGGCACCGGCTGGTGGTATACCGATGAAAGCGGCCACGGCACCCACGTTGCCGGCACCATTGCCGCCGTGAATAACAGCGGCGTTGGCGTGGTCGGTGTGAACCCGAACAAGAAAATCAAGCTGCACATTGTGAAAGTGTTCGGCAAAGACGGCTGGGCGTATTCCTCTTCCCTGTCCGCCGCAGCAAACAAATGTAAAGCAGCTGGCGCGAATGTGGTTTCGATGTCCCTCGGCGGCCCGAGCTACAGCGCGTCTGAAAACACCACCTTCAGCAATCTGGCCAAGGCTGGCATTCTGTTGATCGCCGCCGCCGGCAATGACGGCGATGATCCGGATCCGGCCAAAGCCACCGCCGTGTCCTATCCGGCAGGCTACAGCAGCGTGATTTCGGTGGGTTCGATTGACGAAAACAAACAATGGTCCACTTTCTCGCAATACAACACCAAAGTGGAATTGGCCGGTCCCGGCACCAATGTGTTGTCCACCGTGCCGATGGGCCAAGGGCGTGAATCTTCCGCCAGCGTGGCAGGCGTGGCTTACACCGTGGGCGGCATGAGCGGTTCGCCAGCCAAAACCGCTACCGCAGCACTGTTTGACTTCGGCATCGGCGACAAGACCAATACCGGCGCCGCAGGCAAGATTTGCTTGATCCAGCGCGGTACGGTTGATTTCGCCACCAAGGTGAATAACTGCCAAAGCAGCGGCGGCGTGGGCGCGATTGTGTATAACAATGCAGCAGGCAGCTTCGGCGGCACCCTGGGTACGGCTGTGACCACGATCCCGTCTGTCACCGCCAGCGATACCGACGGCGCAGTGATGAAGACCAAAGTTGGCCAAAGCGCAACCGTGAATGTGAAGGCGACCAACTACGCCTACTATGACGGCACTTCGATGGCGACCCCGCATGTGTCCGCAGTCGCTGCCCTGGTGTGGAGCTACTTCCCGACCTGTACCGCTGCACAAATGCGTATTTCTCTGCAAAAGAGCGCGCAAGATCTGGGCGCAGCTGGCCGCGATGTGAAATTCGGCTTCGGTCTGGTGCAAGCCAAAGCAGCTTACGACCGTATCAAGTCGCTGGGTTGCGGTAAGTAATTACGCAGCGCCTGAAGTCTCAGGGTTGACGTGTGAAAAGGGGGCGGACGGAAGTCCGGCCCCTTTTTTTCATATGCAGTCCGGCGGCAGCAGTGGAAAAAGCTGTGTATAAGTCGGGAAAAACTGCTGTGCAAGAGGTGGATATCCTGCTGATTGACGGGGATAAATCTGTGGAAAAAGCTGTGCATATTTTTTGCCGCGCTTCTTGCGGATGCCATGATCTGCGCGCCGCCAGCTGACATGGCGGGCTGATTTTGCGGCGCGCATCGCCAGTCTTGCCTTTTTTCTTTTTGCGCGCATTGCGTGGCGGCGCCGGCTGCGGCTATAGTCTGGGTTTTGAATGCGGCGTTTGCCTGCCAGCCATGAATGATCAACAACTTTTGCGCTATTCGCGCCATATTCTGCTCAATGAAATCGGGTTCGAGGGACAGCAGGCGCTGTCGGCGGCGCATGCGCTGGTGATCGGCGCCGGCGGTCTGGGTTCGCCGGTGGCCTTATATCTGGCCGCCGCCGGTCTGGGCCGCTTGACCCTGGCCGATCACGATACGGTGGATTTGAGCAATTTACAGCGCCAGCTCTTGCACACCAGCGCCCGCGTCGGTCTGCCCAAGGTCGAATCGGCCCGCATCTGTCTGCAGCAGATCAATCCCGAAGTGGAAATCATTCCTCTGCAGGAAAAATTGCAGGGAAGCGCCTTGCAGCAGGCGGTGGCGGGGGCCGATCTGGTATTGGATTGCAGCGATAATTTCGCCACCCGGCACGCGGTGAATGCGGCCTGCGTGGCGGCGCGCAAGCCGCTGGTGTCGGGTGCGGCGGTGCGGCTGGATGGGCAGATTTCGGTGTTTGACTCACGCCAGGCGGATGCGCCTTGCTACGCTTGCCTGTTTCCACCGGATCAGCAGTTTCAGGACGAGGCTTGCGGCGCGATGGGGGTTTTTGCGCCCCTGGTCGGCATCATCGGCGCGATGCAGGCGGCAGAGGCATTGAAGCTGCTTACGCCATTCGGGCGCAGCCTGGCCGGCCGGCTTTTGCTATTGGATGTGCGCAGCATGGAGTGGAGCACGATCCGCGTCAGCAAAAACCCGGATTGCCCGGTTTGTGGCGCGGGGGCCGCATGAGTACGGCGGCGGAAGGCGCGCTGCCGGTGTTCCGTGGCTTGACGCTGGCGCAGATTGCGTGGATTGACAGCCCGGCCGCGATGTTGGCCGCTTTGCCTGACCTGCAGGCGTGCAGCATGCTGGGTTTGGATACTGAATCGCGCCCGACCTTTGTCAAAGGCGAAAAGTCAGACGGCCCGCATTTATTGCAATTGGCCAGCACCCGGCAAGCCTGGCTGTTTCCGCTGCAGCCGGGCGCGCCATTGTGGCCGGAATTGGCGGACTTATTGCAAAGCGAGGCGGTGTTGAAAATCGGTTTTGGCTTACGCAACGATGTGCGGCATATGCAGCGCCGCTTTGGCTGGAAATTGCATCCGGTGATGGATTTATCGCGCGAATTGCGTGAAAACCGGCATCAGGAAATCGGCGCGCGCGGCGCGGTGGCGCGCTGGCTGCAGCAGGATTTGCACAAGCCGCGCAGCATCACCACCAGCAATTGGGCCAGATTGCCTTTAAGCGAGGCGCAAAAGCTGTACGCCGCAAATGATGCTTACGCTGCGCTGCAAGTGTATTTGCGCTGGCAGGAACAAGGGGGCGTGCGTCCCTTGCTAAAGCGCACGCCCTGAGCAATCAACGCCGCAGGGCGACGCTGCGCCAGGCGCTGCGCTCCAGCAGGGCCGCGCTGAGATTGCGTTGGCGCGCCCGGCTTTGTGCGGCGGACGGGCAGCTGCCGCGCTCAATATAGTAGAGTGCGGCGGCCAGCATGCCCTCGCGGCTATCGCCTAATGCATGGCTTAAATCATCTTCCACCGCGCAAGTGGCGGCCATGCCTTCAGTCGGCACGCTTTGTCCGTTTTGATTGACGCCATAAAACTCGACGGCGAAATACGCTGTGCCGCAATTGTTTTCCTGATAAAAGCCATACGGCTTGCCGCAAGTCGCGCGGCCTATCGTGATCACCGGCACGAAGGGGCGCAGGCCGTTGATAATCGCCTCGCTGGCGGAGCAAGTGTCGGCGCTGCTCAACACAAACACCCGTTTCATTGCTAATTGCGGCAGCTGGCGGCCATCGCTGGTGGTGTTGCGAAACCCCAGGGTGCTGGCGGGGTCATTGGTCCAGGCGCTGTGTTTGTCATTGAAGATCTGGCGTTCAAACACCTTGCCTTGCACGACCGGGCCGGCGCTCATGCTGGCGACCTGGCTGGCGATGTCGAGATAGCCGCCGCCGTTATAGCGCAGATCCAGCACCAGCTCATCCACATTCGCCAGCACGAATTGCATAAATGCGTTGCGCAACAGGTTTTCGGCGGAACTGATGTGATCATTGAATTGCAAATAGCCGACCCGTTTTCCGTTTGCGCTGGAAATCACCTTGACGTTTTGCACCGGCGCCTTGACCACTCTTTGCGCCTGCAGGGTGACATCTAGGAGGCTGCCTTCCTGCTGGAAGAGCAAGCGCGCGCTGGCGCCAAGGGTGTGCGGATTGAGCAGGCTTTTACGCTGGCTGGCGCTGTATTGCGCCAGCGGCGCGCCATTGATGCTCAGCAGATTGGCGCCGCGCCGGATGCCGGCCAGCTCCGCCGGCGAGCCGGGTTCATTGTAGGCGATGCGGATCAATTCGCCCTGTTTCAGATAATTCAAGCCATAGCTGATTTCCGCGCCGCTGTCGAAAAAATCATCAATATCGCTTTGCGGCGCGGTGAAGCTGAAGCGGTCGCGCCGGCTCACCAGCAGAGCGTCGAAATAGCTTTGCGGCGTGCTGTAATTCTGCGCCGGTTTATCCTCAATCTCCCGGTACCACAGATAAACATCATCCAGATGCGCGCGCACCCAGGATTTTTCCGCTGCCGGCTGACAAATGCCGGCGTATTGCGCGGAGCCGTTGCTCTGTCCGCTGGCCGGCGTGTTGCTGGCCGCCGGGCTGCCGCCGCCCCCGCCGCCGCAGGCGTTCAGGAGGATGAGGGAAAAAGTGCATGCAAGCAGGCGTTTCATGATGGCCTCCTGAAATATGCACAGATTGTAAATCAGGCGGCGGCCTTATTGCACAGCGTGAAAACCGGCATCGACAAACAGGGTTTGCCCGCTCATACCGCTGGCCGCATCGCTGACCAGGAAGGCGGCCAGATTGCCGATTTCATCCAGCGTGGCCAGGCGGCGCAAGGGTGCGTGCGTGATTGCGTGTTGCATCAAGCCGTCAAAATCTTCCAGACCGGAGGCGGCGCGGGTCGGGATCGGGCCGGGCGAAATGGCGTGCACGCGCACGCCTTTCGGCCCCAGTTCCAACGCCATATAGCGCACCAGCGATTCGAGCGCGGCTTTGACCGGCCCCATCATGCCGTAATGCGGGGTGGCTTCCTGTGCCCCGATATAGCTCATGGTCAGCACGCTGGCTTGCGGCGCCAGCCAGGGTTCGGCGCGGCGCACGGTTTCGGCAAAGGATTGACAGGAGATTTGCATGGCGCGCGCAAATCCGCTGCGGCTGCAATCCAGCACGCGGCCATGCAGATCCGGCAACGGGGCCCAGGCGATGGAGTGGATGATGAAATCAAATTGGCCCAGATGCGCGGCGGCCTGTTCGATGCAGGCTTGCAATTCGTCTTCCTGCTCCACATTGCAGGCCAACAGCGGGGCTTGGCAGCTGGCCGCCAGCGGAGCCAGCAAGCCGGCCACTTTCGGGTTCAGGCAGGACAGGGCCAGACGCGCGCCGCGCGCATGCGCGACTTTGGCGCAACCCCAGGCGATGCTGTGTTCATTCGCCAGGCCAAGAATCAAGCCGCGTTTGCCGGCCAGGGAAAAAGGGTCTTGCATGGCGCTTGCCTTTCTTATCAACAGACTTTGCAGCTGCTATTCACAGCTTTATCCACAGTGAAAAAATATTTCAACAGTGTATGCACAAATTATGAACGGGGTTTTACAGGGTTTATGCACAGCGTTGTCCACAGGGTGCGCTTGACTCAGGGGTGGCGCGCCAGTACGACGGTGACATTGTCTTTGCCGCCGTATTGATTCGCCAGATCGATCAACATTTCGCAAATTTGCGGCAAATTGTCGGCGTGCGTCTTGCGCAAGGCGTCTTGAATCACATTGTCGGGCACGCCGGAATGCAAGCCGTCTGAGCACAGCAGATATAAATCGCCGCTTTGCATGTTGTAGGGAAATACTTCCGGGTTGACGTAATCGCTCGGGCCGACCGCCTGCAGCAAGAGATTGCGCGCCGGCATGTGGTTGGTTTGCCCCATGTCAAGCGCTTGCTGGTACAGGGTTTGGTCTTTGGTGAGTTGCTGCAATTGACCGTCGCGCAGCAGGTAAAGGCGGCTGTCGCCAACATGGAACACCACCACCGGGGCGCCGGGCAGAAATTGCCACCAGCCGGTCAGCGTGGTGCCCATGCCGCGCCCTTCTTCCATGGACTGGCTCTGGTTTTGTTTGTACAGATGGGCGTTGGCGTATTCGACGGCGTCAAACACCGTCGCCACTGCCGGCATCGAGCCGTCGGACAGGGTGGCGTCGGGGTCGTCTTGCACAGTGGGGCGCTTGATCGGCAATCCCGGCTGGATCGCCGGCACCGTGTCATCCTCATCCGGCGGCGCGGCGCCGGCGCCGGTTTGAAGGCGGTGACGGATGAAAAAACGCAGGGCTTCGAGCGCTTCCGCGCTGGCGATTTCGCCTGCTTCGTGGCCGCCCATGCCATCGCCGACGATGCACAGGCCAAGCGTTTCATCGATCAGGAAATTATCCTCATTCGATTTGCGCACGCGCCCGACATTGGTCATGCCGTAAGCCTGCAGCTTGCCGCATTGATGCAGGCGGCTGGGGGTGAGTTGCGTCCAGGTAGTCAAGGTCGTCTTGGGATAGCGGCAAGGGTGAGTCAAAACGATACATTCAATTCAGACGCCATGCAACCCGAATCCGGCAAGCTTGTCGGATTTCCGACAATGGGCAGCGGGGAGTGCGCCGCTCGGCGTATTACTTGATGTTGTTGTAACAGCGGAATGGAAAGTTTTAATCTGCAATAAAATGTTTTCGCCTATTGCCAATCCTCATACAACTGCTATGATAGCGTGCCGGTCAAAAAGTGCTGTTAATAAGAATCCACCGGATTGCAACTCCCCCCATCCATGCATTCCACTGCCATCACCGTGGCAGCCGCCGTTCAGTGCGCGCGCAATTCGTGCGCTTACATGACCCGGCATTATGCGGCGAGTCTGCAGCAAACCCCTAACCCGTAGCTTGACGGCAGTTGCCCTGTTTTTCACGCGCGCGCGTGATGCGCGCGGCGCTAAGGCGCGATAAAAAATTGTCAAAAGGAAAAGAGTAGCGAATGAACATGCATGCAATCCAGAAGCTTCCTCCCCGCTTCGCGCCAGCGCAAATGACGCTGGTTTTGCGCCGGGCCTGCCGCCACTGGATCCTGGCCGGCATGATGGCCAGCCTGGGGTTGCCGATGCAGGCTTGGGCCAACGACGCGGCGGCTGACAGCATTGACCAGGAATTGCAAGAATTGCGCGATTTGGCGACGAAGATGTTAAAACGCATCGAAAGCCTGGAAAAATTGCAGCGTGAGCGCAAGGGCGGGGTGGCGGCATTGCCTGCTGCGCCGCCAGTGGCGGTTGCGCCGCCGGCGCCCAGCTTGAAATTTACGCCCAAAGGTTTCCGTTTCACCGGAAATACGGTGTACACCGAAGCCCAGTTGCAAGCGCTGGTGGCGGATGATATCGGCAAGGAAGTCGATTTCGCCGGCTTGGAAGATATCGCCAGCAAGGTCAAGGGACATTACACCGGCAACCGCTACTTCCTGGCCAGCGTGCAATTGCCGCGCCAGGAGTTGAGCGATGGCGTGGTGACCTTCCAGGTGTTTGAAGGGCGCGTCGGCAAGGTGAATATTGTCACGCCGCTGCCCAAGGGCGCGACGATTTCCGAAGCGCAATTCAAAACCATGTTGTCGGCTTTGAAGCCGGGCGACCTGATTACTGAAAACTCGATTGAAAGCCCCTTGCTGAAATTGAATGACTTGCCGGGGGTCGAAGTCAAATCCACCTTCAGCCCCGGCGAGGAGCCGGGCACTGCCAATATTGCGCTGGAAATCCAGCCCAAGCCGGAATTGCGCCGCTTGAACGGCAATCTCGAATTCGATAATGCGGGCAGCCGTTTCGCTGGCGAATACCGCGCCACTTTGCGCGCGAATTATCTGGCGCCGTTCGGCATTGGCGATATTTTGAACCTCAACACCACCCTGGCGCAGACCCCGACCAACGTGTTTGGTCGCCTGGGTTATCTGGCCCCGGTCGGCCCCTACGGCACCCGCGTCGGCTTCAATCTGTCCAAGCTGTCATATGCTTTGGGCCGCAACTTCAAAGAATTGAATGTCAACGGCGCCGCCACCCTGGCGGAACTGGTGGCGGTGCATCCTTTCCTGCGCACCAAGGAATACAACCTGGTCGGCCAGTTTGGTCTTGAAACCAAACGCCTGCTGGATAAACAGGCGCAAACGGAAGACCAGAATAAATCGATCGACTCCCTCAAATTCCAATTCAATGGCGACTACCGTGGCGATGGCCATGTCAACACGGCGAATCTGGATTTGATTTTGGGCAATCTCAAAATCAAAGAAAAAGCGCAAATGGATCTGGATCAGGGACGCGACGGCTATCACACTGCGGGCCGCTTCGCCAAGATCAACTTCAATCTGAGCCGTTTGCAACAATTCAAATTCAATTCGCGTCTGGAAGGCATGTTTACCGTGAGCGGGCAATTGGCCTCGAAGAATTTGACCTCGGCTGAAAAATTCACCCTGGGCGGCGCGAACCGGGTGCGCGGCTATCCGGCAGGCGAAGGCGGCGGCGATCAGGGCTTTGCCGCCAGCGCGGAATTGCGTTACGCCATGCCGGATGTCAAATTCCTTGGCGCCGGTCTGTCGCTGTCGGCTTTTGCCGATTACGGCATGGTGTGGCGCAACCGCAATCCGGGCCAGGCCCCGCAGATTTCCGATGCGGGCGCCAACCGGCGCGGCCTGGGCGCGATCGGGGTCGGCTTCAAACTTGGCGCGCCGGATGAATTCCTGATCCGCTCCGACCTGGCCTGGGGTTTGTCCGGCCCCTCCACCTCGGACGAGGGGGCCAACCGCCTGCGCCTGTGGTTCCAGGGCATACGCTGGTTCTGACGCCCTGATTGCCTGATACGAATACCAAAAGCGAGTAATGAAATGATGATGCGTACTGACTCCCCCGCTGCTTCCTCCGCTGTTTCCACCTTCACGCCTGTGGCGCCGGCGAACGCGCTGTCGCGCCTGGCGCGCCGCGCACTGCAACGCGCTGGCAAAAAGCTGCGTCCCCTGGTGGTATGGCTGTCGGCCAAGTTGCGTTTGACGGTGAATCCGCGCCCGACCCGGCGTTTGAGTCGCATCACATTGCTGATGCTGTTGCCGTTTGTGCCCTCGCTGGTGCAGGCGCTGCCGGTTGCGCCGCAAGTGACGGCGGGACAGGCGCAAATCAGCCAGCCTTCGCCGCACAGCATGACGGTGCAGCAGAGCACGCAAAAAGCGGTGATCGATTGGCGGAATTTCAATATCGCGCGCGGCGAAAGCGTGGTGTTCAATCAGCCGAATGCCGCCAGCGTGGCCTTGAACCGGGTTTTGTCAGGCAATCCTTCGCAGATTTTCGGCAGTTTGAAAGCGAATGGCAGCGTATTTCTGGTGAATAGCGCGGGGGTGTATTTTGCGCCGGGCGCGGCGGTCAACACCGGCAGTTTTGTCGCCTCCACATTATCGCTCTCGAATCAGGATTTTCTGGCCGGCAATTACCGGTTTGTGAATCAAGGAGGCGCACAAGGCATTCTGAATGCCGGCAGCATCAATGTGCAGCAGGGCGGTTATTTGAGTTTGATCGCGCCGCAAATCAATAACAGCGGTGTGCTGAATGCGCCGCAAGGCACGCTGGCGCTGGCCGCCGGCGACCGCGTCACGCTCGCGATGGGCAATGGCATGGTGAATGTGAGCGTGGATGCGGCTGCGCTGAAAGCCAAGCTTGAACACAGCGGCCAGGCGCAGGCCGGCCAGGTGGTGTTTGCCGCCAAGAGCGCGGAAGCCTTGCTGGATACTGTGATCAATACCGGCGGCAGCGTGCGCGCTACCGGCATGAGCATGCAAAACGGCAAGATTGTGCTGGATGGCGGCACGCGCGGCGTGGTCAGTGTGGCCGGCCAGCTGGACGTCTCAAATGCCCAGGGCAAGGGCGGAACCATCCAGGTGCAAGGCGATAAGATTGCTGTGCGCAGCAGCGCGCAGCTGGATGCCTCGGGCCGCAGCGGCGGCGGTGAAGTGCTGGTCGGCGGCGATTGGCAAGGCAAGGGCGCGATGCCCAAGGCCAGCATGACAAATGTCGCAGCAGGCGCGCAAATCAAGGCCAACGCCATCGAGCAGGGCGACGGCGGCAAAGTGGTGCTGTGGGCGGAAGATAAAACCCGCTTCGATGGCAAGATTGAAGCGCGCGGCGGGGCGCAAGGCGGCAATGGCGGCCAAGTCGAAACGTCGGGCAAAAATCTGCTCAGCGTGAAGGGACAGGTGGACGCCGCAGCGGCGAAAAACCAGGGCAAGGGCGGCACATGGTTGCTGGATCCGCGCAATGTGACGATTTCCAGCGGCACGAATGCCGGCGTGGATAACGCCACTGACGCCAAGATTTTCGACGCCACGGCGGACGATGCGGTGGTGAACGTATCCTCACTCTCGACTGCACTGGCCGGCGGCAACACCATCCGCGTGCACACCGGCAGCAGCGGCACGCAGGACGGCAATATCACAGTGGACGCCACCGTTACCGCCAGTGGCAACGCCACTCTGTCGCTGGAAGCGGAAAAAAATATCGTCTTCACCGCCAACGGCAAGATCGACAACAACAGCAATACCCTGAATGTGGCGTTGAAAGCCGGCATGAGCGGGGTGGGCGGCACAGCGGGGACAAACGCCAGCAGCATCACGATGGATGCGGCGTCTTCGATCGCCACCGGCGGCGGTACGCTGAGCGCGACCACGAAGGGCGCGATGACGCTCTCCACCATCAATGCCGGGGCCGGCACGGTGACCTTGAATAATACTGACAGCGCCAGCGGCGCGCTCAGTCAGACCACGGGCGCGGTAATTACTGCAGGCTCTTTGACGGTGACGAATACCGGCGGCGCCACCACGCTGGATCAAAGCAATGCAATCGCTGATTTAGGCGCGATTGATGCGGCGGGCAAAACGGTCACGCTGAAGAACACCGTTGCGGTGACGCAAAGCGGGGTGCTGAAAGCGGATAAGCTGGTGTTGACCAACACCGGCGGCGCGAGCACGCTGGATCAAAGCAATGTGATCGGCGAGCTGGGTGCAATTGATGCGACAGGGCAAACCTTCACCCTGAAAAACACGCAAGCCTTGACCCAAAGCGGCGTGCTGACAGCGGATAAGCTGGTGCTGACCAATACCGGCGGCGCGACCACGCTGAATCAAAGCAATGTGATTGGCGATCTGGGCGCGATTGACGCGACAGGGCAAACCTTCACCCTGAAAAACACGCAAGCCCTGACGCAAAGCGGCGTGCTGACAGCGGATAAGCTGGTGCTGACCAATACCGGCGGCGCGACCACGCTGGATCAAAGCAATGTGATTGGCGAGCTGGGCGCGATTGATGCGACAGGGCAAACCTTTACGCTGAAAAACACGCAAGCCTTGACCCAAAGCGGGGTGCTGACAGCGGATAAGCTGGTGCTGACCAATACCGGCGGCGCGACCACGCTGGATCAAAGCAATGTGATTGGCGATTTGGGCGCGATTGATGCGACAGGGCAAACCTTTACGCTGAAAAACACGCAAGCCTTGACCCAAAGTGGGGTGCTGAAAGCGGATCAGCTGGTGCTGACCAACACCAGCGGCGCGAGCACGCTGAATCAAAGCAATGTGATTGGCGACTTGGGAGCGATTGACGCGACAGGGCAAACCTTTACCCTGAAAAATACGCAGGCGCTGACGCAAAGCGGGGTGCTGAAGGCGGATAAGCTGGTGCTGACCAATACCAGCGGCGCGACCACACTGGATCAAAGCAATGTGATCGGCGATTTGGGTGCGATTGACGCGACAGGGCAAACCTTTACCCTGAAGAACACGCAAGCCTTGACGCAAAGCGGGGTGCTGAAGGCGGATAAGCTGGCGCTGACCAACACCAGCGGCGCGAGCACGCTGAATCAAAGCAATGTGATCGGCGATTTGGGCGCGATTGATGCGACAGGGCAAACCTTTACGCTGAAAAACACGCAAGCCTTGACCCAAAGCGGGGTGCTGAAGGCGGATAAGCTGGTGCTGACCAACACCAGTGGCGCGAGCACGCTGGATCAAAGCAATGTGATCGGCGATTTGGGCGCGATTGACGCGAGCGGGCAAACCTTCACCCTGAAGAACACGCAAGCCTTGACGCAAAGCGGGGTGCTGAAGGCGGATAAGCTGGTGCTGACCAATACCGGCGGCGCGAGCACGCTGGATCAAAGCAATGTGATTGGCGATCTGGGCGCAATTGATGCGACAGGGCAAACCTTCACGCTGAAAAATACGCAGGCGCTGACGCAAAGCGGGGTGCTGAAGGCGAGTAAACTGGCGCTGACCAACACCAGCGGTGCGACCACGCTGAATCAAAGCAATGTGATCGGCGACTTGGGCGCGATTGATGCGACAGGGCAAACCTTTACCCTGAAAAACACGCAAGCCTTGACGCAAAGCGGCGTGCTGACAGCGGATAAGCTGGTCTTGACCAACACCAGCGGCGCGAGCACGCTGGATCAAAGCAATGTGATTGGCGATCTGGGCGCGATTGATGCGACAGGGCAAACCTTTACCCTGAAAAACACGCAAGCCTTGACGCAAAGCGGCGTGCTGACAGCGGATAAGCTGGTGTTGACCAATACCGGCGGCGCGAGCACGCTGGATCAAAGCAATGTGATTGGCGACTTGGGCGCGATTGACGCGACAGGGCAAACCTTCACCCTGAAAAACACGCAGGCGTTGACGCAAAGCGGCGTGATGAAGGCCGATAAGCTGGTGCTGACCAATACCGGCGGCGCGACCACGCTGGATCAAAGCAATGTGATCGGCGACTTGGGCGCGATTGACGCGACAGGGCAAACCTTCACCCTGAAAAACACGCAAGCGCTGACGCAAAGCGGAGTGATGAAAGCAGGCGTCCTGGTGTTGAATAACGCCGGCGGTGCGGTGACGCTGGGGTTGGATAATGAAATCTCTGAGCTTGGCGATTTGACCATCGCAGGCGGGGATTTCAGCCTGACTAATAATGCTTCCTCATTTACATTCGATGGGGCGATCAGCGCCAGCGGCAAAAATGTTTCCGTGGTGTATAAACATTCTTCCGGCTCATTTACCTTTGCGGACGGGGGGAGCGTGAAAGCCGCATCTGTGGATATCCAGGCCGATCGGATGCAGTTTGAGGGCGGCGTCACTGACGGTACGAATCTTACCTTACTGAAGCTCAGTCCTTATACGCCTACGGTGGATATCAGTCTTGGCTCGAATGTTTCAGGTGCGCTCAGCTTTGACTCGATTGAAGCGTCTGCGCTTGCCGGGTTTGGCAGTCCTGTCCAGATTGGCAACAGCTCGCATAGCGGAAATCTGAATATAAACAGCAGTTTGGCTTTTGGCTCCGGGACACTGACTTTGCAGGGGGGGGCGGTGCTGAGCGCAGCATCAAAAACAGTGACCGCCTCAGCCCTGCATTTGAAAGCGAATTCGGGAGACATCGGCAGCAGCACGATTCCGATTCAGACAAACGCTTCGACGCTGAGCATGAATACAAGTGGCAAAGATGTCTTTGTTACTTCCTCCAATAGTGCGGTCAGTTTTGCGGAATCGAATCTGGGAGCAGGCAATCTGACCTTTACTGGCAGCGGCAGTGTGGCGCAAAGCGGGGCATTGACTGCTAACCGGCTGACCTTGACCAACACCAGCGGCAATGTGGATTTGACTGGCGCTACCAATGTGATCAGTGATCTGGGTACGGTGAATGTTTCCAAAAACAAAAATTTCAGCTTGAAAAACAACCATGCGTTGACGCAGTCCGGGGTATTGACAGCTGATAAATTGAGTCTGGAGAACAGCACAGGCGATGTGAATTTAAGCACCCAGAATAATTATCTTGATTATCTGGGGGTGATTACAAACACGGGCGGTAACTTTTCATTAAAGACATCGAATAGCGCGGATATCTATGTGACGGGTGCGATCAATGTCGGGGCGCATACCGCTACCTTCACTGAACTCAGTGGCGAATACTCATTTCGTGATGGCGCGACGGCGATCACCGCTGGCACGGCGAATTTCACCACAACGAATCAGCCAATCAGCCAGACTTCAGGAAATACACTGACTACCAGTGGCGCGTTGAATTTAAGCACGGGTTCGGCTGCGGTCACGCTGAGCAATGCCACAAATAATTTTGCCGGCGCTGTTGGCGTGAGCAATTCGGGCGGCGTCAGTCTGCGTGATACGGACGCATTGATTTTGGGCGCCATGAGTCTGGGCAGCGGCGGCTTGACTGTCTCGAGCGGTGGTGCATTGTCACAAACAGGGGTGATCACCACAAGCGGCACAGCCAGTTTCACGGCAGGCTCCAGCCTTGATCTGAGCACCAGCAGCAATCAGTTGAGTGGTGCGGTCAGTTTGAGTAACAGCGGAGCGCATGATCTGAAATTCAAAAATGCTGAAGCCTTGAGCATCGCATCTATCAGCGCGGGGTCTGGAAGTTTGGCGGTGGAAGCCGCTGGTGCGATTTCACAAACTGGGGCCATTACCCAGTCGGCCAGTGCAGGAGCGGCCAGCTTCACCAGCACTGGTGCGATTACCTTGTCGAATTCGGGGAATGATTTCACCGGCGCGGTGGCTTTGACCAGTGGCAACAGCAGTGATGCATCGATTCGTGATACCAATGATTTGAAGTTAGCAGCATCTTCTGTCGGGAAGAATTTGTCGATTACAGCCAGCGGTAATTTGACGCAAAGCGGTGCGCTGAGTGTTGGTGGCACAACGTCTGTCACGCAAAGAGGGGCCGGGTCGATAATTTTGGACAATGCCAGCAACAGCATGTCTGGTAAAGTGACCATTGCCACAGCAGGTTCTGGCAAAGTAGGGGATTTCAGCTTCACCAACTCGCATGCCTCAGCCACCTTGCCGACATTGCCTTTGTCTGTCGCGAATTTGAGCTTGAATTTGAGTAACCCGAATGCAAATCTTTCTATGATTCGGATTACGAATGTAGAGAAAAATGCAAGCCTGTCGACGCCGGTATTGTGGGTGACGGGGAATGCCAGCTTGGCAGCCGGTAATGATTTGACTATCAAAAGTATCGCTTTAAGTAGTAATGCCACATTGAATTTAAGCGCTGGTGGAGATGTGAAGCATGATGCCGCCACTTCCATTGACATGAATGGGGCGGCGACTGTCACCGCAGGCGGCGCGATCACACTGGGCAATGGCAATAAATTTGCCGGCACATTGGCAATCAATAACGCCAGCTCAAATTCTGCGGCAATCATCAATAATGATGGGAGCCTTCAACTTGCATCAAGCACCCTGGGCACGGGTAATTTCACTCTGACGGCAACGGGCAATATCACCCAGTCCGGCCCAATCACCCAGGCTTCCGGTGCGACCGGCAGTGTGAAAATATCAACCGGTAACGGCAACATCACTCTGGATAATGCGAATGACTTTATCGGCCCAGTGACGCTGACACAGACGCAGAGCAATACATACAGCGCGACAATTAAGGATGTGAATGACCTGGTGTTTGGTGGTGAGACAAAACTTGGCGGTCAGCTGACGATTACTGCTGGCGGCAGTGTCAGTCAGGCGGCATCCAGCGCCATCGCTTTAAATGACACAACAGGAAAAACCACGATCAATTTGTCCTCATCGTCTGCTGATGTGGATTTCAGCAGCAGCACCACGAATAACTTCGGCGCTACGCTGGACATCTCATCAAGCGCAGGAGAAATGCGCGACCTGAGCTTGAAGGTGAACAGCTTGCCCGCCTTGAGTTTCCCGGCCAAGGTTGATGATGTGAACTTGGTAGGGACGGGGCCCTTGGTTTTGACTGACCTGACCATTGGCGGCAACTTGAGCGTGGAAAGCAGCGGCGCATTGACACAAGCGACAGGCAAAGCGCTGACGGTGAGCGGCAATGCCAGCTTTAACTCTGGCGGTAACGTGATTAAGCTGACAGAGAACAATGCATTCAAGGGCACGGTCGCGCTGAGTGGTACGGATGTTTCTGTGACCGCCTCCGGTAAGCTTGCGTTTGCTGCTTCAACTGCAAGTGGAACGTTGACTGTTAAAGCTGGCGACGACATCAGCCAAAGCGGCGCCTTGAGCGTGAGCGGAAGCAGCAGCTTCAGCACTGCCAAAGATAAGAGCATCGTATTGGATAACAGCTTGAATAAGCTGGATGGCGCGATCACCTTGGCGGCTGATACTGGTGGCATGTTAGACGCCAGCTTGACCAATACCGCGAGTAAGGCGGCTTATCCGAGCATCGGCGCGGCTACCAATTTGACCTTGAATTACCCGAATGCCGCACTGAGTTTGCCGGCGTTGGAACTGAGCGGCAATCTAAGCGTCAGCGCAGGCAATGGGGTGACACAGCAAGACGCAACTGTGCTGAAAATCGCTGGCGACGCCAGTTTCAGCGCCAGTAACGGGGTGATCACACTGGATAAGGCGAATGAGTTTGGCGCCAAAGTCAGCCTCAGCAACAGCGCAAATCACAATGTCAGCTTGAACGCCAGCACTGGCATCGAATTAGGCAATATAAATGTCGGCACAGGCACGCTGACGATCAGCGCCAGCGGTGGCGATATCACCCAGGCGCCAGGCGAAACCATCACGCAGGCCAGCGCCGCCGGCGCAGTCAGCGTCAATGCCGGCGCCCATGCGATTACCTTGACGAATGACAATGCTTTGACCGGCACAGTCAAGTTGCAAACCAGCGGCAGTAATGACGCCAGCATTAAAAACCTTGGCGCCTTGACGGTCAGCGACAGCAGCGTGGGCCAGGATTTGAAAATCACAGCGGGTGGCGCATTGAGTTTGGGCGCTAATACAGCCGGACGTGATTTGATCGCCAGCAGCGATGCTGCGCTAAGCCAGAGCGGCAAGCTGACTGCCAGTCAGAATCTGCAATTGACATCTGGTGATGCGCTGATTTTGGGCGAGGCTTCGGTCGGCAATAATCTGAACGTAACAGCGAAAGGCAATATCAGCCAAAGCGATGCGCTGACGGTTGGCGGAACCACCACCTTGAAAGTGGACACTGCCACCGGGGTCAGCGTGACGCTGGATAAAGCGAATGATCTGGCCGGCGTGGTGACCTTGACCACCGCCAACAGCGGCAGCGCCGCCAGCCTGAATTTGCGCAACACCAACGCCAGCGCTACCTTGGGCGTCTTGCCGGCGGGTTTGAGCGATTTGACGCTGCAGCACGATGCGGCCGCGATTAATCTGAAGACCCTGAGCTTGACAGGCAAGCTGGATGTCACCGCCGGCGGTGCGATTACGCAGAGCGGCACGCTGACCGTTGGCGGCGCCGCCAGTTTCAACGCTGGCGCCAACGCCATCACCTTGAATGACAGCAGCAACGATTTCCAAGCCGCACTGTCGCTGAAAAACAGCGGTTCGAATGCCGTCAGTGTGACGGATAAAGATGCGCTCAGCCTCGGCGCCTCGAATGTGGGCGGCAATTTAAGCCTGACTGCCGGCGGCAATATCAGCCAGAGCGCGGGCGTGAAAGTCGGCGGTGACAGCAATCTGACGATCAATGGCATTGCGGGTGGCGTGACAGCCGGGGTGGATTTGAGCCGCAGCGATAATACTTTCACCGGCGCAGTCAATTTGAATACGGTGAACGGCGCCACCTTGCAGGATGTGGGCATCGGCAATGACAGCGCGAGCGCCAGCAATCCGTCGCAAATCACGGGATTGCGCAATTTGACGCTGAATTTCCCGAATGCGGACGTGAGCTTGCCGAGCCTGAACTTGAGCGGCGATTTGAACATTACGGCTGGCGGCAACGTCACGCAAAGCGGCGCTTTCACGGTCACCAAAACCACCAGCATCAACGCCGGCAAGGAAATCAGCCTGACGCAAAGCAATGCGTTGACTGGTGCGGTGACTTTGAAAAACAGCGGCAGCAACAATATTGCCTTGACCACCTCCGGCGCGATGGAAATCGCTTCGCTTGAGATGGGACAAGGCGCGCTGAGCTTGAATGCAGGCGGTGCGATTACCCAGAGCGGCGCGATCAGCCAGGGCGCCAGCGCGGGCGCGGTGAGTGTGAATGCCGGCGCGAATCCGATCACGCTGGATCACAAAGACAATGATTTCACCGGCACAGTCAGTCTGACCACCACCGGAAGCAATAACGCCACCATCAAAGATGCGAATGCGATCACCGTCAAAAACGGCAGCGTGGGACAGGACCTGAGCATTACCGCCGGCACGACCGCGAGCACCGGCGGGAATACGGTGGGACGTGATTTGAGCATCACTGCCGGCGACAAGATTACGCTTGGCAATGACAGCGTGACGCGCAATCTGAGCTTGAGCGGCGGCAAGGATATGGTCTTGGCCGGCGGCACGATCAAAGGCAATCTGGAGGTCAGTGCTAAAGGCGATATCACGCAAAGCGGCGCCTTGACGGTGACCGGCACGTCCAGCTTGACGATTGCCGATGGCAAACACGATATCACGCTGACGCAAGACAATAATCTGAGCGGGCAGGTAACGCTGGCCGTGAGCGGCAGCGGCGAGCTGAATGATGTCAGCCTGAAAAATATCAGCAAAAACGATGCCGCGCCGTTGACGCCGGCCAGCATGCACAGCCTGAGTCTGAATTTCCCGCAAGCCAAACTGACCCTGCCGGGCGGCGTAAGCTTGAGCGGCAATCTGGACGCGATTGCCGGCGGCGCCTTGACGCAAAGCGGCAATTTGAGCGTGACCGGCACGACCACCCTGGCGACCGGGGCGAACAGCGTGACGCTGGACAAAACCAACAGCTTTGGTCAGCAAGTCAATGTCAGCAGCACCGGCGCGGTGCAAATCAACAGCAGCGGGGCCTTGCAATTGGGCCGCCTGGAACTGGGGAATGGCGCCTTGAATGTGACTGCCGACGGCGCAGTGACCCAGGCTGAAGAGATTACGCAAACCGCCGGCGGGGTGGCCACAATTGACGCCGCAGGCAATGCGATCACGCTGACCAACAACAAGAATGATTTTTCCAGCGTCAGCTTGAAAAACAGCGGCGCGAAAGACGTGAAACTGAGCGACGTCAATGATGTCACCGTCAGCGGCAGCACCGTGGGACAGGACTTGACGGTCAGCGCGGCGAATATCACCTTGGGCGCGAATACCGTGGGCGGGGCCTTGAATCTGAATGCGGCCGGCAATGTGAGTCAGAGCGGGGTGTTGAATGTCAGCGGCGTCAGCACCATCAAAACCAGCGGCAGCAATCGCGATGTGAGCTTGAATCAGGCCAATGTGTTTGGCGGCGCGGTGAATGTCAGTGCGGACAGCGGCAATGTGCAGGATGTCACCTTGCGTCATAGCGGCGCGAGCGCTTTGAGCTTCTCTGTGCCGGATAAGATGCGCAATCTGAGTCTGAGCAATGACGCCGGCCCGGTCAGCCTGCCGGCGCTGGATCTGAGCGGCAATTTGACGCTGAAAGCGAATGGCGCGATCAGCCAGAGCGCGGCCGTGAGCGTGGCGGGTAATCTGGATCTGACGATTGATCAAGCCACGGCAAACATCGATTTGAGCAAGAGCGCCAACAATATCAAGGGCAATGTCAGCCTGAGCACCAGCAACAGCGGTAAATTGCAAGATCTGTCGTATGCCAACAGCTATGCCAGCGCAGCCTTGCCTTCACCCTTGTCGGGCCTGACGAATCTGAGCTTGAATTTGCCGAATGCGGCGGTGACCTTGCCGGCCTTCAGCATCAGCGGCAATCTGGATCTGACCGTCGGCGGCGCGCTGAGCCAAAGCGGGGCCATGAGCGTGGGCGGCAGCAGCACGATTACAGCCGGCGCCAACAGTGTCGATTTGAGCCAGGCGAATAGCCTGACCGGCGCGCTGACTTTGAGCAATAGCGGGCCTAACGATGTCAGCATCAACACTGCCGGCAAGCTGGAAATCGCCAGTCTGAATCTGGGCAGCGGTAAGCTCAGCTTGAGCAGCACCGGCGAAATCAAGCAAAGCGGGGCGATTACGCAAAGCGGGGCGGGCGCGGTCAGCATCAGCGCCGGCGCCAATCCGATCACGCTGGAGCATGCGGATAATGAATTCCTCGGCTCAGTCAAACTCAGCAACAGCGGCGGTAATGCGGTGGCCTTGCGCGATAAAAACAGCCTGACGCTGGCCGACAGCAATGTGGGACAGAATTTGAGCATCACGGCGGCCACGACTGTCACCACCAGCGGTAATAAGGTGGGCAATGATCTGAGCATCAGCGCCGCCAAGATCACCCTCGGCAATGACAGTGTGACGCGCGACGCCGCTTTGAACAGCAGCGGCGAGGTGGTGTTGGGCGCGGCCAGCGTGACGCGCAATTTGAGCGTCAGCGCGCAAGGCGAAATCAGCCAAACCGCCGCACTGACGGTCGGCGGCACGTCCAGCTTCACCATCGCCGGCGGCACGCATGACGTGAGCCTGAGCCAGGACAATAATCTGGCTGGCGCAGTCACCGTGGCGACCAGCGGCGGCGGTGCGGTGCGCGATGTGAATCTGAAAAATATCAGCAGCAAGGATGCGGCCCCGGTGATGCCGGCGAATGTCGATGATTTGACGCTGAATTTCCCCAACGCCAAACTGGCCCTGCCGGGCAAGGTCACGATTGGCGGCGCTTTGACGGTCAGCGCAGGCGGCGATATCAGCCAAAGTGACGCCTTCAAAGTGACAGGCGTGACCAGCATCGACGCCGGCGCCCACACCATCAATTTGAGCAATGCCAATAATGAATTCGGCGCAGCGGTCAGTTTGAAGAACAGTGGCCCGAATGAAGCCAAGCTGGCGGCCAAGAGCAATTTGCTGATGGGCGCTTCGACCATCGGCGGCAAGCTGGATCTGACCGCAGCGAATATCAGCCAATCTGCGCCGCTGACGGTGGCGGGCGCCACGTCGCTGAGCATTAATGCGGACAAGGGCAGCGTGGATTTGAGCAATCCGAATAATGATTTCACCGGCAGCATTCAAATCAGCACGGTGAATGGCGGCACGCTGCAGGATGTCGGTATCGGGAATAAGAGCAATGCGGCCTCGAATCCTTCGCCGATTTCGGGTTTGCGCAATCTGACCCTGAATTTCCCCAACACCTCGGTAACCTTGCCGACCTTGGAATTGAGCGGCAATTTGAATATCGCCGCCGGCGGTGAAGTCAAGCAAACCGGCGCGTTTGATATCAAGGGCAGCGTCAACATCGACGCCGGCGCCAGCAAGATCACGCTGGCCGAGCAGACCAATCAATTTGGCGGCGCCGTCACCCTGACCAATAGCGGGGCGCAGGATGTGGTGTTGAAATCGAAGGCGGCTTTGCTGCTGGGACGTCTGGACTTGGGCAGCGGCGCGCTGACCATCGCCAATCTTGGCGCGATTACGCAAAATGAGGCCCTGACGCAAAGCGGCGCGGCGGCGGTCAGCATCAGCGCAGGCGCGAATCCGATCACGCTGGAGCATGCCGATAATAATTTCCTCGGCGCCTTGACCTTGAGCAATAGCGGCGCCCATAACATCAGCGTGGTGGACAAAAATGCGCTGAGCGCAGGCGGCACAGCGGGCCAGGATCTGAGTTTGCGCGCCGGCAGCGCGCTCTCGCTGGCTGCGATCACAGCCGGCGGCGCGTTGAATGTGGATGCCAAGGGCGCAATCACACAAAGCGGCGCAGCGCTCGTAAGCGGCGCTTCGACCTTCACCATTACCGGAACCAAGGATGATGTCACGCTGGATCAGGCGAATAACTTCGCCGGCACGGTGACGGTGGCGGCCGGCAGCGGCGGCACAGTGGATGATGTCACCTTGCGCAATCTGAGCACCAAGGCGGCCAATCCTGTGCTGCCGTCCGGCATCAACAGTTTGAAGCTGCAGTTTGACAATACTTCGGTGACTTTGCCGCAAACCACCATCGCCGGCAATCTGGAGGTGATTTCCGGCGGCGCGATCAGCCAAAGCGGGCCGTTGAAAGTGGTGGGAAGCGCCAGCTTTAACGCCGGGGCCGATACCATTACCTTGAGCGACGCCGGCAATGATTTCCAGAATGCCGTCACACTCAGCAGCAGCGGGGTGGATAAGCATATCGCCTTGAGCGACAAGAACAGCTTGAGCGTGAGCGTCAACAGTGATGCGAATGTCAGCTTGAGCGCCGGCAGCAGCTTGAATCTGAGCGCGGCCACGGTGGGCGGCAATCTCAGTCTCAACGCCGGCAGCACCATGGCGCTGGACGGGGCCACGGTGGGCGGTAATTTGAACCTGACCTCGGGCGGCAATATCACACAGAACGGGGCGCTGAAAGTCAGCGGCGCTTTGCAGGCGACAGCGGATAGCGCCAGCGGAGTGGATTTGACGCTGGAACACAGCGACAACCAGTTTGACAGCGGCATGGCGCTGGCCAGCAGCAATGGCGGCAGCTTTAATGATGTGAAGCTGAACAATAAGAGCATCAATAAGCAGACCTTGAGTTTGCCCTCGAACAGCTTGCACAATCTGAGCGTGAGTCAGAGCGCTGGCTTGAGCTTGGGCGCCGGTTCGGTCAGCAATACGCTGACGATTGATGTGAAAGGCGATGTGGAGCAAAGCGGCGCTTTAAGCGTGGGCGGCGCTGCAAGCTTCAAGGCGGATGCGAACAAGATCACCCTGGGCGAAGCCAATCAGTTCAGCGGCAGCGTGAGCCTGCTCAATAGCGGGAACAAGGCGGTGCAGCTGAATAACAACAGCGCCTTGATTCTGGGCCGCTTGGAGCTTGGCAGCGGGGCGCTGAACGTGAGTGCGAACGGGGCGATTACGCAAACCGATAAGGTGACACAGCTGGCAGGCGCGAGCGCCAGCTTTGACGCAGGCGCCAATCCGATCACGCTGAATCATGGCAATAATGATTTCACCGGCGCGGTGACGCTGAAAAACAGCGGCGCGAACAATGTCACGATCAGCGATGTGAATGGCTTGCATGTCTCCGGCGGCGTGCTCGGCCAGCATTTGAGCGCGAACGCTGGCGGCGATTTGGTGTTTGGCGCGAATACCATCAAAGGGAATTTGAACGCGAATGCGAATGGCAATATCACGCAGAGCGGCGCCTTGAGCGTGGATGGGACTTCGACCTTTAGAGTGGCCGGCGCCGAGCGCGATGTATTGCTGGGCGAGGCAAATCAGTTTAAAGGGACAGTCAGCATCAGCGCTGTCAATCCACCTGCCGATTCGGTGCGGGATGTGACCGTGCGCAGTCTGGGCAGCACCCCGACGGCAGTCGTGGCCCCGAGCAAGCTGCGCAATTTGAGCTTGCAATATGACAATGCTGCGCTGGAGATCGCCACCACCAATATTGACGGCAATTTGAGCGTCACCACCGGCGGCAAGATCACGCAAAGCGGGCCGATCAGCGTCAGCGGCACGGCGAATTTCAATGCCGGCGCCAACAGCATTGCGCTGAATGATGTGAATAATGCGTTTGTCGGCGCGGTCAGTCTGCAAAATCAGGGCAGCAATGATGTCAGCTTGAAGAATGCCGGCGATTTGAGCGTGGGCGCTTCGACTGTCGGCGATGGCGCCTTGAGCATCAGCTCGGTCGGCGGCGCGATTACGCAAACCGGGGCGATCAAGCAAACCGCCGATTTGAACGGCAAGGCTGGCGCAGTCAGCATCAGCACCGGGAATAAACCGATCACGCTGGAGCATGCGGAGAACCAATTTGTCGGCAGCCTGGCGCTGAGCAATACCGGTGCGAACGATGTGAAAGTGCGCAACAACCGCGCCACCGAATTGGGCGCCTTGAGTCTTGGCCAGCATTTGAGCTTGCAAAGCGCGGGCGCGATCACGCAAAGCGCAGCTTTGAATCTGGCCGGCAATCTGACCCTGACCGCCAGCGGGACGGATGTGGATGTCACCTTGAGCGATAGCGCGAATGATTTCAGCGGCACGCTGACGTTGGCGGCCAGCAGCGGCAATATGCGCAATATCAGCGTGAGCAACGCCAATAATCTGGCCACTGTGCCGCAGTTGGCCACGGCGGTGAAAGATCTGACCCTGAATTTCCCGAATGCAGCCATGACGCTGCCGGCCATGACGCTGGGCGGCAAGTTGGATCTGACTGCCGGCAAGGCTGTCACCCAGAGCGGGATTTTGACGGTGAGCGGCGCCACCTCAGTGAAAACCGGAGCGTATCCGGTGACGCTGGATAAAGACAATGACTTCAAGCAGGCGGTGGCGATCAGCAACAGCGGCGATAACGCTGTGACGCTGAAAGACGCGAATACGCTGGAATTGGGCAAGCTTGATCTGGGCAGCGGCAATCTGACCATCAACGCCGGCAGCAATATCAGCCAGTCCGGCCCCTTGACCCAGGCCGCCAGCGCGGCTGCGGCGGTGGTCAGCAGCACCAGCGGCAGCATTACGATGGATCATGCGGATAATGATTTCACCGGTGCGCTCAAACTCAGCAGCAGCGCTGCGGCCACGGTGAAAGATAAGAATGCGCTTGACCTGGGCGCCAGCACCGTGAGCAGCTTGAATCTGACGAGCGGCGGCAATATCAGCCAAAGCGGCGTGCTGGATATCAGCGGCGAAGCCAAATTCACGATACAGAACGTGAAATCGGATATTTTGCTGAACACCCAGCCTAACCAATTCAAGGGACAAGTCACGGTTGCCGAAGCGGCCCCTGGCCTGATTGATAAAGTCAGCCTGCGTTACGCGAATAACAATGCCTTGTGGCCGATTTTGCCATCTGATGTGAAGAGCCTGGCGCTGCAATTTGACACCGCTTCGATCAACATCGGCAAATACACGCTGGAAGGTGATTTAAGCTTGACTGCGGGCGGCAATATCACGCAAAGCGATGTGCTGACGGTGAATGGCAAATCCAGCTTCACCGCCGGCGGCATGATCCGTCTGGACAAGGTGGCGAATGATTTCAAGGGCGATGTGAGCTTGAACACCAGCGGCGGCGGTGAGGTCGTGATTTATGATGCGAACAATTTGACGCTGGGCGCGTCCACCTTGGGCACGGGGGCCTTGACGATTCAAAATAATGGCGAATTGAACCAGACCGGGGCTGTGCGCCAGGCCGCCAATGCCGGCCTTGTCAGCATCAACAGCGGGGCCGGGAGTATCAATTTGATCGACAGCAATAATGATTTCACCGGCAATGTGGCGCTGACCACCAGCGGCAGCGGCAATGCGCTGATCACCGATGCGAATACGGTCAAATTTGCGCAAAGCAGTGTGGCGCGCGATCTGATCGTGAATGCCGGCGGCCATATCACCCAGGCCGGGCGTTTGACGGTGGGCGGTTCCTCGACTTTCCGCGTCAATACCAACAGCTTGCAAAACGTTTTGCTGGCGGATGCGGAAAATGATTTCACCGGCCCGGTCAGCATCGTCAATGGCAGCGGCAGCATCAATAATGTGGAAATCCGCAATGTGCATCCGAACTCATCGGCCTCGCTGACTTTGCCGACCCAATTACATGACTTGAAGCTGAATTACGACCGTTCTGCAATCGCCATGTCCGGCTCGACATTGAGCGGCAAGCTGACGGCGATCGCCGGCGGCCCGATCACCCAGACCGGCGCCTTGTCGGTGGCGGATGTCGCCAGCTTTGACGCCGGCGCCAACAGCATCACGCTGGACAACAAGGACAATAATTTCGGCGCGGCAGTCAACTTGAAGAACAGCGGGAATTTTGATGTCACCCTGCGCGACAGCAATGCCCTGTTGCTGGATAAGGTGGAAGTCGGCAGCGGCAAACTGGCGATTAGCGCTGGCGGCGCGATCACCCAGAGCAAGGAGGGTTTGATCACACAAACCGGCAATGAGCCGCAAAGCGCAAGCTTCAATGCTGGCGCGAATGCGATCACCTTGAGCAATGCGGATAACAATCTGCGCGGCGCGGTGAGCTTGAATAACAGCGGGCAAAATGATGTCGCGCTGCGCAATAACGGGCCTTTGAATCTGGGCCTC
Organism: Massilia sp. W12; assembly: GCF_037300705.1. Classification (NCBI taxonomy): domain Bacteria; kingdom Pseudomonadati; phylum Pseudomonadota; class Betaproteobacteria; order Burkholderiales; family Oxalobacteraceae; genus Massilia; species Massilia sp. W12. The sequence goes on along the minus strand of NZ_CP147776.1, from coordinate 5,345,459 downwards.
TCCAGCCTGGGCAGCGGCAAGCTGACGGTGCAAGCCGCCGGCGCGATCAGCCAGAGCGGCGCATTGACTCAGGCGGCGAAAGCCGGTGAAGCCAGCTTTGACGCCGGCGCCGCCGCTATCAAACTGGATAAGGAAGGCAATGATTTCACCGGCGCGGTGGCGTTCAATAACAGCGGCCGCAACGATGTGTCGCTGGTGGATGCAAATGAGGTGAAACTCGGCAAATCGAATCTGGGTTCCGGCGCCTTCAGCGTGAGCGCCAAGAGCGGCATCACGCAAGATGGCGAATTGACGCAGGAAGCCGGGGCGGATGGAGCCAGCTTCAATGCCGGCGCAGGCGCACTGCTGTTGACTAAGAACAGCAACAGCCTGACCGGGCCGGTGGCCTTGAATAACAGCGGGGCGAATAATGTCGCGCTCAGCAATGGCCGCGCACTGCAGTTGGCGGCCTCGACTGTCGGCAGCGGCACATTGACGGTCAGCGCGAATGGCGCGATCACGCAAAGCGGGGCCTTGAAGCAGGCCGCCGGCGCGCTGGGCGCCAGCTTCAACGCCGGCGCCAATGCGATTGCGCTGACCCAGGCCAATAATGACTTCACCGGCCCGCTGAGCCTGAATAACAGCGGGACCAATGATGTCAGCGTGGTGGATGCGAATGCCCTGATGCTGGGCGCTTCGGCGGTCGGCAATGGCAATCTGAATATCAGCACCGGCGGCAAGCTGGAGCAAAGCGGCGCGCTGACGCAAGCCGCAGCCAGCGGCAGCGGGAATGCCCAGACCACCATTAACACCAGCGGCAATCTGGCGCAGTTGAACAACAACGGTAATGATTTCACCTTGCCTTTGAGCTTGAACAGCGGCGATACGCAAGTGGTGGACAAGAATGGCTTGATTCTGGCCAAGGGCGCCGTGACGGGTGCGCTCTCGCTCAACAGCAGCGCGGCGAATATCACGCAAAACGGCGCGCTCACGGTGAGCGGCAAGACCAGCATCGAAGCCGGGGCCGGCACGGTCAGCTTGACCCAGAGCGCGAATGATTTTACTCAAGTGGAAATCAACGCCGCCAACGCCAGCATTACGGACCTGAATAAGCTGGAATTGGCCGGTAATCTGGGCGCCTTGAGCAGCAGCAGCGCGGCCTTGACTTACGGCCAGATCAAGGTTGCCGGCAATTTGCAGGCGACGGCCAGCGGCGCGATCACGCAGAGTAAGGACAGCGTGATGGAAGTCAAGGGCAACGCCAGCCTGAACGCCGGCAGCAATGCGATTACGCTGACCCAGGCAAATGACTTCACCCAGCTCGAAGCCAAGGGCGGCGCGCTGCAAATCACCGATGTGAATGCGCTCAGCATCAGCGCCACCGCCAGCGGCGACGCCAGCATCAACAGCGCAGCACTGCAACTCGGCGCGTCCAGCATCAACGGCGCATTGAATGTGAATGCGAACGGGGAAGTGACGCAAGATGGCGCGCTGAAGGTGGGCGGCGCCAGCCGCATCCTTGCCGGCGGCAATGCGGTGACCTTGGCGGATGCGGAAAATGAATTCAAGGGCGCAGTTTCAGTCAGCAACAGCGGTGCGAATAATGCGATCAGCCTGGGCAATAAGGCGGCGTTGCAGTTGGGCGCGGTGCAGACCGAAGGCAATTTAACGGTCAGTGCGCAAGGCGTGAGCCAGACTGCGGATGGTCTGAGCGTGGCGGGCGTCAGCAGCATCAGCGGCGGCAACAGCGCGATTGTGCTGGATGCGGCCAAAAATGATTTCGTAGGCGCGCTCTCGCTCAATACCAGCGGCAACGCCGCCGCCAGCGTGGTTGACGCCAACGCCCTGCAATTGGGCGTGGTGAATGTCGGCGGGCCTTTGTCGGTGGTCAGCAGCGGGGCGTTGACGCAAAGCGCTGCACTGAAGTTGAGTGGCCCGGCCAGCTTCAACACGAATGGCGCAGCGCTTACTTTGGCGCATGCAGAAAACACCTTTGGCGGCAAGCTCACGCTGAACGCCGGCGCGACTCAGGTCAACAGCGCGAAGAATCTGGATGCGGAGTTAAATACCCGTGGTGCGGTCAGCCTGCATGCGGCAGCTGATCTGAGCGTGGCCGGCATCGCCAATGGCGGCGCACTCAGCCTGAAGGGCAATAAGCTGCTGTTCGGCGCCACCACCGTGGAGCAGGGTTTGAGCGTGCAATCCGGGGCTGGCGGCGTGACGCAGAGCGCCGGCTTGAAAGTTGGCGGCGCAACTGACATCAAATCGATTGATAACGGCGTGGCGGACTTGAGTCATAAAGACAATGATTTCATTGGCAATGTGAGCTTGGATGGCGCGGTCAAACTGGTGGACGCCAGCGATTTGCGGGCCGTGGTCAGCGGCAATGGCGCGGTTTCTCTCGACGCCGGCGGCGCCTTGGATGTGAGCGGCAGCGCAGCCTCGCTTGCGGTCAGCGCCAGCGGCAAGATGAGCTTGGGCAATATCAAGACCAGCGGCGAATTCAGCATGCTCAGCCGCAGTGGCGATATTACGCAGCAGGAAGGCAAGCTGATTGATGTCAAAGTCTTGAATATCACCGTACCGCGCGATAAGGACTTTGGCAGCGCCACCACGCAATTCCGTTTGAACAGCGCGGAACTCGCCCGCTTCCAGCAAGGACGCAATGGCTTCATCCAGATCCCATTTGCGCTCAAGACCGACTTCTTTGCGGATGTGGCGAATACCACCTGTTTGCGTGTCAATCTGGGCGCTTGCGTGAACGGCAATGCGTCGATTTCGGGCGCGATCAGCTCCTTGCAATCCGGGGCCATGACAGGCTTGTCTTCCAAGTTGCAAAAAGAAGACGCTTCGACCAAGAAAATGACCTACGGCTTTGCCGGCGATTTGCAGGCGGTGGCTTCGTATCCGCATCAGGGCGCGTTGGAAGTGCGTCCGCTGCCGAACTGCCGCAGCGGCAATACGATTGGGGTTGGCGATGGCGGCAACGGCTTCGCGGTGCAGGGCGGTGGCGATTGCGGTGTGGCGCGCAATGGCGACACCCAGCAAAAAATCACCTATGGCTTCACGGGTGATTTGCAGCAGGCCACTTCTTTGCCGCATCAAGGCAAACTGGAAGTGCAGACCCTGCCGCCGTGCAATCTCGCGCAAGAGGGACAGAATGGCGACAAAGGCGTAAGCCTGCAGCCTGGCGTGAATTGCCAGGCGGCGGCGCAACCTGCGGTTGAAGCCGGCAAGCCCTTGCCGGCAGCGGCCAAGTCGGCCCCGCAACGCTGAGCCGTAAGCGCATAAGAAAAAGCCACACTCTTTGCGGAGTGTGGCTTTTTTCTTTTTTGCGCCGGGGCCGGGCGCTGATGTGCCGCTGGCTCAGGCTTTCGGCTTTTTCTGTGGCCGTTGCCAGCTTTCAATGGTGACTTGACGACCGCGCGCCAGACTGAGTTTGCCGGCGGGCGCATCTTGCGTGATGGTGGAGCCGGCGCCAATCGTGGCTCCGGCCCCGACCCGCACCGGGGCCACCAGCTGGCTGTCAGAGCCGATGAAGACATCATCTTCAATCACGGTGCGGAATTTATTCACCCCATCGTAATTGCAGAAAATCGTGCCGGCGCCGATGTTGACGCGCGCGCCCACTTCGCCATCGCCCAGATAAGCCAGATGATTGGCTTTGCTGCCGGGGCCGATTTGCACATTTTTGACTTCGACGAAATTCCCGATATGCACTTGTTGCGCCAGCTCCGCACCGGGACGCAGACGCGCATACGGGCCGACCAGCGCGCCGGCTCCGACGATGGCGCCTTCCAGGTGACAGAAGGGATGGATTACGGCGCCGGCGGCGATGCTGACATTCTTCAGCACGCAATTGGCGCCGATCTGCACGCCTTCGCCCAGCTCAACATCGCCCTCAAACACACAGTTGACGTCAATGCTGACATCGCGCCCGCAGCGCAGTTTGCCACGGATATCGAGGCGCGCCGGATCCATCAGCGTGACGCCGGCGGCCAATAAGGTTTGCGCCTGATGCGCCTGGTAGAGCCGCTCCAGCTGGGCCAATTGCTGCTTGCTGTTGACGCCGAGAATTTCAAATTCAGCTTGTGCGCTGGCCGAGGCCACTTGCAAGCCTTGCGCCACCGCTTGCGCCACGATGTCGGTTAAATAGTATTCGCCTTGCGCATTTTCGTTTTTCAGCGCGGCCAGCCATGGCCCCAGATGCGCGGTTGGAATCAGCATGATGCCGGTATTGATTTCACGGATCTGCAATTCCTGCGGCGTGGCGTCTTTATGTTCGACAATGCGGCGGATCGCGCCCTGGTCGCGCACAATCCGGCCCAAGCCTGTCGGATCCGCCACTTCCATCGTCAGCAAGGCCAAGCGATCCGGCGCACCGACCGCCAACAAGGCTTGCAGGGTTTGCGCGGAAATCAGCGGCACATCGCCATACAGCACCAGCGTCAAGGGGCTGTCCCCGAGATGGGGCACAGCTTGTTGCACCGCGTGCCCGGTGCCGAGTTGCGGCTGCTGTAATGCGAAATTGAGTGGAATATCGGGACACGCTTTTGTCAGGCGTTCACACACCAGATCGCCGCCATGACCATACACCACGCAAATGTGCTGTGCGCCCAGGCTGTGTGCGGTTTCCACCACATGTTGCACCAGCGGCTTGCCGGCCAGCGGATGTAAAACTTTAGGCAGCGCGGATTGCATGCGTTTTCCCATGCCGGCTGCAAGAATGACGACGTTCATAAGGGAAGTAGAGAAAAGATTGGAATAGCGCCAAGTGTAGCATGCAGGATGGCGCGCGCCGCCAGTTGCAAAATGCGCTACCCCGGGTAGCATTAAAGTATCTGACTGGCAAGTCAGTTACGGCTTGCAACACTTCTTACTGTTTCTCCTCACACCCTGTTTTTTCCTGGTGTTACCTTGCGTCATCAACTATTTTGTAATGGGACTCCGGTACGAGCAGAGTTTCATGAGCAAAGCGGCTGAGTCTTTGCGCAATGCATTGCAAATTGCCAGCCTTCTTTAACTTTTTGCGAGTAATCCAAATGAAAAAAATCCTGATCGCTGCACTCATCACTGGCGCTTCCGCTGTTTCCATGTCCGCACACGCTGAAGGCGCATACGCCGGCGTGGCGCTGGAAAAATCGAATTATTCGATCGAAGTTGTGGGCGCGAATGTCACCTCCACCAGCGACAAACCGACCGGCTTCAAAATCTTTGGCGGTTACGAATTTACCCCGCACCTGGCGCTCGAAGGCGGCTACGCTGACTTCGGTTCCGCCAAAACCACCTTCAGTTCCGGCGCGGCCACCGGCTCTGCTGAAGTGAAAGTATCCTCCTTCTACCTGGCCGGTCGCGGCACTGCGCCGATCAATGACAAATTCTCCGTGTATGGCAAGCTGGGCGTGGCGCGCAATAAAGCCGACGTGAGCGGCAGCGGTTTGGGCGTGAGCGTTTCCGGCGGCGGCAATAAGACGGATCTGTACGCAGCAGTGGGCGCCGCCTACCACCTGACCAAGAATGCAGCGATCACCCTGGAGCTGGAAAGCTTTGGCAAGGTTGACGGCAACGGCGGCAAAGCCAACATCGTGTCCCTGGGCGCGCGCTTCAACTTCTGATTTCAGCGCATCCTGTTTGACAAAAGGCGGACTGCGGTTCGCCTTTTGTTTTTTTACATCTTTACCTGCCTGCCAATTTCCACACTGCGCTTTTCCGGCTAAGATAGACTCGCAAGCGCAACAGGCACTGTCAGCGCCCCCATTTGTCGCCGCCAGTGCAGCCGTTCACCCTACCAGCACGGAGGCAGAGCATATGGATGGCGCAGACGAGGAGTTGACGCGGGAAGAGCCTGAACTGTTTATGTTTCTGGCTTCCACCGCGCATGACATGAAAAATTCAATCAGCGTGCTGTGCTGCACTCTGGAGCGCTTGCTGGTGGATCAAGCCGGTAAAGACGCCCAGTCTTACCCGCAGATGGCGCACATGCTGTACGAGGCCAAGCGCCTCAATAATAATCTGATTCAATTACTCGCACTGTATAAAGAGGTCGGCAAACCTGGCTATCCCTACGATCCGCAGGGCATCTGGCTGGGCGATTTTGTTGAACTGGTGCAGGCGCAAAATAAAGTCTTGCTCGCTTCCAAACACATCACATTGGAGATCGATATCGATCCCGGACAGGATTGGTATTTCGATGAAGACTTGATTCTGGGGGTCGTCAGTCATGCCATTAATAACGCCGTGCATTACACCAAAGATCAGATTCTGCTGCTGATGCGGATTCAGGGCGAGGAGCTGGAAATCCGTGTCGAAGACAATGGCGAAGGCTATCCGCCGGGCATGCTGGAGCGTGGCAATGCGGCTTTATGCGGACGGGCGCAAGGCGTCAGTTTCGCCAACAACAGCACAGGACTGGGACTGTATTTTTCCAGCGAAGTGGCGAAAATGCACAAAAATCGCGGGCGCAGCGGTAGCGTCCGGCTGGAGAATGGCGGTCGGCTCGGCGGCGGCTGTTTTGTTTTGCGCTTGCCATAGACGAAGGAGGCGCCATGTCCCATCAATTCGCCAAACCCGGCCCCGAAGCTGCCAACGCCAAACTGCCGGATTGGAAAAATCAGCACTATTTACTGGTCGATGATTTTCAGGGCATGCGTCAATTGTTGCGCGAAAGCTTGCGTAATCTTGGCGCCCGTTTCGTTGATCAAGCCGGCAGCGGCGGCGAAGCCATCATGATGTTGCAACAGACCCGCTATAACGTGGTGCTGTGCGATTACAACCTGGGACAGGGCAAAAACGGCCAGCAGGTTCTGGAAGAAGCCAAGTTGCGCGAATTGGTGCGGCCCACTGTGGTGTGGATTGTGGTGTCTGCGGAAAAAAGTGTCGAATCCGTGATGGGGGCCGCCGAGCTGCAGCCGGATGCGTATCTGATCAAACCGATTACCGAAGAGGTGTTGTTAACGCGTTTAAACCGCGCCTGGCATCGCAAGCAGGTGTTTCGCCCGATTGACCAGGCCTATCTGGAAAAAGATTATTTACGTGCCGCCAAATTATGTGACGTGAAAGGGGACGCAACACGGGTGCATGCCTTGGATTTGTTGCGTATGAAAGCAATGTTGCTGATTAAAAGCGGTGAGTATGAGCAGGCGCGTGAAGTGTATGAGCGGGTATTGGGCGTGCGCGACTTTATCTGGGCGCGCGCCGGCCTGGCCAAGATCAAGATGAAGAATGGCGAGTTTCATGTGGCGCGCGATATGTTTCGTGAAATCATCAATGAAAACCGCTACTTTATTGACGCCTATGATCAGCTGGCGGCGACATATCAGCAAATGGGACAGTTCGATGATGCCGCTAAAATCCTTGAGGCGGCGGCCAAGTTATCCCCCAATTCCGTGCAGCGTCAACGCAGTCTGGGCGAATTGGCGATGAAAGTCGGGAACACGGCGCAGGCCGAGCGGGCGTTCCGCAAATGTCTGTCCATGAGTGAATTTTCGATCTACAAAAGCCCGGACGCCCAGCTCGGGTTGGCGCGCGTGTGCGGGCAGAAAAGCGACACCAAAGAGGCGCTTGCCTTGTTGACTGCGGTGCAAAAGGAATATCACACCGAGCAGGTGAAATTGCGCGCCAAAATTACCGAAGGCTTGGTGTATCACGAGAGCGGCGACTATATCAAAGCGCGCCGCGCCGGCGATGAGCTGGGGGAAATGCTGGCCACCACCACCGACCGTCCGGCGCCGCCGATTTGTCTGGATATGGCGCGCCTGATGTTTGCCGTGGGGGTCAAAGAGCCGCCGGTTATTTTGTTGTCCGAGATCATTCGCAATAATCATGACAACGATTTGATGTTGCAGGAAGTGCAAGAGATTTTTGAAAAAGCGCGCATGGGGGAAGAGGGCGCCAGCATCATTGCCGCTTCCCGCAAAGAGGCCTCGGATTTGATGAATCGCGGCGTGTTGCTGTGGAAAACCGGCAAATTGCCGGAGGCGGTGGAGTGGATGCGCAATGCGCGACAGCAGTTGCCGACCAATTTGCGGGTGTTGTTCAATTGCGCGCAAATCATGATTTCTTATATGCAAAAACATGGATTTGAAGCGTCTTTGGCGGAGGAAGCGCGCGATGTGCTGTTGCAAGTGGATCGTTTGCAACCGGGTCAGCAGCGCTTTGCGCAATTGATGGAAATGCTGGCGGATTTGACGATGCGCAGCCAGGGCCGCCCCGCGCAGGATGAGGACGAGAGCTGAACGGCTGAATGGACTAGAGCGTGTGGACTATGGGGGCGGCGCGGCATACCGCTTACAATCAGCTATCCGCATTTCTCCCGGAGTTGATATGCATCAGGCGCCAGCCAGCAGCGAATTCATTGAAAACATCACCTATGACGATTTGACCATTGGCCGCTCGGCGTGTCTGGTGCGGCGCTTAAGCGTGGACGATATTCTTGCCTTCGCCGCCATCTCAGGCGATGTCAATCCGGCGCATGTGGATGCCGAATATGCGGAAAACACGCTGTTTCATGGCGTCATCGCGCACGGAATGTGGGGCGGCGCGTTGATTTCCACCTTGCTGGGCGCCAGTTTTCCGGGGCCGGGCACAATTTACGTTGAACAAAGCCTGCGTTTTTTACGGCCTATGCGGATCGGCGACACCCTCACCGTGCAGGCCAGCGTAGTGGCGCGGGATGATCAGAAAAAACGTGTCACACTGGATTGCCAAATCGCTAATCAGCAAGGCGTAACGGTGATCAGCGGCACTGCTGTGGTAATTGCGCCGGTCAGCAAAGTGCGCCGGCCACGGGTTGCTATGCCGCAATTGCAATTATTTGACCCGCACGCACGCTGGCAAGCTTTGTTGGCGCAAGTTAAAGGCTGGCCGGCATTAAGCTGCGCATTTGTCCATCCTTGCCATGGCTTCAGCTTGCAAGCTGCGCTGGATGCGCGCGAACTGGGTTTGCTGCAGCCCGTCCTGGTGGGGCCGCGCGCCAAAATCCTGGCAGCAGCCGAGGCGGCCGGCCTGGATATCCGTGATTTGCCTATCCATGATGCCCCGCACAGCCACGCTGCTTGCGAATTGGCCTTGGATATGGCGCAAAGCGGGCAAGTTGCCGCCTTATTCAAGGGCAGCGTACAAGCGCAGGAGTTGATGCATGCCTTGTTGGCGCGCCCGGCCTTGCTAAGCAAATACCGCCTCTCCCATATCGTGCGCTTTGATTTGCCTGGACGTTTGCAGCCCTTGCTCTTGACTGACGCCGGCATCAATGTCGCCCCGGATCTGATGATCAAAGCCGATATTGTGCAAAATGCCATCCGTCTGGCTCAGGCATACGGTGTGCCGACGCCAAAGGTGGCCATCTTGGCGGCGCAAGACACGATCAATATCAATCTGCCTTCGACCTTGGACGCCGCCGCATTATGCAAAATGGCGGAGCGTGGTCAGATATCTGGCGCCGATCTGGATGGGCCGCTGGATTTGGGGCAAGTCCTGTCGCAAGCGGCAGAGGACGCGGTTGACATCCTTCTGGCGCCGGATCTGGAGAGCGCGCACTTATTGGCGCGTCAGTGGCAAACGCAGGCCGGCGCTATGCATAGCGGGCTGGTGCTGGGCGCACGTATTCCTGTGATTTTGTGTGATGACAGCGCAGGCCCGCGCAGCGCAAGCGCTTCGGCAGCCTTGGCGCAATTATTGAACCGTCATCTGCTGCAATATGGCATCTGAGTTTCAAGCGGAGTGAATATGAATAGCATCAGTGCGGAATTTATCAGTGCAGCGCCAGAGCAAAGCCCTACAGTCAAACTGGATCGCAGTTTGCATGCATTTGTGGCGGCCTTCACCGCCGGATTGGAGCCGGTGGCGCTGACCTTGGCTGGCATGGATTGGGGTTTGCATTTGGCCAGTTCACCGGGCCGGCAGATGGAACTGGGTTTGGACGCTATGCGGAAAATGCAGAATTGGCTGCAGCATGCGCCCACTTCCGCAGCCGCGCTGAAAAGCACGGAAAGTTGGGGCGAGGAGTGTGAGCAATTCTGGCTGTTCTGGCAATCCTGGCTGCAAGAGGCAACCAAGGTGCGCGGTGTATCCAACCATCATCAGGAAATGAATCGCTTCTTTCTGCGCCAGGCCTTTGATATGTGGTCGCCGCGTAATTTGCCCTGGTGTAATCCGGATATCTGGCGCCGCGCCCTGGAAAGCGGCGGCGCCAGTTTGTGGCAGGGAAAACAAAATTGGCTGGAGGATTTGCAAAAACCGGCTTATGACCCTCAGCAATCAGATTGGCGGCCTGGCGCAGAGGTCGCGGTGACGCCCGGCGCGGTGGTGTATCGCAATCACTTGATTGAGTTGATCCGCTACAGCCCTCAGACTGCTCAAGTCTATGCAGAACCATTGCTGATCGTGCCATCCTGGATCATGAAGTATTACATCCTGGATTTGTCGCCGCAGAATTCAATGGTGCGCTATATGCTGCAGCAAGGCCATCAGGTATATATCCTGTCATGGAATAACCCGGACGCGGCTGATCGCGACCTGGGTATGGATGACTATCTGCAGATGGGGGTTTTTGCTGCGCTGGAAGTCATCGCCAGCATTGAACCGGGCGTGGCAGTGCATAGCGCCGGCTATTGCCTGGGCGGCACTTTGCTGTCGATCGCCGCCGCCGCCTTGGCTCGCACACAACAGGTGCAGGATGCGTCGCGCATGGCGCCTTTGGCCAGTGTCACCTTGCTGGCGGCGCAAACAGATTTCAGCGAGCCGGGCGAGATGGGGGTGCTGATTGATGACAGTCAAGTGGATATGCTGGAAGACGTCATGTCCGAAAGCGGATACTTGAGCGGTGCGCAAATGGCTGGCGCATTTCAGTTTCTGAATTCGCGTGATTTGGTATGGAATAAGCGTGTGCGCGAGTATTGGCTGGGAGTGCGGGACGCCGGCAACGATATGATGGCTTGGAACGCCGACGTGACGCGTTTGCCAGCGCGCATGCATGGCGAATATTTACATCAATTCTTTTTGGAAAATGCCTTGGCTGAGGGTAAATATCAGGTTGAAGGGGCCCCGGTTTCACTCTCTGATATCAGATTGCCCATGTTTGTCGTTGGCACAGTCAGAGATCAGGTTTCGCCCTGGCCATCAGTGTATAAGATTGTGCGGCTGACGCGAACCGATGTTTGTTTTCTGCTCGCCAGTGGCGGACATAATGTCGGGATCGTTGCCGCCCCGGGCAATCCTAAAAGCAGCTATCAAATACATATGCATTTGGAACAGGACAAGGCCGTGGCGACAGAAGCATGGCGCAGCCAGGCAGAAAGCAAAGCCGGTTCCTGGTGGCCGGCATGGTCAGCTTGGCTGGCGGCGCATTCCAGCGGGCAAAAGAAGCCGCGCAGACTGCCGGCGCGCCGGGTCTTGCAGCAGGCGCCGGGCAGTTATGTGTTCAAGACTTAAAACTCTTCCCAGCCGTCGTCATGTGAACTGGCATGTTTGGGAGGGCTGCTTGCCGCCAGCCTTTTGGGCGCAGCAGCCTGGGCGGATTGCCGTTGCGCCCGCATTTGCTGGCGCACCTCATGCGTGTGCTTATGTTGTTCCATGTGTTTAGCGATTGCCTCATTTTGCGCGTTTGCATTCAACTTGAACGCTCTGACCGCTTCATGCAGGATATGCGCCTGTTCTTCCATACTTTCAGCGGCGGCGGCGGCTTGTTCAACCAGTGCGGCATTTTGTTGCGTCATCTCATCCATTTGGGAAATCGCAACATTGATTTCCTCAATCCCGGCGCTTTGGGTTTGTGTGGCCGACGTGATTTCTCCCATGATGTCCGCCACTTGCTTGACGGAGCTGACAATCAGATTCATGGTTTGACCGGCTTCATCGACCAGCTGGGCGCCGAGATCGACTTTTTCAACAGAGTCGCCAATCAAAGACTTGATTTCTTTGGCGGCGCTGGCGCTGCGTTGCGCCAAACTGCGCACTTCAGACGCCACCACGGCAAAGCCGCGCCCCTGCTCCCCGGCTCTGGCGGCTTCGACAGCCGCATTCAGCGCCAGAATATTGGTTTGAAACGCAATGCCATCAATCACGCCAATAATGTCCACGATTTTGCTGGAGCGCTCTTTGATTGCGCCCATCGTTTCCACAACCTGCGACACCACATCGCCACCCTTGGCGGCCACCGCCGAGGCGGAAAAAGCCAATTGATTGGCCTGCCGCGCATTGTCGGCATTCTGCTTGACGGTATGGGTTAATTCTTCCATTGAGCTGGCGGTCTCTTCCAGCGAACTTGCCTGCGCTTCGGTGCGGGCGGACAGATCGGCATTGCCGGAGGCGATTTCACGCGAAGCAATCGTAATCGTATCAGTGCCGGCCCTGACTTCGGAGACAGTACGCACCAAACTTTCCACCATCATGCGCAGCGCATGTAATAAGTCGCCGACTTCGTCTTTGCCGGCCTCATTCACCTGGGCCGTCAGTTCCCCATCTGCAACCCGCGCCGCCAATGCGATTGCATCATGCAATGGGCGGGTAATGCTGTGTGTGATGATATACGCGCAAACAATGCCAAGAATCAGCGCCGCAGCACCACAGCCGACCATGACCATCAGCAATTGCTTATCAGAGGCATCAGAGCCATCCAGCATGTCTTTGGCCGCATTCTGCTGGATATCAACCAGTTTGCTTAATTCCGCCAGGGCGCGCTGGCTGACCGGATCGATTTTCTCCGCGATTGTCTTGGCCGCAGCCTCGCTGTTGAATGCGCCAACCTGCTGAACCGCAAGCTTAAAAGCCCCGGCCACCTCATTGTCCATGCTGGTCAGATCATCAATAATTTTCCGCTCATTGGCGCTGAGTCCAATCGACAGCAGTTTTTCGCGCGCATCGTCATAGCGCTTGCGTTGCGCCTTGACCTTGTTTTCCTGATCTTTCATGGCCGCCAGATCCGATTGCAGGCCGATGTTGCGCATTGCGATGCCAATTTCGAGCGTAGCGCTCTTCATGATGGAGGCCAGCATGCTCTTTTCTGTCGCGACATTCAAGCCATTCCGCAAGGTGGCTTTGTTTTGCATGTTCAAGACAGTAGAGAGGGCAATCATGGCGACCAGGATCGCCAATATGATTCCGAATCCCAGAGTGAGTCTTGCCCCGATTCGGAGGTTGTTCAGTCTCATGATGCCTCTCCTTCCACGATACTGGCGCTGTACATGGTGTCGCATCGGCTGCCGGCTCCGGCTGCCAGCCTGTGACATACCGCCATCCTGTCAATCTGCAGCCCCTTAGAAACGCCTGCGTCAACAGTTGTCTGGCAACCTTCATATTAACTGCATTTTCAGGGGGAATGGAGGTCTGGCCTCCGGAAAATTTATGCAAGCGCCGGGACTTACCGTATGATGTCTCGTTTCGGGACGCAAGTCATGCAATCGGCTTGCGCCATGCTTCCTGCGCAATGAAGCGCAAAAGCTTGCCGAAGTGGAATGCGGCAAGCAGAAATCCAGGAATCATGAGTTTCTTGCCATGTGGCAAGAAACTGGGTATAGTTCTGCCTTCGCCGCACACATGACAGCAAGATGACATGAAAGCGGCGCAGGCGGATAGTGAAATACTTGAAGCCATGTCGTAGAAGCAGCGCAGTGTGAAATACGAAATTCGCGAATGCGCTTGACGACAATAAATAATTGCTTCATAATCTCGTTTCTCTGCTGCTGACAAACAAAACGATTTGCGGCAAGCACGAAAGTGCGGCAGAAGCTCTTTAAAAATAAAACAGTCGATAAGTGTGGGCGTTTGGTAAATGCGCGCTTTGCAAAAAGCGATACTCAAATTATCAAATGCTCACAAAAATACAAAGGACACTCGCAAGAGTGACCTGTCAGTAATTGAGTGAGCGACCAGAATCGAAAGATTCGACCTGGCAGCAATGCCAAAACAGAGATTGAACTGAAGAGTTTGATCCTGGCTCAGATTGAACGCTGGCGGCATGCCTTACACATGCAAGTCGAACGGCAGCGCGGGAGCAATCCTGGCGGCGAGTGGCGAACGGGTGAGTAAAATATCGGAACGTACCCTTGAGTGGGGGATAACGTAGCGAAAGTTACGCTAATACCGCATACGATCTACGGATGAAAGTGGGGGACCGCAAGGCCTCATGCTCGTGGAGCGGCCGATATCTGATTAGCTAGTTGGTGAGGTAAAAGCTCACCAAGGCGACGATCAGTAGCTGGTCTGAGAGGACGACCAGCCACACTGGGACTGAGACACGGCCCAGACTCCTACGGGAGGCAGCAGTGGGGAATTTTGGACAATGGGGGAAACCCTGATCCAGCAATGCCGCGTGTGTGAAGAAGGCCCTCGGGTTGTAAAGCACTTTTGGCAGGAAAGAAAAGGCGCTGGCTAATATCCAGCGCTGATGACGGTACCTGCAGAATAAGCACCGGCTAACTACGTGCCAGCAGCCGCGGTAATACGTAGGGTGCAAGCGTTAATCGGAATTACTGGGCGTAAAGCGTGCGCAGGCGGTTATGTAAGTCTGACGTGAAATCCCCGGGCTCAACCTGGGAATGGCGTTGGAGACTGCATAGCTGGAGTCTGGCAGAGGGGGGTAGAATTCCACGTGTAGCAGTGAAATGCGTAGAGATGTGGAGGAATACCGATGGCGAAGGCAGCCCCCTGGGCTAAGACTGACGCTCATGCACGAAAGCGTGGGGAGCAAACAGGATTAGATACCCTGGTAGTCCACGCCCTAAACGATGTCTACTAGTTGTCGGGTCTTAATTGACTTGGTAACGCAGCTAACGCGTGAAGTAGACCGCCTGGGGAGTACGGTCGCAAGATTAAAACTCAAAGGAATTGACGGGGACCCGCACAAGCGGTGGATGATGTGGATTAATTCGATGCAACGCGAAAAACCTTACCTACCCTTGACATGTTCAGAATCCCTGAGAGATCGGGGAGTGCTCGAAAGAGAACTGGAACACAGGTGCTGCATGGCTGTCGTCAGCTCGTGTCGTGAGATGTTGGGTTAAGTCCCGCAACGAGCGCAACCCTTGTCATTAGTTGCTACGAAAGGGCACTCTAATGAGACTGCCGGTGACAAACCGGAGGAAGGTGGGGATGACGTCAAGTCCTCATGGCCCTTATGGGTAGGGCTTCACACGTCATACAATGGTACATACAGAGGGCCGCCAACCCGCGAGGGGGAGCTAATCCCAGAAAGTGTATCGTAGTCCGGATTGGAGTCTGCAACTCGACTCCATGAAGTTGGAATCGCTAGTAATCGCGGATCAGCATGTCGCGGTGAATACGTTCCCGGGTCTTGTACACACCGCCCGTCACACCATGGGAGCGGGTTTTACCAGAAGTAGGTAGCTTAACCGCAAGGAGGGCGCTTACCACGGTAGGATTCGTGACTGGGGTGAAGTCGTAACAAGGTAGCCGTATCGGAAGGTGCGGCTGGATCACCTCCTTTCTAGAGTCAGCATGCATCAAATGCTCACACTTATCGACTGTTGAAAAAAGAGCAGTCATCGGTTTTAAAAGAGGCGACAGTGAAAACTGTCAAATCAGATGGGTCTGTAGCTCAGCTGGTTAGAGCACCGTGTTGATAACGCGGGGGTCGTAGGTTCGAGCCCTACCAGACCCACCAATCAGAAAGCGACAAGCCACACCGACATGGGGGCTTAGCTCAGCTGGGAGAGCACCTGCTTTGCAAGCAGGGGGTCATCGGTTCGATCCCGTTAGCCTCCACCATAACCTGCTGAAATACCTTGTATGCGTTCACAAATTGAATCCATACAAGGTCTTTTAGCGACCGAAAGCTGTTTCGATCTTTAACAATCTGGAAGAAGTAAAACAACAATGCAAGCATATGCGACGCAAGTCGAATATGTTTGAAGGGTTGTGATTGTAGTTGTCTAAACGTTTCGACATCAAAAGATGTCCGAACGAAAAACACACTGTCCGGCTTTGCTCCCTTTACTACTCAAGGGGCCAAAGTTATAGGGACAAGTGACTAAGTGCACATGGTGGATGCCTTGGCGATTACAGGCGATGAAGGACGTAGTAGCTTGCGATAAGCTGCGGGGAGTGAGCAAACACACATTGATCCGCAGATTTCCGAATGGGGAAACCCGGCCTTATAGGTCATCTTATGCTGAATACATAGGCATATGAAGCGAACGCGGCGAACTGAAACATCTAAGTAGCTGCAGGAAAAGAAATCAACCGAGATTCCCAAAGTAGTGGCGAGCGAAATGGGAAGAGCCTGCAAGTGATAATGCAACGTATAGTGGAATGCTCTGGAAAGTGCAGCCATAGCGGGTGATAGCCCCGTACGCGAAATACGATGCATGGTACTAAGCTTGCGATAAGTAGGGCGGGACACGTGAAATCCTGTCTGAAGATGGGGGGACCATCCTCCAAGGCTAAATACTCGTAATCGACCGATAGTGAACCAGTACCGTGAGGGAAAGGCGAAAAGAACCCCGGGAGGGGAGTGAAATAGATCCTGAAACCGTGTGCATACAAACAGTAGGAGCCCGCAAGGGTGACTGCGTACCTTTTGTATAATGGGTCAGCGACTTACATTCAGTGGCAAGGTTAACCAGATAGGGGAGCCGAAGAGAAATCGAGTCCGAATAGGGCGACAGTCGCTGGGTGTAGACCCGAAACCAGATGATCTATCCATGGCCAGGTTGAAGGTGCGGTAACACGCACTGGAGGACCGAACCCACTAGTGTTGAAAAACTAGGGGATGAGCTGTGGATAGGGGTGAAAGGCTAAACAAATCTGGAAATAGCTGGTTCTCTCCGAAAACTATTTAGGTAGTGCCTCGAGATTACACCTGCGGGGGTAGAGCACTGTTATGGCTAGGGGGTCATCGCGACTTACCAAACCATTGCAAACTCCGAATACCGCAGAGTGCGTCCTCGGGAGACAGACATCGGGTGCTAACGTCCGGTGTCAAGAGGGAAACAACCCAGACCGCCAGCTAAGGTCCCCAAATATTGCTAAGTGGAAAACGAAGTGGGAAGGCTAAAACAGTCAGGATGTTGGCTTAGAAGCAGCCACCATTTAAAGAAAGCGTAATAGCTCACTGATCGAGTCGTCCTGCGCGGAAGATGTAACGGGGCTAAGCAATATACCGAAGCTGCGGATGCATAGCAATATGCATGGTAGGAGAGCGTTCTGTAAGCCTGCGAAGGTGGCTTGTAAAGGCTGCTGGAGGTATCAGAAGTGCGAATGCTGACATGAGTAGCGATAAAGCGGGTGAAAAGCCCGCTCGCCGTAAGTCCAAGGTTTCCTGTCCAACGTTCATCGGGGCAGGGTGAGTCGGCCCCTAAGGCGAGGCAGAGATGCGTAGCTGATGGGAAGCAGGTTAATATTCCTGCACCGTCGTATGATGCGATGGGGGGACGGATCGCGGAAGGTTGTCCGGGTGTTGGAAGTCCCGGTTCCTGTGTCAAAGAAGGCTGTCAGGCAAATCCGGCAGCGTAATTCAAGGGCATGGGACGAGCGAATTTATTCGCGAAGCAATCGGAAGTGGTTCCAAGAAAAGCCTCTAAGCTTCAGTCATACGAGACCGTACCGCAAACCGACACAGGTGGACGAGATGAGTATTCTAAGGCGCTTGAGAGAACTCGGGAGAAGGAACTCGGCAAATTGGTACCGTAACTTCGGGATAAGGTACGCCCAAGTAGTTTGACTGGCCAGCGCCAGAAGGACGAAAGGGTTGCAATAAACTGGTGGCTGCGACTGTTTAATAAAAACACAGCACTCTGCAAACACGAAAGTGGACGTATAGGGTGTGACGCCTGCCCGGTGCTGGAAGATTAAATGATGGGGTGCAAGCTCTTGATTGAAGTCCCAGTAAACGGCGGCCGTAACTATAACGGTCCTAAGGTAGCGAAATTCCTTGTCGGGTAAGTTCCGACCTGCACGAATGGCGTAACGATGGCCACACTGTCTCCTCCCGAGACTCAGCGAAGTTGAAATGTTTGTGATGATGCAATCTACCCGCGGCTAGACGGAAAGACCCCATGAACCTTTACTGTAGCTTTGCATTGGACTTTGAACCAATCTGTGTAGGATAGGTGGGAGGCTTTGAAGCGTGGACGCTAGTACACGTGGAGCCGTCCTTGAAATACCACCCTGGTTCGTTTGAGGTTCTAACCTTGGCCCGTAATCCGGGTCGGGGACAGTGCATGGTAGGCAGTTTGACTGGGGCGGTCTCCTCCTAAACGGTAACGGAGGAGTACGAAGGTACGCTAGGTACGGTCGGAAATCGTGCTAATAGTGCAATGGCAAAAGCGTGCTTAACTGCGAGACCCACAAGTCGAGCAGGTACGAAAGTAGGTCATAGTGATCCGGTGGTTCTGTATGGAAGGGCCATCGCTCAACGGATAAAAGGTACTCTGGGGATAACAGGCTGATTCCTCCCAAGAGTTCATATCGACGGGGGAGTTTGGCACCTCGATGTCGGCTCATCACATCCTGGGGCTGTAGCCGGTCCCAAGGGTATGGCTGTTCGCCATTTAAAGTGGTACGTGAGCTGGGTTTAAAACGTCGTGAGACAGTTTGGTCCCTATCTGCCGTGGGCGTTGGAAATTTGAGAGGACCTGCTCCTAGTACGAGAGGACCGGAGTGGACGAATCTCTGGTGTACCGGTTGTCACGCCAGTGGCATTGCCGGGTAGCTAAATTCGGAAGAGATAACCGCTGAAAGCATCTAAGCGGGAAACTCGCCTCAAGATGAGATTTCCCGGAGCCTTGAGCTCCTTAAAGGGTCGTTCGAGACCAGGACGTTGATAGGTTGGGTGTGGAAGCGCAGTAATGCGTTAAGCTAACCAATACTAATTGCCCGTAAGGCTTGTCCCTATAACTTTGGCTGACACAGCTAAAGTCAGTGTGTGAAACAAGACAACGCAACACAACCCGAATTCAAGATTGAATCCAGTATTCAAATTGTATAAATAAAGCATTGTTGAAAAACTTCTCCCAGATTGCGTTTGCTGCGAAAGCGGCAAACACGACAAGTCATGCCTGATGACCATAGCAAGTCGGTACCACCCCTTCCCATCCCGAACAGGACCGTGAAACGATTTTGCGCCGATGATAGTGCTGAAACCAGTGTGAAA
This sequence comes from Massilia sp. W12, assembly GCF_037300705.1. Lineage (NCBI taxonomy): Bacteria > Pseudomonadati > Pseudomonadota > Betaproteobacteria > Burkholderiales > Oxalobacteraceae > Massilia > Massilia sp. W12. Next base: position 5,326,375 of record NZ_CP147776.1, on the reverse strand, counting down.
GTAGGTTATCGTCAGGCTTTTATCCTGAGAAAAGCGCCGGCTGACGCCGGCGCTTTTTTCTTCAGTGCATGAAGCGTCAAAGACGTGAAAGCAAACAAAGCGAAATTCGTGTTCTGAAGAAAAACTTGACGGGTAAATGAAATTACTTCATAATCTCGTTTCTCTGCTGCTGACAAACAAAACGATTTGCGGCAAGCACGAAAGTGCGGCAGAAGCTCTTTAAAAATAAAACAGTCGATAAGTGTGGGCGTTTGGTAAATGCGCGCTTTGCAAAAAGCGATACTCAAATTATCAAATGCTCACAAAAATACAAAGGACACTCGCAAGAGTGACCTGTCAGTAATTGAGTGAGCGACCAGAATCGAAAGATTCGACCTGGCAGCAATGCCAAAACAGAGATTGAACTGAAGAGTTTGATCCTGGCTCAGATTGAACGCTGGCGGCATGCCTTACACATGCAAGTCGAACGGCAGCGCGGGAGCAATCCTGGCGGCGAGTGGCGAACGGGTGAGTAAAATATCGGAACGTACCCTTGAGTGGGGGATAACGTAGCGAAAGTTACGCTAATACCGCATACGATCTACGGATGAAAGTGGGGGACCGCAAGGCCTCATGCTCGTGGAGCGGCCGATATCTGATTAGCTAGTTGGTGAGGTAAAAGCTCACCAAGGCGACGATCAGTAGCTGGTCTGAGAGGACGACCAGCCACACTGGGACTGAGACACGGCCCAGACTCCTACGGGAGGCAGCAGTGGGGAATTTTGGACAATGGGGGAAACCCTGATCCAGCAATGCCGCGTGTGTGAAGAAGGCCCTCGGGTTGTAAAGCACTTTTGGCAGGAAAGAAAAGGCGCTGGCTAATATCCAGCGCTGATGACGGTACCTGCAGAATAAGCACCGGCTAACTACGTGCCAGCAGCCGCGGTAATACGTAGGGTGCAAGCGTTAATCGGAATTACTGGGCGTAAAGCGTGCGCAGGCGGTTATGTAAGTCTGACGTGAAATCCCCGGGCTCAACCTGGGAATGGCGTTGGAGACTGCATAGCTGGAGTCTGGCAGAGGGGGGTAGAATTCCACGTGTAGCAGTGAAATGCGTAGAGATGTGGAGGAATACCGATGGCGAAGGCAGCCCCCTGGGCTAAGACTGACGCTCATGCACGAAAGCGTGGGGAGCAAACAGGATTAGATACCCTGGTAGTCCACGCCCTAAACGATGTCTACTAGTTGTCGGGTCTTAATTGACTTGGTAACGCAGCTAACGCGTGAAGTAGACCGCCTGGGGAGTACGGTCGCAAGATTAAAACTCAAAGGAATTGACGGGGACCCGCACAAGCGGTGGATGATGTGGATTAATTCGATGCAACGCGAAAAACCTTACCTACCCTTGACATGTTCAGAATCCCTGAGAGATCGGGGAGTGCTCGAAAGAGAACTGGAACACAGGTGCTGCATGGCTGTCGTCAGCTCGTGTCGTGAGATGTTGGGTTAAGTCCCGCAACGAGCGCAACCCTTGTCATTAGTTGCTACGAAAGGGCACTCTAATGAGACTGCCGGTGACAAACCGGAGGAAGGTGGGGATGACGTCAAGTCCTCATGGCCCTTATGGGTAGGGCTTCACACGTCATACAATGGTACATACAGAGGGCCGCCAACCCGCGAGGGGGAGCTAATCCCAGAAAGTGTATCGTAGTCCGGATTGGAGTCTGCAACTCGACTCCATGAAGTTGGAATCGCTAGTAATCGCGGATCAGCATGTCGCGGTGAATACGTTCCCGGGTCTTGTACACACCGCCCGTCACACCATGGGAGCGGGTTTTACCAGAAGTAGGTAGCTTAACCGCAAGGAGGGCGCTTACCACGGTAGGATTCGTGACTGGGGTGAAGTCGTAACAAGGTAGCCGTATCGGAAGGTGCGGCTGGATCACCTCCTTTCTAGAGTCAGCATGCATCAAATGCTCACACTTATCGACTGTTGAAAAAAGAGCAGTCATCGGTTTACTAGAGCGGGTCTGTAGCTCAGCTGGTTAGAGCACCGTGTTGATAACGCGGGGGGCGTAGGTTCGAGCCCTACCAGACCCACCAGGTTATCAAACAAAAGTACAAACCTACTTTTGTTTGGATTGATCAGATAAAAATCACTGGCGAAGCCAGATAATTTTTAGAAACAAGATCAATACAAAAAAGCCACATGGGGGGCTTAGCTCAGCTGGGAGAGCACCTGCTTTGCAAGCAGGGGGTCATCGGTTCGATCCCGTTAGCCTCCACCATAACCTGCTGAAACACCTTGTATGCGTTCAGATATTGAATGCATACAAGGTCTTTTAGCGACCGAAAGCTGTTTCGATCTTTAACAATCTGGAAGAAGTAAAACAACAATGCAAGCATATGCGACGCAAGTCGAATATGTTTGAAGGGTTGTGATTGTAGTTGTCTAAACGTTTCGACATCAAAAGATGTCCGAACGAAAAACACACTGTCCGGCTTTGCTCCCTTTACTACTCAAGGGGCCAAAGTTATAGGGACAAGTGACTAAGTGCACATGGTGGATGCCTTGGCGATTACAGGCGATGAAGGACGTAGTAGCTTGCGATAAGCTGCGGGGAGTGAGCAAACACACATTGATCCGCAGATTTCCGAATGGGGAAACCCGGCCTTATAGGTCATCTTATGCTGAATACATAGGCATATGAAGCGAACGCGGCGAACTGAAACATCTAAGTAGCTGCAGGAAAAGAAATCAACCGAGATTCCCAAAGTAGTGGCGAGCGAAATGGGAAGAGCCTGCAAGTGATAATGCAACGTATAGTGGAATGCTCTGGAAAGTGCAGCCATAGCGGGTGATAGCCCCGTACGCGAAATACGATGCATGGTACTAAGCTTGCGATAAGTAGGGCGGGACACGTGAAATCCTGTCTGAAGATGGGGGGACCATCCTCCAAGGCTAAATACTCGTAATCGACCGATAGTGAACCAGTACCGTGAGGGAAAGGCGAAAAGAACCCCGGGAGGGGAGTGAAATAGATCCTGAAACCGTGTGCATACAAACAGTAGGAGCCCGCAAGGGTGACTGCGTACCTTTTGTATAATGGGTCAGCGACTTACATTCAGTGGCAAGGTTAACCAGATAGGGGAGCCGAAGAGAAATCGAGTCCGAATAGGGCGACAGTCGCTGGGTGTAGACCCGAAACCAGATGATCTATCCATGGCCAGGTTGAAGGTGCGGTAACACGCACTGGAGGACCGAACCCACTAGTGTTGAAAAACTAGGGGATGAGCTGTGGATAGGGGTGAAAGGCTAAACAAATCTGGAAATAGCTGGTTCTCTCCGAAAACTATTTAGGTAGTGCCTCGAGATTACACCTGCGGGGGTAGAGCACTGTTATGGCTAGGGGGTCATCGCGACTTACCAAACCATTGCAAACTCCGAATACCGCAGAGTGCGTCCTCGGGAGACAGACATCGGGTGCTAACGTCCGGTGTCAAGAGGGAAACAACCCAGACCGCCAGCTAAGGTCCCCAAATATTGCTAAGTGGAAAACGAAGTGGGAAGGCTAAAACAGTCAGGATGTTGGCTTAGAAGCAGCCACCATTTAAAGAAAGCGTAATAGCTCACTGATCGAGTCGTCCTGCGCGGAAGATGTAACGGGGCTAAGCAATATACCGAAGCTGCGGATGCATAGCAATATGCATGGTAGGAGAGCGTTCTGTAAGCCTGCGAAGGTGGCTTGTAAAGGCTGCTGGAGGTATCAGAAGTGCGAATGCTGACATGAGTAGCGATAAAGCGGGTGAAAAGCCCGCTCGCCGTAAGTCCAAGGTTTCCTGTCCAACGTTCATCGGGGCAGGGTGAGTCGGCCCCTAAGGCGAGGCAGAGATGCGTAGCTGATGGGAAGCAGGTTAATATTCCTGCACCGTCGTATGATGCGATGGGGGGACGGATCGCGGAAGGTTGTCCGGGTGTTGGAAGTCCCGGTTCCTGTGTCAAAGAAGGCTGTCAGGCAAATCCGGCAGCGTAATTCAAGGGCATGGGACGAGCGAATTTATTCGCGAAGCAATCGGAAGTGGTTCCAAGAAAAGCCTCTAAGCTTCAGTCATACGAGACCGTACCGCAAACCGACACAGGTGGACGAGATGAGTATTCTAAGGCGCTTGAGAGAACTCGGGAGAAGGAACTCGGCAAATTGGTACCGTAACTTCGGGATAAGGTACGCCCAAGTAGTTTGACTGGCCAGCGCCAGAAGGACGAAAGGGTTGCAATAAACTGGTGGCTGCGACTGTTTAATAAAAACACAGCACTCTGCAAACACGAAAGTGGACGTATAGGGTGTGACGCCTGCCCGGTGCTGGAAGATTAAATGATGGGGTGCAAGCTCTTGATTGAAGTCCCAGTAAACGGCGGCCGTAACTATAACGGTCCTAAGGTAGCGAAATTCCTTGTCGGGTAAGTTCCGACCTGCACGAATGGCGTAACGATGGCCACACTGTCTCCTCCCGAGACTCAGCGAAGTTGAAATGTTTGTGATGATGCAATCTACCCGCGGCTAGACGGAAAGACCCCATGAACCTTTACTGTAGCTTTGCATTGGACTTTGAACCAATCTGTGTAGGATAGGTGGGAGGCTTTGAAGCGTGGACGCTAGTACACGTGGAGCCGTCCTTGAAATACCACCCTGGTTCGTTTGAGGTTCTAACCTTGGCCCGTAATCCGGGTCGGGGACAGTGCATGGTAGGCAGTTTGACTGGGGCGGTCTCCTCCTAAACGGTAACGGAGGAGTACGAAGGTACGCTAGGTACGGTCGGAAATCGTGCTAATAGTGCAATGGCAAAAGCGTGCTTAACTGCGAGACCCACAAGTCGAGCAGGTACGAAAGTAGGTCATAGTGATCCGGTGGTTCTGTATGGAAGGGCCATCGCTCAACGGATAAAAGGTACTCTGGGGATAACAGGCTGATTCCTCCCAAGAGTTCATATCGACGGGGGAGTTTGGCACCTCGATGTCGGCTCATCACATCCTGGGGCTGTAGCCGGTCCCAAGGGTATGGCTGTTCGCCATTTAAAGTGGTACGTGAGCTGGGTTTAAAACGTCGTGAGACAGTTTGGTCCCTATCTGCCGTGGGCGTTGGAAATTTGAGAGGACCTGCTCCTAGTACGAGAGGACCGGAGTGGACGAATCTCTGGTGTACCGGTTGTCACGCCAGTGGCATTGCCGGGTAGCTAAATTCGGAAGAGATAACCGCTGAAAGCATCTAAGCGGGAAACTCGCCTCAAGATGAGATTTCCCGGAGCCTTGAGCTCCTTAAAGGGTCGTTCGAGACCAGGACGTTGATAGGTTGGGTGTGGAAGCGCAGTAATGCGTTAAGCTAACCAATACTAATTGCCCGTAAGGCTTGTCCCTATAACTTTGGCTGACACAGCTAAAGTCAGTGTGTGAAACAAGACAACGCAACACAACCCGAATTCAAGATTGAATCCAGTATTGAAACTGTATAAATAAAGCATTGTTGAAAAAACTTCTCCCAGATTGCGTTTGCTGCGAAAGCGGCAAACACGACAAGTCATGCCTGATGACCATAGCAAGTCGGTACCACCCCTTCCCATCCCGAACAGGACCGTGAAACGATTTTGCGCCGATGATAGTGCTGAAACCAGTGTGAAAGTAGGTTATCGTCAGGCTTTTATTCTGCGAACGCCCCGATTTCTGATGAAGTCGGGGCGTTTTGCTTTGCGCTGGTGCTTTGCAACGTGGCGTGGGTTGCGCTTGCTGCTTTGCGGCATTGAAAGTAAACTTGCGCTGTCTCAAAACCGTATCCTGCGTTGCGGATATTTCTTCAGCACCTCGCCTGTCTTGTTTCGCAAGGTTAGGCAAAACCATCGCCAGGCGGAACCAGAATGATCAATGTCTTCGTACTACAAAACGGCCGATTGAACCAGGTTCATGTTGATAAATTGAGCGACCTGGAGCAATTGGAACCGGTTTGGGTGGATTTGACCGATCCTGATGATCAAGAGCGTTCCTGGGTGAAGTCTATTTACGGGGTGATTTTGCCCGGTGAAGACGAAGTGAAGGACATTGAAGCTTCAGCCCGCTACTACGAAGCAGAGAATGGCGACCTGCATTTGCGCACAGATTTTCTCTTGGAAGAAGATGCCGGCCCGTCCCGTGTGGTGACGGTTGCATTCATTCTGGCCCGTAATATGTTGTTCTCTGTGCACAACGATGATTTGCCGGTGTTTCGTCTGGTGCGTATGCGTGCCCGCTCACGGCCTGGTTCGATCAATGATTATATGGATGTGCTGCTGGATCTGTATGCAACAGATGCCGAATATTCTGCAGATTCGCTCGAAGGTGTGTATGAGACGCTTGAAGACGTCAGCCGGCGTGTGTTGCAGAAAGATTTTTCTGACCAGGATGCAGCCGAAGCGTTGAATGAAATGGCGCGTCAGGAAGACTTGAATGGCCGCATCCGTCGTAACATGATGGATACCCGGCGCGCAGTCAGCTTTTTGATGCGCGGACGTTTGCTGTCAGCAGATCAGTTTGAGGAAGCCCGCCAGATTTTGCGCGATATTGAATCGCTGGATGGTCACACCTCTTTCCTGTTCGATAAGATCAACTTTTTGATGGATGCCACGGTCGGCTTTATTAACATCAATCAGAATAAGATCATCAAAATTTTCTCAGTAGCCAGTGTGGCCTTCCTGCCGCCAACCCTGATCGCCAGTATTTACGGTATGAACTTCAAATCCTGGTTTCCGGAATTGGATTGGTCTTATGGCTATCCTTATGCATTGGCCTTGATGGCGGTCAGCGCTGCTGCGCCGTTACTGTATTTCCGTCGCCGTGGCTGGCTGCGTTGACTCCGTGATGAATAACGAATCCCAATTACAACTGGTGTACCTGAGCGATGCGCTGGATCAGGTGTTAGCAGATCCCGGCGCCGCCTATGTCTGGCATCAATTAGCGCCATTGCTGGCGAATTGCGGCCAGGAACTGCAAGAACAAGTACTGCAGCTTTTGCAGAAAAATGTGCCGCAGCATGGTATTCCCGCATTTTTACATCAATCACTGCGTGCTTCGATTTTGCGGCGTACAGAAGAATATCAATTGGCGGGACAGGCCTTGCTTGCGCTGCAGACGCCACATTTGGATCGCATACAAGCATTTATCGCCTTGTGCTGGGCGCGTATGCTCGAAAGTAATGCGGATATGGCGGCTTTCGTAAGTGCGATGCAAAAATGCATGATCCCGGCGTTGATTGCGAGAATGGCCGGTATGCTGCAACAAGCAGCAAGCCAGCAACCAACAAGGCGTATCCCCGGGGAAATAAAGAAAGTTGCGGTGTTAACCTCCCATCTTGGTTCTCTGCATCATGCGCCAACCCGCTTAATGTTGCAGCATGTGGCGATGTTGATGGAAATGGGCATGCAAGTGGAATTATTCTGTTGCCAGGAAATGCTGGTGCCGCATATGCCGCAATTGCTGGGTAATGGAGAAGATTGCACGGTGGCGGTCGGAGAGTTGAGTGAATGGTCGCAAGTTTTGCCACAGTCGTTGCCGCTGCACATCGGCAACCGGCGCTTAGGCTTATTGCGCCGTTTTGCCAACATGACAGAAAACCTGGTGCACTACGATCCGGATCTGGTGTTTATGGTTGGCATGTACTCGCCATTGCAAGAATGGATGTACAACTTTCGCCCATGTTTGGCCCTGGCGACACATGCCACAGCGCCGATCGCCAGTTGCGACACATGGTTGAGCGCAGATTCACGCCTTTCCGGTAAAGTTTTGGGCTTGTGGGGCGATGATTTCAAACTTGGCCCGGCGTTTCACTACCCATGGCGTATCCGCTTGAATCCTGTGCAAGCATGCAGCCGCGATATGTTGGGTTTGCCGCCGCAAGCGACTGTGCTGGTAATTGCCGGCTACCGGCTGGCGCAGGAAATTCAGGGCGAGTGGGCGCAACGTATGCTGCACATGCTGCAGCAACATCCTGATTTGATTTTGCTCTTGGTCGGAGATGACAGCCAAACGCCGCCAGCACTGGCGCATGCGCCCGAGGGACAAGTTCGACTTTTGCCGCATCAAGAAAATCTGGGCGGGATTTACGCCTGTTGCGATATCTATGTGAATCCGGCTCGCATGGGCGGCGGCTTCAGCGTCCTGGAAGCGATGGGTAATGGTTTGCCGGTGCTGGCGTTGGCTGGCGGCGATGGTGGCAAAAAATTGCAACAATATGCACACAAAGATCTGGACGCCTATTTTGCGCAATTGGCAACCTGGCTGCGGGATAGCTCAGCGCGGGAGCAAGCCGGGCGTCAGCAAAAAGTGATGTACTTCCAACAATATGACCTGGCTTCCGCCAGTTCAGCCTTGAAATTGGCGATGGAGCAAGCGCGCACGCATGCGCAAACGCGCTTGAAGGCGGTTCAATCCTGATCCAGTTTTTTCTTGAATTTAGCGGGAATTCCTAACACCAGCGTTTGCGCTTCGACATCGCTGGTGGCGACCGCACCGGCGCCAATGAAGGCGTAATCGCCAATGCGCAGGCGCTCCAACAAGGTGGCGCCTATCGCCACCGTCACGCCACGCCCCAAAATCGATAAGCCGCCCAGATTGGAGCCGGGTTGCAAACGCGAATATGGCCCGATACGGGTGTCATGTCCCACCGTCACGCCACGGTTAACAAATACATGTTCCGCCAGCGCAACTCCAGGCCCAATCACACTGTTGGCGCCGATGAAAACGCCTTCGCCAAGTTGCGCTAAAGGGGAGACATAAGCGCTGGGATGCACCAGGGTGTGAAAACGCAAATCAAAGCGCTGCTTTAATAACTCAGCCAGTGTGGCGCGCTCCGGTGTGGTCGGGCCAAGCATATACACCTCACCTGCTTCCGGTTGAAATTCATCAAGCGTTTGCAGCGAGGGCGGCTGACACAGACGCGACAGCGCTTGTAATCGCTGCGCCAGCGGCACATCGCGTTCCCCATCCTCATGAGGTAAATGTTGCACCACCTTGGCCAACTGCAAGCCATTGGCCAAAGCGCAATCGAATAAATCGGACAAAATATTGCTCAGGCCGAAAATCACCAGGCGCTGTGCGCTCATACTGCGCGCTCCAGGTTCAAGCGGCGGCGCACTTCCGCGCAGCTGGCCACGCCACGTCCCATCGCATGTGCTTGCGCCACGGCGCGTTGCACCATCTGCAGATTGGTGGCAAGGTGCTGGCGCGCATCATCCAGCCACAAATTATCTTCCAACCCGACTCTGACCCCATCCGCCATGACAGCGCCCAGACCATTGGCGCGCAATTGAAAGCGTCCGATCCCCGCCACGGACCAGATGGACTGTGGCGGCAGATCGGCGACAATCGCGGCCAAGTGCAACAAACTGGCTTGCGCGGTAGCAGGGCTGCCTAACAGAATATTGAAATAAAACGGCGCTTGCAGCAGACCTTTATCGATCAATACCTTGGCGTAGTTCACCATTCCCAAATCAAATACTTCCAATTCAGGTTTGATGCCGCGCTCATGCATGATGCGCGCCAGGGTTTGCACTGTTTGCGGCGCATTCACGCTGGCGCTGTTGGCGAAATTCATGGAGGCCAACGTCAGGCTGGCCATATCTGGTTTAGCTTGCCCCTCCAGATACAGACTGGCGGCGCGCTTTTCCACGCTGCCCTCCTGCCGTCCACTGGTGGTGCTGATCACGATCATATCCGGCGTTTTTTCGCGCACGCGGCAAATAATCTCGGCAAACAGGGCAGGATCGCTGCTCGGATTGCCGTCCGCATCGCGCGCATGCAAGTGCGCCATGCTGACGCCGAGTGCGGCGCAGCGTGCGACATCTTGCGCGATCTCGGCCGGACTCAGGGGAACATGCGGCGTTTGCGCACGGGTAGGCACCATGCCGGTCGGCGCCAGGTTAATTATCAGATCTTGCATGGAAGAGCATTCTTTTGAAGCAAAACGGCTATTCTACCGAAGCTGGCCGATCAAGGGCGGCTGCGGTAAAAATCCACTGCATAAATTGGCGGCAGCGTATGGCTGATGGATTGCCATGTGTCGCCGCCATCTTCGCTCAGCCACAGCCCGCCTGTGGTGGAACCCATCAATAATGTTTCTCCATCATCGGCCACCGCCAAGCCATGACGGTAAATCAAGTCATAGCAATGCTCTTGCGGCAGGCCGAGGCGCAAACTCTCAAAGCTGCGTCCGCCATCACGCGTACGGCTGACCGAAAGCGCGGCATCCGGCGGAATGCGGCGCATATCAGCAATCGCCGGCGCAAACCAGGCGCAATCCGGGTTCGCAGGGTGGACTGCGACGGCAAAGCCGAAATCAGAGATTTTTTCGCCGCTGGAATGATGTGGATGAATTTGTTGCCAGGTTTGGGCGTCATCTATCGAGCGCCAAATGCCATTATGGTGCTGGCACCAGAAGGCGTCAGGCTGTGCGCGGCATTGCTTGATCATATGCGGATCTTGCACATGTTCGACTTCAGCCTGTTGCGGCGGCATATAGTCGGCGCGCATGCCGCGTGCGCTGACACGCCAGCTTTCTCCGCCATCATCACTGCGCCAGGCGCCGCCGCAGGAAATGCCCAGCAGCAAGCGGCGGCTGTCGCGCGGATCGACGCAAATCGCATGCATTGCCGGCACTTCCGTGCCGCCGCCAAACCATTCGCGCCGCAAAGGATGGTTCCATAAACTTTCCACCAGGCGCCAGTTCTGCCCATGGTCGAGAGAGTGAAACAGCCCGCCAGGCATGGTGCCGGCCCACAGCTCGCCGGGCGCGCCGCCCGGCGCCATGCTGAAAATCTGCTTCAACTTCCATTCCACTTCGCCCTCTGGTCTGTGCTCTTGCGGCGGATAGGCCGGGGTGGCGATTTCCTGCCACTCCCCTTGCGCATTGCGGCGATGCAGTTTGACGCCGAAGTGGCCCAGATTCAGCGCGGCATACAGGCTGTCGTCACGCGCGTCGTGCATCACAATGCTGACCGGATCTGCTTCAAAGCCGATCAAGTCGAGCTTCCAGCCGCTGCTTGTTTTGCCCAGCTCAAACAAGCCTTTGCGGCTGGCGATCAAACCCCGTGCTCCCATCTTATCCTCCTGATAAAGCTTGCCAGATATGAATTTGGCTTTCAGCTGTGATGGCTTGATTCCAGTTTTTATGGCTCAGAATGCGCCGGCCATCGATAAAAATCACCACATTCGGACGCAAATCGTTTTGCTCATCCAAAATATAGTTGCGCAGCAAAGGGTTATCAGCAAATGCATCGTCCAGCGCGCCGCGCAAGTCGCAGGCAGTGCTGAACACCTCGGGCGCGGCAATGAAGCGCTGCAATTGTGGCGTGAAAATCAGGCGCGGCATCGGATCTCAGACCAGCTTGCCTTGCGCCGCCAATTGGCGGATCAGGCTGATTGACTCAATATCCATCTCAACATATGCCGAGCGGCGGAAATCATCATACATCTGGCTGGCGGCGTCCTGCGCCTGGCCGGCGTCGTGATAGATAAAGCGCACAAACAGGCGTCCGGCTTGCGGCTCCTCAATCCGCATCCACATCTGTGAAGCCGGAAAATCATTTTGCGCGGCGACTTCGATGTGAATTTCCTGCTGATCCTGCAAATGTACGGCGTCTTCAATCAACGCTTCGCCAAAGCGCAGGCGGCGCGTGATGCGCGTTGCCTCGCGCTGCAGGATCTCGCAGGCGTCCAGATGCGGCAAAAACAGCGCAGGTTGTTCAATCCGCAGCAGCAAGCCTTGCCACAATTGGGCGCGGCTGAGTGCGGTGCGCAGCGGGTTGAAGTCGTTGATTTCAATCAGGTGTTCAAATTTCATCAGGCAATCCTGGCGATAGCATTCTTATGGGCGCTGCGCAGCATTTGACGTTGCGGCAGTGCGGGTTGATAAAAGCCGAATTGGCGGTAAAAGCCGTGCGCATCATTCGTGTGCAACAGCATCGTCAGGGATTGCATATCAGGATGCTGCACAATCGCATGCAGCAACTGTTTGCCAAAGCCGCGCCGGCGCATGGCCGGATCGACAAACACATCGCGCAAATAAGCGAAAGTGGCGTAATCCGTCACCACGCGTGCAAACGCGACCTGGCGGCCTTGGTAATAGCCGCCAAAACACAGCGAGTGTTGCATGGCTTTGCGCAAGGTCTCGCTGTTGATCCCGCGCGCCCAATATGATTGGCGTGCGAGAAAATGGTGAATGTAGCCGAAATCGAGTAGGCCGGGGTCGGTGGAAACAGTGAATACTGGCATGACCGGGTTCCAGAAACAGGGGCTGTCCGCGTTTGCGTCAGATTAGCCGCTGCTGACGTCTTTGCCAAGTAACATTTCTGTAATCCGTTCTGCCTGGTCGCTGCGAAAGCCGAGTTGCGGGTATGCGCCTTCCTCGATGGGGTTGTCCAGCGTGCCAAACATCCAGTCCCACAACGGCAAACCATAGTTTTGCGCGTGGTGCCCAAAGCGGTGATGAATGCGGTGCATTTCCGGGCGTTGAATAATCCAGCCCAGCCAGCGTGGCGACCGCGTGTCAGAGTGCACATACAGATTGAACAAGCCGGAATACAAGGTGGCCCAGGCGGCGCATTCGACCCCGCTGCCCAACACAATATACGCGGAGAAACAGCTCAATAAAGTGGCTCCGGCGGAATCCAGGGGATGCGCATAAAACGCGCTCAACGCTTCCAGTCTTTGCGGGCTGTGGTGTAATTGATGCACCGTGCGCCATAAAAAGTCAGACTGATGCAAAGCGCGATGCCACCAATAAAACAGAAAGCTGGTGATCAGAAACGCCAGCAAGCCGGCGAGCGGCGCCGGAATCTGCTCCGGTAAATGAAACCAGGCCCAATGCGGCAGTTTTTCACGGAATAACCAACCCACCAGCAAAGCGCTGCCGGCTTGCAGCAAATTCAGACTGCCGGCCAGAATCAGCCAGCGTTTATCACAATGATTACGGGAAGCCGGCGCAAGCACTTCGCGCGCAAAAATGAGGATGAAAAACAGCAGAATTGCAGGATAGATCAGCCAGACTGGCGGGTTCATGGTCAATTTCTTGTGCGCGGGGCAGAACGCATGCGTCCTGCTCCGCTATCAAGGTTACCCCGGCGTGTGCCGGGGCATTGCTTATCAGGCTGCGCTTAAGCGCTTATTGAGATCCGCCTTGATTTCAATCAGTTGCCACGGCAGACCCTGGTTCAAGCGGTCAAACAAATCCGTATGCAACTTGATTTCAGCGCGCCAGGCGTTTTTATCAATGGCGGTGATGGCGTCAAAAAGGGTTTCATCAAAATCGATGCCTTCCCAGTTCAAATCGCTGTACTTCGGCGTAGTGCCGAATACATTTTCCTCGCCGCCGGCACGGCCTTCGACCCGGTCCAGCATCCATTTCAGCACGCGCATATTGTCGCCAAAGCCCGGCCAAATGAATTTGCCTTCAGCATCGGTGCGGAACCAGTTGACGCAGAAAATCTTCGGCAATTGCGCGCCTTGCTGTTCGGCCAGTTTCGCGCCCAGGTTCAGCCAATGCTGGAAGTAATCGCTCATGTTGTAGCCGATGAAAGGCAGCATGGCGAAAGGATCGCGCCGCACAATGCCCATCTGACCGGCAGCGGCGGCGGTGGTTTCCGAGCCCATGGTGGCGGCCATATACACGCCTTCGGCCCAGTTGCGCGCTTCCGTCACCAGCGGCACCGTATTGGAACGGCGGCCGCCGAAGATAAAGGCGGAAATCGGCACGCCTTGCGGATCATCCCAGGCCGGATCCAGCACCGGGTTTTGAATCGCAGGCACAGTGAAACGCGCGTTCGGATGCGCGGCTTTAGCGCCCGTGGCGGCAGCGATTTCCGGCGTCCAGTCTTTGCCCTGCCAGTCGATCAGATGCGCCGGCGCTTCTTTGCTCAAGCCTTCCCACCACACATCGCCGTCGTCGGTCAGCGCGACATTGGTGAAAATCGTGTTTTCACGCATCGAAGCCATGCAGTTGTAATTGGTTTTTTCATTGGTGCCCGGGGCCACGCCAAAATAACCGGCTTCCGGATTGATCGCATACAGACGGCCATCTTTGCCCGGCTTGATCCAGGCGATATCGTCGCCGATCGTGGTCACTTTCCAGCCGTTGAAGCTGGCCGGCGGAATCAGCATGGCGAAATTGGTCTTGCCGCAAGCAGACGGGAAAGCCGCCGCCACATAGTGCTTGTCGCCGGCAGGCGATTCCACACCCAGAATCAGCATATGCTCAGCCAGCCAGCCCATGCCATCCTGCTGTTCGGCTTGACGCCCCATCACGGAAGCGATGCGCAGCGCCAGACATTTTTTGCCCAGCAAGGCATTGCCGCCGTAACCGGAGCCGAACGACCAGATTTCGTGGGTTTCCGGATAGTGCACAATGTATTTGGTCGGCGAGCAGGGCCAGGACACATCCTGTTGACCCGGCTCCAGCGGCGCGCCGACAGTGTGATGGCAGGGCACGAAATCGCCATCTGCGCCCAGCACGTCATAGACAGCGCGGCCCATGCGCGTCATGGTGCGCATGCTGACCACCACATAGGGAGAATCGGTGAGTTCGATGCCGATCTGGGCGATGGGCGAGCCGAGCGGGCCCATGGAGAAAGGAATCACATACAAAGTGCGGCCGCGCATGCAGCCATCGAACAGCGAAGCCAGACGGCTGCGCATTTCCGACGGCGGCATCCAGTTATTGGTGGGGCCGGCGTCATCTTTGTTTTGCGAGCAGATGAAGGTGCGGTCTTCCACGCGCGCTACGTCGCTCGGGTCAGAGCAGGCCAGGAAGGAATTCGGGCGCTTGGCCGGATTCAAGCGCTTGAGCGTGCCGCTGGCCACCATTTCATTGCATAAACGGTCATATTCCTCTTTCGAGCCATCGCACCAGTAGATGCGCTCGGGCTTGGTCAACGCCGCAAATTCATTGACCCAACTGATCAGCTTTTGATGCTTCACATAGTCGGGTACATTCAATGCGGCAACGCCCGCCAGCACAGGTTGATTCATATCTGCCTCCAAACAATAAAAAATTCTTGCCGACTACCATGCGCCAGATGATTCATGGCCCAGGTGCGCAGGTTCGGGCGGCATGCATTGCGGTTTTTATTGTTTTGTTGCATGCTTGCCGTCCAGGTTTGCAACTAATTGTTGCAGACCGGTCAACTTCAGTTTAGTGTATTCCTGTTGCGTTTTCTGCCAGATTTGTGCGGCGCGTGGTACGCGGCATCGCTACCATCATCTGCCAGCCGGTTGCTGGCGGCGATATCATGACAAACCCGTGAGGGAAGGATTGTACACTGCTCAAAAACTGTTCTCAATGGAATAACAAAATTAACCATAATTAATCCTGAGTAATATAGTAAGCTATTTTGAAAATGGTAATTTCTGTTATTTCACTACGAATTTTGCTTTAACATCGGATATTTTTATGAAAATTGCGATTCTTGATGACTATCAGGATGCTGTGCGCAAATTGACGTGCTTCAATTTACTGGACGGCCACGAGGTCAAGGTTTTTCACCACAGCGCAAGCGGGGTGGGGCAACTGGCGGTGCGTCTGGCCCCGTTTGAGGCGCTTGTGCTGATTCGCGAACGCACCCGCATCAGTCGCGCCCTGCTGCAAAAATTGCCGAATTTGAAGCTGATTTCGCAAACTGGAAGGTTAGCAAACCACATTGACCTTGAGGCCGCGAAAGAGTTAGGCATCTGTGTAACTGAAGGTGGCGGTGACCCGCGTGCGCCGGCTGAATTGGCGTTTGCCTTGATCCTGGCGGCGCGGCGCAAATTGCTGCCGTATGCAAGCCTGCTGCGCCAGGGCGCCTGGCAGACCAGCTCGCTGCAAGCGCAGCACAACACCCTGGGCCGGGTGCTATACGGGCAAACCCTGGGGATTTGGGGTTTTGGCAAAATTGGCCGTTTGCTGGCGGGCTATGGCGCGGCGTTCGGCATGCGGATTCTGGTTTGGGGCAGTGAAGCCAGCCGCGCCGCCGCGCAGCAAGCCGGTTGGGAAGCAGCGGCTTCGCGCCAGCAGTTTTTTGCCGAAAGCGATGTGTTAAGCCTGCATTTACGCCTGCTTGATGCGACGCGCGGCATTGTGCAAGCGGAAGATTTGGCCTTGATGAAAAGCGATGCCTTATTGGTCAACACCAGTCGCGCAGAATTGATTGCGCCGGGCGCATTGCTGGCGGCCTTGCGCGCGGGCCGGCCAGGGTATGCCGCGCTGGATGTGTTTGAACGGGAGCCGCCGGCAGCGGATGAACCCTTGCTGCAGTTGGAGAATGTGCTGGCCACGCCGCATCTGGGTTATGTTGAGCGGGAAAGTTATGAGCGCTATTTCAGCGCGGCATTTCAAAATGTGCTGGACTTCATTGCGGGTAAGGCGCGCAATTGCGCTTAATCTGTTCAGCCTGTTTCGAGCGCAAATTTGGGGGCGGGCATGAGGTGGGCGCGTTTGTGCGGCCACAGGCGCGCCCAACCGGGCGGCCAGCCGATAGTCGCGCCGCTGTAGGGCGGCACACCCAGTCGCACCGGGGTAATGCGCAACGGCGGCAATTCGTCGCCGCTTTGAAAGCCATCCATCTCAAAACTGAAGGCATAGTCCGGCAGCAGCTTGGCGCAGGCAGCGGCAAACCACTGGCTGTGATCTTCATCCCGTCCCAGCGCCTGGCTCAAACCATCAGGGTCAAATGCGGCCAGCGCTTGCGCCAACTCAGTTGCGCTGGCGCCGGGTTGATCGCCCCAGCCCAGCACCGGATTCATATTGTAATCAGAACCGGCGCCATACCAGCCGGGGCGCAGCGGGCGTTGCATCCAGTTGCGCGGCCCGGCGAATAAATGCCAGCGCCAATGCAGGCCGGATGCTTGCGGCCAGTTATACAGATACAGGCGTTGATAGCCGGCAGCGTGCAAGGCGCACACCATTTCCATCAAACGCGCTTGCGGCATGCGGTGAGGCGCATTCTGCGGAAAGCGGATCGCCTCGCCGCATGCATGGCTGACCTGAGCGCAACCCAGATGCAAATCCAGGGTGCGGCGCTCACTGCCAAAGCGCGCTGAAATCCAGCCGGTCAGCAAATTGACAGCCGTAATCACGCCATACCCGCGATGGCGGTGGAAAATGACTGTGCCTGGAGCAATCGCCTTCATGCCGAACCGTATCCGTTTTAAAAATAGTATAGTGTACCGTTTTCACCCGCCGCCCGGTGCTGGCGGGGCAGGCAATATTCGCACTAATCAGAGGAGAGAGGGCCATGAGTTTGCGTGTGATCGCCACCGGCGGAACCTTCGATAAACATTATGATGAAATCCGCGGCAAGCTGGATTTTGCGGAAAGTTATCTGCCGGCGGTGCTCAAGCGCTGCCGCCTGACCCTGCCGCATACTTTGCATGTGCTGCCGCTGCTGGATTCGCTGGATATGACCGAAGCAGACCGCCAGCGCGTGCTCGACGCCTGCCGCGCCGCGACTGAGCCGGCGATCGTGATTATTCACGGCACCGACACCATGCGCGAAACCGCTGCTGTGCTGGGAGCGGCAAATTTGCCGGCAGCCATCGTCCTGACCGGGGCCATGATTCCATATGAAGTGGCGAACTCGGACGCCCTGTTCAATCTGGGCTGTGCGGTGGGCGTGGCGCAAACCCTGCCGCATGGCGTGTATGTGGCCATGAACGGCCAGGTTTTCCCCTGGGACAATGTGCAAAAAAACCGCAGCGCGGGCGTTTTTCAGCCGCTCTGAGGAGGCCGCATGAGTTTCTCGCTCTGGTTAACGTTTTTTGTCGCCGCCTGCTTGATTGCCGTGTCCCCCGGCTCAGGGGCGGTGCTGTCGATGTCGCATGGCCTGTCCTACGGCGTGCGTAAAGCCAGCGGCACGATTCTCGGCTTGCAAGCCGGCTTATTGCTGGTGCTGTTAATCGCCGGCGCTGGCGTCGGCTCCTTGCTGCTGGCTTCCGAGACCGCCTTTTTTGCAGTCAAAGTGACAGGCGCGCTGTATTTGATCTTCCTTGGCGTGATGCAATGGCGCGCCAAAGTGGCGACAGACAGCAGCAATCCGGCGCGGGTGGAGCTGGGCCCGGCCCCGGACTTCAAGCGCCGCTTCCTGATCGGATTTTTCACCAACGCCACCAACCCGAAAGGGATTTTGTTCATGGTGGCGGTGTTGCCGCAATTCATTGACCAGCATGCGCCGGTTGCGCCGCAGCTGGCGATTCTGGGCGTAACCATGGTCAGCATTGATCTGGTGGTGATGCACGGCTATGCCGCGCTGGCGGCTTCATTGCAGGGCGTGATGCGCAATGCGCGCGCCATGCGCATCCAAAACCGGATTTTCGGCTCATTATTGATCGGGCTGGGCGCCGGCCTGTTTTTCGTCAAGCGCAGCACGCAAGCTGCCGCATAAAGGAGAGCGATATGCCGCAAACCACCTTGTTTCCGCCGCTTGAGCCATATCGCCATGGCATGTTGCCGGTGGATGAGATTCATACAATTTACTGGGAAGAATGCGGCAATCCGCAAGGTCAGCCGGTTTTGTTTTTACATGGCGGCCCCGGCGCCGGGTGTTCGCCGGCGCACCGGCGCTTTTTTGATCCTGCGCATTACCGCATTGTTCTGTTTGATCAGCGCGGTGCGGGGCGCTCCACCCCGCTGGGCGAGATCCGCAACAACACCACCCAATTGCTGATTGACGATATTGAACGTTTGCGCGCCATGCTGGGCATTGAAAAGTGGCTGGTGTTCGGTGGTTCCTGGGGTTCCACCCTGGCCCTGGCGTATGGCGAGGCGCACCCGCAACAATGTCTGGGTTTTGTCTTGCGCGGCATTTTCCTGTGCACACAAGACGAAATCGATTGGTTTATCGATGGCGCCAGCGAATTTCATCCTGACGTGCATGCCGAATTCGCCGCCATGATTCCGCCGCAAGAGCGCGGCAATTTGCTGCAGGCCTATGCGCGCCGCATTCTGCAAGGTGAGCCGCAGGATTTTTTACCATATGCGCGCGCCTGGACCCGTTACGAAGACTTGCGTGTGTATATGCTGCCGCGCGCGGAGGAAGACAGCGATGACGAATTGTGCATCGGCGTCGGACGCTTGGAAGCGCACTACATGGTGGAGCGCGGTTTCTTTGCTGATAATCAATTGCTCAATGAAGTCAAACAAGTGCGCCATTTGCCCTGTTTTATTGTGCATGGCCGCTACGATGTGATTTGCACCCCGAAAGCGGCGTGGCGTTTGCATCAAGCCTGGCCCGGTTCGCGACTTGAATTTGTGCCGGATGCCGGTCACGCAGCGATGGAAAGCGGGATTTGCAAACAGCTGGTGCAGGCCACCGAAAACTTCAAATTGCACGGCCACTTCGGCTGAAGCGTCTTTTGTGGCGCAAAGGGCCTGTCCCTTTGCCCGCGTCTGCCGGTAAACCGCAATTCCTGATAAAAACCATGCAAGGCGGCAAAATCAGGTGTAGCATAATAAAAAATGCCGTTGGGAAATATTTTTTGAATCTTGATTGATTCGCAATCTTGCTTTGCCTGTATGAATCGCCCTGATTGTGGTGTGGACTTTCTGCGCTGGAGGTAAGGTAATGGAACAACAATCAAACGATGAGGAACATGAAGGCTGGCGTGTCGAGCATGCCGGTTTTGAATTGTTTCAACCTTCACTGGCAGAACTGGACAGTTTTATCACGCCTACCGCGTCCATGTTCACGGTGGTTCATATGGGTGTGTTCAGCGTCTCGCGCGAAAAATGGCGCATGCGTGTGGATGGACTGGTGCGCAATCCTATCGAGTTGACATATGACGATTTGATGGCGTTTGAGCAAATTGAAGTGGTGGCGACGCATGAATGCGCCGGCAGCCCGCTCAATCCGACCCATCCGGTGCGCCGGGTTGGCACAGTGCGCTGGCGCGGGGTCTTGCTTTCGGCCTTATTGGAAAAGGCGGAAGTGTTGCCTGAAGCGCGCTATTTATGGTCCAAGGGGGCAGACTGGGGCAGCTTCAACAAAAACGAGAATTTGTATTATCAAAAAGATCTGTCACTTGAATTGCTGCAACATCATCAACCAATATTGGCGACCCATATCAATGGCGAGGAATTGACGCCTGAACGTGGTGCGCCGGTGCGTCTGGTAGTGCCGGAATGCTATGGCACCAATTCCACCAAGTGGTTGACCAATCTGCATCTGGCTGACAAACGCGCCACGGGTTATTTCAGCGCCGTTCTGTATAACGAAGAAGTGAATGGACAAATGCGCCCGGTTTGGCAAATTGCGCCGCATGCTGTCTTTGTATCGCATCAGACTGGCATGTCCCTTTCCTCCGGGGTGCACAGCTTGCAGGGCTGGGCCTGGGCCAGCGGTGGGGTGGATCTGGTGGAAGTCAGTGTGGATGGCGGCGTCAGCTGGGCGCCTGCGCAACTGCAAGCCAAGCAAGAATATGCATGGCAGCGTTTTGCGATTGACTGGCGCGCGGCGCCGGGCCAGCACCGCCTGGCATGCCGCGCCCGCGCATGCGATGGCCGGGTGCAACCACAGAAGGGCGCGCGCAATGAGTGGTTTTGGATTGAAGTGAATGTGGCGTAAGGCAGGCGCGCGCAGCGCGTCTGCGCGCTGAACGAACGAGAAAAAACAGGCGCCGTGTGAAAACGGCGCCTGTTTTTTGTGCAGCTCAGTGAGCAGCGGGGCGGCCAGCGCGGCCGCGCGTCACCTTGTAACCCACCTCGGCTTCGATTTGCGCGATGAACTTGGCGTTGCCCAGCACATGCGCGCCATTGCAGGCGCGGCGCAAAATATTTTCCATGGTTTCCGGCAGCGGGGTTTTGCACATGGCGCGGTAAGCCAGACTGCGCTCGCCGGCGTCGCCCGCCAGTTTTTGATACAGCTTATGCGGGGTCAGCAGGGCATTGCTCTTGCCCTCGGCATTGGCGCGATAACTGCTCCAAGGGTAGAGCCGGGCATGATTGCACAGCCCGGCGCGCACCGGCGCCTGTTCGATATAGCGGTAACAGGACAGCACATATTCCGCCCCTTGCAGCAGGGAAGAGCGGAAGCGTCCCTCCCACAGACTGCCGCTGCGCTCATGATGTTGATTCACATATTGCACATAGCGTTGTGACAGGTGCTTCATCAGCCAGGAAACGCCATCGGCGTCTTTTGGCGTGGCGAGGATGTGCACCTCATTGGGAAGTAAAGCATATGCGTGAATTGCACATTGAAAACGGCTGGCCAGTTCGGTCAGGCTTTCTATGTAGAATTTATAATCCGCATCGGAGAAAAAGCACGCCTCATTCGGCAATGCTCGCTGGATCAGGTGAACTGTCACTCCTGCAAATTTCAGTCTGGCGCGCCTTGGCATACATCCTCCGTGGAAAACAAAGGTTGATGCAATCCAGTATAGCGAAAACTGGCGACAGTACCAGTCCCAAAAGCAACTTTCTGCATAACAAAAATAATTCATGGAAATTCCGCTGCGAATTTATGTTGCGCCGCACAAATTTCCTTTGTGTCCCATTGTGCAGCCTGCATGGCGCCAACTGGCGTGATGCAGGGTGATGGTTTATGCTTGGCTTTTGCCATCAGTTGGAGTCTTGTCATGTTTGTTGAAGTCAACCATAACCGCCTGTTTTTTGATGTGACCGGGCCTAAGGTGCGCGCCGTGGATGGCGTGGCGCGCGAAGTTCCCACGCTCTTACTGCTGCACGGCGGGCCGGGGTTTGACCATATGGGCGTGAAGCAGGAATTATTGCCGCTGGCCGAGCATTTTCAATTGGTGTGGCTGGATCATCGCGGCAATGGCCGCTCGCAAGGCGACAATCCGGCAGACTGGAATCTGGCGCAATGGGCCGACGATGTGCGCGCGTTTTGCGATGTGCTGGGCATCGTTAAGCCGGTGGTGCTGGGACAATCCTTCGGCGGCCATGTGGCGCAAGCGTATGGCATCCGTCACCCGGGCCATGCGGCCAAGCTGATCATCTCCTCAATTTGCGCCAAATGGGACATTGATTTGTGCGTACAGCGTTTTGCCGAACGCGGCGGGGCAGACGCCGGCGCAGCGGCGCGCGCGATGTGGGGGCGCATGGAGCAGGAAGACTATGAGCGCTATATGCAGGTCTGTTATCCGCTGTATGGCGCACAATGGCGCGACCCGCAGGCGCCGAGTCCGGTGATCCGCAAATTTGAAGTGCTGCGCCACTATCTGCGCCCGGGCGGCGAATTTCAATCGATTGATTTGCATGCTGATCTGAGCAAGATCACTTGTCCCACTTTGGTGCTGGCCGGGACGCAAGACCCGATTATTCCCTGGGAATTAACGCGCCGTTTAGCGGATGCGCTGGTGCATGCCCCTGTCACTTATGTGCAGATGGATCATTGCGGGCATGGCGTCTGGCGCGATGATGCGCCGGCCGCATTGCAAGTGATCCGCGACTTTATTTTGCAGCCATAAGTCTGGCCCGGGGCGGCGCATTGACGTATGGCGGATGCAGGCCGCACATAGCGTCCCGGCCGTACAAAGTCTGAAAGCGATCGCAAGAACCGTTTTCCAGCTGGCGGCAGGCATTGCCATTCCCGGCGCCGCAACTGCAGCGCGATTGTACGCATTCACAAAAATCGGCGTAACAACCGGCATACGCGCTGCCTGCGCCAAGCCTCAGCTCAAGCTTGGCATCTCAACTCCTCACTCAGGAAAGAAAAAGGGACGCATTCCGTATCAACAGAATGCGTCCCGGTTTGCAGCTGGTGAGGCGCGCCGGATAGCTGATGCGCGACGCCTGCGGCGCGGATTCAAGCACCGGCAGACAGCAACGCGCAGCTTCAGCGCGCTTTGGCGAATGGATCGCCCGGCTTCCACTGCGGCAGCGCTGGCGCATCGGCCAGGGCGCGTCCCAGATTGAGGGTGAATTGCGCCTGTTCGCGCATGCCGGACAAATCCCAGGCCGGATCATATTCATCGCTGGCCTGGTGATAGCGCGCGCCATAGCCTTTGCGCTTGAGACCGCCATCCGCCTGCAGATATTGGCTGCCGCTGCCGACTGAGAATGCCGGCACGCCGGCTTTGGCGAAGCTGAAATGATCGCTGCGGAAATACACCCCATGCGTGTCCACGCGCGGCGGCGCCAATTCCAATCCCATGCTGCGCGCCACCTGTGCGGCGTAGCCATGCAAATCGCTGCGTTCGCTGCCAAACACGCTGATGTCGCGCGTGCGGCCAACAAAATTCATGGTGTCCAGGTTTAAATTGGCGGCGGTTTTGCCCAGCGGCGTGAGCGGGTGCGCAGCATACCAGGCGCTGCCCAGCAAACCCTGTTCTTCCGCCGCCACCCATAAAAAGAGTTGGCTGCGCTTGCCCGGATGGCGCACGGCGGCTTGCGCCATCGCCAGCAGCGACGCCGTACCGGATGCATTGTCCACCGCGCCATTGAAAATCAGATCGCCCTGGCTGCCTTCTTTACGTCCCAAATGATCCCAATGTGCGCTGTAAATCACCCATTCATGCTTGAGTTGCGGATCCGTGCCGGGAATCAGGGCAGCGATATTGTATTGTTCCAGACGGCGCGCTTTGACTTGCAGCCGCCCTTGCAGGCGCAGCGCCAGAGCGCGCGCTTGCAGCTTGCCGCTCTCGGCTTCGCTGTGCAAGGTTTTCAGATCCAAGCCGGCGGCTTGCAGTAATTCGGCGCTGGCCGCTTCGCTCAGCCAGGCTTGCAGGGCCAGACCGGGTTTGCCGTCGTCCAGCTTGAAATGCTCGCCCTGGCCATTCGCCAGCACGCTCCAGGAAGTCAATGCATTGGCTTCGGTATGAATAAAGATCACGCCAGCCGCGCCGCGCCGCAGTGCTTCTTCCGCCTTGTAGCTGCGGCGGCCAAAATAACTCAGTGCGGCGCCGGCGAAGCGTTGCGGGGCCTGGGCCGTCGGTTGCGGCTCGCCGGACAGCATCAACAGAATCTTGCCCTTGCAATCCACATCCTTGTAATCATCCCAGTTTTCTTGCGGCGCATGAATGCCATAGCCGACAAACAGCAAGGGGTGATCAAACACGCTGCTGCTGTCCAGATCGCTGCCGGGCAGCCAATCGCGCCCATCCTGCCAGCGCAATTCCTTGCCCTGCGCGACGGCGCGCAAGCCATCGCTTTGCGCTTGAATGCCCACGAGTTTCACCGCTTGCCGATAACTCTCGCCCGCCGCAGGGCGCAGACCGAGTACGCGCGCTTGGGTTTCCAGATAGGCTACGGTCAAATCGCCGCCGCGCTGGCCAGTGCCGCGCCCCTCAAATAAATCAGAAGACAACAGCGCCAGATGGGCGCGCAAGGCGCTTTCATCGACTTGCGGAGGCGCTGTTTGCGCCAGCGCGGGCGGCAGGAACAGGCAGGGCAGACAGAGTGCGCAGGCGCGCGCAAAACGTGACAGGGCAGGCATGCTGAAGCTCGCTGGAGGAAGAAGAAAGCGGCATCATAACAGAGCCGTATTCAGTTGCGCGCGTGCACCACCTGCAAGCTGTCCACCCCGTCAAAATGCTGTAAGTCCGCGCCCAAAAGCGCGAGCGGCATGCCGCTCCGTTTGGATAGCGCAATCGCCACAAATTGCCACTTGGGTTTGCCCTCATCATAGGAAATCGCCATCGAGCCGGATGCAATCTGGTAGCCGCGTTCTAACAGAAATTGGCGCAAGTGTTCCAGATTCGGCTTGCAGTCCTGGCCAAAGCGCAGCATCAGCGCAATCGCATGACGCGAGGGCAGCATGGCTTCCAGCTTGGAGACCCAGATCATCAAGGCGGCGGACAGGCCGGCCAGGCAGATGGCCGCAGCATAAAAACCCAGGCCGATCAAAATGCCAACCACAGACGTGACCCAGATCGAAGCGGCAGTGGTCAGGCCGCTGATGCTCAAGCCTTCTTTCATGATCACCCCGGCGCCAAGGAAGCCGATGCCGGTCAGCACCCCTTGCACCACATGCGACACCTCGACCACGGCGGAGACGCGCTTGGAAACGCCAAACCAGAATTCCGGATAACCGATAGCGGCGGTGGCTGCGGCAGAGGCCATGCACACCAGGCCATAGGTGCGCATGCCGGCGGCGCGGCCATGGTAAGAACGTTCATAGCCCACCGCCAAACCCAGCAGCAGGGCGCCGAACAGATTGAGAAAGACCAGGCCATTCACTGCAAAATGCGCCTGATCCCAATACGCAAGCAGGTAGTCCATGATGCACCCTTTCATGGCCGGCGTCAGGACGCCGCGAATATGCTGTTGTCATCTTCGCATGTCCGGCCCCAAAAGCAAGACAGCGCCCGCAGGCGCTGTGCTTGTTGTGGTGAAAAGGATGCAAAAAACTGCAGCCGGCTGGCAAAAACCAGCTACTGGCGCAGTATTACACTGCTGCAGTGCGCAATAAGAGCCACTCGCGCGCGGCCCCGGAAACATGCGGCAACAGGCGGGTTTGCACTTCCTGATGATAGGCGTTGAGCCAGGCTTTTTCATCGGCGCGCAAGATCTCCAGATCCAGGCAGCGCGTATCAATCGGGCACAGGGTCAGGGTTTCAAAACTGAGGAAATCGCCAAACTGGCCGCTGACGGCATGACGCGCATACACCAGATTTTCAATCCGCACGCCCCATTGGCCAGGGCGGTAAATGCCCGGCTCGACCGAGGTGATCATGCCTTCTTCCATCGCGGTATGCGCTTCCGGCATGGTGGTTTGCGCGATTGATTGCGGGCCTTCGTGAACATTCATGAAATAACCCACGCCGTGCCCGGTGCCGTGGCCATAATCAATGCCGGCGGCCCAGATCGGCGCGCGCGCGATTGCGTCCAGCATCGGCGACTTCAGGCCGCGCGGGAATTGCGCGCGCGACAGCGCCATCATGCCTTGCAGCACCAGGCTGCAATCGCGTTTTTGTGCGGCATTCACCTGGCCTACCGCGACCACGCGCGTGATATCGGTGGTGCCGCCCAGATATTGCCCGCCGGAGTCAATCAAGAGTAAGCCATCGCCTTCAATGCGGGCGTGCGCAGCCGGCGTGGCGCGATAGTGCGGCAGCGCACCGTTGGCGTTAAAGCCGGCAATGGTTCCAAAGCTGGGACAGACAAAGCCCGGCCTGCGGGCGCGCGCGGCGGTGATTTGAGCATCCACTTCCAACTCAGTCACTGCGCCTTGCGCCAGCGCGCTTTCAAGCCAGGAGAAGAATTCACACAGGGCGGCGCCATCCTGTTCCATCGCCGCGCGCACATGGGCCAGTTCGGCGGCGCTTTTTTTGGATTTGGCGAAGACCGTCGGATTGACCGCTTCCACCACGCTCACGCCAGCCGGCAGCGCCTGGCGCAAGCCATAGGTGACGCGGCGTGGATCCAGCAGCACGCGGGCATTCGACGGCAGTGCGGCAAAGGCCGGGAAGGCGGCTTCATAGGCTTGCAGCGTGACGCCATCAGCCGCCAGACGCGCCGCCAATTCCGGCGCGATCTTGCCGGCGCCGACAAACAGCGTGGCCTGTTCCAGGCCGATGCAGGCATGCGCTAAAAACACCGGGTTGTAATTCACATCCGCGCCGCGCAGATTGAACAGCCAGCCGATATCGTCCACTGTGGAAATCAGATGCCAAGCGCAATCCTGGGCGCGCATTTCAGCGCGCAGCGCGGCCAGTTTGGCGGCCCGGCTTTGCGTGGCGTAAGGCGGCAGATGCTCGTACACCGGCGCATCCGGCAGGGGCGGGCGGTCGCTCCAGACTTCCTGCAACAAATCGCATTCCGGGGCCATGCTGGCGCCGCAGCTTTGCAACGCTTGTTCAATCTGCCGTGCAATGCCCAAACCAAGAATGGCGCCATCCACCGCCAGCCGCTGGCCCGGCTTCAGGTTTTGCGCCAGCCATTCCACATATTGCAGACTGCCGGCGGTATTGATCTTCATCAGCGCAATTCCACTGCCGGCCAACTCCGCTTCCGCCTGCGCCCAATAACGGCTGTCCGCCCACAGACCGGCGAAATCCAGCGTGACGATCAATAAACCAACTGAGCCGGTGAAGCCGGAGGCCCACACCCGCCCTTGCCAGCGCTCGGGCAGGTATTCGGACAAATGCGGATCACTGGAAGGAATTAAACAGGCGTGGACTTGCTGGCGTTGCATGGCGGCGCGCAGGGCGGCAATGCGCGCATGCGCCACATGTTGTTCAGACAGGGTGTTCATGAGCTTCTCCGGCACATAGCAGGGCATAGAAATAAATATGCATGATAGCGCGCTTTGCCCTGCTTTGCTGTGCCTGATCCTGCTTGCGGCATGCGTGTTGTGGCCGGTTTGCGGGCGCACAACTGTTGCGCATTTGTCTGCAAAATGCGCAGCAGTCGCCAGCTTTGTGATACTTTCAGCGGATGGGCCGGCTGGCGTGACACAGCCAGCATTGGCCATTTCCCTTTTTTTCCCGGATTCAACCATGGCATGGAGGTTGTGGTGCAAACAGAGGCAATGAACTTTCCCCTTTTGTTGCAGCAGCATGCACAAAACAGGCCGCAGCACCCGGCTTTTCGCGAAAAAGACCTGGGCATCTGGCAAACCTGGAATTGGCGTCAAGTCTGGGAGCAGGTGCAGGTTTTTGCCGCCGGCCTGGCGCAGCTCGGTTTTGCGCGCGGCATGAATCTGGCCATCATCGGCGATAACCGGCCCCGCCTGTACTGGGCCATGAGCGCCGCGCAATTGCTGGGCGGGGTGCCGGTGCCTTTATATCAGGATGCGCCGGCGGCGGATCTGGAATATGTGTTGCAAAACGCTGAGATCAGTTTTGCGATTGCAGAAGACCAGGAACAAGTCGATAAATTGCTCGAATCCGGCGCCAATCTGCGCCTGATCGCCTACGACAACCCGCGCGGCATGCGCCATTACCAGCAAAACAGCGTGATGGATTTGCAGCGCGTGCTGCAAATCGGGCAAGACTTCCTGCAACAACAGCCAAACTTCATCAAAGACAAACTGGCCGCGATTCAGAGCGATGATGTGGCGCTGATGTTGTACACCTCCGGCACCACCGGCAAGCCCAAGGGCGTATGCCAGACCCATGCTTCATTGCTGGCGGCGGCCAAGGGCGGGGTCAGCTTTGACCGCCTGAGTGCGGATGAAGACATCCTGTCTTATCTGCCGATGGCCTGGGTTGGCGACAGCCTGTTTTCTTTCGCCCAGGCGATTTACGCCGGGTTTACTGTGAACTGTCCCGAATCCGGGGAAACCGTCAGCGCAGACATGCGTGAAATCGGCCCCACCTATTATTTTGCGCCGCCGCGCGTGTTTGAAAACATGCTGACCAATGTCATGATCAGAATGGAAGATGCGGGGTGGATCAAGCGCCGCCTGTTCCAGCACTTCCTGAACCTGGCGAAACAGGTCGGGGCCGATATTTTGGATGGCAAGCCGGTTGGCCTGCTTGATCGAGTGCATTACGGCCTGGGCAATTTGCTGATTTACGGCCCCTTGAAAAATGTCCTGGGATTGAGCCGGGTGCGCGTGGCGTACACGGCGGGCGCGGCAATCGGGCCGGATCTGTTCCGGTTTTACCGTTCGCTGGGCGTGAATTTGAAACAGCTCTACGGCGCCACAGAGACCTGCGCTTATGTCTGCCTGCAGCCGGATGGCAAAATCAAATTCGACAGCGTGGGCGTGCAAGCTCCCGGCGTGCAGGTGAAATTGGGCGAGCACGGCGAAGTGCTGGTGAAATCCGCCGCCATGCTCAAGGAATACTACAAACGGCCCGACGCCACCGCCGAAGTGTTTGACGCTGAAGGCTGGTTCCGCACCGGCGACGCCGGCATGTTTGACGCAGACGGGCATTTGAAAATCATCGACCGCGCAGCCGATGTCGGGGCCTTGCAGAACGGTGTGATGTTCGCCCCCAACTATGTCGAAAACAAGCTCAAATTTTTCCCCTACATCAAAGAAGCAGTGTGCTTTGGCAATGGCTATGACAAAGTGTGCGCCTTCATCAATATTGATTTGCCGGCGGTCGGCAACTGGGCGGAGCGGCGCGGTATTTCGTATGCCGGTTATGCCGATCTGGCCGGGCGTGCGGAAGTTTATCAATTGATCGCCGATTGCATCAGCCAGGTCAACCGCGATTTGCAGCAGGAAGGCGCGATGGCCGCTTTGCAGGTGAAGCGCTTTTTGATTTTGCACAAAGAACTCGACCCGGATGACGATGAATTGACGCGCACCCGCAAAGTGCGGCGCCGCTTCATTGCCGAAAAATATGGCGTGCTGGTGGAAGCCTTGTATGCCGGGCGCGCGCGGCAATACATTGAAACCCTGGTCAAATTTGAAGACGGGCGGCAAGGCAAGGTGGCGGCCGACCTGGTGATTGCCGATCTGGCGTGAAAGGATGGCGATGGAAGCGCAGCAAAGCAGCAGCCGCAAAATCGGCGAGGTGATTCTGGATCTGCAAAATATCTCACTCTCTTTTGGCGGGGTGCGCGCCTTGAGTGAAATTTCCTTCAATGTGCGCGAGCATGAGATCCGCGCCATCATCGGCCCCAATGGCGCCGGCAAGAGTTCCATGCTGAATGTGATCAATGGCGTGTACCGGCCTCAGCATGGTGAAATTATTTATCGCGGCCAGCATCGCAAAAATATGAACACCCACGCCGCCGCCAAATCCGGCATTGCGCGCACTTTTCAGAATATTGCGCTGTTCAAAGGCATGAGCGTGCTGGACAACATCATGACCGGGCGCAATTTGAAGATGCGCAGC
Organism: Massilia sp. W12; assembly: GCF_037300705.1. NCBI lineage: Bacteria > Pseudomonadati > Pseudomonadota > Betaproteobacteria > Burkholderiales > Oxalobacteraceae > Massilia > Massilia sp. W12. The sequence continues at coordinate 5,296,659 of NZ_CP147776.1, read as the reverse complement.
AATTTTTTGCTGCAAGCCCTGCACCTGGGGCCGGCGCGGCGCGAAGAGCTGGAACAGCGCGCCAAAGTGGAAGAAATCATCGACTTTCTGGAAATCCAGGCGATCCGCAAAACGCCGGTCGGGCGTCTGCCCTATGGTTTGCAAAAACGCGTCGAACTCGGGCGCGCGCTGGCGGCGGAGCCGGAAATTCTGCTGCTGGATGAGCCTATGGCCGGCATGAATATCGAAGAAAAACAGGATATGTGCCGCTTTATCCTGGATGTGAATGACCATTACGGCGTCACCATCGTCTTGATTGAGCATGATATGGGGGTGGTGATGGATATTTCCGACCGGGTGGTGGTGTTGGACTACGGCAAAAAAATCGGCGATGGCACACCGCAGGAAGTGCGCAATGATCCGGAAGTGATCCGCGCCTATCTTGGCGCGCATTGATGGAGGCAGCATGAATTTCACATTTTTTATTGAAGTGCTGTTGGGCGGCCTGCTGTCCGGCGTCATGTATGCCCTGGTGGCGCTGGGCTTTGTGCTGATTTACAAAGCCTCCGGCGTATTCAATTTCGCTCAGGGCGCGATGGTGTTTTGCGCAGCGCTGACCTGTGTCAGCCTGATGGAAAAATTCGAGTTCAGCCTTTGGCTGGCCTTGCCTGCCACTTTGCTGGTGATGATTGTGGTGGCCTGGCTGGTGGAAAAGCTGGTTTTGCGGCCCTTGGTGAATCAGCCGGAAATCACCCTCTTCATGGCCACCATCGGCCTGACCTTCTTCCTGGAAGGTCTGGCGCAATTGATCTGGGGCACCAATCCGCATGAACTCAAGCTGCCGATTACCGACGAGCCGATTGCCTGGCTGCTGGATCAGCACAATATCTCGATCTCGCAATTCGATGTCACGGCGGCGGCGATTTGTGCGGTGCTGGTGACTGCGCTGGCCTTGTTTTTCTCCAAAACCAAGATTGGCCGCGCGCTGCGCGCGGTGGCGGATGACCATCAGGCGGCGCAGGCGGTCGGCATTCCGCTGCGCACGATTTGGGTGATTGTGTGGAGCGCCGCCGGTTTTGTCGCGCTGGTGGCCGGCGTGCTGTGGGGCGCGCGCACCGGGGTGCAATTTTCTATGACCCTGCTGGCCTTGAAGGCGCTGCCGGTCTTGATTCTGGGCGGCTTCACATCGGTGCCCGGTGCGATTGTCGGCGGTTTGATCATCGGCGCCAGCGAGAAGCTGGCCGAAGTCTATCTCGGGCCGATGGTGGGCGGCGGGATTGAAGGCTGGTTCCCGTATGTGCTGGCGCTGTTATTCCTGCTGGTGCGGCCAGCGGGTTTGTTTGGCGAGAAAATTATCCGCCGCATTTGAGCCTCGCGCAGGCCGGCTGCCGCAGTCTGCGCGGCCGGCCTGCGCGCACAAGGCCGCCAAGCTGCTACACTAGCGCATTGCCCGCTCTTGTCCACGCATCATGACAGCATCCGTCCCCGCCGCCGACCAACTGGCGGCGCAAAGCATTCTTCCCGTATTGAATCATCTGCTGGCGCAGGACGCCTGGGCGCGCACGCTGCTTGGCGCGCATGGCGGCAAATGCGCGGCGCTGGATTTGGGCGGCTTCAAGCCGGTTTTGCAAGTCTGCGCCGATGGTCTGCTGCAAAGCGCCGCGCCGGATGCCGACTGCGCAGTGACAATTCATCTGAAAGCGGCGGATCTGACCTGGCTTTTGCAAGACCGCGCGCGACTGATGGCGGCGGCGCGCATCGAAGGCGATGTCGAACTGGCCAACACCCTGTCGCAATTGATGAACAATATGCGCTGGGATATGGAATACGATTTGCAACGCATCTTCGGCGAAATCGGCGCGCGCCGGATCGCTATGGCCTGGCGTGATTTGCAAGCCGGCGCGCAGCAAAATACCCGCAAATTGCAGGAAAATATCGCTGAATTCCTGTTAGAAGAGCAAGCGATGCTGGTGCGTCCGGCGGCGGTGGAAGAGTTTTCGCAGCAGGTGGCCAAACTGCGCGATGATCTGGAGCGGCTGGAAAAGCGGGTGCAAAAAGTCGAGCGCGCCACCGCGCCGGCGCAGGATTGAGGCCGGCATGATTCTGAAATTTCTGCGCCTGCTGAAAATCATCCGCGTCTCGGTGCGCTATGGCCTGGATGACATTCTGATTGCCCAGCTGAATGCGCCGCGTCTGGCGCGCCTCTTGAATGGCCTGCTGTTCTGGCGCGATATTTCCGCCCCGCGCGGCGTGCGCTTGCGCATGGCGCTGGAAGATCTGGGGCCGATTTTCGTAAAGTTCGGCCAATTGCTGTCCACCCGGCGCGATTTAATGCCCGCCGACATCGCCGATGAATTGGCGCATCTGCAAGACCGCGTGCCGCCATTCGACCCTGATCTGGCGATTCAACAAATCACCCGTTCGCTCGGCGCGCCGCCGCATGAATTATTCGCTGAATTTGAGCGCGAACCGGTGGCGTCCGCCTCGATTGCGCAAGTGCATTTTGCGCGTCTGAAAAACGGGCGCGAAGTGGCGGTCAAGGTGCTGCGCCCGAATATGCGCAAAACCATTGATGAAGATGTGGCGTTGATGGGGATCGCGGCGGATTTAATGACGCGCATCTGGGCCGACGGGCGCCGCCTGAAACCGCGCGAAGTGGTGGCCGAATTCGACAAGCATTTGCATGATGAGCTGGATTTGATGCGCGAAGCCGCTAACGGCAGCCAATTGCGGCGTAATTTCGCCAACTCCGATTTACTGCTGGTGCCGGAAATGTTTTGGGAATACTGCTCGGCCTCGGTGATTGTGATGGAGCGCATGCGCGGCATTCCGGTCTCGCAAATCGGCCGCCTGGAAGACGCCGGCGTCGATTTGAAGAAACTCTCCGCCGCCGGGGTCGAGATTTTCTTCACGCAAATGTTCCGCGATGGTTTTTTCCACGCCGATATGCATCCCGGCAATGTGTTGGTGTCGGTCGAGCCGGCCACTTTTGGCCGCTATATCGCGCTGGATTTCGGCATCGTCGGCACGCTCAATGATTACGACAAAAATTATCTGTCGCAAAATTTCATCGCCTTTTTCCGCCGCGATTACAAGCGGGTGGCGCAAGCGCATATTGAATCCGGCTGGGCCCCGAAAGAAACCCGGGTGGATGAGCTGGAAGCGGCGGTGCGCGCCTGCTGCGAGCCGATCTTCGACCGGCCATTAAAAGAAATCTCTTTCGGCCAGGTCTTATTGCGCCTGTTCCAGACTTCGCGCCGCTTCAATGTCGAAGTGCAGCCGCAATTGGTGCTGCTGCAAAAAACGCTGCTGAATATTGAAGGCTTGGGGCGCCAGCTGGACCCTGATCTGGATTTGTGGAAAACCGCCAAACCCTATCTGGAGCGCTGGATGGGCGAGCAGGTCGGCTGGCAGGGACTGCTTGACCGGCTGCGTGACGAATCGCCGCGTTTTTCGCAAATCGTGCCGCAATTACCGCGCTTATTGCATCAATCGCTCTCCAACAGCGCCGAACCGCAAGCCACCGCACAGGTGCTGCAAGCCTTGTTGCATGAACAGCGCCGCACCAACCGCTTTTTGCTGATCCTCAGCAGTATTCTGCTGCTCGGCCTGGCCGGCGCAGCCGCCTGGCTGGCCGCGCTGCATTTCGGGCTGCAGATATGAGCGCGCCGCCGCCCAAGTTTGAAAATCGCAACCCGGAATTGCCGCAATTCTGGCAAGAGCGTTTCGCCGCCCGTTTCACGCCCTGGGATTCCGGCGCCGCGCCGCGCCAGGCGCAGGAATTTGTGCGCGACCATGCGCCGCGCACCGTGTTGCTGCCGGGCTGCGGCAATGCCTGGGAAGTCGCCTGTTTTGCCGCGTATGGCTGGACCCCGCTGGCGCTGGATTTTGCCCCGGCGGCAGTGCAACAGGCGCGCGCCCGTCTGGCGCAGCAAGATCCGGCGCTGGCCGCTTGCGTGCAGGAAGGCGATTTTTTCAGCTGGCAGCCGGCGCAGCCGCTGGGCGCGATTTATGAACGGGCCTTTTTTTGCGCCCTGCCGCCAGCGCAGCGCGTGCGGATTGTGCAGCGTTGGGCCGAGCTCTTGCCCGAAGGCGGCTTATTGTTTGGCTATTTTTTTATTGACCCCGCAGCCGATGCGGTGCGCGGGCCGCCGTTTACAATTCAAGCCCCGGTTTTGCAGGGTTTGATGGAAACGGCATTTGATTGTCTGGTGGATCAAGCCGCCAGCGATTCCATCGATGTGTTTGCAGCCCGCGAGCGCTGGCAGGTCTGGCGCCGTCGCGTTGCCCACGGTATTTCTCAATCACAGGAGAGTCAATGAGCAAGTCGATCACGCGCCGCGATGCGCTGCGCTTTGCCGGCGTACTGAGTCTGGCCTTCGGGGCCGGCTGGCTGCGTCCGCAAGATGTGCTGGCGGCAGATTGGAATGGCCGCGCTTTTGAGGCCAAAACGCTGGCCGATGTATTGCAGGCTTTAGGCGGCGATAAGTTTGAAGTGTCCCCGCTGTTGCAGCTGAATGCGCCGGATATTGCTGAAAACGGCGCCGTGGTGCCGGTCGGCGTGAGCAGCTCGGCGAATCTGAGCAAAATCGCGATTCTGGTCGAAAAGAATCCGAATCCCCTGTCCGCCGCCTTTGATCTGGCGCCCGGTACGCTGGCCCAGGTCAGCACGCGCGTCAAAATGGGCGCCACGTCCACCGTCCACGCATTGGCGCTGGCGGATGGCAAGTGGTTGTTGGCTTCCAAAGAAATCAAAGTCACGCTTGGCGGCTGTGGCGGTTAAACAGGGAGAATAAGATGGCGGCAGAACCGATGCGCATTCGTGCGATACAACAAGGCGCGCACACCGAAGTCAAGATTTTGATGCGGCATGATATGGAAACCGGGCAGCGCAAAGAGGCCGATGGCAAGCTTGTGCCGGCCCATTTCATCCAGCAAGTGCAGGTGCAGCACAATAACAAAACCGTGCTGAATGCGATGTTTGGCCCTTCAGTCTCTAAAGACCCGTATCTGTCTTTCAAATTCAATGGCGGCGCCAAAGGCGAGAGCGTGCGGGTGCAATGGCGCGACAATCGTGGCGAAAGTCGCAGTGATGAAGTGCAAATTGCGTGATCAATCTGTGAGCCGCTGCTGCATGCTTCTATAATGTGGAAACAAAAGGCGGCAGTCCGGCTCCCGGTCTGCACGCCGGAAATCCGGGAGAACTGCATGACAGCAAGCGAAAATGTGCGCAGCATTCTGTTAGTGGACGATGATGAAATGCTGCTGGCCTATTTGGCCGAAGTGTTGCAATTTGCCGGCTTTCAGATATGGAGCGCCACCAATGGCCAGGATGCTTTGCAAGTGGCGCTGGATCAAGAGCCATCATTGGCCTTACTCGACATTAATATGCCCGGCATGTCGGGGCTGGAGCTGGCGCGCCATTTGCGCCACGAAAGCGCGATTCCCTTCATGTTTCTGTCTTCCCTCGATGATATGGAAATCGTCAAGCAGGCCACGCGCTATGGCGCGGTGGGCTATCTGGTGAAGCCGGTCAATCAAAGTCAGCTGTTGCCGGCCATCACCGCCGCCCTGGCGCGCGCCGACGATATCCGGCAATTACGCAACAATGAAATGAGCCTGACTGCTGCGCTTGACGCCGGGCGCGAAACCAGTATGGCGGTGGGCTTGCTGATGATGCGTTTCCGCCTGACCCGCCATCTGGCTTTCCAAAAACTGCGCGACCAGTCGCGTTCGCAGCGGCGCAAAATCAGTGAAGTGGCGAAAGAAATGTTAACCCAGCACGAAAGCAGTTTAAGCCAGCCGGAAAAATCCTGATCTATGAAGTATCTGTATGCGGCAGCGGCCAACAGCCTGGCCCTGGCCTTGCTGCCGCTATTGCTGGCGCAAGGCCGGCGTGCGCGCCGCAGCACGCCGCGCCTGCCGGAAGCCGCCGGCGCGCGCCAGGGTTTGATCAGCGCGCCGCAAGAGACCTGCGCCGAACCGCCTTTGCGCCTGCTGGCCATAGGCGAATCGCCGGTGGCCGGAGTTGGCGTGACACATCAGGAACATGCCGTGACTTACCGTTTTGCGCAAGCCTTGGCGCAACACAGCGCCCGCGCGGTGCAGTGGCAGGCGCTGGGCATGAACGGCGCCACTGCCGCACAAGCCCGGCACACCCTGCTGCCCCGGGTCGCGGGACAGTTCGACATTGTCTTGCTGGCGTTTGGCGTGAATGACGTCAGCCAGTTCCACAGCATGCGCCATTATCGCCAGGCGCTGTCCGCGCTGGCGGCGGCGCTGGCGCAACGCTGTCAACCGCGTCTTTTACTGGTGTCCGGCGCGCCGCCGGTGCAATATCTGTCGGCGCTGCCGCAACCCCTGCGCGCCATTCTCGGCTTGAAAGCCGCCGCCTTGAATGCGGTCAGCATGGAAGTCGCGGCGCACGGCGGCTGGCTGCATGCGCCCATCGCCTTTGATGTGCAAGATCCGGCATTGTTGGCCAGCGATGGTTATCACCCCTCGGCCTTGGGGGCGCAGCTGTGGGGTGAGGAATTGGCGCGGTTGGCGTGGGGCGCGTGGCATGGGGCGTCCCATGCGCCATATGTATTTAACAACCCTCGCAAACACGTTTCTTAGATAATGGAGATAAGATGAAACGGCAATTTTCCATCCTGGCCTGCTGCGCCGTTTTGCTGACTTGGCCGGCTGCCCACGCCAGCCCGATGTTGAAGAATATGTGGACTGATGTCTCGTTTCACACAGAAGGCGGGGCGCAGGTGCAAGCTGCGACTGATAAACGCTATGCACTGACCAAACTCCAGGTCAGCAAGCGTGGCAAAACCTTTGTTGCGGATGCTGCATTATTGGCGCAAATCACGAATGTGAATCTGAACTCCATCACCGTGTACGAAGACATTTTTTTGAATGGGCTGGTGGTGCGTATCCACAGCGATTTCTTTGATAATGAAAGCGGCGATATTGTCAAAACCAGGAAATGGTCGATTCATTTGCTCAATGGCGGTTTGAGCAATCTCACGTTTGAGGATCAAGCAGTGAAATAGGCGCCGCAAGCTGAAATGAAAAAAACCGGCTCACGCCGGTTTTTTTCCACCTCACTTAAATGCAAGCTGCCGCACTGAAACTCCCAGAATGCGGGGATCGTCGCCCAAGCCCAATTCCTTGGGCGATTTGGCGTCAGGCAGTGTCAGCCGGAAATCCACCATGCTGCCGCTGACATTTTTCAAGGAGAAGGACAGCATACGCGTCGGCATATTGCGGTCGATCACGTATTCTGCCGGCTCGGCCCCATTCAAGCTGACTTGCACGCGTTGCTGGGTAATGGTTTTTTCCAGGAAGGCGGTGATATCCAGCTCCACTCTTTCGGCTTTGCGGCCACCCGGCAATTCCGGCAAGGGGCAACGGATGCGCACATGATTGCGCTCCGTCCAGCGTCCAAACGCTTCAATTTCGCTCAAGCCGTCAATCTGGCATTCGGCGATGCTGAGGCGATCAGTGAAGTCGTAGATGCCTTGCGATTGGCGCAGCGCCTGCATGATGCAGCGCCCGTCCAGCACCACATATTTACCGCCGACCTGGTTGCGGCGGCAGGGGAAGCTGCGGTCAATCTGCGAATCCGCCGTGGTCACCAGGGTGTTGACCGCAGAAAAGTCGCGAATCGGGCGTTGCTGCAAGATGCTGGCTGCAATGTCATCGCGCGGCGAATGCAGCAAACCCAGCGATAACATGTAATTCACCATCGGCGGCGCCTGCCGGATCTCGGTGACATAGCTGGCCTTGGCCGGGCTGTAGGGCACGCCGGAGACACGCAGATTCATCACCGCCTGCTCCGCCTCATACAAATCCGACATTTGATAGATTTTTTGCAGCGGCATCACCAGCCACAGGCAAAGCAAAACGCCGGCGCTGGGTAAAAGATAATGATGCCAATTGCCGCCGCGCATCGCCTGGTCTTGCATCAGGCGCGGCGCCACACACTGCGCCAGCCAGCCGAGCAGCAAAATGGCATTCACCAGCTGCACCATATGCAGCGAGAAGATATATTTTTTGACCGCGTATTCGCTGCCCTGGCCGAATTGCAGCACCAGCAATTGCAGCAGGCACAGCGATGCAATCGCCATACCGTAGCAAGCCCAGTATTTCCATAACAACATGGCTTTGCGCCGGCTGTCATCCAGGCGCAGCCATTGCCACAGGAAAAAGGCCGCGATCCCGCAAGCGGCGGCGGCATACGCGCCGATCATGCCGACACTGTTTAAATGGGTCAATTCCAGCTGGCCATTATTGCTGCTGATGCGCTGCATGCCGATGAAGTAATAATTGCGGCTGATGGCCCAGGCGCACAGGCCGGCCAGCAACAGCGTAAAGGCGGCGCGACGCAGCGCGCGCTGGCGGCTGCGCCAGACTTGCAGGGCGTCCACCATGAACAGCAATGTGGCGAAAGCCAGCAATTGCAGGCTGGCCAGCAAATGCACATACACGCAAGCCCAGGCCAGACCGAAGGTCAGCAATTGCAGCAGCAGACGGCGGCTGTGCTGGCGCTCCAGCCACAATATGCTGCAGGCCACACACATCAACATGGCTTGCGCCACCAATTGGGCGTAAAAGAAATCCGCAGTCAGTTCGCGTCCATGCAAGACCAGATCCAGCCACCAGCACAAGGCGGTCAGGGCCGGCAGCAGCAGCGTGCTCAGCATGCCGTTTTTACGCGGCAGGGACAGCAGCATGAAACATACCGCTACCCAAAGCGCAAACAGGGCCAGCAGGCTGACCAGGTGCATACCCAACAGCGGCGAGTGGAGGAAATGCGCCGCCACCGCGCCCAGCACATGGCTGGCCGGCGGGTAAAAATTCATTTCTCCCAGCGGCTTCTCTGACACGATGGGCAGGCCGAACAATTCCCAAATGCGCGCCACCAGGGCGTAGTGGTGGGCGAAGTCGCCCGAGGTGCCCCACACGCCGCGCATATTCAGGCCGATAAAGGCCGCCAGCGCGAGCAAAATCAAGCCATATTGCCAGCCGCGCGAAGGTCTGCTGTGGTATTCGTTATGCATGTGCGTTTCGCCTCAGCTCAACAGCTTGAGCAGTTTTTGCGCCATCGCGCGGCCTTCGCGGATCGCATAATTGGTGCCGCGATCTTCCGGATAAATCTGCGCCATGCTGCTGATCCAGCCATTGGCGTACGGGGTTTCCTGTCCCGGCACATAGCTTGAATAATTGCGCTCGGTGACAGGTTGAGCGAATTCGGCGCGCCAGATGCGGTATTCCTGAATCCAGGAACGTTGCATTTGCGGGAACATGCGCTGCAGATGCTGCAAAGCGAAGTCGAGATATTGCTCATCCGAATAAGTCCACACCGGGTCTTCCTTGGCCAGATAGCGCGACAGGAAAACGATGTGTTTGCCGCCGTAGTTTTGCGGCGAGTCGAAATTGGTGTGTTCGATCACGCCGACAAAGGGGAAGCCGGGGTCGTTCACATTCAGCCAGTAGGTGTCAGACAGGCTGCGATCCAGTTCCAGCACCAGGCAGGCGTTGCCCAGATAGCGCACGCGGCGCAGGCGCGCCAGATAATCCGCCGGCGCATCTTTTTGCAAAATGTCGGCAATGATTGAGAACGAAGGCGTGAACAGGAATTGGCGTGCGCGCACCAATCCCTCGCCGGTGCGCAATGCTTGCAAACGGCCATTTGCGCTCACCACTTCCTGCGCATGAGCGCCGTAGCGCACTTCACCGCCGCCGGCGCGGATTTGCTTGACCATCTCTTCCGCCAGACGGCCAAAACCGCCACGGAAATACGCCAGCTGCTCGCCGCCTTTGGAATCGCGCGTGCTGCCGCGCAAAACCAGTTTTTTCCACATCCAGACCGCATTCACGGCGTCCGCCACCACCGAGAATTTATTTTCGATCAGCGGTTGCCAGACGATGCGGAACACATTTTTGCCGCACAAAGGCTCCAGCCATTCGCGGATCGAAAGATGTTCGATGCTCTTCCAGTCTTTTACGCGGCGCACCTGGAACACCAGCAAGCCTAAGCGGATGCGTTCCCAGAAACTGAGCGGGGAAAAGCGCAGCAAGTCGAGCGGAGTCGAAAGGCGCCAGTGGCGGCCATTGAAATACATGCCGGTTTTCGAGGGCATGGTGACGATTTCGCCTTCCAGGCCCAGGTCGCGCACCAGTTCCGGCACATACACATCATTATTAAACCAGTGGTGATAAAACTTTTCGATCCGCACGCCATCGCGGAAATCAAAAGTGCTGGCCAAACCGCCGGGCACGCTGTCAGCTTCCAACACCAAGACTTTTTTGCCGGCGCGCGTCAAATCCAGGGCCGCCGTCAAACCGGTAAAGCCGGCCCCGACGATGGCGACATCGTATTCATGTTCCATGTTTGTATCAGTTCATTGGCTCGCGCCTTTGAAGGCGAAGCGTTTGTTGAGTGTGAATTGCAGGAGCACCACCAGCGGCAACACGGGAATCAGCGCAAAACGCTTATCCATATGCAGCACATCGACCAGCACGCCCAGCAAGAGTGCGGAGGCGAGATAGCCGGCCCCGGCGGTGATTAAAAATTGCGCCAGACGTTGCGCGGTGCGATCCCGCAGATTGAAGGTGAAAACCCGGTTTAAAGCAAAGGACAGCAGCGTGCCGGCGAGATAGCCGGCGGCGTTCGCCACTTGTTTATCAAGCGCCAGGCAGAGCAGCAGATACACGGCGTAATGCGCCACCACGCCGCTGCCGCCACAAATGCAATACAAGAGGAATTGGCGATGGCGTTGCCATAATGCGTTCAGCATGCCGGCTCCTGCGAATTGTCAAAGCCGGCCTTGGCCCCGATCACATATTGCGGTTTGGCGTTGATCGTCAACAGCACGCGGCCCAGATATTCGCCAAGCACGCCCAGGGCCAGCAATTGCACCCCGCCCAGAATCAAAATCGTCACCATCAGCGAAGACCAGCCGTCCGGCATGCGGTTGATGGTGAATTTTTGAACGATGAATAAGAGCGCCAGTAAAAAGCCCAGGCCCGCAAACAACATGCCGGCCAGCGAGGTTAAGCGCAACGGCACAATGGAAAAGCTGGTGGCCATTTTGAGCCACAGCGAGACGCTTTTTTTGAAGCTGTAGCCGCTGTCGCCGGCGAAGCGCTCATGGTGCGCCACTTCGATGCTGCCGATATTCCGGGTCGCGGTCAGCAACAAGCCATCGACATACACATACGGCCCCTGATAGCGCAGGATGTCGCGGCAAATTTCGGCGCGGATCGCGCGAAAGGGCGAAAGATACATATCGCGCGGCTTGTTGAGCAAAAAGCTGGCTACGCTGTCATTGAGTTTGCTGCCGAGAATTTTCCAGCCGGCATGGCGGCGCTGGCCGAAGCGCGCATACACCAGATCATGGCCGCGCTCCAATTCAGCCAGCAGTTTCGGAATGTCCGAAGGCGCATGCTGCAAATCGTCGTCCATGGTGACAATGCGCCGTCCGCGCGCATGCGCAAAGCCGGCCATCAGGGCATTGTGCTGGCCGGCGTTCATGCGCAATAAGATGCCGCGCACAAAGTTGTATTCACTGCTTAAACGCTGGATCACTTGCCAGCTTTGATCGGGCGAACGGTCGCAGACGAACACGATTTCATAGCTGCCGCGCACATCCGGCAGGGTATCCAGCGTGTCGCGCACGCGGGCGACCAGTTCCGGCAGCACTTTTTCGCTGCCGTACACAGGAATCACCAGCGAGAGGGCAAGCGTGGGTTCAAGACTTGGCGGGTGCATAGTATTTGTGAATCAGACGCTTGACATAAAAATCATCAAATTCGACCCCGGCCTTGGGCGCGACTGAAAACGCGAGCCGGGTGTCGATCATGTATTTGCCGCCGGCTTCCTGCACATCACAGGCGGCGCGCATGCCCAGCGCGTCTTCAAAAATCGCCACCAGATCCGGGATGGCGATTGAAAACGGACAGGCGATATTGGTGATGATGTCGTCGGCTTCGTGGTGATCCAGCAGCCAGGTTCCGATTTTGGCGACATCATCAACATCAATCAGATTGCGGCGCGCATTGCGCCAGATATGAAAGGTGGCGCCGCTGACGATTTGATGGTGCAGGAAATTGGTCAGGGTGTGCGGGTTCGGCGTGCGCCCGACCACTTGCGGCAGACGGAAAATAGCAAAGTGCGGCAGCGCCGCGACCATTTCTTCCATCGCTTTTTTGTGCTGCACATAGGGGCTGTTGGCCAGCTCAGGATCATGTACGCTGCAGGTGCTGAAGTACACCAGCTCGCGCCCTTCGGCGCAGGCGTGCTGCAACATTTCTTTTTCCCGCGCGAACGCTGCAGGATCGGTTTCACGCGAATTCGAGACGCCCGAGGCAAACACCAGCACTTCGGGGTCGTTTGCGTAACGCGGGGAAAAGGCTTGCGCCAGTAATCCGTTGCCAATAATCATAGAAATCCAACAAGCTTGTGTAATGCAAGACGCACAGGGAAAACCACCTGCGGCGCCTGGATGGCTTGCGGGCGCGGCATTGCGCACATTTGCAGACGGTAACAGCGGATTATAGCCGATTGCCCCGAACTGAATGTATTTGCCTTGCATGCGCTGCACGCAGGTGTTACAAGTCGCACTTTTCTGGTGCATTTGCACCGATACAACGCAGCCCCGCCGCAGATGAAAAAAAACGCACCTTGCGGTGCGTTTTAAAATTTATCCACGCTGACGGCGGCTTGTCCAATCCTGCATCGTGGCAGGCGGCAGCAGCATCATTGCAGCGTGCGTCTCCTCAGATCTCCGGTACTGCGATACCGTTGTATATTTCCAGACCTGACAAGCACAAGGCTTGCGCGGTCTGCCCACTTCCCCCAACCAAAACCGGCCTGCTTATGCAGGAAAATGAATACTCGTTATGCGGTGACAGTGAACACAGTTTTTTCCGAACTGTATTTTCTGAAAAGTCGCGTCATAATAGCGTAACAGTTTCCGGATTGCAGCAATTTTTTTTGCATTCCGGCAAAACTTGTTACATGCTGCAGCAATTGCGCCTGATTGTGCACATCGCCTACATTCCCAGCAGTTGCGGCAAGAACAGGGAAATTGCCGGAACATAGGTGACGATCATCAGAAAGCCCAACATCGTCAACAACCAGGGCCAGACCGCCACTGTCAACTCGGTGATCCCCATTTTGGTGATGCCGGAGGCAACATACAGGTTTAATCCTACCGGTGGATGACACATGCCGACTTCCATATTCACCACAATCAGGATGCCGAAGTGCACCGGATCCACGCCCAACTTCATCGCAATCGGGAACAGAATTGGCGCCATGATCAAGACAATCGACGATGGCTCCATCACATTCCCGGCGATGAGCAGCAACACATTCACTATAAGCAAGAAGCTTGCCACCCCCATGCCTTGCGCTAACATCCAATCCGCCATCGCTTGCGGCACACCTTCATTGGTCATCAAATACGAAAACAAAATCGCATTTGTGATGATGTAGAGCAGCATGGCCGACATGGCGGCAGAGGACAGCAGGACTTTATACACATCGCGCCAGCGCAAGTCTTTATACACAAACAGGGCGATCACAAAGGCGTACACGGCGGACATGGCGGCGGCTTCGGTCGGCATGAAAATCCCGCTGTAAATCCCGCCCATCACCAAAACGATCAAGGCCAAGCCCCAAAATGCTTCACGGAAGGCTTGCCAGCGCTCATCCCAGGAAGCGCGCGGCATGCGCGGGTAGTTATTTTTGCGCGCCAGATACCAGGTGGTGAGGCCGAGCAGAAACGCCAGCATCAAACCCGGCACAACCCCGGCCATGAACAGCTTGCCGATGGAGGTATTGGTGGAGACGGAATACATCACCATCACAATCGAGGGCGGAATCAAAATGCCAAGCGCGCCCGAGGTGGTGATCACGCCTGCGCCAAAACGGGGCGGGTAACCCTGTTTGATCAGGGCCGGCAGAATAATCGAGCCAATCGCCACCACGGTGGCCGGCGAGGAGCCGGACACGGCGGCGAACAGGGCGCAGGCCAACACCCCGCCCAAGGCCAGACCGCCGTGAAAATGCCCGACCATGCTGGAAGCAAAGCGGATCATGCGGCGCGCCACCCCGCCATGCGTTAAAAAATTGCCGGCCAGAATGAAAAAGGGAATCGCCATGATTTCGAAGTTTTCAATTCCGGTGAATAACTTCAAGGCCACCGTTTCGACTTCGGTGGTGGTCATGGTGAATAAAAAGGTGAGTACGGTTAAGCCCAGCGCAATCGAAATCGGCATCCCGCTCAACATCAGCAGGATCAGCAGCGAAAAAATCAAAATCGTGTTCATGTGCGCTGCTCCCGCATCAATTCCTGTTCATCCAGTCCGTCCACATGGCCATGATCATGCTGCGGCATGGCCCCGGTTTTGAGATACGTCCAGCCGACTTGTAAAAAACGGAAGGCCATCAAACCGGAGGCCAGCGGAATCGCCAGATACACCATCCACAAGGGCAGCTCCATCACCTCGGTGGTCATGGTGTCGCCGAATTTGTGGTACACCATGCCGGCCCCGATCGCCGCCAGCGTGGCGGTGAACAAGACGCCGGCCAACACGGAGAACAGGATGCAGAATTTCTGACCGCCCGGCCCGAGACGTTTGACCAGAACATCGACGCCGACATGAATGCCGCTGCGCACGCCGTATGCGGCGCCGAATTTGGCCATCCAGACAAACATCAGAATGCAGGCTTCACGCGCCCAACTCATATTGATCGCAATCAATTTGTCTTGCAGCCAGGGGATAGGCCAGCCTGAAGCATAGCGGTGCAACACCGCCACAAAAATGATCAGGGTGGCGCAGGCCATCAGGCTGGCGATCAGGATTTCTTCCAGGCGATCCAGGTATTTCATACCGCATCCATTCTCGATTGCGCTTATTTATTGCGCGCCGCTTCCTGGCCGATGGCTTTGATCAGGTCTGCGCCGATCCGCCCTTCCATTTCTTTATGCACCGGCAACATGGCTTTTTTCCATTCAGCGGCTTCAGCCGGGGTTTGCTGGTAAATCGCGGTTTTACCGGATTTTTTGATGGCGTCCAGCGCCAGCTCATTGTCGCGCTGGGCGATGGCGCGTTCATAAGTGGTGGCGTCAGCCATGGCTTTTTCCAGGATCTTGCGGATATCCGCCGGCAGTCCGTCCCAGAATTTTTTGTTGACGATCACAGCATAACCCAGATAGCCATGGTTGGAGACGGTCAGATGCTTTTGTACTTCATGCATTTTTTGCGTGTACATATTGGAGGGCGGGTTTTCGGTGCCATCCACCAGGCCATTGCCGAGCGCTTGATACACTTCAGAGAACGCCAGCACTTGCGGATTGGCGCCGAGCACGCGCATTTGCGCATCCAGCACCTTGGAGGCTTGAATCCGCATCTTCAACCCTTTGAAGTCAGCCACGCTGCGCAAAGGCTTGTTGGCGGACATGATTTTGAAGCCATTGTCCCAGTAGGCCAAACCTTTGATGCCCTTGCTTTCCAGTTTTTGCATCAAATCCTGGCCGATTTTGCCATCCATCACGGCGGTCAGGGTGGCTTTATTCGGGAAGATGTAAGGCAAATCAAAAACTTCATATTCTTTCACACCGAGCGGGCCGAATTTGGCCAGCGAAGGCGCCAGCATTTGCACTGCGCCCAGTTGCAGCGCTTCCAATTCTTCTTTGTCTTTATACAGCTGGCTGTTGGGAAAGACTTCAACTTTGACTTTGCCCTGACTGGCTTTTTCCGCCAACTCCTTAAAACGCAATGCGGCCTGGCCTTTGGGCGTATCCACCGCCACCACATGGCTGAATTTAATGACAATCGGCTGTTGCGCCAGCACGGCGCCCGGCAGCAGGCAGACGAAGGACAGCAATAAATGGGACAAACGCATAATTTTCTCCTGGTCAGTGGAAGAGGCGACAGCCTGCCAAGTGTAGCGCTATTAGGCGCGCTTGCCTGAAAATGCGAGGCATGCCGCCGTTTCCGCGCCACACGCGCGCATAATCAAGTTTTCAGGAGCGCATCATGAAACACTTCGCCTCATGCCATTGCCAGAAAGTGCAAATCGAAATCGACGCGCCTTCCGTGCTGGAAGTGCAGGAATGCAATTGCTCCATGTGCACCCGCACCGGCTTTTTACATGTGATTGTGCCGGCCTCCCGCTTCACGCTCTTGTGCGGGGAAGAGGATTTGACTTGCTACACGTTTAATACCGGCGTGGCCAAGCATTATTTTTGCAAGCACTGCGGCTGCAAACCGTTTTACGTGCCGCGCAGCAACCCGGATGGCTTCAGCGTGAATTTGCGCTGCATTGATCAAAGCACGGTGCAGGCGGTGAATTTGAGCCAGTTCAATGGCCAGGAATGGGAACAGGAAGGCGCTGCGCTGGCGCACTTGAGCCGGGAGTGAGCAGCGCCACGAGGCGCTGCGCACTGATTCACAGCAAGGCTTGCCAGATCGCCTTGGTGGCGGCGGCCTGGTTCATCGAATAAAAATGCAAACCCGGCGCTCCGCCGGCAAGCAAGCGGCGGCACAGATCTGTCACCACATCCTGGCCAAAGGCGCGGATGGCGGCGCTGTCGTCGCCGAAGCTGGCCAGCTTTAAGCGCACCCAACGCGGAATTTCCGCGCCGCACATGTCGGAAAAGCGCATCAATTGCGAATAATTGGTGATCGGCATGATGCCCGGCACAATCGGGGCCTCGATCCCGGCCTTGCGGGCTTGCTCGACAAAGTAAAAATACGCGTCAGCATTGTAAAAGTACTGGGTGATGGCGGCATCCGCGCCGGCTTTCATTTTGCGCACAAAGTTTTGCAAATCGTCTTGCGGGCTGCGCGCCTGCGGGTGCATTTCCGGGTAGGCCGCGACTTCAATATGAAAGTGCGAGCCGGTTTCTGCACGGATGAATTCCACCAATTCGCTGGCGTAACGCAATTCGCCCATGCCGCCATAGCCGGAAGGCAAATCGCCACGCAGGGCGACCAGGCGGGAAATGCCATTTGCTTTATAACCTTGCAATACTTCGCGCAATTGCGCGCGCGTGCTGCCGATGCAAGACAGGTGCGGCGCGGCCAGATGGCCTTCACGCTGAATTTCCAGCACAGTGTCGAGCGTGCCTTGCTGAGTGGAGCCGCCGGCGCCGAAGGTCACGGAAAAATACAGCGGTTTTAATTGCGCCAGTTCGGCGCGGGTGGCGCACAGTTTGCGTGCGCCTTCTTCCGTTTTGGGCGGAAAAAATTCAATCGAAAAATTATGCGGCTTCATCATCTTTCTCCAACAGCAGCGTGGATAAGGCCCAGGAAATGATGCTGTATAACAGCGCGCCGCCCATCGCCGGCCAGAATCCCTCCACGGTGAAGCCGGGAACCAGACCGGAAGCCATCCAGAAACTCAAGCCATTCACCACGAACAGGAATAAGCCGAGAGTCACCACGGTCACCGGCAGGGTCAATAAGATCAACAAAGGGCGGATCAACAGATTCACCAAACCCAGCACCGGCGCCGCAATCAGAGCGGCGAACAGATTGGAAAAGTGCACGCTGGGCAACAGCCAGGGAATCGCAAACAGGGCTGCGGTATTGATCAGCCAGACAAGGAGCAGACGCGGCATGTTGTGACAGATAAAAAAACGGGCAGGACCAGCCTGCCCGCAGTTTGCATCAATAGCGGTAGTGATCCGGTTTGTACGGACCTTCCTGGCTGACGTTAATATAGGCCGCTTGTTCTGCGGTCAATACGGTCAGCTTGGCGTTGAGTTTCTTCAACTGCAAACGCGCCACTTTTTCATCCAGATGCTTGGGCAGGGTATGCACGCCGATCGGGTATTTGGCGTTATTGCTGAACAACTCGATTTGGGCGATGGTCTGGTTTGCGAAAGACGAGCTCATCACATACGAAGGATGGCCAGTGCCGCAACCCAGGTTCACCAGACGGCCTTCGGCCAGCAGAATGATGCGGCGACCGCTCGGGAAGATCACATGATCCACTTGCGGCTTGATGTTTTCCCACTGATATTGATGCAGCGAGGCGACATCGATTTCATTGTCGAAGTGGCCGATATTACAGACGATGGCCTGGTCTTTCATACGCAGCATGTGTTCATGCGTAATCACATGGTAGTTGCCGGTGCAGGTGACGAAAATATCGCCCAATTCGCAAGCATCATCCATGGTCACCACGCGGAAACCTTCCATCGCAGCTTGCAGCGCGCAGATCGGATCAACTTCCGTCACCCACACTTGCGCCGACAGCGCGCGCAGTGCTTGCGCCGAGCCTTTGCCCACGTCGCCGTAACCGCACACCACCGCCACCTTGCCTGCCACCATCACGTCGGTAGCGCGCTTGATGCCATCCACCAGCGATTCGCGGCAACCATACAGATTGTCGAATTTGGACTTGGTCACGGAATCGTTCACATTGATTGCCGGGAAGGCCAGCTTGCCTTCTTTGTGCATTTGATACAGGCGATGCACGCCAGTGGTGGTTTCTTCGGTCACGCCCATGATTTGCGACAGGCGCTTGCTGTACCAATCCGGTTCGACTGCCAGGTGACGGCGGATCGAGTTGAACAGGCAGATTTCTTCAGCGGAACCCGGCTTGTCCAGCACATGGATGTCTTTTTCCGCGCGTGCGCCCAGGTGCAGCAACAGGGTGGCGTCGCTGCCATCGTCCAGAATCATATTGGAATACACCGGACGGCCATGTTCATCGTTCGGCCATTCAAAAATGCGGTGGGTGAACTCCCAGTAATCGTCGAGCGATTCGCCTTTCACTGCGAACACCGGCGTGCCGTTGGCGGCAATCGCGGCGGCGGCGTGATCCTGGGTGGAGAAAATATTGCAGGAAGCCCAGCGCACTTGAGCGCCCAGTGCTTCCAGGGTTTGGATCAAGACGGCGGTCTGGATCGTCATGTGCAGGGAGCCGGTAATGCGTGCGCCTTTGAGTGGTTGGCTGGCAGCGTATTCGTCGCGAATCGCCATCAGGCCGGGCATTTCAGTTTCGGCAATACGGATTTCCTTGTGGCCCCAATCGGCCAGATTCAAATCAGCAACGTGGAAATCTTGAACAGGTTTGAGTACGGCGTTCATCACGCCCTCCTTTCATCGATAGAAAAAAGAAAAACGTGAGCGCGGTTTAAGCTTCCGGGCCTGGCGGGCTTGCCCCGTCGCAACGCTCCCCGGATAAGTGTGCAATCTTGCCGTCAAATATGCGGCGCTGTCAATCGAATTTCAATTTCCGCTTTGGCTTGGCTTGCTTTTGACAACAGCTTTGCCGGCTGGCGGCTTGGCCGCCGCAACACTCTTGCCCGGCTTGAGGTTTTTTGCCGCTTTGGCCGGCTTGGCCGCGACCGGGTGAATATTATTACGCATCCAAACCAGCATGTCCTGCCAGATGCGCTGCACTTCGGGCGGCGGCGGCATTTCGAGCGAATTCGGCAGTTCAATCGTGACAATCGGCAATTTGCGCTGCACGCCCAGATAATTGCCGAGCGAGCCGGGATACACGCCGACCGGATTGAACAGCAAGCGGCCAAAGCGCTGCGGCGGCTCGCTCGGGCCGTCAAAATCCAGCACGCCAAATGGCGCATGCACGGAAATCACCACATGCGGTTTGAAACGCTCAATCTGATCATGCACCCAACGGCTTTCCGGCTCTGACAATGGCTGATTGCCCGGAAAACGGCGCGGATCGCTGCCGGTTTTTTTCACCCAATATTGCTGGGTTTCGCTTTTCCAGTTCGGCGTGGGGAAATTGCGGTTCAGATCAATTCCGCTGGCGTTCATGCGCTTCGGTTTGGCCGCCAGCAAACCATCCGGATTCACCAGCGGTGCGACGCGCCATTGAAAAGCCTGGGCTTGCGGCGTTTGCAGCCAGCGCATCCACTGAAATACGATGGCGGAAGCGGTCAGCTCATCGCCATGAATCCCGCCCAACAAGAGCACCCGCACCGGATTTTTGGCTTTGGCGGCCTGATCCTTGTACAAGATCGGCACACCGCTGCGAGAACTGGCGCTGGCGGCAAGCAGTCCGCTGCTTTTGCAATCCTGCTGACTGACGCCCGGCAAACGCGGGCTGAGTTTGGCGCACAATGGCCCCAAATCCAGACGCGCGCGCGCATTGTTGTTTTTGGGCGCAGGTTTGGGCGGGCTTTTGGCTGCCGCTTTGGGGCCGGCTTTGGCGGAGGCGGAAGGCGTGGCGGCCTGCGCGCTGCATGCAAGCAGCGCTGCCAGACAGAGCCATGACAAACGGAACGATTTCAAAATAGATCAAGGCGCCCCTGGTAAGGGGCGCCTGCCAACATTTGCAAGGATTACAGACCGGCGGCGGCGCGCAGGGCGGCAGCCTTGTCGGTGCGCTCCCAGCTGAATTCCGGCTCATCGCGGCCAAAATGGCCGTAGGCGGCGGACTTGCTGTAAATCGGGCGCAGCAGATCCAGCATTTGCACGATGCCCTTCGGACGCAGGTCAAAGTGCTCGGCCACCAATTGCGCAATCTGGTCGTCCGAAATTTTGCCCGTGCCTTCGGTGTAAATCGTGATATTGATCGGCTTGGCCACGCCAATTGCATAGCTGACCTGAATCTGGCACTGACGCGCCAAACCGGCCGCCACCACGTTTTTCGCCACATAACGTGCGGCATACGCGGCGGAGCGGTCAACCTTGGTCGGATCTTTGCCGGAGAAGGCGCCGCCACCGTGCGGGCAAGCGCCGCCATAGGTGTCAACGATGATCTTGCGGCCAGTCAGACCGCAATCGCCTTGCGGGCCGCCAATCACGAAACGGCCAGTCGGGTTCACCAGGTAACGGGTGTTGTTCAGCCAGCCAGCCGGCAATACCGGTTTAATGATTTCCTCAATCACGGCTTCTTCGATTTGCTTGTGCTGGATGTCCGGCGCATGCTGGGTCGAGAGCACCACGGTGTCCACGCCGATCGGCTGACCATCGCGATAACGCAAGGTGACCTGGGATTTGGCGTCCGGGCGCAGCCACGGCAGACGGCCATTTTTACGCAGTTGGGATTGGCGCTCCACCAGACGGTGGGCATAGTAAATTGCGGCGGGCATCAGTTCCGGCGTTTCATCGCAGGCATAACCGAACATCAAGCCCTGATCGCCGGCGCCCTGATCCAGATCGAGGCCGCGGCCTTCGTCCACGCCTTGTGCAATATCGGGAGATTGCTTGTCGTAGCACACCATCACGGCGCAACCTTTGTAGTCGATGCCGAATTCGGTGTTGTCGTAGCCGATGCGCTTGATGGTGTCGCGCGCCACATGAATGTAGTCAATATTGGCATGGGTGGTGATTTCACCCGCCAGCACCACCAGACCGGTGTTGCAGAGAGTTTCAGCGGCGACGCGCGCGCGCGGGTCCTGCGCCAGAATCGCATCCAGAATTGCGTCGGAAATCTGATCGGCGACTTTATCCGGATGGCCTTCAGATACGGATTCGGAGGTAAACAAAAACTCGTTGGACATCAAAAAACTCCTGTTTGCTGCTGGTTTTTTACATGTCGCGGCAAGCAGGGGGTGCCTGGGCGCGACGCTTTAGCGATATTTCTTGGGTCAAAACGTAAGTCCGTCCGCTGCATCGCTTGCCAATGCAGCGTTGTGCGAAGGGATGTTCTGTATTTCCCAAACCGCCTCGCAAGTTGTCTGTTAACTCGGCGGCTCAAGTCGTGCTATTTTACGCATCTTGAAAATTTTTTGTGGATTTGACGTACAAATCACCTTCCCGATGCTGGTTTCATTGTTCCGCCTGCTTGCTTTTCTTCCCCTCCCTGTACTGCATGCGCTGGGTTGGCTGCTGGGCTGGCTGGTGTATTTGTGCGCCGGCGGCTACCGGCGCCGCATGCGCGCCAATATGGCGAAAGCCGGCGTCAGTCATGCTTTGCGCCAGGCGGTCGGCGAAGCCGGCAAAGGCGTATTTGAACTGCCTTTTGTCTGGTGCGCTTCGCCTGCGCGGGTGCGGCGCGCCTGCCGGGTGGAAAACTGGGAATTGGCGCAAGCGCATCTGGATGCCGGCCACGGCATTTTGTTTTTAACGCCACATCTGGGTTGCTTTGAATTGACGGCGCAAGCCATCGCCGAACATGTGCGCTTAACTGTGATGTACCGCCCGCCGCGCAAAGCGGCGCTCAAACCGCTGGTCGAAGGCGCGCGCGCGCGCGCCAATCTGGAATTGGCCCCCGCCACCATGGCCGGCGTACGCATCCTGGCCAAAGCTTTGAAAAACGGCCAGCCGATTGGCCTGCTGCCAGATCAAACGCCGCGTCTGGGTGAAGGCGTTTGGGCGGATTTCTTCGGCCAGCCGGCCTACAGCATGACCTTGCCGGCCAAGCTGCAAAAAATGTCAAAAGCGGTGATCTTGCTGACCTGGGCCGAGCGCTTGCCATACGGGCGTGGTTTTGTGATCCGCTTTTCTCCTTTTGAAACCGGATTGACAGGCGACGCCAAAGCGCAGGCGCGCCAAATCAATGCCGCGATGGAAGAATTGATTTTGCGTTGCCCGGCCCAGTATGTGTGGAGCTATAACCGCTACAAAATCCCGCCCGGGGTGGATGCGCCGGAGGCGTCATGAGAATCCTGCTGGGTTTGATGTGGTTGCTGCATTTTCTCCCGCTGCCAGTGCTGGGGCGCTTCGGCGATGCCATCGGCAGTCTTCTGTTTTTGCTGTTGAAAAAACGCCGTCACATCACCCTCACCAATCTGCGCCTGTGCCGGCCAGAATTAAGCGAAGCTGAGCGCATTCGCCTGGCGCGCGCGCATTTTCAGGCGTATTCGCGCAGCGTCTGGGAACGCGGCATTTTGTGGTGGGGCAGCGAGGCGCGCTTACGTCGTCTGATCCAGATTGAACCGCAAGTGCCCTTGGCGGCGATCCAATCAAGGCCGACCATTTTATTGTGTCCGCATTTTGTCTGTCTGGACGTGGCCGGGGTGGCGGTGATGTTGGAAAGCAGTCTGTGCTCAATCTATACGCAACAGAAAAACAAGGTGTTCGACGCCGCCTTGCGCCGTGGCCGCTCGCGCTTCCGGCCGGTGGAATTGTTTTCACGCGACGCCGGCGTGAAGCCGATTTTGCGCGCTATGCAAAAAGGCTTGCCCTACTTCATGTTGCCGGATATGGATTTCGGCATCAAAGATGCCTGCTTCACCCCGTTTTTCGGCATCCCGGCCGCCACCCTGACCGCGCCGGCGCGTCTGGCCGGGGCCAGCGGCGCGCAAGTGATTCCTGTGGTGGCCAGTTTTTTACCGGGCTATCGCGGCTACCGGGTGGAATTTTTCCCGCCATGGGAAAATTATCCAGGCCAGGATATCGCCGCCGCCACGCGCCATATGAATCAATTTATCGAGCAGCAGGCGCTGCAATTTCCGGCAGAATATTTCTGGAGTCACAAACGTTTTAAAACCCGGCCCCCAGGCGAAGCCGATTTCTATCGGGGCACAGCAAACAAGGATGCTTAATCCCGCATGCGCCGCCTGCCAGGCATACTTCGCAAAGCTTGCTTGGCGCCATCATCACGTCCCGCCGGGAAACCGGTAAACTGCCTACTCTCACCTGTTCAACTAAGGAATTCAGGATCATGAAACTCAGGTTCAGCAAAATGCACGGCGCCGGCAATGATTTTGTGGTGCTGGATGCAACCCGCAGCGAAGTGCCGTTGGACGCCGCCTGGATGCGCCGGCTGGCTGACCGCCGTTTCGGCGTCGGTGCGGATCAAATCCTGGTGGTGCAGGCGGCAGACCGTCCTGAAATTGACTTCCGCTACCGGATTTTCAATGCCGACGGCGGCGAAGTCGAGCAATGCGGCAATGGCGCACGCGCATTTGTCAAATTTGTCCATGGCAAGGGACTGACAGACAAAACCAGCATCCGGGTGCAGACCATGAAAGGCGTGATTGAGCCGCGCCTGTTGCCGGATGGCATGATCGAAGTCGATATGGGGCCGCCGCGTCTGGCGCCGCAGGACATCCCGTTTGACAGCGCAGACCTGTCACCCCGGCAAGAAGCGCAGGCGCAGTTATGGCGCTTGCCTGAATATGGCTGCGAACTCGGGCTGGTGTCGATGGGCAATCCGCATGCGGTGTTGTTGACGCCTGATGTGGAGGCCGCGCCAGTGACACAACTTGGGCCGCAAATCGAGCATCATGCGCGCTTTCCGCAGCGTGTGAATCTGGGGTTTATGCAGATACTGTCCCGTCAGCAGATCGCCTTACGGGTTTGGGAGCGTGGCGCCGGTGAAACTCTGGCGTGCGGCACGGGCGCCTGCGCCGCCGTGGTCAGCGGGATTTTGCGCGGCTTGCTCGATCCGCAAGTGCGGGTGCAGGCGCGGGGCGGGCTATTGCAAGTACGCTGGCAAGGGCCGGGGCAGCCCGTCTTCCTGGGCGGGCCGGCGGAATTCGTGTTTGAAGGCGAAATCGATTTCGCGCTTTAAGCCGCTTCGCTTTCTTCTTCCGCCAGCTGCGGCAAACTGGTTTTCAGACGGTATAAACGCTGGCGGTAATTTCCTTCCGGGCCGGATGCGCTGCAATCGACGTCATCAAACAAGCGCCCCAAACGATCCAGCAATTGGCGCGGCGCGCCATTATCCACCAGCAATAATTGACGTTTGCTGCGCCCGTACACCGCGCGGATATCCACTACCAGGCAATGGCCGCAATCAGCCTGCTTGGGATCAAGCAAAAGACATTCGGCGCGCGTCAGACCGAACATCGCGGCCAATTCGATGCGCGCCGCCAGAAACGGCTGACTCAAGGTCAATTCGCGGGTGAGCAGACGCAAGGCCCGCTGCGCCCAGGCATTCGGTGTGCGCGGCGGCGCAATTTTGGCCAGCAAGGCGGCGGATTCCTGCTCGCCCTGCGCGGCGGCGCGGCTGAGCCAATACAAGGCGCGCACATCGTTTTCCTCTTTTTCGCGTCGATTGCGCCAAGCGTTGGCGCCAGCTTCGGCCTGCGCCAATATATGTCCCAGTTCGGCAGCGCGCTCCAGATGAATTTGCGCATCCGCCACACTGCGTTGGGAAAATTCAGGTTTCAGATAAATGCGGGACAGAGCAAACCAGGCTTCCGCCAAACCTTGCTCACCGGCATGGGTCAGCCAGCGGATGGCTTTTTTGAAATTGGCGGAACCGAGCGCGCCAGGCTGACGGATGCCATATTGATCCATCCGCGCATGCCACAAACCGAGCTGCCATTGGGCCTGGCAATTACCGTGCAAAGCCGCCAGTTCGCAAAACCGCACCATATCTTCGGGATCTCGTTTGACCTGCGCCAGCGCTTGCGCGCAACGCACCAGCACATTCACCTGTTCATCCTGTAATGGCAGGGTATTGCCATGCGGCAGATCAGCATGCGCCTGCTGCCAGCTTTGACACGCCTGAGTCAAATCACGCGCAATCGGTTGCGCCCAGGCCAGCCAGCCTTCCCAATTACGCTTATTCCAGGCGCTTTCCGCCACCACTCTTTGCGCCTCAGTCACGCCGCCCTGCGCCGCCTGCGCCACCCAATGTTGATTGGCGCCGGCTTTGGGCTGTCCCGGCGCGTCAGCGCTTTGCTTGGCCAACAGCCATTGCGCCTCCGGCAGGCCGGCTTGCGCCGCTTGCAGCAAGACATTGCGCGCCTCATGTTGCAGCGCCGGTGTGGCGCTTTTGTGCTGCAACACCAGGCGCGCAAACACCAGGCCGGCCTGCATCACGCCGGCGGCAAAGGCTTGCTGATACCAGGGCCAGATCTGCTCCACATCCTCACTCTGTCGTGCGACATCGAAAGGAATCGCGCGCCCGATCTCCAGCACCGCCTCGTGCGAACCCGCGCGCGCAGCCCGGTCGAACCAATAGAGGGCCGTGCCGACGCTCTGCGGCAAGCCATGCGCACCATGTAAGTACAACTTCGCCAGGGCAAGCTGGGCCGCGACTTCGCCAGCCCGGGCCTGCCTGATAATTGCCAATTGTTCACGATTCGCCATATCGCACACTTAGTGTTTTTGCTCTAAAACCGCCAAAGTATGAGCGCAGAAACGCTTTTTTTTTGGAAATCTACAACAAAAATCGCCAACAGTCTCATTAATCCAACACTTTTCACTGGAACATGGCGCATAATTCAGTTCCCGGCAGCAACATTGTTCGGCCTGGAGCAGCCGAGACCGGGTTGGCGTAAGCGCCATGACGCTCTAGCAACGAAGATTTTGGGAAGCCTTGTCAGGCTTGCGCTTTTGCAGCACAGCGGTGTTGCCTGTGACCTGCACCCCATGAGGGACGGAGCGCGAACCAAAAGACGGCCCCGATGGACAAATGCGTCAGAAAAATACAACAGCGTGACCCTGTTTTTACGCTTTCGACCAAGACAAGCATGGCCAATGAGCCAAATAAGCCTGTCACCAGGCTTGGACAGATAAGGTACTGGACATCCGCTTGTTAAAGGCTTTTTAAGCTGGTAACTGATTTCACTTTCAGCAAAGGAAAAAGAAATGAAAAAAACTCTGATCGCCCTGGCAGTGCTCGGCGCAGCTGGCGTGGCTCACGCCCAATCGAACGTCACGATCTATGGCCAAATGGACGCCATGATCACCAAGAAAACCGGCTCCACCACCTCTATGGTTGCTGGCGACAACAACAAACTGGGCTTCAAAGGCGTTGAAGATCTGGGCGGCGGCCTGAAGGCTCTGTTCCACGCTGAAATGCGTTTTGATCCGGACACCGGCACCACTGAAGCCGGCGGCGCACGTCCGCTGTTCCAAGGTCAATCCCGCGTTGGCCTGCAAGGCGACTTCGGTATGATCCGTCTGGGTCGTGGCCTGACCGCTGTGCAAGAATCCGGCGCCGGTTTTGAAGCATGGGGCGAAGCTCGCACCCGCGCTGCAATGACCTCCTACGTTGTGGCCAACTACAACAGCGATCCGCTGCACGCTGGCAGCTCGACCAACCGCTGGTCCAACGGTCTGTGGTACAACAGCCCGAACATGAGCGGCTTCCAACTGAATGTCACCCTGGGCACCAAAGAAGCTCAAGGCACTGGCACTCCGAAGGCTAATCCGTACTCTGTTTCCGCTACCTACAACCAAGGTCCGGTGGCAGTGATGGCCGGCTACGAGCGCAATCCGGTGGAAACCAAGTTCTGGATCCTGGGCGGCTCCGTGCAAGCCACTCCGGAACTGAAATTGCAAGCTACCTACGCTCAGCAAGATCAAGGTTCCACCAAGGCTGTGAATCCGAAGACCAAGGGCTGGCAAATCGGCGCCAACTACAACGTTGGCACCGGCCAAATCCTGGCTGCTTACGGTCAAATCAAACCGGACGGCGTGGAATCCACCAAGCGTTTCGCTCTGGGTTACGAGCACAACCTGTCCAAGCGCACTTTCCTGTATGTTGACGCATACAATGAAAAAGCACCGGTGGTTGGCACTGTCAACTCCTTCGACGTGGGTATCAACCACCGCTTCTGATCCTGGCGACAGGATGGCGTTGCGCGCATGAAAATGCGCGCAAGCGAAGTCAAAAAACGCAGCAGGGAAACCCGCTGCGTTTTTTTTCATTTGCAGCAATATGTATCCAATATGCAACTAAATGTGTCGATTTATCGCCCTTTTCGACGCATTTTCTGTACAAGCGCACAGCCTGAATGGCATAGTAGAACCAGTACGCGCACCCCGGAGTGTGCACCTGTCATTCGCAAACCTCCCCCAAGAGAACAAACATGAAAATGAAAACTGTCACTGCGCTGATCGCCGCTTGCTGCGCCAGCACCGCATTTGCACAATCGAGTGTCACCATGTATGGTCTGGCTGACGCCGGCTTCAATATCAGCAGCCTGGGCGGCAACGATCCCAAGGTCAAAATTGCATCCGGCATCGCCGAAGGCTCGCGTCTCGGCTTTAAAGGCGTGGAAGATATTGGCGGCGGCTACAAAGCCATCTTCACCCTTGAAGCACGCGTGGAGCTGGACACCGGCAATAACTCCGTCGGCAATCTGAGCACCAACACCGGCTATGGTCTGACCCGTGGCATGGAAGCGCTGCCGGCGGCAGTGTTGAATGGCGTGCGCACGGCACTGAATCCGGCCGTGGTGGTTAACTCCAACCGCGCACTGTTTGACCGCACCTCGATGGTTGGCCTGATCACCCCGGTTGGCGCGATTTTGATGGGCCGTCAATACACGCCGGCCTACGAAGTGTTCGCCGCAGCCGATACCTTTGAAGTCGGCACCGCCGGCTCCTGGGGTTGGGTGAATGGCGGCATCGGCGGTCTGCTGACCACCGGTTCTGCGATCCGCTCTGACAAATCGATCCAATACCGTATCGCTGATCCGAAGAGCGGTTTTGGCGCGGCTGTGATGTATGGCCTGGACAAATCCGGCTACATCGGCCTGGACAAGCGTTTCTGGTCTTTCAACGTCACCTACAAAGCAAATGGCTGGGACGTTGGCATCGGTCACAACTACGGCACAGACCAAGTTGGCAATCGCGGTCTGGTCACCACCACCCTGGGCGGTTCGTATAAAACCGGCGACTGGAAATTGTTCGCTGGCTATCAGCGCATGAAGAATGAAAATTCGGTCTTGATTCCGGTCTTTATCGGCCAATGGGATGCAACGATTGCGCCGAGCTTAGCCCCGCTGGGCGCCGCCACTGCAGGCGCGCTGCGTAATGTGTTCGTGACCAATCTGAAGAAAAACTTCTATCTGGATTCCGACAGCTACTCCCTCGGCTTCCACTATCACATTGGCGCGGGCCGCATCATGGCTTCCTATTCGCACCAAAACGACAAGAGCTCGTATGATGCCGACACCACGCTGTACGCAGTCGGTTACGATCACTTCCTGTCCAAGCGCACTGATCTGTACGCCGTATTCGGCTATCAGAAGAACCGCAATCTGGGCCAATATGCGCCTGGTATCGCGGCGACAGCCGGCGGCTTCACCGGCGCGCCGGGCGAATCGGCCAAAGTGTTGCAATTGGGTATGCGCCACAAATTCTGATCAGAATTTCACAGCGGCAACAAAGGGCGTCTGCGGACGCCCTTTTTTTCTGCGCATGCGCGTCGCGCCGCGCTTTTGGCTGGTACACTTTTCCAGTTTTGCCGGCCAGGCGCCGGCTTTCCCCTTTGTTTGAGTGTACGAGATGATGACTGTCGATCTGGATTCCGCAAGCGTTGCCGATTACCTGGCGCACCACCCCGAATTTTTCCAAGAACACAGCGAATTGCTGGCGCGAGTGCAGCTCACCAGTCCGCTTACCGGACGTGCGGTTTCCCTATCGGAACGGCAAATGGAAGTCATGCGCGGCAAATATAAGGCGCTGGAATTGAAACTGGGTGAATTAGTCCGCCTGGCGCAGGAAAATGACGGCATCGTGCAAAAATTCCACATTTGGACTCAGGCCCTGTTGCAAGCGCGCAATGATGTCGATCTGCCGCACATCCTGATCGAAGGTTTGCGCAGCATCTACGGCGTGCCCTGGGCCACCTTGCGCCTGTGGCGCGTGGCCCCGGAATATTGCCACACCTGGTTTGTGCAAGATGTCTCGGAAGACGCCAAAATTTTCGCCAACAGCCTGGCCGCGCCATACTGCGGGGAAAATCACGATTTTGAAGCTGTGCGC
The DNA here is from genome assembly GCF_037300705.1 of Massilia sp. W12. Taxonomy (NCBI): domain Bacteria; kingdom Pseudomonadati; phylum Pseudomonadota; class Betaproteobacteria; order Burkholderiales; family Oxalobacteraceae; genus Massilia; species Massilia sp. W12. The sequence goes on along the minus strand of NZ_CP147776.1, from coordinate 5,267,070 downwards.
TGGCTTGAAGAAGCGCCGCAAGTGCGCTCCACCGCAATCCTGCCCTTGCGCGCCGGCAAGGTGTTTGAATCGCCGGAAAGTTTCGGCCTGCTGATTTTAGGCTCACCCGACCCGCAACGTTTTTCCGCCGATATGGCGACTGATTTTCTGGTGCGTATCAGCGAAACTGCCGGTTCTGCGCTGACCTGCCTGATTGAATGAGGCCATGGATCCGCATCTGGCTGCCTATCTCGAATATTTGCGCAGCCAGCGCAAACTGGCCGCGCTGACCCTCAAACATTACGAACGCGATCTGGCCTTATTGCTGCAAGCCAAAGGCGACCTGGACTGGAGCGCGCTGCAGGAACATCATTTACGCAAAGCGGCGGCGCAAATGCATGCGCGGGGCTTGAATCCGCGCTCGATTGCCCGCACCTTGTCGGCCTGGCGCGGTTGCCTGCGCTGGCTGGCGCAACAAGGGGTGTGCGCTGCGGCGCCCGCTTTGCGTGCGCCCAAAGCCGCCAAAAATCTGCCCAAAGCGCTGCCGGTGGATCAAACCGGCTGGCTGCTGGAGCAAGAGGGCAAGCCTGACGATCCCTTGCGCGCAGCCTGTGATCGCGCCATGTTTGAGTTGTTATATTCGAGCGGTTTGCGCGCCTCTGAGTTGTGCGGCCTGGACTGGCAGCCGGCGCAGGGCGCAGCGGATGCGCCGCAATACCGCTCGGCAGGATGGATTGATATGGACGAACACATGGCGCATGTCACCGGCAAAGGCAATAAAATGCGCGCCGCGCCGTTTGGCGGCAAAGCGTTGCAAGCCTTGCAAGCATGGCTCACGCTGCGCCCGCAACTGGCGCGGCAAGACAACAGCCGGGATGCGCATGCCTTGTTTTTGAATCAGCGCGGCAAACGCATATCGGTGCGCGTGCTGGAATGGCGCATTGCGCAATTCGGCGCCCGCGCCGGGCTGGACAGCCATTTGCACCCGCATATGCTGCGCCACTCCTTCGCCAGCCATATGCTGCAATCTTCCGGCGATTTGCGCGCAGTGCAGGAAATGCTCGGCCACGCCAGCATCGCCTCGACGCAAGTGTATACCGCACTCGATTTTCAACATTTGGCGCGGGTTTATGATGCCGCGCATCCGCGCGCCAAACGCAAAACCAATGAACAGGAAGGATGATATGGCTTTGATACCCAGCACGATCTTGACCGGCTTTCTCGGCGCCGGCAAAACCACCCTGCTCAACCGCATCTTGCAAGAACCGCACGGCCATCGGATTGCGGTGATTGAAAATGAATTCGGGCAGGAAGGGATTGACAATGAAATCCTGGTCAACAGCAATGAACAGATCGTCGAGATGAATAATGGCTGCGTATGCTGCACCGTGCGCGGCGACCTGATTGCCGCGCTCAGCAAATTGGCCAAAGAAAGGGCGGAAGGCCGCCTGCAATTCGATCATGTGGTGATTGAAACCACCGGCCTGGCCAATCCCGGCCCGGTGGCGCAAACTTTTTTCATTGATGAGGAAGTCGGCGCGCATTATCTGCTGGATGCCGTGATCACCGTGGTGGATGCGCGCCACGCCATGCAGCAGCTGGATCAGCATGAAGAAGCGCAGCGCCAAGTGGGATTTGCCGACCGCATCATGCTTTCCAAAACCGATTTGGTGAGTGAGGAAGAAATCCAGGCCCTGACCCGGCGGCTGGTGCATATCAACCCGCGTGCGCCCATCGCACGCGCCCATTTCGGTCAGATTCCGATTGACCAGGTATTTGATTTGAAGGGCTTCAATCTGAACGCCAAACTGGAAATCGATCCTGATTTTCTGGCGCAGGACGGGCATGCGCATGATCATGATGACGCCTGTCATGATGAACATTGCACACATGAACACCATCACCATGGGCACGGCCATGAGCATGATCATGAGCACTGTGATCATGCGCATGACCATCACCATGCGCACCACAGCGATGACATCGCCGCCTTCGTCTTCCGCGCGCAGCGTCCCTTCGATGTAAAACGGCTGGATGAATTTCTGGGGCAGGTGGTGCAAGTGTATGGCCCGCACATGCTGCGTTATAAAGGCGTGCTGTGGATGGAAGGCAGTCCGCGCAAGGTGGTGTTTCAGGGCGTGCACCAATTAATGGGCAGCGATCTTGGCGCGCCATGGGGCGAAACAGAGGAAAAAAGCAGCAAAATGGTGTTTATCGGCAAGAATCTGCCGAAAGACACGATTATTACTGGCCTTGAGCAGTGTTTGGTATAAACTGTCCGGGTTTTTTTCCGGCAATGCCAAACTTCTGGCGTTTGCCGCACGAATGCAGTAAAAACAAAACAAGCGCCGTGCTTCCAATGAAGCCGGCGCGGGGTGGCCCGTCAGTACGGCGCTGCGGAAACGGAGGGCGCAAGCGCCGCGTTTCCGGTTGTTCCCTGAGCATGCGCCGCACAGCGGGGGGAACAGGCGGGCTGAGTTTGAACCTGTGCAGGAGTCTGCTTGCGGATTCCCTGAAGTAGTGAAAGTAAGCGAAGTGAGCACCAAGACCAATACCCCGACGGGCAATGAGCCGCCGCTGTTGACGGAAGAGCAAATCCGCGCAATGAGCGATGACGACTATATGAACGAAGCGCAACTGGCGTTTTTTAAAAACCGCCTGCAGATGCTTGAAAAAGAACTGCTGCGCAACGCGGATGAAACGACTGAGCATTTGCGTGAAACGGTGCTGGTGCCTGACCCGGCTGACCGGGCCACGATTGAGGAAGAACATGCGCTGGAATTGCGCACCCGCGATCGCGAACGCAAATTGCTGAAAAAAGTTCAACAATCGCTGGCCGCGATTGAAGCCAACGATTACGGCTATTGCGAAGAGACCGGCGAGCCGATCGGGATTCCGCGTTTGATCGCGCGTCCCACCGCCACGCTTTCTCTGGAAGCGCAGCAAAGACGTGAGCTGAAACAAAAGCTGTACGGCGACTGAAACACAGGGTGCGCCGGATCAGGCTTTATCCGGCGCCGGATGCGACGTACAATAGGCATTCCTGCCAGCGCAGCGTGCCTGAAACCTGTTTGTTTTGCAGCAGGGTGAAGGCAAGCGCCCTGCATGGTGTGGTGATCTTTGATTCAGGCTAAGCAACCGGGTTGACTGTGGGACTTTTCTCGCTTTTCAAAAAGAAGGACAGCCAGAAGACGGCAACGCCTTCCGACAAGGACGCCGCGCAGCGCAAGCGGCGCGAGGAAGATCGTCGCCTGTCGGCGCCCACAGAAAGCCGGCAACACAATACCCAGATGCAGCGCGAGATCGCGCGCGCCACTGCGCTCAAGATCGACGCGATTGAATCGGAGATGACCTCCGACATCTTCGACAGCCAGCCGGCGTGGCAGGCCAAGCGCCCGCCCAAGCCCGAAGACACCCAGCGCATTGAAATTTCCGATGGCCGCAATACCCTCGAAGTCGAATTTGAAGACACCCTGCCGCTGATCAATTCCTCCAGCACGGATTTCCTGCTCGAAGCCCGGCAAGGCATCGCGGTGGCCGGCGATACGCCGCCGCTGATGGAGGAAGTCGCGATTTTGTACGCCAGCGAGCAATTGGCCCTGGTTGAACAAATGTTGCAAGGCGCTTTGCATGACGACAGCCTGGGATCGGGTTTGCGCTCAGCCTGGTGGATGTTGTTCGATTTATATCAAATCACCGGGCGCATGGAAGATTTTGAAAATCTTTCGATTGACTACGCCAGCCGTTTTGAAACCTCGCCCCCGCCCTGGGTGGCCGACCTCTACCATACCAAGCCCAGCGCCAGCAGCAGCAATTTCAGCGGTCTGATGCCCACCGTGGCCTTTGCCGGCACGCTGGATGGCAGCATCACCAAGCAACTCGACAAAGTGCAAAGTCTGGCGGAAAAGAAACAAGTGTTCCGTCTGGAATTCGCCCGCGTGGCGAATGTCACGCCGGAAGGTTGCGGCCTGTTGCTGAAAGCGCTGAAAACCCTGGGCAAATCGGAACATGATTTGATCATGGTGGGCGCGGCAGAGCTGGCGGAAAAAATCCAATCGATTATCAAAATCGGGCGGCGCGATGAAACCGAGGCGCCCTGGCTGCTGTTGCTGGAAATCCTGCAACTGTTAGACCGCGAAAAAGATTTTGAAGAGATCAGCATGGATTATTGCGTGACCTTTGAAGTCTCGCCGCCGGCCTTTGAGCCGCCCAAGAAAATCAAAGTCACCACCGCGGCGGAAGAAAAAGTCCACCCCGACATTTCGCCCGACCGTTTCATGATGCCGCCGGTAATCTCCGGTTCGCTGGAAAAATTGCTGGCCGATATTCAAGCCTATGCCGCCGAATACAATCCGGTGCTGCTCGATTGCTCGCGCCTGACGCGGGTCGAATTCAGCGCCGCCGGGGAATTGATGGGCGGCCTGGCGCCCCTGGCCGGAAAAGGGCGGCTGATTGAGTTTCAAGGTGTCAACCATCTGGTGGCGGCATTGTTCCAGGTGATCGGCATCACCAACATCGCCAAAGTTTTCCCGCATAAATATTAAACTTCTGGCGCTGTTTTTTGCAGGCCGGCGCGCTTGAAAACAAGCGCAGCATCCCCATTTGCCGGCTATTGTGCCCGTCGTCCGTTGTCGCCAAGCAGCAACACAGCGTCACGCCGGCATTCACCGCATTTACGGGCGGCAGCCCCTCATTCAGCAGGCAAACATGGAACAATTTCACGGCACCACAATTCTTTCTGTGCGGCGCGGCAATCAAGTCGCGCTGGGCGGCGATGGTCAAGTCACGCTTGGCAATATCGTCATGAAAGGCACTGCGCGCAAAGTGCGCAAATTGCATCACGGCAAGGTCTTGGTCGGCTTCGCCGGCGGCACTGCCGATGCTTTCACCCTGCTCGATCTGTTTGAAGCCAAACTTGATAAACATCAGGGCAATTTAATGCGCTCGGCGATTGAGCTGGCCAAAGATTGGCGCACCGACCGCATGTTGCGCCGCCTGGAAGCCATGTTGCTGGTGGCCGATCGCGACAGCACTCTGATCATCACCGGCAATGGCGATGTGCTGGAGCCGGAACAAGGCGTCGGCGCGATCGGCTCCGGCGGCAGTTATGCGCAGGCGGCGGCGATGGCGTTGCAGCAAAATACCGATCTGCCGCCGGCGGAAGTGGTGCAAAAAGCATTGCGCATTGCCGGCGATATGTGCATCTACACCAATCAATCATTGATTATCGAAACTCTGGAGTGAGACTGGCGCCATGGATATGACACCTGCAGAAATCGTGTCCGAACTGGATAAACATGTGGTCGGGCAAGCCCAAGCCAAGCGCGCCGTCGCGATTGCGCTGCGCAACCGCTGGCGCCGGCAGCAAGTGGATGAACCGCTGCGCCACGAAATCACCCCGAAAAACATCCTGATGATAGGGCCGACCGGGGTTGGCAAAACCGAAATCGCGCGCCGCCTGGCCAAACTGGCGGACGCCCCTTTCATCAAAGTGGAAGCCACCAAATTCACCGAAGTCGGCTATGTCGGGCGCGATGTGGACACAATCATCCGCGATCTGATCGACATCGGCGTGAAGCAAACCCGCAGCGCCGAACTCAAGCGCGTGCAAATGCGCGCGGAAGATGCGGCAGAAGACCGCGTGCTCGATATCCTGGCGCCGATGCCGCGCGACTTCGGCTTTCACAGCAGCGAAGAAAAATCGGGTGAAGAAAGCGCCACCCGCCAGACTTTCCGCAAACGTCTGCGCGAAGGCTTGTTGGATGACAAGGAAATCGAAATCGAAGTCGCCGAACCTGCCGCACAAATGGAAATCATGGCCCCGCCCGGCATGGAAGAAATGACTGAGCAGATCAAGAGCATGTTTTCCGGGCTGGGCAGTGGCCGCAAAAAAGCGCGCAAGATGAAAATCCGCGACGCCATGAAGCTGCTGGTGGAAGAAGAAGCCGCCAAGCTGATCAATGAAGACGACTTGAAACAGCGCGCGATTCACAATGTAGAACAAAACGGCATCGTGTTTTTGGATGAAATCGACAAAATCGCCAGCCGCAGCGAAGTCGGCGGCGCGGATGTTTCGCGCGCCGGGGTGCAGCGCGATTTGCTGCCCTTAGTCGAAGGCGCGACCGTCAACACCAAGTACGGCATGATCAAAACCGATCATATTTTATTCATCGCTTCCGGCGCCTTCCATCTGGCCAAGCCGTCCGATCTGATCCCGGAATTACAAGGCCGTTTCCCGATCCGGGTGGAATTGGAATCGCTCTCCTCTGCCGATTTTGAGCGCATTCTGACCAGCACCGACGCCTGCCTGACCAAGCAATATCAAGCGCTGTTAGCGACAGAGGGCGTGCAACTCGAATTCCGCGAAGATGGCATCAAGCGCCTGGCGGAAATCGCGTTTGCGGTGAATGAACGCACCGAGAATATCGGCGCGCGCCGTTTGTACACGGTCATGGAAAAGCTGCTGGAAGAAATTTCTTACTCCGCCGCTGACGCCAAAGACCAGCTGCTGGCGATTGACGCCGCTTATGTTGACCAGCGTTTGCAAGCGCTCTCGGTCAACGAAGACATGTCACGTTACGTACTGTGACAGATCAGCGCGCAGCCTCAGGCTGCGCGCTTCCACACCCGCTCCATATTGATGCGCCATTCTCCGGGCGCGATGATCACGCCAGACTTGCCATGACTCACTCCAACCCACAGCTTCCTGCAGCCGCCGAGCTGCCCGAACCGGCCCCCGCTGAGATGGCGGAGATGCTTTCCCTGCTGCAAGAGTCACAGCAAAGCTGGAATGCCGCCCGCATTGCCGAGCGCGAAGCGCAGGCCGAAGCCGAACTTGCCGCGCCGGAAATGGATGAGATGATGGCCTTGCTGCAGGAATCGCAGCAGACCTGGAATGCGGCGCGCGTCGCTGAGCGCGAAGCGCAGGCCGAAGCCGAACTTGCCGCGCCGGAGATGGATGAGATGATGGCCTTGCTGCAGGAATCGCAACAGACCTGGAATGCGGCGCGCGTCGCTGAGCGTGAAGAGGAAGCCGCAGCCGAACTTGCCGCGCCGGAGATGGATGAGATGATGGCCTTGCTGCAGGAATCGCAGCAGACCTGGAATGCGAAGCGCGTCGCTGAGCGGGATGCCGGCTTGCCGCCGGCGCCGCTGGCCAGCACTGTGCAACTGGATACGGATTTACTTGCGCTTGCGCGCAACGGCGGCGAAGCTGCGATTGCATTGTGGCAATATTGCGTGCGCGCGGTCAATCCGGACGCTCTCTTCATCCTGCTGCTGGAAGAATACCGTTTGCGCCCAACCCACGAAGCCTTGTTAGCGCTGTTTGACTGTTTTTGTGCGCCACAAGCGCAAGCACGCATTTCCGCTGCTGCGCACATCTCGCAAAACAGCCTGTTCTTGCAGCAAATCAGCCAATTGCGCGAAGAATGGCGCATCTGGCAGGATTTTCAACAGCTGCGCCGGCAACATCCTGAACAGGAATTGACGCCGCCGCGCCGCAGCCAGCCATACCGCTCTGTGTTTGACGGCTTGCAAAAGCAGTTGCTGGAACAGGAAAGCAGCGGCTGGCGCCTGGCCTGCCGCAGCTATGACCCGGCGCAAAGCCCTAACCGCAACCTGCCCGGCGGCGATATGACGCCGCAACAAAGGCTGTTCGTCAGCCGCATCTGGCAGCCGCTGTTGCGGCCCAGACTGGTGGCGGCGGGTTTTTGGAAGTTGGCGACGGTGGAGTGAAATCAATGATTACGACAACCTAAAACACAATTCCTCTCGTGTTTTATTTGCCGAAACACATTTCTAATCCCTCGGCCCTTCAACTGACATAGGGGAGATAGGCCTAAGCATTGTTTGTGCTGTCACATCATAGCGAGAGCTTTTAACCAAGGAGGATATGGTGGCGTTAACTGAATTAGATCTTTATCGCTCTATAAGAGTTGAGCAGTTTCCGATGGGACCAATCATTGAGTCTCAGCCTGCGCCTGAGATTTTATACCCCGACTTTGAAGAAAAAGAGCTTCCAAATGGCTCTTTTCGTAAGCCTGATACTCAGCCATTTGTCGGAGATGATGGAGAGTTGTGGGTCCAAAGTGGAAAAGGAACTTCTTTATTTGATAAACCTGGGGTATTTAAGACAAAAGGTTGGCTCAGCTTCACAATCCCCAAAGGTACTCAGGCCCCTGATTCACTGATTCTTCGTTTTACCGGCTATAACGAAAGATTCAAAGCTGATCACTATCAGATAGAGCCGAAAGCCCGCCTGATGCGCTTGGATGCATACAAGGGAGCATTAGATAATTTGGCCCGGGCGGCGCTCGCAAGAGCCGTTGAACTGGCAAAAAACAGTGAAAGTGGAATGTAAAATGTTCTCAGTAGATATCATTAATATGATGCTTATCATCACCGCCATTGATGACAAAATACACTTGCTGGAACAGCAGTTAGAACACGGTGATGAAGATGATCCTATGCTCCCTTGGATCGAAGAAGAGTTATTCCGATACTCAACATTGGCATCCGAGTTACGACTGGCTTATCTACAAGAGCGCGAGAAAAATCCAGTTCTGCAAGACTACGCAACACTCATCAAGTCTGCGTAAAACAAGCTAGGCCCTTGATGCGACTTTACCTCATGACCTTCTTTACCGTCCTTGCCAAAGCCTCAGGCTCGACCCGCCAACATATGCCGGGCCGTATTTGCCATGATGACACGAGATCAACTCAATACCTGAACACCTGCACCACGTTATACGTCGAATCAGCGATATACACCTCGCCGTCGCGCGCGCACATGAAGTAAGGCATCCATACGCCGCCATCCTGCAAATGCAGCTTGAACAGCGATATCCCGCCCATGAATTCCAAGGTTTTTTCACGGATGCGGAACAGCTTCAGGGCGCGATTGACCAAATCATTCAAAATCAAAAATTCCTCATCAATCGCCAGACTGGTCGGCAGCATGAAATGGTCGCCATCCGGCTGCCCCTCCTGCCAATAGCCCTCACGCCCATAACTCCACAGCGAATTGCCCTGCATATCAAAGACGCAAATCCGGTTATTGAATTGATCAGTGACAAACAGTCGGCGCGCGCCATCCAGCGCCACATCGACCGGGGTGAACACGCGTTGCGGCCCTTTGTGCTCAGCTTGCCAGACAAAGTTTTTGATGAACACCACTTGCCCGGTTTGCAGCAATTGCCATTTGGCGATGCGGTCGTTTAAAGAGTCGGCGATGAAAATCTGGCCATCATCGCTCACCGCCATCCCTTGCGGCCCGCGCATGCAACCATCGGCCTGACCATAGATGCCAAACGGCAGGCCGTAATTGATCCAGCTGCCGGAAGGCGTCAGCTGATACATCGAAACCATGCCGAAATCAAAATTCGCTGTCAGCAAAATCGGGGTGCCGGGACAGATTTGCCCCAACAAAGGCTGTTGCGGGTAATGCAGCGTGAGCGAGATATTGCCCGCTGCGAAGGGGCCGAATTGAATCGGCTCGCGCACCGGCTGAAAACCGTCTTTTTCTTCCAGATAGGCGCGCAGCGCCCAATTGCCCGCGTCCAGATTCAAGCGCAGGCTGCGCGCCTGCTGCTTTTGGCCCAGGCTGAGCCAATAATCCATCCAGATCCCGGCGCTGGCGGCGTACAGGCTGGTGCTGACCGCCGCCCAGGCCAGATACGCCCACTCCCAGGGATTGTATTTAAACCAGGGCGGCAACTCTTGCAGGGTTTGCCACTCCTGCGCCGGATTGCCCAGCACGGTCGGTTTCAACAGCCGTTGCGGTTTAAATTCCTCGACCGCGCTGACCACATTGAATTGCGGATCGGTATGCGCGTCACCCGGCTGATTGCGGCGCGCGCCAAGTGCGCCCAGCAAACTCATTTGCGCCATTTTTCCCTTCATCTGCGGGATGCGCAATTTCAGCAAACGCGAAGTGAAGGGTTCCGTGACATAGTAGATATCCGGCGCCTCGCCGCCGCAAATCACATACGGATTGAGCAGCATATTATTTTCTTCAAAGTAATATACCGGGTCGGTCGGTGAATTCAGCGTGATATTGCCATGGTTCCAGACCCGCTTGACGCCGCATAAATGGGTCAGCAAACGGCCATCCAGGTCATACACCGAAATTGTGTTCAGGGTTTGATCGGGCACGAACACATATTCGCCAACCACGCTGACATCGCGCATGATATTCATCGTCCCCATGCCGCGCGGCTGGCCGAAGCGGTGTTGCACCACCGGTCTTTCGGCATGGATGCAATAATCCGCATCCACTTTGGCGTTGGCGTCGCACTTCAAAATCTCATAACTGCCGGTATTGGCCAGATACAGATTGCCGCGATGATCCGAACTCAAGCCCTGCGGCCAGTACAAATCATGGCGCGTGCCATCCGGATTGATCATGGTGCGGAATTCATTCACATACTCGCCCGCCTCGGTGAAGCGCACGCAGCGGTTGCGGCGCGGATCAGCCGGGGTATGGAAAAATTCATCATTCACATGCACAAAATACTTGCCCTTGGCGTCGCGCACCACGGTAATCCCATTCGGATCTTGCAAGGGCAGGCCGCCATTTGACAGCACATTGCCGAATACATGCGAAAAGCTGATCTGTTTGGCGTCATATTCCATCACCACCACGCGCGAATTGCCCATATCGGTGATGTACATCAGATTTTTCACCGGATGGCGGCAGACATGGAAGGGCATGCGGAAATGCACGCCGCCGCCGCCTTTGGCCCCGGCCTGCGGGAAATTCAGCACGCGCAGGATCTGGCCTAATTGCTGATCCAGCACCAGCACGCGGTCGTTGCCGGTATCGCACACCCAGACCCGGCCTGCGCTATCGAGCGCACAGCCGACCAGGGAATTAAAAGTGAAATCTTGCGGGATAGGGCCGGGGCGGTCCGGCGCTTCCTGCGCGGTCTGTCCATACAAGCCTACGTGGGTGAAAACAGTCTGCTGGCTCATCATGCTTCCTTTGAATGGGTGCAACACGACGCAGATGCATGCCCGGCTGGGCGGGGGAAGGCCAGTATCCCACAAAGCTGACGGCGGGAAAAGGGTGTGCTTGACTGGAGGCCAATGTGTCAGCCGGCTTGTGCGCTTTGGATTGATTTTTCCATAGCGCAGGCATGGTTTGGCGCAACAGAGCGGGCGGATGTTGCGATACGAAGTGTGATGGCGTCTGGCTGTGCGATGATAGCGGCTTTGTTTATCCCGGCGTCAGCTTGAACCATGCAAACCCCGAAATTCCGTCCGCGCGGCATTACGCCCACCGCTGAACAAAGCGCGATTCAATGCGCAACCCAGCGCGAAATCCTGATTCAAGCCAATGCAGGCGCGGCCAAAACCACCACGCTGGCGTTGCGCATCGCCGAATCGCTGGTGCGCGGCGTGCCGGCGCAGTCGATTTTAGCCCTCACCATGACCGAGGCCGCGCGCGATGTGATGCAACAGCGCTTGATCAAACTCGGCGTGCCTGCTGCGCGCGTGCGCGAAATACGCATCGCCACCTTTGAACAACTGGCGCATCAGATTTTGCAAAACCTGGAAGGCAGCGAATGCCCTGTGTTGCCGCAGGAAGAGGATTTGCAGGCGTATGCCGTGCGCGCGCTGGAGCAAGTCTGCGACAGCGTGCATCACCCGGATCTGGATGCCAATTTCACCAATCTGGCGGTGCATCAGTTTTTGCGTCTGCAGGAAAACCTGAAAGCGCGTTTGGCCCTGCCCATGCTCGACCGCGAAGGTTATAGCGCGGAAGAATGCGCCTATGCTTTGAACATTCCGCTTACCGGCTATCACTGGTATCTGGAGTATGAGGCCCTGCGCGGGGCGGAGGACTGGCCGGAATTTCGCGGCCCCGGCGACGCCAGCTTTGATCTGGCCTGCCGCTTGCTGCAACAGCCCGATGTCCAAGTCCAGCTGCCGCAATGGCAAATGGTGCTATGCGATGAAATGCACGATTTGAACGAAGCCTGTTGCCGCATCCTGCTGGCGCTGGTGGCGCGCGGGAATGCGTTTTTTTGCGGCGCCGGCGACCGCGATCAGGTGATTTATGGCTGGCGCGGTGCGGATCACAGCTTTATGCAGGAACGTTTGCGCCAGGCCTGGCCGCGCATCAAAGAATATCCGCTCACAGCCTGCTTCCGTTACGGCGACACGCTGGCGCAGGCGGTGTCCCATTTCAAACGCAAAGCCAATACCTCCATGCTGGGCGACAGCACCGCGATTCATCTGCGCAGCTACGCAACGGCGCAAGATGCAGGGGTGCAATGCGTGCAAGCGTTGCGCGCCTGGCTGCAGGCGGAAGGGGAGGCCGAGGAAGTCGCGATTTTGTTGCGCGAGCCGGGGCAATCCGTGTTTTTGGAAGCCGCACTGGCGCTGCATGGCCATGCCTGGCGCGTGGACGGCATGGAATCCTTCCTGCTGCGTCTGGAAGTGTTGGCCATGCGCGGCATGCTGGCGGCGGGTTTGCGCAATCTGGATACGGTCAAGCTGAAAAGTTCGCGTGAAGCGATTGTGGACGCCTTGCTGACCTATGCTGAAGTGCAATACGGGCCGGAGGAGTATCAGGAGTGGAAAAAATCCTGGCATACCCTGATCAATCAGCCGCAGGCGCTGGACTGGTTTTTTGAAGGCGTGTTGTTGCGCCAAAACGGCCCGTCAGCGCAAGCTATGCGCCAAGCCTGGGACTATTTGCGCAGCCTGGCCCCGGATACGCCGGCGGCGCAAGTGTTGCAGCATGTATACCAGCTGCTGCAGCCGCAGCAAGTGGCGCGCCGTTTGTATCTGGAGCGGGCGCAGGCCGACAGCGTCGCCGCCACGCTCGACAGCTTGCAAGCGCTGGCCGCCTGGCGGCAGCAGGATGTGCATGCGTTTTGCGCCTGGCTGGGCGAAACAGAATGGCAGCTGGCGCAAAAAAAAGAACGCCACACCTTGACCCTGGCCACCGTGGACGCCATCAAAGGCAAGGAATATCCCTGTGTGATTCTGCCTTTTTTGGCGCAACACGTTTTTCCGCGCAAAGGCGAGGCGGCCTGGGAAGAGGAAAACCGTTTTTATGTCGCGATCACGCGCGCGCAGCAGGAATTATGGCTGCTGACGCCGGCGGAAGCGGCGCAGCAAAGTCCCTATTTGGCGCGGCTGCAGTTGCCGGCGCAAGCTATAATCAGTCGGGCGAAGGATGCGCTTTGATGATGGATCACCATGCCTGATATGAACCAGAACCGCAAAAAACTGCCGATTGGCATTTCCTCGCTGTCCAATATCATCAGCGAAGGATTTTATTATGCCGATAAAACCGGCATGTTTGCCAACTTGATTCAACAAGGTAAGTATTACTTCTTGTCCCGTCCCCGGCGTTTTGGTAAAAGTCTGATGCTCGACAGCATCAAAGAAATTTTTGAGTGTAATCAAGCGTTGTTTCAAGGGCTGGAGATCCAAGATCAATGGGATTGGTCTTGTCCCCATCCGGTGCTGCGCATCGACTTCAGCGGCGACACCTTGAACAGTCTGGAGGATTTGGACGCCTCCGTCAAACAGCAATTCGATGATTACGAGCGCCAATTCGCACTGCCTGCGCGCTATACCGATCATCGGGGACGCTTGCGTGACTTGATTTTGCGTTTGCATCAGCAAAGCGGGCAAACCGTGGTGGTCTTGATTGATGAATATGACAAGCCGATTCTGGACAATATTGAGCAGTCAGAACTGGCGCAGGCAATCCGCAATCAGCTCAAAACCCTGTACGGCGTGCTCAAGGGGCTGGATGCGCATTTGCGCTTTGTGATGCTGACCGGGGTGTCCAAATTTTCCAAAGTCAGTCTGTTTTCCGGTCTGAATAATTTGAAAGATATCACCCTGGATCCGGCTTGGTCGGCCCTGTGCGGTTATACCGAGCGCGAGGTGGAGACGGTGTTTGCGCCGGAGCTGGAAGGCTTGGAGCGGGAGCAGATAAGGCGCTGGTATAACGGTTACAACTGGCGCGGCGAAGCGGTCTATAACCCCTTTGATTTATTGCTCTTGTTTGACCGCCGCGAGTTCCAAACCTGGTGGTTTGAAACCGGCACGCCCACCTTTTTAACCAGGTTGATGGCGCACAGCGGATTTTTCACCCCTGAGCTGGCCCGCATGGAAGTTGGTTCCGAACTGATTTCCAGCTTTGACGTTGACCAGATTACGCCCGAGGCGCTGCTGTTTCAAACCGGATATCTGACAATCCGTTCCGCGCGCCAATTACCCTCTGGCCCCTGGGCTTACACGCTGGGGTATCCGAATCTGGAAGTCGAAATCAGTCTTAACAGCCATTTGCTGGCGGCGTATACCGGCGATATGCGCAAAAGCAACCGGCAGCGCTTGCAACTGGAGCAGATGCTCAGCCGCAACGATCTGACGGCGCTGCAGGGGCTGTTTCAAGCTTTTTTCGCCAGCATTCCCTATCACTGGTTTGTGAATAATCCGATTGCCGAATACGAGGGATTTTACGCCAGCGTGTTTTACAGCTATTTTGCGGCGCTGGGTTATGAGATTGTGGTGGAGGACGCCACCAATCATGGCCGCATCGATATGACAGTCAAGCTGCCTGAGCGGATTTATCTGTTTGAATTCAAAGTGGTGGAATTGCAGCCGGAGGGCGCAGCGTTGCAGCAGCTGCAAGCGCGCGCCTATGCTGACAAATACCGCAACCAGGGCGTGCCGATTGTGCTGGTCGGGGTCGAATTTTCACGCGCCGGCCGCAATGTGCTGCGCTTTGAAACGGCGACGGGTTGAAGCGCCGCCGGCGCGCCGCGCCTCAGCGGTAAAACGCTTCCACCACGCCCTTGAGCTTGATCAACATCGGACGGCCTTTGCGGTCGCGCGTTTTGCCTGCCGCCACCTTGATCCAGCCTTCGCTGATGCAATATTCTTCCACGTCAAAACGTTCTTTACCGTTGTGGCGGATGCCGATCTCATGTTCAAACACAGCGGCCACATGGTGCGGGCTGGTCGGGTCAATCGAAAGGCGGTCGGGCAAGTCGGGGCGGGCGCTATCAGTCATGGCAGTTCCGGGGTTGATGGTTCATGGAAAACGGGGCCGGATTATCCCCGAAAAAGCGCGCCATGGCAACCGCGCAGCGCTGATGGGCGCAGGGATTGCGCCGCCAGCCGCGCCACTCATCCCCCTGATTTACGCCATTGATCGTTTGTCTGCATGCAAGGCCATCTATGCAGTGGCGCCCGGGCTTGCAGCAGTGTAAGATTTTTATATCAAGCCGACCTGATGAGCGAACGATGTTGACAGCGATTTTGACCGATGTGCACGCCAACCGGCAGGCGCTGGAAGCCTGTCTGGCGCATGCCGCGCAACGCCAAGCCGGGCGTTATGCGTTTTTGGGCGATTTGGTGGGCTATGGCGGCGATCCCGGCTGGGTGGTGGACACCGTCATGCACTATGCCGCACGCGGCGCGCTGGTGGTGATGGGCAATCATGACTACGCCGCCGCAGTGGAAGAGCGCAAGCAGATGCATGCCGAAGCGCGCGAGGCGATAGACTGGACGCGCAACCATTTAAATCCCGAGCAACTCGATTTCCTGCGCAAACTGCCGCTGCAAATCCGCGACAGCGGCGTGCTGTATGTGCACGCCAGCGCTTATGAGCCGCAGGAATGGATTTATGTGAATACCCTGGAAGACGCCGTGCGCAGCATGCAGGCCACCGAATGCCGCCTGATTTTTTCCGGCCATGTGCATATGCCGGCGCTGTACCGCATTGCGCAGGATGGCAAGAGCGGCGGCCATATTCCGGCGCCGGAAAGCGTGCACCCGATCCGCGCGCAACATCAATACCTGGCGATTCCCGGCTCCTGCGGCCAGCCGCGCGACGGCAATACTTCCGCCAGTTACGCCTTGTATGACGACCAGAGCGGCATGCTGCAATTTTTCCGCGTGCCCTACGACATCAGCGGCGCGGCGCGGCGCGTGATTGAAGTCGGCTTGCCGATGGTGTTTGCGATGCGCCTGGTCGAGGGTTTGTAAGACTCAGGGGCGGATATAGACGTATTGCTCACGCGCTTGCAAGCGGGCGATTTCAGCCACCCCGGAAGTGACGAGTTTCGCTTCCAGCACCAGCTTGGAAGGATCCAACTTCATGTTTCTCAGGGTGTTATTGCACACCTTGAACTCCACCCCCTGCTGCGCCAGCCAGGCGATGCGTGCATCAAATGGATTGCCATAGGTGTCGCGCGCGCCTTCCAGCAGAAAATCAATGCCGCCGCTCAGCGCCACCAGCACCAGCTTGTGGCCGGGTTCGGCCAGCAAATGATTGCGCATATTGCCCAGCGCACGCTGCGCCTGTTCGATGCCGTCTGCGACGTGGTATACCACCCGCACCGTGGGCGCGCTGGCGGCTGTGGTTTGCTGCGCCAGCGCCAGCGGCGTCAGTGCGCTCAAGGCAAGCGCGCCGATAAATTGTCTGCGCATCATCATTGTGCGGTTCCTGATGTGTTTTGCGGCGTTAAGCGTTTTCTTTCTTCTTCGCTGATATATTCAAACAGCTTCAGCACTTTTTGCACCCCGCTGGCGCTGCGCGCGATGTCAGCGATTTGAGCGCCTTCTGCTTCCGTGACCCGGCCCAGCAAATAAACCGTGCCGCGCTCCGTCACCACTTTCACCGAATTCGCCTGCAATTGCTTATTCGCCAGCAAGCCGGTTTTGATTTTGCCGGTGATCAGCGCATCAGAAGAGCGCGAAGCCAGGCTGGAGGCGCCGGATACTTCCAGATGATTCAAGACATCCAGCGCGCCTTCCAGCTTGCGCATTTGTTCTTCAATCTTGCTCTTGGTTTGCGCGTCTTTCACTTCGCCGGACAGCAAAATGCGCCGGTTATAACTGCTGACATTGATGTGATTGCCTTCACCCGCCTTGGCCGCCAGCGCTTCGCCGCGCAAAGTCAGGCTGTTGTCCTCGGTCTGCGCGCCCAGGGTGCGGCGGTCGGTGGCGGCCATACCGCCCACCACCGCGCTGCCCACCACCACTTCGACGCAGCCGCCCAATTGCAGCGCCAGCGCCAGCGCAGCCGCGCCGCGCAGCCAGCGTTTTGCCATGTTATTCATGCACATCTCCTCCAAACAGCGCGACGTCGATGCCATCGCACAGACAGTGCAAGGTCAACAGATGCACTTCCTGAATGCGTGCGGTGCGCTCATGCGGCACGCACAAATGGACATCGGCGTCGGTGATCAATTGCGCCATGCGGCCGCCGCCCTTGCCGGTCAGCGCCACCACACGCATATCGCGCTCCAGCGCTTCTTCCACCGCCGCAATCACATTTTCAGAATTGCCGGAGGTGGTGATGGCCAGCAGCACATCGCCCGGCTGCCCGAGCGCCTGCACTTGCTTGGCGAAAATATCGCGGAAAGAATAGTCATTCGCGACCGCCGTCAAAATCGAGGTGTCGGTGGACAGCGAGAGCGCCGGCAGGGGCAGGCGCTCGCGTTCAAAGCGGCCTACCAGCTCGGCGGCGAAGTGTTGCGCATCGGCAGCCGAGCCGCCATTGCCGCAAGCCAGAATCTTATTGCCGTTGGAGAGCGCGGCAAACATCAGATCTACCGCTTGCGCAATCGCCGGCGCCAGGGTGGAAGCGGCTTGAATTTTGAGTTCGGCACTTTCGTGGAAGTGACCAAGGATGCGGTGATTAATCATAATTTTCCATTTAATTGCGGGCTGCTCAGCAAACCTGAAAATCAAGCACAGCCCCTATTCTGCCTGAATTATATTTTTGATCCATTGCACTTGTTCGCCATCGAGTGCGAGCAAGTCGAAACGGCAGTTTGGCATGCGCTTTTGGCGCTGCAGCCAATGCGCCGCCGCCGCTTGCAAGCGGCGCTGTTTGGCCCGATCCACACTGGCGGCGGCGCCGCCGGCCCAGGCGCTGCTGCGCTGCCGCACTTCGACAAACACCACACACGCGCCATCTTGCATCACCAGATCGATTTCGCCGCGCCGGCAGCGGTAATTGCGCGTCAGCAGGCGCAAACCGCGTTGCTGCAGCCAGCGCAAGGCGGCGTCTTCGGCCTGCGCGCCAGCGTTGCCCGCACGGGCTTGCGGCCACACACGCCGCCACAGCGCCAGCCAATCCATTACGGGCCCAGTTGCGGCAGGCCATGGTTTTGCAATACGCCCTGGCGGAACACCGCCTGCGGCAACTGGCGTTCAAAACTGAAACCGTTTTTATTCACTTTGACCTGCAGCCGGCCCGTCACGCCATCCAATTCGAGCGCCTGGCCGGTTTGCAAAGCCAGCACGCGCGCGATGCGGTAGGCGTCAATTCCCAGACCATACAGGCGCTCCAGATCGGCGCTGCGTTTTTGCTCGGCGTTTTGCAGCAGACGCGGATAAACCATCACCGCCGCATGGTCGCGCTGAAATTGCCAGGGAATATCGAGTACCCGCACGCCGTCCAGAAACAGCGCCGGGTCGGCGTGTTCCTGATCTTGCAGAGCGATGCGGTTTAATTGCGAGCTGCCGTACTGCGGCAATTCCGGCGGCAGCAGATTGCGCAGCTGGCGCGTTTGCTCGGCGTCCAGCGCGATATAAATCAGTTGCAGTTTCTCGCTGCTCAAGCGTTTTTTGAGTTGTTCCAGCCCGGCCGCGCTGAGAAAGCCGGAACTGCTCCAGATTTCCTGCTGCAGCGCCTCCATGCCCAGTTTTTGCCATTGCAGGGCAAAGGCTTTGGCGGCGCGCCGCTGCCACGCGATATTCGAGGACAACACCAGCGCGCGCGCGCCTTTGGGCAGGTTTTGCGCCGCCCATTGCGCGCTTTGGCGCGCCTCATCTTCCAGCGATAAACCCATCAGCAAGAGATTGTGGGGCAGACGTTCGCTGATTTTTTCAGGATAGTTCAAGGCCAGCGTGGGTTTCGACAGGCCGCCGCTGGCGATCAGGGTTTCCACCCCGGCGCGCGACAAGGGGCCGACAATCACATCATGTTGCGACAGCGCGAGCTGATAATTGTCCAGCACATCCGCCCCGTTCTCGCCACTCTCGACCACATTCACCAGCACGCCATCGCTTTGGATCTCATGCGCGGCCATAAAGCCCTGGCGCAAAACCTCGGCCACCTGGCCCAGATTTTCCGAGTGCAGCGGCAGCAGCAGGGCGATGCGGCGCGGGGGGCGTTCTGCCGGAGCGGCGGCGGCGGGGGCTGGCGCGGCGGCGGGGGCCGGGGCGCTGCTGCTGGGCTGCGGCACGGAGAAGGTGCGCACTTCGGGCGGCGCGTCTTTGTTTGCGTCGCCGGCGTCTGCCGTGTTAGCCTGCGCACACACGCAGCCCAGCGCCAGCAGCCAGCCGGCTGCTATTTTTTGTATCAAATTTGCCACGTTGCCCTCCACCATGAGCATCCCTGAAGAATCCAGCAGCGCATTACCTGACATTGCCGACTGCTTACAGCGTCTGGCGCAGGAATGCGCCCGCCAAACCTATCCCGCCGCGACATTATATGTGGTGGCCACGCCAATCGGTAATCTGTGCGACATCAGCGTGCGCGCCTTGCAGGCGCTGGCGGCCATGGACGCCATCGCCTGCGAAGATACGCGCAGTTCCGGCCAATTGCTGGCGCGTTACGGGATTCATACCCCCTTGCTGGCGGCGCACCAGCACAACGAACAGGAGGCCGCGCAAAAACTGCTCAGCCGCCTGCAGGCCGGCCAGCGTATCGCCCTGATTTCTGACGCCGGCACGCCCGCTGTGTCTGACCCCGGGGCCAAAATCGTCGCCGCCGCACATGCCGCCGGCATCCGCGTCTTGCCGCTGCCGGGCGCTTGCGCGGCTGTCAGCGCCTTATCCGCTGCCGGCATGCCGGATGGCGCATTTTATTTTGCCGGTTTTTTACCGGTTAAAAATAATCAAAGAGAAAATGCTTTGCGCGCCTTGCGCCATTTGTCCGCCAGCCTGGTGTTTTATGAGGCGCCGCACCGCATTTTAGAAACTGTTCAGGCAATCGGACAGATATTTGAAAATGAACGGGAAATTGTGCTGGCCCGTGAAATCAGCAAGATGTTTGAAGAAATCTGGCGCGGCCCTTTGCAAAACGCCCTGGAATGGCTGAACGCGCGTCCCGAAAGAGAAAAAGGCGAATATGTGATTGTGCTGCAAGGCGCAACAGCGGAGCAGGACGCCGCCCTGCTTGAAGGGCAAAGGGTGTTGCAGATCTTGCTGCAGCATTGCAGTTTGAAGCAGGCGGCGCAAATGGCGGCGGAAATCAGCGGGGCCAAGAAAAATGCCCTGTATGCGCTGGGGCTGGAGCTGCTTGATAAGAAATAAGGGATTTGCAGCGCGCGGCGCGCATCATGATTGCTTCTGCGCAATAGAAAAACCGAATCCATCCCCCATTCCGCGAGCCTGGCCGGCGGCATTTTTTGTGCAACAATGCTGGCCAAGGTCGGGCGCCGCGCGCCGCTGACTATCATCACTCACCCCTGGAGCATCTATGGATATTTTGAGCAGCATCGCAGATGGCATTTTGACCCTGGAATTCAACCGCCCGGAGCGCAAAAATGCGATTACCAACGCCATGTATCAGGAATTGGCCGACCAGATCAACGCCGCCGCCGACAACAAGGCCGTGCGCGCGCTCTTGATCCAGGGCAAGGAAACCGTGTTTACCGCCGGTAATGATCTGGAAGATTTTATGAAGGGCGCGAGCGATCTCAGCACCCCGCTGACCGAACGCCCGGTGTATCAATTCATGCAAGCCCTGTTCCAATGCGAAAAACCGGTCGTCGCGGCGGTGGCCGGGAATGCCGTTGGCATCGGTACGACCTTGCTGTTGCATTGCGATCTGGTGTATCTGGCCGATAACGCCAAGCTGTCGGTACCGTTCGCCCAGCTCGGCTTGTGCCCGGAATACGCCTCTTCGCTGCTGCTGCCCTTGTATTCCGGGCATGCGCGCGCAGCGGAAAAGCTGATGTTGGGCGAGCCGTTTGGCGCGGAAGAAGCCTACGCCATGGGCCTGGCCAGCAAAGTTGTGCCGCTGGCGGAATTGCACAGCCACGCACGGGCACAGGCCGCCAAGCTGGTCGGCCTGCCTGCCGCCAGCCTGCGCGCCACCAAGCAACTGATGAAACGCGCCAGCGTGCCGCAAATTCAAGCCGCGCTGGATATCGAAACCCCGCAATTCGGCAAAATGCTGTTGGGCGCAGAAGCGCGCGAAGCCTTCACCGCCTTCTTCCAAAAACGCAAGCCTGATTTCAGCCAGTTTGACTGAAGCCGCACCCGGCCTGTGCGGGGCGCAGGCCGGCATATCTGCACAAACTGTTTGGAGGACGCCATGCCGCCACCGCCTGCAAGCGTGTTGCAACTGCCGTTTTTGCTCTTGATTGTGCTGGAGGTGCTGGCTGTGGTCTGCTGGCCGGTGAGTTTCTTCAGTTTTTGGATGGCCTTCGATGCGCAGGCCATGCCCGCCGGAGAAGCCGCCAACGGCTATGCCAGCGCGCAGCAACTCAGCAGCGCAATGCTGCGCAATGGCATGTCAGCGCTGGCATGCGCGCTGGGCGCCAGTTGGCCCTTGTGGCGCTACTTTTATAGCCGGCGCGTCTGGATGCAGCGCTATTTTGAATTCAATGAAGTCCATTTGCGCGCCTGCCAAAATGCGCGCGGCGACTGGCTGCTGTATTGGCCGGATGTGTTGCAGGCCGCTGAGCTGCGCACCCCGGCGCAGCAGCAACGCGTCAGCGCGCAGATGGCGGGACAGGGCGCATTGCATGGCGCCGCCCCGCATTACTATGTCACGCTGCCGGCTTTATGGGCTTGGCTGTTGCGCAAAAAAGACCGGCTCGGGATACGTTTTACCCAATATCTGGCGCAAACGCCGCAATTTACTCTGGATGATTCGCACATGGCCCGATTACGGGCTGAGATTGACGGTTTGCAACAGCCGGATGCGAGCCCGCCAGCTGATGCCGCGCCGTAATGCGCCTCACTGCTGCGCCATCCACTCTTTCAACTCCAGCACCCAGGCTTTAGCGCGCAAGCCGGTCTGGCGGTGAATTTGCGCAGCGCGCGCGAATAAAATCGCAAAATCGACTTGCGGCGCCTGCTTAAACGCCAGCGCCACCAGGTTTTCACCTTCTTCCGCCGTGAGCCAGACGCAGGCGTCAAACTGCGCTTCCAGGCGATCCAGATTTTGCTGGTAATTGCCGCCGAAAATATTCACCACCAGCATCCCCTGTTCACTCAGGCAAGCATGGCAGGCGGCGTAAAACGCTGCAGAATCGCGCGCCGGGCCGCGTGCGGCGGCGTCGTAAATATCCACTTGCAAAATATCCACCGTCCCCGCCAGATCCGGCCGCGTCACCCACTCCGCCGCATCCATCAAACAGACTTGAAAGCGGGCATCGTCCGGAGGCAATAAAAAATGCGCGCGGCATGCCGCCAGCACATTCGGGTTCAATTCCACCGCCGTCACCCGCGCATCAGGAAAGTGGCGCAGACAAAAGCGGGTCAGCGCGCCGCTGCCCAAACCCAATTGCACAATATGCCGTGGTTGCGCCATAAACAGCTGCCAGCACATCATTTTGCGCACATACTCCAGCTGCAGTCGTTCCGGCGCGCGCAAGTCCAGCGCGCCTTGAATCCAGCTGCTGCCCAGATGCAGATAACGGATGCGGCCTTCGTGGCTGATGGTGGCCGGATCAAAGCCCGGCTGCGCAAACTGCGCGGGAGAGGGGAGGGTGTGTGTATTCATGACGGCAAAACTATACACCAGCCGCCCCCTGCGCCACAGCCGTGCTTTGCTGGCGGCCCGGCAAGGCTGGCGCCGCACTGATATAATTTACTGATGTAAAAAAACCTGGAGAAATAAATGCGCATATTGCTAACCGGCGCCAGCGGTTTCATTGGCCGGCATGTATTGCATGCATTAACGCAGCAAGGACATCAAGTGTTAGCAATCAGCCGGCGCGCGCCGCAGGCGCTGCCGGGCACGGATCCGGCCTGCTGGCGCTGGCAGGCTGGCGATTTGCAGCAGATGCAAGCGCCGGCGGACTGGGCGGCTCTGTTGCAAGAAGTGGATGTGGTGATCAACAGCGTCGGCATCATCCGTGAAACGCGCGCCGGCGATTTTCAAGCCCTGCACAGCAATGCCCCGCGCGCCCTGTTCGCCGCCGCGCAAGCCGCCGGCGTGGCGCAAGTGATCCAGATTTCCGCCCAGGGCAGTGCGCCCGACGCCGCCACCGGCTATTGGCGCAGCAAAGGCGAAGCCGAAAGCGCGCTGCAAACTTCTTCCCTGCATTACACGATCTTGCGTCCCGGCCTGGTGTATGGCGACGATGGCGACAGCAGCCGCATGTTTATGCAATTGGCCAGTTTGCCATGCGCCATGTTGCCGGGGGCCGCCAGCACCCAGGTGCAGCCGGTGCATATTGACGATCTGTGCGCCTGCATTTTGCGTTTGCTGCAAGCGCCGCAAGCCGCGCCGCGCCGGTTGGAGGTGCTGGGGCCGCGCCGCATGCTGCTGCGCGACTATCTCAACAATTTGCGCCAAGGCATGGGCGCGCTGCCCGGCCTGATTTTGTCGATGCCGTTTGCGCTGGCGCGTCCCTTGGCCTGGGCCGCCGAGCGTTTCACCAGCGCGCCGCTGACGCCGGATGCGCTGGTCATGTTGCAGCAGGGCGAGCGCAGCTGCGGCGATCCGGCTCCGCTGGCGGCCTGGCTCGGGCGCAGCCTGCGCGACCCGGCCAACTTCGCTCATCCGGCTTTATTGCTGCCGGCGGTATGGGGCTGGGCCGGTTTATTGTTGCGTGTGTTGCTGGCCGTGTTGTGGCTGTGGACGGCCTGGACTTCCTGGTTTGGCTGGCCGCAAGCGCAAAGCCATGCCTGGTTGCAAGCAATCGGCATCCCTGCCGCACTCGCGCCCACGGCCTTGGCGGCGGCCTGTTTGATGGATGCGGCGATCGGCTTGCTGCTGCTGTGGCGGCCGGCGCGCTGGTTGTGGTGGCTGCAACTCGGCCTGGTCGGCTTTTACAGCCTGGCGCTGGCGATCGGCTTGCCGGACATGTTATTCCACCCCTTTGGCCCCTTGAGCAAAAACCTGCCGATACTGGGCCTCTTGCTGCTTTTTCTCTGCCTGCAGCAGCCGGGCCGCAAATAATACTGATCATGAAATGAGAGCATGAACATGGATTACTTACTGTTGAAATGGGTGCACATTCTGTCCGCCACCCTGATGTTCGGCACCGGTTTCGGCACCGCGTTTTATATGTTCTTCGCCAGCCGCAGCGGCAATGTGCAAGCGATTGCCTTTGTCTCGCGCTGGGTGGTGAAAGCCGACACCTGGTTCACCACGCCGGCGGTGATTATTCAGCCGATTACCGGCTGGTTGATGTTGCGCGCAGGCGGCTTCAGTTTCACGCTGGAGAATTTGCAAAACGCCTATTGGGTCGGCATCTCGCTGGCCTTATACGCCATGGCCGGCGCCTGCTGGCTGCCGGTGGTGTGGCTGCAATTGAAAATGCGCGATATGGCGCAAATCGCCGCCGCAGAACAAAAGCCGCTGCCGGCACTGTATTGGCGCTATGAAAAAATCTGGACAATCCTGGGTTTCCCCGCCTTCATCGGCTTGCTGGTGGTGTATTGGCTGATGGTGCATAAAGGCTGGTAAGCGCACGTCAGATTTCCCTTGCGCAGCATGGGGCAGGCGTGACAGCATCTGTATTCATCTTTTTTCAGGAGCTATGCCATGTCCCGTTTTCTGATTCCGCTCTTGTGCGCCGCCTTCAGCCTGAGTCCGGCGCAGGCGGCGGCCCCGGCCCCCGGCATGTATATCACCGAGGGCGGGCATGGCGCACTGGAGGTCAAGCGCAGCGGCGCGCACAGTGCGTTTGCGCTCAACAGCCTGAGCGCGAATCTGAATATGTGCAATGCGGAAGGCAAGATTCAGGCCGATGGCCGCGCCCAATTGGAGGGCGATGACAAGCCTTGCGTGATCCATTTCAAACCGGTGGCGGGGGCCGTGCAGGTCGAAAGCACCGAAAGCTGCCGTACATATTGCGGCCACAATGCATATCTGGACGGGACATATCTGGCCGCGCCGGCGCTATGCACGGCGAAAGAAATCAGCCGCCTGCGCAAAGAATTCAAAAAGCTGTACGATCAAAAACAATATCCGGCGGCCGTCGCCAAACTGTCCCCGGCGACGCAATGCGATAAATTTTTGATGCTGGAAGACAAAGCCTGGCTGCGCAATGATCTGGCGCTCGGCCAGTTGCGCGCCGGCAGCGCGGCGGACTGCCGCCAAACCCTGGCCCCGTTGCAAGAATTTGCGGCCAAGAGCAATGAGCAATTGCAAAACGAATGGCCGCCAATGCGCATCGATGCGGTGTTGCAAGTGGCCAAGGCGACCCGGGTGAATTTGAAACTCTGCCAAAAATAATTGCTATGAGCGCACATTCCACCTTGCCTGGGGCCGCTCTGCCCATCATCCAGGCCCCGATGGCCGGTTCACAAGACAGCAAGCTGGCGCTGGCGGTAGCCGCCGCCGGCGGCCTGGGCTCAATTCCCTGCGCGATGTTGAGTCCGGCGCAAATCCAGGCCGAGCTGGCTGTGCTGGCCGCCAGCGGGCAAGCCTTTAATGTGAATTTCTTTTGCCATCAGATGCCAGCGCCTGACCAGGCAAGGCTGGCCGCCTGGCAGCAAGCCTTGCAACCCTATTACGAAGAAGCCGGTTTGGCGCCGGCCAGCGGCGGTGCGACCCGCATGCCGTTTGACGCGCTGGCCCTGGAAGCCTTGCGCGCCCATCCGCCGGCCATCGTCAGCTTTCACTTCGGTTTGCCAGCGGCGGATCTGTTGGCCGCCGTGCGCGCTCTGGGCTGCAAAGTCTGGGCTTGCGCCACCACCCTGGCGGAAGGTCTGTGGCTGCAGCAACAAGGCGTGGATGCGGTCATCGCCCAGGGCGTGGAAGCGGGCGGACATCGCGGCATGTTTCTCGATATGGATTTACAAACCCAGCTCGGCACATTCGCCCTGACCCGCTTGCTGGCGCAGCATTTGCATGTGCCGGTCATCGCCGCCGGCGGCATTGTCGATCACGCCGGAGTGCGCGCAGCGCTGGCCTTGGGCGCTGTCGCGGCGCAAGTCGGCAGCGCCTATTTGCTGACCCCGCAAGCCAACACCAGCGCCACCCATCGCGCCGCCCTGCACAGTGCGGCGGCGCAAGAAACCGCCCTGACCACCCTGTTTTCCGGGCGGCCGGCGCGCGGCATCGTCAACCGCCTCATGCGCGAACTCGGGCCTTTGAATCCGCTCGCGCCCGCCTTTCCGCTCGCCAGCGCCGCCCTTGCACCCTTGCGCGCGCATGCCGAAAAAGCGGGGCGCGGCGACTTTTCGCCGCTGTGGGCAGGACAGGCCGCCAGCCTCTGCCGGGACATGGATGCAGGCGATTTAACGCGCATGCTGGCCGGGGTTTAAGGCCGGCTTCAGGCCACCTGCTGACGCGGCCCAATCCATTGCGCCACATTCCAGTGCGGCCCGGGCCACGCCGCCAGCGCCAGCAGCATCAAACCCCATTCCACATGATCTTGCAGGGCAGCAGGCATGTCGCGCAAGACATGGTAGTAAGCCAGCACTGCCACACCATTCACCATAAATAGAGCCAAGGCGGCCAGACGCTTCAAACAACCTGCCGCCAGCAGCACAGGCAGCAGCAATTCCGCCGCACTGGCGCTCCATGCCGCTAAGCTGGGACTCAAGAGCGGGACATGATATTCATCGGAAAACAGCGCCAGGGTGGCGCTCCAGTCATCGACTTTGCTCAGCCCGGCCCAAAAAAATGTCTTGGCCAGATAGAGACGGATCAAGCATTCAAACGGCTGGCTGAAATAATGCATGAACCTGGCTTGCGCCAGATCGGCGAGGCCTTGTGAGATAGACATGCGACGCTCCTGATGTGTAAAGAGAGGACAGCGCGGGATAGTGGGAAAAAGCCCCTGTCAGCCGGCGGGCTGGCAGGGGAAGAGAGAGGAAAACGGGTACAACTTACGGCCAGCCGGAAATCACAAATCCTGCGGCGCTTTGGCTTGGATCTGCGGCCATTCGCTGCGCGCTTTTTGCAGATTGCCCGGCACATCTTCCAGCCATTTCTTTTGAATGTCTTTATTCACATTCAAATACAGCTTGCCATCCACCACTTTCCAGGCTTGCGGATCGCCATCGAGCTTTTTGCCGAGCGCCACGCCCATCGCACAAAAACCGCCGAATTGCGGCGCAAACTGAGCCGGATTGGCCTTGAATTTGTCGCGGTTGGCCTGGCTGGCAAAGTGGTAAGTCACGCCTTCATAGTCTGCGCGGTAAGCCGGCTTGCCGGCAGTCGCGGCTTTGGCGCTGAAGTAGGCCACCGGGTCATGACCTTGCAAGCCCACCCCTTGCTTATCGACATTCACCGCCGCTGTGGATTGCGCGTCATACGCCAGCGCCGTGCTGGGGGACAGAGTGAAACAGGCGGCGCCGAGCATCAGAGCAAACGACAGGTTCAGAGATTTGCGCATAGTCAACATGATGTATTTCCTTGTGTCAGAAGATGAAAAAAATGTGTGTCAAGATCAGGCCAGGGCCACTTTCGGGAAGTCGATCTCGACCCGGCTGGCTTTGCCCAGAATATTGGTCAGCAGATTCATGCCGACGTGAGTGATGATTTCCACGATATCGCCATCGCTGAAACCGGCGTTGCGCGCTTCCATCAATTCAGCCGTGGTGATTTCACCTTTGTGCTCGGCCAGCGAGCGCGCCAGCTTCACCGCCACGGCGGCTTTTGCATCCTGGCTTGTGCCGGCGCGGTTGGCGGCGATTTCATCGTTTGGCAAGCCGGCCCCGCGCCCAATCGCGGTATGCGCCGAGAGGCAGTATTCGCAGGAATTTTGCTGCGCCAGCGCCAGCGCAATCCGTTCGCGGGTGGCGGCGTCCAGGCTGCCCGCATTCGCGATGCCATGCAGACCGAGGAAGGCGCGCAGCGCAGCCGGTGAATTGGCGAAAACTTTCAGAAAATTCGGCACCATGCCCAGTTGGCTGCGGATGGCTTCAAACAAGGCTTGTTGTTCAGCGTTGGCGGTATCGGCGGTGACGGTATTGATGCGGCTCATGATTCATCCTTTCGTGAATGAGACAAGCGTCTGGGCTTGTTTCGGGTTTGTCGTTTCGCTTGTCGTTGAGCGAATGAGTGCATTCTGAATTAATTCATTGAAAACAAGAATAGATTTAATTTACAATTAATTGTTTCAATAATCGGAATAAACCATGGACAGATTTCACCAAATGACCGTGTTTGCCGCAGTTGCCGAAACCGAGAGCTTTGCCGCAGCAGCGCGCAAGCTGAGCATGTCGCCGCCGGCGGTGACGCGCGCGGTGGCCGCATTGGAAGAGGAATTGGGCGTCAAACTCTTACAGCGCACCACGCGTTATGTGCGCGTGACAGAGGCTGGCCAGCGCTATTGGGAAGATGTGCGGCGCATCCTGGCCGAAGTGCGGGAAGCGGATGAGGCGGCGGCTGGCGTCAATGCCGAGCCGCGCGGCCATTTGGCGCTGACCGCGCCAGTCTTGTTCGGTAAACAGTTCGTGACGCCGAATCTGGTCAAATTCATGGAGCGCTATCCCGAGGTGGACATTTCAGCATTGTTTTTAGACCGGGTGGTGAATATGTTGGAAGAAGGGGTGGATGTCGGCATCCGCATCGGCCCTTTACCGGACAGCAGCATGCGCGCCATCCGGGTCGGCCAGGTGCGGCGCGTGGTGTGCGCCAGCAGCGCATATTTGCAAGCACGGGGAGTGCCGCGCAGCCCGGAAGATTTACACCAGCATCAAATTGTCGCCGCCAGCAGCATCAGCCCTGCAGTGGAATGGAAATTCGGCAGTGAGGGACAGAGCAATACGGTGCGCATCAAGCCGCGCCTGACCGTCAGCAGTAATGACAGCGCGATCATGGCGGTGCGGCATGGAGCCGGCGTGACACGTCTGTTGTCATACCAGGTGGCTGACTTGCTGCAAAGCGGCGAATTGCAAATCGTACTGGAGGCATTTGAACCAAGCCCCTTGCCGATTCATATCGTGCACCGCGAAGGGCGGCATGGTTCGGCCAAGATTCGCGCCTTTGTCGATTTCATGGCGCAAGCATTGAAAGCGGATGCGGCATTGCAATAAGCAGTCATTATTTCGCATCAAGGAATAATGTATTGGAAAAAATGAATATTCTTAATTGATCCTGAATTTGGCACACTGTTTTGCCTGCACGCCGGCGCCGCAAACGCCATCTAAGCAAAACACATCGTCATATGAAAGGATTGCCATGCTTACGCTGTATGAATTCGCGCTCTCAGGGAATTGTCATAAAGTCAGACTGCTGCTGTCATTCCTGGGATTGGAATATCGCAGTGTGCTGCTGAATGGCGCACAAGGCGAACACAAAACGCCGCAATTCCTCGCCCTCAATCCGCTCGGACAGGTTCCGCTTTTGGAAGACGGCCCTGCGGTGGTGCGCGACAGCCAGGCGATTCTGGTGTATCTGGCGCGTCGCTATGGCGCAGCGCAGAGCGAGCTTTGGCTGCCGGCGGATGCGCTCAGCAATGCCCATGTCGCCGCCTGGCTTTCGGTGGCGGCATATGAAGTGGCGCGCGGCCCGAACGCCTTGCGCCTGCATCATAAATGGGGCCGTGCGCTGGAGCTGGAGCAGGCGCAGGCAATCAGCATGCAATTGCTGCAGATGATGGAGGCGCGCTTATCCGGCCAGCACTGGCTGGCGGCCAGCCACATCACAATTGCCGATGTGGCCCTGTATCCTTATCTGGCTTTATCCAAGGAGGCGCAGCTGAGTTTGGCGGAGTATCCCGCAGTGCGCGCCTGGCTGGCGCGCATCGAGGCCATGCCGGGCTACCTCAGCATGCCGGGCATTGTCTTGCAAGCGCAGGACTGAGCTGTTGCTCACGCCGTTTTCCTGCATAACAATCCACACCTTTTACGGGCCGCAGTCTCTGCGGCCCGTTTGCATTTGCCAGGCCCGCCATGGCGGATCGCGCAGCGGCTGGGGAGTCATTCACGGTTGCATAACTTTCCACATGGAAACTTACCTTATTTCACAATTTTAAAAATTAAATTTTGTTGAATCTGTTTCGATATGTTTCCATGCAGCAAGAATTTTTGGCAATAGTTCTGTGCTTTCAAAAATATAGTTTACCTAATTTTTATTTCGGATAAGCGCCTTATACAAACTTATCCACGGCAAAAACCGGTAAAGCACAAAAAAAATTTTTATATTTTTCGATTTTCCTGTGGACAACAATAAATTTTCCACTTAAGATTCTATTCAACGCACCACACATTGCAACAAAGCAAAACGACTAAGAGTGCACAGAAGTTTTTCTTGGAGTTAAACAATAATCACTATGGGGAACAGACTTATGACCAAATCGAACTTCAAAGCTTCCGCAATCGCCTGCGCTGTATTGGCTGCCCTGACCGCCGCTGGTAACGCTGCCGCCAACGAAAACACCCGCTATGTGGTGCATTTCAAAGACGGTTCCCACAATGAAGTGCGCAGCGCGATTCTGGCTGCCCGCGCCAATGTGAAATACCAGATCCACAGCATGAACGCAGTCTCCATCGAAGCCAGCAAAGATGGCGCGAAGCAATTGAAGGGTCATAAAGATGTGCACATGGTGGAAGAAGATGTGAAGCGCTACCCGTTTGCCGGCGCCACCCCATCCACCGGCGCGCCCTACCTGAGCGGCCAGCTGGTGCCTTACGGCATCAAGCAAGTGCAAGCCGATGTGATGCCGAATGGCGATGCGAATACCGCCAACCGCAAAATCTGCATCATCGACTCCGGCTACGACCGCGCCCATGAAGATCTGGACAACAGCGCCAACGTGACCGGCGAATACGACAGCGGCACCGGCTGGTGGTACACCGACGAAAACCACCACGGCACCCACGTCGCCGGCACCATCGCCGCCTTGAATAACAGCGGCGTCGGCGTGGTCGGTGTGAACCCGAACAAGAAATTGAAGTTGCACATTGTGAAAGTGTTTGGCAAAGACGGCTGGGCGTATTCCTCCTCGCTGTCCACCGCCGCCAACAAGTGCAAAACCGCTGGCGCAAATGTGATCTCGATGTCCCTCGGCGGCCCGAGCTACAGCGCATCGGAAAACACCACCTTCAGCAATCTGGCCAAGGCTGGCATTCTGCTGATCGCCGCCGCCGGCAATGACGGCGCGGACCCGGATCCGGCCAAAGCCACCGCCGTGTCCTATCCGGCGGGCTACAGCAGCGTGATTTCGGTGGGTTCGATTGACGAAAACAAACAATGGTCCACTTTCTCGCAATACAACACCAAAGTGGAATTGGCAGGCCCCGGCACCAATGTGTTGTCCACCGTACCGATGGGCTCAGGGCGTGAATCTTCCGCCAGCGTGGCAGGCGTGGCTTACACCGTGGGCGGCATGACCGGCTCGCCGGCCAAGG
Organism: Massilia sp. W12; assembly: GCF_037300705.1. Lineage (NCBI taxonomy): Bacteria > Pseudomonadati > Pseudomonadota > Betaproteobacteria > Burkholderiales > Oxalobacteraceae > Massilia > Massilia sp. W12. Next base: position 5,235,609 of record NZ_CP147776.1, on the reverse strand, counting down.
CAGCAACTGCAGCGCTGTTTGATATGGGTATCGGCGACGCCGTGAACGCCGGCGCGGCAGGCAAAATCTGCTTGATCCAGCGCGGTACGGTTGACTTCGCCACCAAGGTCAAGAATTGCGAAAGCAGCGGCGGCGTAGGCGCGATTGTGTATAACAATGCAGCCGGCACATTTGGCGGCACCCTGGGCACGGCGGTAACGAATATCCCGTCGGTGACGGCAACCGATGTCGATGGCGCAGCAATGAAGGCGCAAGTCGGCCAAAGCGCGACCGTGAATGTGAAGGCAACCAACTACGCCTACTTTGACGGCACCTCGATGGCGACCCCGCATGTGTCTGCAGTCGCGGCCCTGGTGTGGAGCTACTTCCCGACCTGTACCGCAGCACAAATGCGCATCACCCTGCAAAAGAGCGCGCAAGATCTGGGCGCAGCAGGCCGCGACGTGAAATTCGGCTTCGGTCTGGTGCAAGCCAAAGCAGCTTACGATCGCATCAAATCGCTGGGTTGCGGTAAATAATCCAAAGCAGGCCCCTCGGCCTGCAGCTTGAAAGTGAATTCAGGGGGAGGGCGAAAGCCTTCCCCCTTTTTTATTTTCCGGCGTAACTATTCAGCCCCGGTGCGAATTTATCGCCATACGTATTGCAGCGGTTTCGGACATGGATGGATTCAAAACGTGTGAGAGCAACGGGGGGCGAAGGCGATGTGCGGGAACGTTGGCTCAGGCTGTTGGAACAGCGCCCCGTTTTTCGCGCCGATGGCAGGATCAATTGAGTCTGACCCCATTGATCTTGATCTAAAAGGACATGACCCGGCTTGCCGGGGTATGTCCTTTCGATGGAAGGCTTAATCCTTCCGGTTGAATGTAACGGGAGTAGTGGCCTATTTCTTGACGCGGATGACGACGGTCTTGGCAAGCTTGTCATGCCAGCCTTGCTTTCGGGCATCAATGCCTACCCAGATGATCCCAAGACCCAGTGGAATCGCCGAGACGAAGTAGGCGAAATACCGGCCAATGGATTGGCCGACTGACAGCGCATTCCCGGTTTCTGCGTCGATGATACGAAGCGAGAGAGCAAGCTTGCCTGGCGTGCCTTGTTTGCTGATCCAGAAAAGGATGACAGCGACGGCTGGCGCCACATACGAAAGCAGAAAGTCTGCCGGGCCGGCAATGAAGTCCTTTTTCTCATCACCGAAGTATTCCGCGCCGTAGATAGCGTAGAGGATTGGAAAGGTGATAGCGATGGTCAATACCGAATCAATCAAGGCTGCTCCGGTGCGAATCCAAAAGCCTGCGTACTCAAGTTCGGTACTTGCAGAATTGCTTAATTCAGATGATGGTGGTGCGTAGCGGTTTGTGCTCATGGTGAAAGAAGGTCTAATGTGTGAGTTCAGCGGGGGCCATAGTCGATCCGCCGGAATGATGGCTTAGGCTGCTTGATGAGGCAACAGCCTTTGCGACTTGAAAAACGGTCAAAGCGCTCTCGAAAATAAGGCTGACGGGAAAAAATTCCTTGTACCGCGTGATGCCAAGCCAGCAAAGGAAACAAACTCTGGCGCTGGCAAGAACTGAAATATACCAGAACAGTACAGAAAACAGTGACATGACGCCTAACATGTGAGTTCAGCGGGCGCCAGAGGCTATCCGCTGGAAAGACAGTTCAGTTTCATAAAGCAGCTTGCAGCTTTGGATAACGGTACTTCTCTTCGAAACACATCAATTCCAAGACCTCAGCAGCATGTGCGGCTGATTTGACTGAAAGAACCAGGCGCCCTTGGTCGATTCGCAGGGCGCTGACCGGACGTCGAGCTGATGATACAAGAAGCGTCTTCGTTCCGGCCGAGACGCCGGAAAGTACACTGCCAGCTTCTGTATCTTTTTCCGGAGTGAAGCTCAAGACGAGCTCAAGGCCATTGTCCGCTGATCTCAAGTGCGGAGTGGCCATAGGCGCGAACTCGGACACAAAGGTATGGCACGGATTATTTATAACAACAGCGTCGGGCGCAGGGTGAAGCACTCGCCAGGCTAACGCGCCAATGACGCCCAATGTGGCAAGAACGAGAATCAGACCGATCGATCGCCGCATGAGACGCCTAAGGTGTGAATTCAGCGGGCGCCGCAGGCGATCCGCTGGAACGATGGGTTAGGCTGCTTGATGAGGCAACAGCCTTTGTGAATTGAAAACCAGCCAAAACGCCCTCGCAAAATAAAGCTGACGGAAATAAAAAACCTTGCACTGCGTGATGCCAAGCCAGCAATGGCGACGGGCTTTGGCGCAGGTAAGAACTGAAATATACCAGAACAATACGGCGAACATTGAATTGATGCCTAATGTTTGAGTCTGGCGGGCGCTGTTGCGCTGACCCTGTTGCCCCAGGAGCAAGATACGCCATTCTCCTCAATCCCGCCACATCCCAAAGCGCACCCCATCCACCACCATCCGTCCCTTCCGCGCAGCCTCTTCCAGCTCAGTAATCTCCGCATTCTTCGGATAACGCGCGCTGCCCAGCAACACCATGCTCTCCACGCCATGCACCATTTTTCCGACATATTGCGCGTGATTCGGACAGGACTTGGCATTCTCAGCCGTCACGGTTTTATTGAAGCCGACCACCTTGCCATAACAAGCATAATACGCAATCGCAGCGCCAATCGATTGCTGCTGCGCGCCGCGATAGCCCCAGGCGTCGAAGCCCGCCTGTTGCAGAATAGCAGCGCCGTTGGTGATCAATTCCAGCGCGAACATCGGGTAACCTATGCCTTGCAGAGGATTGGCGTTGCGGTAGCGGTCTTCGATTTCACCCGGCTCCACCTTGGCGGTTTGGAACGAGGGTTTGCTGGTCAAGCTGTCCTTGCCCGGGTTGGGATAACAAGCCACCGGGCTGTCGCCCTCGCCGTAAATCGCACGGTTGAATTGCACCAGCCATGGCAGCGCCACCGGATATGCTGCATCCCCACCCTTCAGCACCGCATTGAAACGCTTGCCATCGTCCAGTAAACGCGCAATCGACAACATACCGGTCAGCGCGGCCGCGCTGTGGTTGCTGTAGCGCTCACAATCTTGCATCGGCTGCTCCACGCGGCGATTCAGCGCCAGCCGGATCAGGTCGAACAATCCTAAATGAAACGCATTGAGCTGCTTGACCTCAGCACTGTTTAACGCGCCCTGCGCTTGCAACAAATCTTGCGCCTGGACTGAATACACCACACCGCGCCCAAGCTGCAAGCCGACGTTGGCGTCTTCAGGCTTGCCATCGTTGCCGCAAAACTGTTGCGACGACTGAAAACGCGCCCCCTTGGCATCGCGAAAACCGCGCTCAGCCCAGGCCAGCAAAATCTGCTTCGCCAACTGCGCCGCCGCCTCGGCTTCCGGCGCCTGCTCCAATGGCGTTGCGCCGGCTTTCAGCAAAGCTGCGTACAGCGCCAGGCGCGCTGCGACCAGCGCGGCGCCGGCTGGCGCGGTCGCGTCATTGCGCACCCGCAGCGCCGACTTTAATTGTTCTTCGGAGCGCACTTCAGCCGCATAGCCGGTGCGCGCCTCATACGAAAACGTACGCAGATAAATGGCCAGGTCGCACCCCGAATACGCCGCCGCCCAATCGACTTTCGCCGCCAGGTCTTGCTTGATCTGTGTGGTCAGACGGCTGAAATTCTGCGCCGAAAAGCTGCCAGCAACGTTGCTGCGCTTGGCCAACTGCGTCAACTCCTTCTGGTTGGTAAATACGCGCGGATGTTGGGTTGAACTGGTATAGCTGCCAGCCAGTGGCGGCACGCGCCCGGACGTTGTCGCGCGCCCGCTGACGCTGTTGGCGCTCTTGACGCTCACAGCACGCGGCGCTGGAAAGGCGAATTCACCCGAACCTTTCAGTGCGCTATTTTCGACATTACCGAAGGCCCGAATCCCATTTTCTGCCCTGGTATTTCTCCAGCACGTCCGCAGGCAGCACAATGAAGAAACGATGTTTGCCGCCGGCTTGCCCTTGGCAAGCCTGATCGACCGCGGGCTCGTTCGCCACATCCGCCTTCGCCCCCAAAACCATGGCGCCGGCCGGCTTGTCGTAAGCGGAATGGTCGGCATACACATGCACCGCCAGCGACGCCGCACTGCCCCGCTGACAAGCCCAACCGAATAGCTGCACCTGCCCGGCCTCTTCACGCAAGCCATCGATGTGGCCGATCACGTCAGCCGCTCCGGCGTGACGCACGCCCAGGCTCAGCAGGCAAAGCAGCGCCGCGCCAAATGTTCGCAGCCAGACAGCAACGGGGTGTTTTATGGAGAAATGGGACATGGCATCCTCTTTGGCAGGTTCTATGCATGTGGAATGACGGGGGGCAGTTCTAACATTCCAACAAATTTCTCCAAATGTTTGATTGTTAAAACTGCCCCCTGCCTCCTGCAGGCAAGCGCTCATGGTAAATGGTTGCATCAGCAAAACGATCATCCCGGATCGCTTTTAATCGAACCATGTCAAATTGGCGAATTTCTGCGGACATTTCAAGGAGCCCAACGTTGGAAGTAAGCTGCCGCCGGAATGCCGTAGGCATGGAGGGCGCCCAAAGCACAGCTTTGGGCGGTCAGGTTGACTGAAAGGTTACCCACGCGATTGCTGAGCCTGAAAAGTTGGACATTCATGACCACCGCCTGTGCAATAAACCACCACTTCACCAATTAGGCTTTTGGTACGGGGGAAATTGTTAACTACACTTTCAATTTTAACTTGATCGCAGTCCTTTTCGCATCGAATTGCCCATGTGCTTTCTTTTTGAAGATAAATCAGCAATGTATTTTCAAATGAATCCAAGCTGGGCCAAGCGAATTCTCTGTGATGATCTAGTTTCGGTAGAAGTTGAATCCAACGTGTGGGGACACCAAGATAGCTCTCCCAGCCTGTGGCGCTTACCTCTTGCCCAAGTAAAACACAGTTGAAATAGCAGAGCACTTCGTCAGTAACGCCCCATGCAGATTCGTAGGGCGAGTAAGTCAGCAAGGTGCTCAGCTCTGGCACTGCCAACAAAAATGCATCCGGCGATAGCAAGAATGGTGACGAGTTCATCGAAGTGGCTAACGTTCGAGGTAAGGGGCGGCTTGCGCGTATGCGCAAGACGTCCCCTTGAGTGATGGGTTAGGCGGCAGGCATGCCTTTCGCAACAGAGGCGTTTCCATAGGCGCGGGTTGAACTCATGCTTCTTCTTTTACATCTACCGTGAAGCCCATTGCAAGACATTTTTTCTGCACTCGCTCCACGTCCTCTGCGTATAGAGTGCCGAGATCGAGAATGGCGCCAGCTAGAAACGCCGCCTTCAATTCACCCGGTGAAAGACTGGCGAACTTGGGGTGTAGCTTGCTTAACCACAGCAAGTTGGCGGCGGTTGGCTTGGCGTCTTGAAGATAAACGCTGACGCTTGCAGGTTTGACAACTGGGACTCCAAGAACAGAAGGCGAAAAGGTTCCCGCTTCCTCATACCCGCAATGGCTGCAAATGGCCTCGAACATATGGCCCAGGGTTGAGTAGGAAGTAATTCCTCCGCATTTGCGACATGTGGCGGTTGAAAGCATGAAAAAGCCTAACGCCGAGTTAAGGGGAGGCCACAGGCGGCGCATAATATGCAAAGCATGCACCGGATGGGGATGTCCAGCGAGCAACGCGAGCGTCCCTTGAACGACTTGTTAGGCGCCACCCGCTGCAAGCCTACTCTAAAACATTGCACGGGCCGCTATCTCCTCTGGACAGGTCAACACCCAATGCCTCGACGAGTCCAGGCCTTTTGGATAGGCGTTGGCCAGAGATTGCCGCACGGCAGATTGCAGCTCCATGTCATTTCGCGCGTGTGACAGTGACGGCCCGTATTCTTCGGGCGCTAGCAACTCGATACGCACGACGCTGATTGACGCACCCTGCACAAGTATCGCGATCGTGCCGGTTCCATAGCGGGCATCCCGTGGTTGTCCGAGACCATTAAACTCGATGATTTCCATTGCTTCATCCTCCGAGAGGGTAATGTGTGGCGCCTAACATGTGAGTTCAGCGGGCGCCGCAGGCGATCCGCTGGAACGACGAAGACTTTCGCCCTTGCAGGATCAATTGAGTCTGACCCCATTGATCCCCCTCGACGGAATTGTTAGAGCGTGGCGATGTATGCATTTAGTGCTTTTTTCTGGGCTTCGCGCGACAAAGCTAGGAAACGGACATGCTCGACTTGGCGAACATCCATTTTTTGACCTTGCGCACCAGACCAATACTCAAAACTCATTGATCCACAGTGAGGACATCTCCGACGATTGGACAGGGTTTGGTTACTTATAGGATCTGCCATCGCCGCACACGCAGCTTGAATCAGCTGTTCGTGCTTGGCCCCTGACTGATTGCCTGTGCCCGATGCTGGGATAAGCGCTTCTATGACTGCCCAAGCCGAATTGCCATGGGCTGAGAAGTAGCCGAAAGCAGAACCACCCTCCCCATAAAAAATGAAATCGCCGTACGCAAAATCTCCCAGCTCCGGGAAGAAAGATGTTTCCGAACAATTTGAACACTTTGCTTCGAAAGTCGTAACGATCATGGCGGAAAACTCTAATGTTGAGGCTGAGCCGCGAGCGGCGGCTTGTTGACGCCTCCGAGCCGGGTTGGCAGCCGTGAACGAACAAATGCTTCAACTTCGGATGGCCTCTTGAAGCATAAGAGGTTGAGGGTGATGGTTCCCGATGCTCCCTCAAACAGAAGTTCATGTCCGCGCGTTCTAATGCGTTCGATCTGTTCCCAGCGAAGGCGACGATCTCCTCGAAGGGTGGGAGCGGTGATTTCAGCCTCCGTTAGCCTTGTGCCAAACCGCTGGAACATTCCGTATCCAAGGTAGAAGAAGAGCGCCAGCAGCACGCCAAACGCAATACTCACCCTTGGCCATGTCCAGTCAGCTGGCGCGTAGCCCGTGGCCGCGAAGGGAACGACGACCTTCCATATGAAGGGTACAAAGCCGCCCAACGCCATTAGTGTGAAGGTGGTGACCGCGATGGTCGCATTGGTTCGCGAAACTTGTGGGGGCATCGTCGTCGGTTTGGTTTTGGTGCGGCCTAACGTTTGAATTCAGCGGGGGCCGCTGGCGATCCGCTGGAACGACGGGTTAGGCTGCTTGATGAGGCAACAGCCTGTGTGAATTGAAAACCAGCCAAAGCGCCCTCCCAAAGTAAAGCAGACGGAAATAAAAACCTTGCCCTGCGCGATGCCAAGCCAGCAATCGCGACGGACTTTGGCGCAGGTAAGAACTGAAATATACCAGAGCAATACGGCGAACAGCGACTTGACGCCTAACGTTTGACATGAGGGGCGGCCGAGGGCGCTAGCCCTTGAACGTCCCTCTAGATGGAAGGATTAGCCATCATTACGTGAACTGCCCGAGAGTCTTGGTTCGGTCTGGATGTGTGACGCAGCCGAAAAGGTAAAACGTTCCCCTGTGGAAGGCCTTCCTGCTAATGACCGTGCCAGGCAGTTGCAGGACGAGATGCATTCTTTTTCGGCACTCATCGCAAATCTGGTGCTCAGGATCCTGGACCCATGCCGGACTCGTACCTATGCGAGCTTGATCGATGGGGTCGAACTCGAAGCTCGCCCTGCCGACGCACAAGAGGTAGGACAGAAGTTCGGTTGGGTACTTTGGGCATACTGCGCTCAAAGCCACCGACAACGCCGGACTGTCGGCAACGTACCGTTCTGGTGAGAACGCGTTTCCTTCCTCGCTCAAACTCTTCGTTACATGGCGAGGGACTTGCACCGGGCGATACACATGACCCAAGAGGGAGGGCTCGAAGGCTGTGGCCTCAACGAACTGGAGTTCGACTGTGTTGGATACCGTGGCCTCGACGACTCTCCCGGCCCAGGGAAACTGTGGCAGTTCCTTTGGAATTGGTACAAGGCACCTCGTTTCGGTGGTCGCCTTGTTTGTGCGAGCCAAGACATAGCCGTTGGCGGCGGTAGTTCCGGTTTGTTCGACAAGCGAATAGATGCGCTCAAGTTGCTCTGGTGTCAGCGTTGCTGCACAACGCGCAACGCACAGCCGTTTGCGATTGAAGCGCACAAGAACCACCGCCAAAGCCAATGCGGCAGTCGAAGCGGCGAGTATTCCAAGCACTGCAAGTGGTGACATGAGGCGCCTAATGTTGGAAGTAAGCTGCTGCCGGAGTTGCGCAGCAACGGAGGGAACCCAAAGCGCAGCTTTGGGCGGTCAGGTTGACTGAAAGGTTAGGCACTTTCATGGTAGCCATAACTGATTCTTTGATATTGCGGAAAGCTCGACCTTTCCACTTAAGGTGTTCGGTTTCGCTCTTTCGTCATAGTAATTTACATCTTCGGATGTGATGCTAAGTGTTGCCAACAATTTATTTGGTGATGTGACTTCGATAAGTACTCTGCCGTTAACTTCGGCTGCATGGAATGTTGTGTAAACATAAATGTTTGGTGGTTTATCGCTTGAATTTGTACTTACTACAACTTCCTGCGAATTGAATCCATTGGCTAACGGAATGCGGTCTAGGGTAAGGCAATAAATATCGGGGAATGCTTCTTCATTGATGGCATGAGCTTCAATGGAAAGATAAAAGTGCTGACCATCGTAATGAAACCCGCCACTCACAAATTGGTAGTGGATATCGCCATCTTGATGCCGAAGTGTGAGCATTTGCGAAGTGCCTAACGCCTGAGTTAAGCCGCATGCGGAACGCGAAGCGTGTAGCACGTCGGCTTGAACGAATAGTTAGACTTTGCTTGTGCTTGCGACAAGGCCGTGGCCTCCCAAGGGCACGGTCTCGTGGCGCTCGCCAAAGCCGGCGATCATCGGCCTGCCCTCGGTGATTGCCTGCTGCACCGACGGCAGCGAAAGCGACGCACGATGCGCGTCTTGGCTCTCCCAGACCTCTGTGATCCACAAAGAGTTTGGGCTTGTTGGGTCGTTTGCAACGACGTAGCTGAGGCAACCCGGCATGCCTGAAACGCCCTTGATGAGAATTGCGGCCAAGGAGTCGCGGTTGCCCGTTGTGGCGTTGATCTTGCCGATTAGTCCGTACATGAATGATCTCGATGGAAGCGAAGCGCAGGCGGAGCCGAGTGCCGCAACGGTACTCACGCCGAGGAAAGAAACGAATTGGCGCCTGGAAATGGCCATGCGAAAGCCTAACGTGTGAGTTCAACGGGCGCCGCAGGCGATCCGCTGGAACGACGGGTTAGGCTGCTTGATGAGGCAACCGCCTTTGTGAATTGAAAACCAGCCAAAGCGCCCTCACAAAATAAAGCTGACGGAAATAAAAACCTTGCACTGCGTGATGCCACGCCAGTAATGGCGAGCAACTTTGATGCAAGTACGAACTGAAATATTACAGCGAACATTGAATTGATGCCAAATGTTTGAGTCTAGTGGGCGCCGTAGGCGATACGCTGGAACGACGAAGGCTTTCGCCCTTGCAAGATCAATTGAGTCTGACCCCATTGATCCTATTGAGTCTGACCCCATTGATCCTTGATCCATTGATCTACGATCTCTATCTCAAAGTGCGCTCGGGATCGCATTTGTGAATCCTAACGTGGAAGTAAGCGGACGCCGGAGCGCGAATCGCGGAGGGAACCACAAGCGCAGCTTGTGGCGGTTTGCTTGACTGTAGGGTTAGCGTGCTGTTTCATAGACGGAAGCTTCTTCTCCAAACTCTAGCTCGGCTGCATTTCTGACTAAGCCAGGATACGCAAACCAATACTGGCGACGGACTGCGTCTTTCACAAAGGACTCACCAAACGATTCACTAAAATGGCGAATCTCCCAAGGTGCGAGTCGATCCCGATCAATCTTGAGCAAAGTCCGCTTGTGTTTCTTCATGAGCTTAATGAATTTTCCTACTGTGCAGACTCCGAATTTGGCGAGCTCTGGCACCAGCTCGTCAAAAGAGCCCGTGCCGTAGTCATTTCTCTTGGGAAACAGGCGCGACATCTCTTTGTGAATCTGCGCGCCCGTGAGTAGTCGCTGAGAAAGCTTGGCACGCGCGGAGATGCGTTTCATGGATGCGCTCTAACGTGGTGAGTTCAGCGGCGCCGCAGGCGTCCGCTGGAATGAGTGGTTGGGTCGATGGACTTTATTCATCTTCTTCGTGCTCTGGAGGTGCTAGCTCACGAACCCACACAGCACCAGGGTGACTGCGAGTCGCGATCCAACCCGGATCAAGATCCGCAACCTCCACCACTGATGGATCGAGACCTACGACGTGCGACAAGCAAACAAGCGCAGCGTCCTTTGCTTCGAACGTTTCATTGTCAAGAAATTGCCAACCATGATCATCTTCATCGTGAGATACATAGAGGATGGCATTACGGCCTTCGAGTATAGCGCGTGAAATGATCGTTCCACAATTCTGCGGTTGATCAAACGGCCAAGTGTTCATAATCGAGGATTCAAAAAAGCGCCCAACATGTGAGTTCAGCGGGCGCCGCAGGCGATCCGCTGGAACGACGGGTTAGGCTGCTTGATGAGGCAACAGCCTTCGTGAATTGAAAACCAGCCAAAGTGCCCTCACAAAATAAAGCTGACGGAAATAAAAACCTTGCACTGCGTGATGCCAAGACAGCAATGGCGCCGGACTTTGGCGCAGGTAAGAACTGAAATATACCAGAACAATACTGCGAACAGCGACTTGATGCCTAACGTTGAAGCTAACCGGCCCGCGACGGTATGACACCGTAGGGCCAGAATGAAATGAGGCCAGAAGGCGACATGCCGTTGTGGGTCCGGTTGAGCGACGGGTTAGACCTCTTTGGTCGCGACATTGAGCTCCGGAGCCAAAGAGGCAAGCTCACATAGAAGAATTTCCCTGGCCGCTGGACCAACATTCTCAATTTTGACCAGTCCACCGTCATTGAGTGTGCGTTCATTCGGGCCAGCATCGAAAATCATTGGGAAAAACCTTCGCAGGAGATCCGCCCTAGGGGCACTCAATGGATGGGCAGTTCCGACCAGGACATCGTGGAGGTATCCCGGCTCCAGCCATTCAAACGTAGATTCACCAATGGCGCTGATGAAGTCATTGTCATCCGCGATCGCGACACAGCGCCGAAGTGCAGTCGCCACAGAAAGCTGTGCCTCGGTCTTGATCTTGAAAACGTTCTTTCCGCAATCATTGCAATAGCGCGCAGAGGCTTCCGGCGTGGCGGCAAGATCGTCCCACTTCTTCCCGCAGACGAACGAGAGATGGCAATGCGTCATTGGTGAGGTCTAACGTTCGAGGTAAGGGAAGTCCTGCGGCTTGCCGCAAGACTTCCCTTTGACTGAGGGCTTAGGCATCGGCCGCATAGACCTGACTTTCTGCAATGCCACGTTCAAACCGGACAACCTTGAACTCGGTGGACGTGCACTTGAATGCGACAAGATACTCCTCATCAGGTCGAGCAATTCCGGCCGCCCACCGGAGAGCGATCGGCTCGTGCTCCTCGTCCCCAGGGACTCCAGCAAGCGACCTCACATCCTTGCGTTCGGGAAGGCACACGGTGGGCTGAAATTCTTCGAATCCATTCTCGCGGATGACATCCCGTGTGATTGCAGCGAAATTCTCAATGTTCATCAATTGCCGATCAATCTGAGCCTATGCAGGGGGCCCCTCATTCAGAGGCCTAACGTTTGAGGTAAGGGGCAGCCGGAGCTGCGAAGCGGGAACGGCAAGCGCGGCTTGTGGCTGTCCCTTTGACCGAATTGTTAGCAGCGTTCACCGTGCTTTGATATCGGCGTCAGCCAATGTGTGTTTGACCGTTTGATATACGCCAACCACGAACTCATGTTCCTTTCGTTGTATCCGCTTTTCGACAGAAGCAAAGGGGAACGACATGACTTCTTTTTGCTTGCCACGAACGGCATAGTCGGTTCCGTACTGATCGCTCACGACAACCCATTCCATTTGAAAATCTTTGACAAGCTGATTGCCGAGGTAGGCGCCGATCATCTCGATCACTTGCTGCTCGGAATACCGACGGCTCTTCTCCTTCTGCCAAAGGTAGAAGGCTTTGTCGAAATCGGTCAGCTTTGGATTTGATGCTCGTGGAACATAATCCGTCACAAACCTCAGAGCTCTTGCTGATGCCTGTTCGAAAGCCGCCAGCTCTTTCGATCCGACAGCGGAAATTTTCTGTGGTACGGGAGGAGCGGTTTTCTTTGTGGCTGTGACAGGACCATCAGGCGTTTCAAATGTCTGCTTGCCATCATCAGCGGCATTTGCTGCGATGAAGATCAGAGACGAAAGCAATGCGACGATAAGGTGCTTCATAGCTGCTAACGTGGAAGTGAGGGGCAGCCGGAGCGAAGCGTAGGGAACCACAAGCGCAGCTTGTGGCTGTCCCGCTCGACTGCAGGGTTAGACGCGCGGCTAAACAACACGAGGAACTCCTGGTTGCCTATCGCGCGGACTCTCGCCTATAGCGATCAGTCCCAACAGCATTGAGAACTTGCCCACAAACGGCAAGCCCTCTTTTGCTTGCGGATTGTAGGGGGCCGCATTTTCAATTGCGCTTTGCACAGACAGGAGTGCTGTTACCACCTGCTTTGATACGACGTGCTCGGTCTTGATTAGCTCCGCCTTGTGGCTAAGGTATTCGTATAGGCGGGCAAACGCTGCACCATCGAAACTTTCGGAGGCGATGAGGCGACCCGCCGATTTGTTGTAAAGCTCTTCGAGCTCGAGATCAAAGTCAGAAGGACTCATAAGCGTCTAACGTTTGAATTCAGCCGACCAGCCAGCGCAGCTCGGCTGCAATGAATGGTTAGGCCTCATCCTGGCGGGGCTCATACTCTTCCTGAGCCCAGGCGAAATCAGGGGCCTTTCGTGTCGCACACCAGCTAGGTGGCAACTCAGCGAGTGCGGCAATTGATGGATCACGATCAAACATGCAGCCAAAGCAAACCAGCTTGAGGTCGGCCGTGTCCAGCGTAGTTCCGCATAAGAATTGCCAATCCCCATCCGGATCGTGGTAGACCTCTCGAACTGGTTCCAGGCCTTCCATGACTTGTCTAGTCGTGAATACCCCAGTTTCAACTGGAATTTTGAACGGCCAGGACTGGAAAAAGTGGGAATGATTCATTTGAGGCCTAACGTGTGAGTTCAGCGGGCGCCGCAGGCGATCCGCTGCAACGATGAGTTAGGCTGCTTGATGAGGCAACAGCCTTTGTGAATTGAAAACCAGCCAAAGCGCCCTCGCAAAATAAAGCTGACGGAAATAAAAACCTTGCACTGCGTGATGCCAAGCCAGCAATGGCGAGCAACTTTGATGCAAGTACGGACTGAAATATACCAGAACAATACAGCGAACATTGAATTGATATCTAATGTTTGAGTCTAGCGGGCGCCGTAGGCGATACGCTGGAACGACGAAGGCTTTCGCCCTTGCAGGATCAATTGAGTCTGACCCCATTGATCCATTGATCCGTGACCCCATTGATCCGGTTGAACGATGGGTTAGGTTTCATTCGACCGCCCATTTAAGACTCGGAATCTTTTGCTGAGCGGGCAGCCAGTATTCTACTGCGTTGAGCACCTGCTCAATTGATGCACCACCGACGGCGAAACCAATATGCTCAAGAGCTCTCAAATTGCAATTACTCTGAGTATTTACTTCGATAACCAAGTTGCCGTAGTCGACGCCCGAACCGAGGCAGGAAATTAAAATGCCGGCGCCTGGATGCAGAGATCTGCTCACCAACGCTAGTACCTCTGCCTCACTGTCAACTCGAACTGTCGTGCAAGTGGCGGGATCTCCAGCCAATTCGATCTCTATCTCAAAGTGCGCTCCGGATCGCATTTGTGAAACCTGACGTTGACGAACTGGTTAGAGCGCTTGCTCTTCACACAGCACCCTTTGTAGCTGGAAGTACCTTTGGTCGTATCCATCTTGCCAGGGAAAAACACCGGCCTTATCAGGCCAGACCAATTGGATTGCGGGGAACGGTTCTGGAAGTGACTTGTAGAACCACATTCCGTAGCCAAGATGCTCTTTGTAGTGACTGAAGTGAATAGGAACCGCCACTAGCGGAAAACTCGCAATCTCTTCGACTGCGCTCCATGGTTGGATGTAGCCGCCCTTATGGGTGATGCTTTGAACACTTACCAATAGCGCGTGAGCTACTTCATGAGGCAAGCCCATGATCATGATTTCGGGGTGTAGGTACTGATAGTACAAGCCGACGGTGAAAGCGAAGCGAGGGCTGTTTTCTTCTTCGTGAATACCTACAACGTGCCATCCAAATTCTCCAATGTCTGAAAGAAGTTTCCTATCGGAGTCGTCCTCCGGCTCGGGAAGGCTAAAGGGATTCAACTTCGCCATGGTTTGCGCTCATTGAACAAAGACAAACAGAAAACTTCCGGCTTCCATGAAAAAAGGAGCGCTAAACAACCCACAAATACCACTTATGAGGAGAATGATGCTTGTTTGATTTCCTTCATTCATCATGTCTTCCATGCGCTCCCATCGCTTAAGCCGAGAGCGAAACATAATTCGTGACAACAATTGATACCAAGCTATCCAAGCAAAGAGAATAACAACAATTGCCAAAAAAATTTGCACTCGATTACTCCAAGGAGCAGAGAAAAAAGACGCCTAACGCCGGAGTTAAGCGGGCGCGCGTAGCGAGCTCCGCTTGAAGACTTGTTGGCTGTTAATCACTATTAGGCCAGGTTAAAATCGCTTCAAAAGGCTCTGAAGCGCCATATGTGCTGTAGTTACCTTGCGGATAAACCCTGACATACACCCAAGCTTCGCTGGATAGGGCCAATTTGCTTAGATCTACCTCATAGCGATCGCTAGAGGAAACCTCCATCAAAAGCAGATTGATTTCCTGCGCCACCGCGGGATTGAGTCCAACCAAATCTTGCGTCACTTCTGTCAATTTGACATCCAACGCCAGTTCCGGTTGATCTAACGGTGGACCATTAGAAATGGGAACAAAATACCCTTTAGCCGATGGCTGCAAACAAGCAGTTCCACCAGCTTGATTAAAATACAGAAGCCCTCGGTCATCCAAAATGATGATGCCTACCTGCTCTAGATTGTATAAACAGATTTTCATTTCGTTGTTTCAGCTAACGTGTGAGCTCAGCGGGCGCCGCAGGCGATCCGCTGGAACGTCGGGTTAGGCTGCTTGATGAGGCAACAGCCTCTGTGAATTGAAAACCAGCCAAAGCGTCCTCGCAAAATAGCGCTACCGGAAATAAAAACCTTGCACTGCGTGATGCCAAGCCAGCAATGGCGACGGGCTTTGGCGCAGGTAAGAGCTGAAATATACCAGAACAATACGGCGAACAGCGACTTGACGCCTAACGTTGGAGCTCAGCCGACCAAGCCAGCGCAGCTGGCGCGGGTCGGCTGCAGCGAAAGGTTAGGTCTCTGTTAGTAAGCACGCTGCTTGAACCGAAATTCTCCTGTCCTCCGTAATGAAATATCAGTCGCGCGCAAGCTGCCGGACACCCAAAACTGCTCTGCTTTGGCGCCGGTGAAGGGGTCAGCTAGGGAGACCCCCTCAAATCCTTGATCATCCTCGCTCTGCCGCCCAATCTGAATCGGCATAAATTTCGCCTCGAACCGACCATTACGGTACTGTGTCATAGAGATATGTAGCGAATCAATGCCTTTCACCATGACCAGCACCACTTCGTACTTCAAAGGATCGCTATAGGCCAGTAGATCAAGCATCTTGAAGCTAAAAACACCATCTTCGAGCGCCATGTCAAAAAGCTCGGCTTCAGGCCACCCGAGATCTTCCAAAGTTCCGGTCATGGCTATTGAGACCTAACGTTTGAGTTAACCGGCAGGCGACAAGGAGGAAAATGAGCAAAGCGCTCGGCCTTGTTGACTGTCCGTGTTGAACGAGGGGTTAGCCATTATTCTTATGGCAACCACAAATTTTAACTTTCAAAGTTAAATATAAAAGCAGGAATATTAGCGGTAGAGGGCCGCCGGTAATGACAAATAATATGGCACCTGTAGGCAACCAATTGCCCCAATTAATGCCTGTAATGTCATGGAATTCACCTTGAGGATTATGAATCCACTCAATATAAAGCACTCCACCCGCAACAAAGAGTGAAACTGACAGCCAAATTGCAGCAGTAATGAGGAATAGAGGGTGAATCTGTTTCGTTATTGGCATGGCGGATATGATGGCTAACGTTGAAGCTAACCGGCCCGCGGCGGCAGGGCGCCGCAGGGCCAGAATGAAATGAGGCCCGAAGGCGGCGTGCCGTTGCGGGTCCGGTTGAGCGCCTGGTTAGGCGCCGCTTTTGGCGGAAGCCTACGGATACCAAACGACCGAGCATCCATCTTCGATGGCTCCCTCGTAGTGGCGCTGAAACGCGTGCATTTGCGGATCATTGAGCGCTTCGACATGAATCGGCTTACCCACACCAATTTGAATTTCGCAGAAGCCGAAACAAGCAAGCTCGCGGATAGCCAAATCCTGTCGAGGTTCGTCCGTATCCTGAGACAGAAAGAGGATCAGCTTGTGAGTTGAACCGACATCCGGACCGTGCCACTCGAAAGAACCAGATCCATCGAACTTTGCGGCACCGCCGTAGAGATACACGTGCTTCATTTCGGCGCCTAACGTGTGAGTTCAGCGGGCGCCGCAGGCGATCCGCTGGAACGACGGGTTAGGCTGCTTGATGAGGCAACAGCCTTTGTGAATTGAAAACCAGCCAAAGCGCCCTCGCAAAGTAAAGCTGCCGGAAATAAAAACCTTGCACTGCGTGATGCCAAGCCAGCAATGGCGACGGACTTTGGCGCAGGTAAGAGCTGAAATATACCAGAACAATACGGCGAACAGCGACTTGACGCCTAACGTTTGAGCTCAGGCCGCGGCCCGTCAGGGCCGTCGTGCCTGCAGCGAATTGTTAGGCCAAGGGTGGTTGGCCCACAACATAGAACAACTGCTCCCGGCGAAATGTAGCTGAAGCCGCACCAAAGGTGATGTTGAAGGAGTCGGCCGTTGTGGACGAAACGACACCCTCCTGGCCCACCACCAGTTGGCCCGCACATTCATCTGGTACTGACCGAATGGTGACGCGATGGCCAGGGCGCAATTCGACCCAGCACCGAATGCATTTCAGTAGCGGCATTCCATTCGGTGATCTTTCGGTCACATGCTCCTTCTCCCAAGCCTCCGGGCTTCCCCTGATGCTCAGGTGATACGTCGAAGCACAAACGGGACACAGCACATACGGCATAGAGGGGCCTAACGTTTGAAATCACCGGCCGCCGCAGGCGATCCGGTGCATTGAAAGGTTAAACAGCATTTGCACGCGCCACTGCACGAGCTTTTGCCACCGACTTCCATATTTCTTCATTTGGTTCAAGCTCGGGGAAGGCGTGCACTGCGGGATTGATGATTTTTTCTGAGATCTCAGCCATGGCATGGGCAAATGCGAGCTTGATCGCCCGTGAGTCCTGCTGCTGCAGATCGGCTATCGCATCCCGCAATGCCTCATTTAGTGCTGCCATCGCGTCAATTCCGCCGTCTCGCATGTGGCGAGCGCACTCAATAGTGGAAGGAATTATTTCCGATTCGTGAGGCGTAGCCATTTGCTGTTTAACGTTTGAAATCACCGGCCTGCGCGGCTCTTTGCGCAGGTCCGGTGGATTGAATGGTTGGGCCTCATTGCACGCTACCCGAGTGAATGGTGATGTACGACACGCCACACTTGTGCAGAACACTAAGAAGATCGTGCAGTGCCCCCACAGGTGCGGAACCAAAGTCAATGGTGAGTTCGGTACCTTCGTCGCCCGTGTCATCACGGAGTATTGAATGGATAACGCCTTGTAGTCCGTTCTCATCTTGAGCATGGAGGTCGTCCATGTCTAGCCATTGCATTGCCCAAGCTTCGATTTCACCATCGGGGAGCCTTACATCGGTCTTGATACTCACGTCATTCCACACTACTGGATGAACAGCAGCAACCAAGCCGTTCCCGGTGTCTAGCTTAAAGGGTTCGAAGCTGAGGTGAGTAGATGGGTTGACTTCTTGGAGCTTCGCTTGGCCGCTTACGTTTGCAGCCATATCAGCTCGGTACAGCCGGTACGGAAGCGATGCCTGACGCTGAAGCTCAAACATCACCTCCAAAGCAGAAGGTGAGTATGCGCCGTTGAATTCAGCGAAAGATGCGAGTAGCGCCTTGATGTAATGCTCTCGGACTTGAGCGGCAAGCTTGAGCAGATCATTCATGTGAGGCCCAACGTTTGAGCTAAGCGGGCAGACAAAGCGCAGCTTTGGCTGGTCCGCTTAAGCGAAGGGTTAGCCGCGCGCTTGCTTGAGCGAATGGACTTGTTCAATACGTTCTCCGAAGCGTGAAAACTCGGCTTCTAGGTTCCAGTTTGGCTTGTTTTCTATGAAAGCAGACCAATCGGAACGATATTTATCTGAGTTTTTCGTTGAATTAATCGCATCTAAATACATAAGGGCAGATATCGCTTGGCCCTGGTCGAACCAAAGGTCCTTTTGCTTTAAGTAGTAGGCTAAATATTTTTCCAAGTACTCAACGGACTGGGGTTCGTTAAATTCAGCAAGAGCTAAACAATATGTGCTACCTGCATAACAAACATCGCTTCTCAGCAACAGTTTTCCTATCTGATCTAGAAATTGAGACTGTTCGGTAAGTATTGCAAGCAGAGTGCCGCATGTCCGAGAGCGCCAATCGAATTGCTGAAGTAGCCTAGATATTAGTGCTGGCGTTGCTAGGTGCAAATTGTTTTTAATGAGCTCTTGTGCGCTTGATTTGCCAAGCCCAAAGTAAAGTGGCTTTACCCAACTTTCCCGAATCTCAGCGGGAAGAGGTTCAAAATCCGTGGGCACTACTAACGATGCAAAGGGGCTTTCGTGCTTTACGGTGGCTCCAGCCACATGAAGTTCCAGTGAGTTCATAGCGGCTAACGTGTGAGTTCAGCGGGCGCCTTAGGCCATTCCATTACACACATCTCCGCAGGACGCCCTGAACGCGGCCAGAAATCCGTTTACATTCAATGAGTTGCACGCCCGCTTGTAAACTTACCGGATTTCGCGTTTACTCACATCTTTTGGGCGGCGCACGTGAGCAGAAAGCAAGCAGCACAGAGTTGGACCGACGATGAGTTTGGCGGACTCGATCTTGGCGATGCCCGCCTTAACAACAGGGCGAGAAAATTGATGGAAACATTCGCGACCAAACCGAAGGCCAGCATTCCCGAAGCATGCGACAACTGGACGGAGACGCAAGCGGCCTACCGCTTTATGGCCAATCCGGAGGTGACATGGGATGGCATTCTGGCGCCACATTGGGCGCGCACCATGGAACGCATGGCGACGCAGAAGGTTATTCTGTGCATTCAGGACACCACCGAACTGGACTTCAGCGGCCAAAACATCGACGGCCTCGGCCCGCTCAACTACGAAGCGCGGCGCGGCATGTATGTGCATCCGACCTACGCGGTGTCGCCAGAGCGTGAGCCGCTGGGCCTGCTCGATGGCTGGATGTGGGCGCGTGAAGAGCGTGGCGCTGACGGCAAGCGCCCCGCCAGCGTAAAAGAGAGTGAACGCTGGATAGAGGGCTACGAGCGGGTCGCCGAGCAGGCGACCCAGTTGCCCAATACCCGTCTGGTGTATGTGGCTGACCGCGAAGCGGACATGATGGGAATGCTGCGGCGCGCAGCCGAATTGGGCACGCCTGCCGATTGGCTGGTGCGCGCCAAGCATGATCGCTGTCTGGCTGACGGCGAAAGCAAACGCCTGTGGCCTGAAACCACGGCCGGTATGCCGCTGGGCGAGATCAGCTTCATCATGGCCGGGCGCGGCAAGCAAAGGGCGCGCCAGGTACGTCAGCAGGTGTGGGCCAAGCGCGTTCTGCTGCGTGATGGCAAGCGCGGCAAGATCGAGGCGACCTGCATCGTAGCATCCGAAGTGCAGCCGCCGACGGGCATCAAACCGGTGGAATGGCGCTTGCTGACCAACCGCCGCGCGGAAACCTTGGCCGACGCCAGCGAACTGATCGACTGGTATCGCGCGCGCTGGGAAATTGAGATCTTTTTCAATGTGCTCAAGAATGGCTGTGAAGTCGAAGAACTGCAACTGTCCACCATGGCCCGGCTGGAGCGGGCGCTGGCGCTGTTTATGGTGGTGGCCTGGCGTATCGCGTACCTGATGCGTAAGGGACGTACCTGTCCGGATCTCGACGCCACTTTGTTCTTCGATCCCGACGAAATCCGAGCGGCTTATCTGCTCAATAAAAAGAAGGCGCCCGCTATGCCGGGCTTGAACGAGGTGTTGCGCATGGTAGCCCGTGTCGGCGGTTTTCTCGCACGAAAACATGACGGGGAGCCTGGCGTGAAAACAATCTGGCGAGGTCTACAGGATGTTCAAGTTTCGGCTCAGACAATCAGGACTCTACGCGAGATGGGCGCATTGCAAGACTGAGTTGTGTGTAATGGAATGGCCTTAGGCGATCCGCTGGAATGAAGTATTTGGCCTGTTGTGGTTTTCACGAGAGTAGCCATGAGCTTCAAAGCACCTAACGCCTGAACTAAGCGGCCGCATCAATCGCGCAGCGATTGATCGGTCCGCTTGAGTGAATAGTTAGGCGAATGAACCACCAGGATGTCGCCCGATTGCATGGTGATGGTAACGCGCTCACCCGGACCGGTGGCAACGTCCAGGACGGAAGATGACGGCCCCCAAGGCGCAAGGGCGGAGAGCTCTACACCCGTCACATCATGGAACTCGACATGGAAGGGCTGGCCGATGGCCGGTGCCCCCCGAAAGAGCAGCTTACAAGTCCGAGATTGCCAATCGTGCTCAATCTTGAGCAGAACGGCGTCATGCAGATTGCGTGCGAGTTCGTCCATGCCAACGCCTAACGTGTGAGTTCAGCGGGCGCCGCAGGCGATCCGCTGGAACGACGGGTTAGGCTGCTTGATGAGGCAACAGCCTTTGTGAATTGAAAACCAGCCAAAGCGGCCCTCGCAAAATCAAGCTGACGGAAATAAAAACCCTTGCACTGCGTGATGCCAAGCCAGCAATGGCGACGGGCTTTGGCGCAGGTAAGAGCTGAAATATACCAGAACAATACGGCGAACAGCGACTTGACGCCTAACGGTTGAATTCAGCGGACCAGCCAGCGCAGCTGGCGCAGGTCCGCTGCAATGAATGGTTAGGTGGCTCGCAACGTTTTTAACTCAAGGCTGATGGCTGCCATATGAATTATGCCGCTTGCCGCCTCAGGAAGAAGAAGAACAAAAGCTAGAGATGGTTTACCAACGAAGGAAAGAACTGCTCCGAAGAGAAATATATGCCCCAGGAGTGAAAGCAGCCAAATGCGAAGCCTTTGTCTGGATTCGTACTTTCCAATGCGCCCGAGAAAATAAAACTGAGCCACATAAATACCGAGGCAGGCCACTGCGAGAGGCGACCAGTAGGACTGGGCAGCAATAGTGATGCCTAATGTGAAGAACACAACAAATAGAACGATTGAGCTTCCCAATAGACTAGTAGACCATCTAGCCAGGCGCTCTTCCGTTGTGGGTTTCTTTCGTCTATGCGCAAACTGCATCAAAGCCTCCTAACGTGTGAGTTCAGCGGGCGCCGCAGGCGATCCGCTGGAACGACGGGTTAGGCTGCTTGATGAGGCAACAGCCTTCGTGAATTGAAAACCAGCCAAAGCGCCCTCGCAAAATAAAGCTGACGGAAATAAAAACCTTGCACTGCGTGATGCCAAGCCAGCAATGGCGACGGACTTTGGCGCAGGTAAGAACTGAAATATACCAGAACAATACGGCGAACAGCGACTTGACACCTAACGTAGAGCTAACCGGCGCTGCGCGGCTTTATCGCGCAGCGTCAAGCGACCGAAGGGAGCACGGTTGAGCGCCATGTTAGCCAGTTACGGCAAGTGATAAAGCATTATTGCGACCTGAACAACCCGACTATTGTCTTCATTCATACGGAACTCATAGTTGTGCCAAGTTTCGTCGATTTCGGAGATGCTGCGAAGATAGTTGGGGTGCTCAACTACATCGTCTCGAATTTTCCCGATTACAGACGTGAAGTCTTTGTTCGGGACAAACAATATGACGGCTGCTTTGGTGTCGCGCCAAGATAAGTAACCAAGAAGCTGAGATATTGTTTCGAGAAAGACCTCTTTCCCTCTCCAGAATTTGCACTCTCCGACAAACTCATTAGAGCCGTTGCCGCGAACCAGGATGTCTGTTTTTCCACGTTTATTAAAGGTCTCGCCAGTTGCCGAGCCAAAAACAACAACCTCAAGGGATACCAAAATATGGTCTCGCAGCGATTCTTCGTCCTTGTTTGCGTAAGTACTAGGAAGACGCTCAAACATCTTCCCGACAGAATGAACGCACTCTAAGATTTTGTTGTACTCGGGCGTCTGATACGTAACCTGACTATGACCGCCTTCCCATTTGTAAAGATCTGTTTGCCTTAAAGAAGCAAGGCATTGCCCAATGGCTACAAGAAGTTCAATTTGGCGGTCAAACAATTCAATCATTTGACCAACCGCCCACGGGCAATTCTTAAGCTGCTTGGATTTATCCTTTGCAGCTTGAGACACCTCTTTAAGCAAGTCGACTTGATAAACCCAGCCGCCATGAAATGAATCAACGAATGATTTTAGCGTTGGGAAATATTCTGCGTAGTTAAACTCAATGAGGCGGGATGACATGAATACCGCCAAATCTCTCCCGTCGCAATAAATTTGCTCTAAAGGCCCACGATCTTCCCAAGGAAGGGGGTAGACGAATTTAAAGTCCTCGTTGTTCTTTAGGTGTGGCCAATGCTGCATATTGTTGGCATTAAAGACTTTTGCATATTCTGCTAGTCGACTGAGTATTAAGGCGGCGGGCTGAAAGTCGCTTCTGATTTGCATATGTGCCTGCGGAGAAATTGTTGGCTAACGTGTGAGTTCAGCGGGCGCCGTAGGCGATCCGCTGCAACGACGGGTTAGGCTGGTTGATGAACGATGGCTCATAAAACACCCTGCCCTAAAACAAAAAAATGATGGTTGATTGTAAAGCGCAGCGGTGGAAATGGCAATGTGCTTGCGTGATGCGCGCTGATTGTGAAGCCTAAAAATTCCAGCGAACTCGGCGCAAAAAACTGTAGTCGGTGATTTTACTGACAGACGTAAATCACGCCAAATCAGCACACCGCCTAACGTGCATAATCAGCGGAGCCGTCAGGCGTCCGCTGGATTGATTGGTTGGACCAAAACGGCAATGCACTCATTTCGACTTGTCGTGCGGGTTGTTGAAGCCACCAGGCGCGTTGTCTTCGACCTTGGCGATTATTCCGTTAATGATAAGCGCCGCAGCCACAATTGAGGCCCCACCCCAAAACGGCATGGACGAGAACCAGCTTATCAATCCCCCACCGGCAGCGCATATAGCCAGCCAAATGGCAAAGTATTTCAGATTGAGGCGAGGTAGCTTCATAAAGCCGTCCAACGTGTGAGTTCAGCGGGCGCCGCAGGCGATCCGCTGCAACGATGGGTTAGGCAGGTTGATGAACGACGACACATAACACACCCTGAACCCAAACCAAAAAATGACGGCTGATTGTAAAGCGAGGCGATTGAAATGGCAATGAACATGCGCGACGTGTGCTGATTGCGAAACTGGAAAATTGCGGCAACTCAGCGTAAAAAATTGTAGTCGGTGGTTTTACTGACGGACGCAAAACACGACAAATCAGAACACCGCCTAACGTTTGACGTGAGGGGCCGCCGTAGCGGCGAAGCCGCGAAGGGAACCCACAAGCGCAGCTTGTGGGCGGTCCCTCTCGACGGAATGGTTAGGCTTAATTCAGGCACAATTCCATAATATCGTCACCATTTGAGCCTTGTGTGCCAGAAAGGGTTTTAAGGTCGCCATTCTTTACATATTGAAATGAAATTATATTTACTGATTTTTTTACCTTAGGGTACACGGCGCTTTCCCATTCGGATTCTATCGCACCAGGAGCCCATTTTCCGACCGCAATACCGCATCGTTTTTTTTCGTCATAACCTTTGAATGTTACATCTTCCACCCAGCGCTTATTAATAATTGCATTTGGATTGCTTGTTTTCATTGCAGCACTAATAATTGCGGTGGTTTGGGCTAGTGGTTTGTCCGTTTGAAAAAATACAACAACCTTTCCCCCGCTATTCATGGCATTGCCTGCTTCTCTAATCACCATGGTTTTGAAGTCCTCGGCAAAAGCGGACGTGGAAGCTGCGATGAGAGCCATTCCAAAAATAATTTTTTTCACAGGTATCGATCCATAGGTAAACCCCGAATTCAAAATGCCAGGCTCGCCGGGGATACGAAACCTAACGTTTGACGTGAGGGGCCGCCGTAGCGGCGAAGCCGCGAAGGGAACCCACAAGCGCAGCTTGTGGGCGGTCCCTCTCGACGGAATTGTTAGGCATAGCCGGCACCATCCTTGAGTTGCCCTCTGAGGAATTTACCTGAACCACCTTTCAGCTCGCTACGATTAAATAGCTTGCCGGAGAACTGGAACTGCTCATCAATGCGAACGATGAGTAGTTGCTCAAAGTCTCCTTGGCTCTTAACAAGGACATGATCGTTTGTTTTTTCTGGGGAAATTGTTTTTACTTCGACCAGTTTTCCTGCAATCGTGCCATCAGACCCTTCCTTGTGAGAGCCATGACGGCAGAGGCCAAATTTGATCTCGGCGTATATCTCCCCGAGCTCACCCCAGATTTGCAAGTACCTTCCAGTATTTTCAAAGTGACGCGTAGCGCATTCAATCAGATCGTGAAAGATCTCCGCTTGTTCGAGTGTGCTGTATGGGAAACCATCTCGACTCTTGAATGTTTTTTTTGCTTGGTCTGTCGCGGAGGCTGGAAACTGGGAATCAACCCACTCGCGGTCAATATCAATGTAACTGACCTCCCAAGGGTTGTACCCACAAGCGGCGGCATCAGCTATTTGCTCTGAGCTATAGCCTTCGTTATGCATGTCGTGAAGAAAGTCCCAATCGCTCATGCTTCTTGCCTAACGTTTGAGCTAACCGGCCCGCGACGGCAGGACGCCGCAGGGCCAGAATGAAATGAGGCCCGAAGGCGGCATGCCGTTGCGGGTCCGGTTGAGCGAATGGTTAGACATCGGTTTCACCGAACGCCGCCGCATGAAACTTTGGGTGCACTTCATCAGGTCTGAACGCATGCGCCAAGACGTCTTTTGGATAGACGGCCCCAGCTGCCCGTGCCTCAAGAATGCGTTCAATATCTTGCGCGGACAGGGTGGGGCTCTTCAGTGCCGCCGCCACGCTGGTGATCTCTGTGCGGCGAGCAAGAAACTGCCGCATCTGATCGATGGTCAGCCCGATCTCGTATCCGGCTGCGAGTTCAGCAGCTACTTGTCCGGTAATGCCATAACCTGGCTCGACCTCTACGGATTTGCAGAACTCG
Organism: Massilia sp. W12; assembly: GCF_037300705.1. NCBI lineage: Bacteria > Pseudomonadati > Pseudomonadota > Betaproteobacteria > Burkholderiales > Oxalobacteraceae > Massilia > Massilia sp. W12. The sequence continues at coordinate 5,210,160 of NZ_CP147776.1, read as the reverse complement.
TCGAAGTACTGATGCAGCGTCATGGAGATGTCTAACGTGTGAGTTCAGCGGGCGCCGTAGGCGATCCGCTGGAACGACGGGTTAGGCTGCTTGATGAGGCAACAGCCTTTGTGAGTTGAAAACCAGCCAAAGCGCCCTCGCAAAATAAAGCTGACGGAAATAAAACACCTTGCACTGCGTGATGCCAAGCCAGCAATGGCGACGGGCTTTGGCGCAGGTAAGAGCTGAAATATACCAGAACAATACGGCGAACAGCGACTTGACGCCTAACGCTGAAGCTAAGCGGCCACATCAATCGCGAAGCGATTGATGTGGCCGCTTGAGCGAGTTGTTAGGCCCGCCGGTAGGAGTGCAGCACAATCGTGCAGCCATTTGGGCAGTACTCGCCGGGGTGAATCCAGCCACTCTCAACGATCTCATCGGCTTCTCCGATCTTGCTCAAGCTGGCAAACGCTCGGATCTCTTCTGCGGTTGTGACCCCAGGAACGGCCTTGAACAATGGCTCACCGCAGGAATTGCAGAAGCCACTTGCCGGAACAAGCTGCACTCCCGCCTCTTCGAGAATCGAGAGCGCGCCGCTAAAGCCCCGCTTCTTGATCTTTAGAAAAGCGAACCGGCCCAGCTGAGCTTCTACGTCGCCGGAATGTAATGCCCACCAGTCTAGCCATTCTGGGTGAGACATCCGTCCCTCGACGTAGTCGCGAAGAATACTGAGACTGTCCATATGGTTGTTGCGGGCCTAACGTGTAAGTGAGGGGCAGCCGGAGCGAAGCGGAGGGAACCAAAAGCGCAGCTTTTGGCTGTCCCGCTCGACTGCAGGGTTAGGTGTCAGTCGATGGACCACATCAGCTCCAGCGAGAAGAAACGATTGTCTCGATGGCGCGCCATGCTTATAAGTGCAGTCATGTCATGGCCGCCATCTTCGAGCGACCACGAAATATCATCGAATTTCAGGTCACTTTTCAATAACTCAAAGAATTGTTTGGCGGCTGCCTGATATGCGGGATCGACTAAATTCTCTTGATAGTTGCCCTGTGATGCATGAATGAAGCGGCCCAGCTCTTGAATAAGCTGCGATGAAAGAGCAACAGAGGTGCCGGCTGACGAGGGATAGCAGGAATGAGCTTGATTTGCCGCCTCGATATACGTGTACAACAAGCCGCCTTCTGCATATGCAGAGTGCGACTTCTCTTGAAGCTCAGCCAGAAACGCAAGCATGGGCGATAAGAGCATCTGACACCTAACGTCGTAGGTGAGCGGCGGTGACTGAGCGAAGCGAGGGAACGAACTCCGCCGACAGGCGGAGCGTCCGCTCGACCGTAGTGTTATGCCGCCGGGAATTCGCCGCTTTTGATGTCATAGTCAGGTGCCGCTTTCGGGCCTGCGTGAAAGATGGCGGAGGGTATTGTTCTTTCGAGTTCGGCCTTGTCAAGGTCGGTGAATTCTCGGAGAAAGAAAGATACTTGGCAAAGATAGTCGAATGCGATCGCCTTGTAAGCGGAAAAGACTGGCTTTACGTCGAACGCGTCAAAGCGTTCGTATGCGAAGCGAATTAGCCCAGGTATGCGCTCGTAGTTGTGGCTGAAGAAAAGTGCAACGATTTGATTGACTACGCAGACTGGCGCGAACCCAACGTTGGCAGGTATGTACGTTTGACTGGGCAACAAGCCCGAGGAGTTCAAACAATAGTGGAACGCCTTGACCGCTGCCCTAGCCTGCTTTGCTCCGTCATTCATTTCCATCTCCCGCATAGGCGGCATAACGTGTGAGTTCAGCGGGCGCCGCAGGCGATCGCTGGAACGACGGGTTAGGCTGCTTGAGGCAACAGCCTTTGTGAATTGAAAACCAGCCAAAGCGTCCTCGCAAAATAAAGCTGACGGAAATAAAAAACCTTGCACTGGGTGATGCCAAGCCAGCAATGGCGACGGGCTTTGGCGCAGGTAAGAGCTGAAATATACCAGAACAATACGGCGAACAGCGACTTGACCCCTAACGTTTGACGTGAGGGGCCGCCGTAGCGGCGAAGCCGCGAAGGGAACCGCAAGCGCAGCTTGCGGCGGTCCCTCTCGACGGAATTGTTAGCCGATTAGTCAAAGAACACCCCCGGATTCATTTCTTTTGGTGAGAACCATTTGATCTGGAATTTATCCTGAAGGATTCTCGCCTGCTCGAACCAGATGGAGTGACAAACTCCTTTTCCCGATAGACCGCGCTGCTTCACGATGACCTCTGCTTCTTCGCGCGCTTGCGCGATGATGCTTGATGCCTTGGGATCTTCTTCAATCGGATCTCGCAGAACTCGCGAGCGCATCTTTTGGGAGACTGCTTGCAGAACTCTTTCGCGTAACAGTGGCTCCATCCCTTCTAGTACCTCCTTGGCTCGAAGGACGGGACATCCTGTTGCTTTGTGATAAGCGAAAGCCTCTTCTGTGCTCGCGATATAGCTCATATGGCTAACGCTTGAATTAAGCCGCGCCGCGAAGCGGCGTCGGCTTGAATGAATTGTTAGGCCTCTGCTGCATGGGATTGCATCCGGCTAAAGCTGCCACAGGCCGTGATCATTGCCACCCTGTAGAAAGACCGCGAATGTCCCGTGACCAGGAATCTCCATAGGCGGAACGGCGACTTTCCCGCCTGCTTCGACTATGGCAGAGACAGCTGCTTCGATGTCTTTCACTAGGGTGTGTTGACATTTATTTCAACCATATCATTGATGCCGCCAAGGTTACAAACGAAGAGAAACGGGTATCCAGTTTGTCGTAGCGGGTAGCGATCCGTCGAAATTGCTTAATTTTGGCGAAAAAGCGCTCAATGAGATTGCGGTTTCGATATTGGAACTGATCATAATCCCGCTGTTCTTTCCGGTTCGCCTTTGGTGGAATCACGACCTTGGCATTTTTTCCCTCAATGCAATCAATCAGTGTGTTGGCATCATAGGCTTTATCTGCCAGCACCGCTTGTGGCGCGACGTCATTGAGTAACGCGGTTGCCTGGGTTATATCGTGAACTTCTCCGCCTGTCAGGATGAACTGAACCAAATTGCCCAAGCCCTCAACGCAAGCATGAATCTTGGTGGTTAATCCCCCACGAGACCGGCCAATGGATTGCGGCCCCTTTTTTTTGCGGCTCCTGCTGCATGCTGATGCGCCCGCACGATAGTGCTATCAAGAAAAACTTCCTCAAAGTCCGCGTCCTCGCGTAGCACGGCAAAGATTTTGTGCCATACCTGCTTATCCGACCAACGCGCAAACCTCACATAGACGCTGTTCCATGGGCCAAATTCAGCAGGCAAATCCCGCCACGGGCTGCCTGTCTTTGCTATCCATAAAACAGCTTCCACAAACAGCCGATTATTCACGCCTGTTCTGCCTCTATCGCCAACCTTTCCTGGTACCAAGGCTTCAATTCTTGCCCACTGATCGTCCCGTAACATCATCCGTGCCATTCTGTTTTGCCCAAAAACAAGAATGTAAACACAAGTGGCAAAAAGTTAACAGCTTTTTTTGAAAATTCCCATCCAAAGTGCTGTTAATTGTCAACACGCCCTAGCCAATAAGGTCGCACCACCGGCTCCTCAGTCTCACGCAAGGGTGCTCGCACCCCAACCAACCCGCCATTTGCCAGCATGGCAGTGCGTGCATTGCCGAGCCCAGCATCAGGCTTACCGAACTGCACGCCGTTCGTAGCAGCGTACGCGGCACATACTGCGTCTACTTCTTTGGTCACTATCTCTAGATATTGAATTTGCATGGCTTCTACCTCGGGTTTGACGACAACTGCAATGCGGCGGCCTAACGTTCGACATGAGCGGCGACCTACGGCATGCGAAGCATGCCGTAGGTCGTCCGCTCGATGGAGGGGTTAGGCGTCACGCGCGCCTGTAGTGCATAGCGACGGCGCCATTTCGTAGCGGTTGGGCCGAGAGCAATTCCAGCCTTCTCGTATTGGGAACTCCGCTTGCGTACAGGGTTGGGCCGTGGCCGGCAAGCCTCGGATGCACGAGCAGTCTGTACTCGTCGATCAGATCAAGGCGATCCAGTTCGCACGCAAGCCTGCTGCCACACAGGAGTACGCCATCTGGGTTCGCATGCTTGAGTCGTTCCACGTCAGAGCGCAGGTCGTAGCCAACGTGGTGGCTGTTTTCCCACGGAAACTCTTTTCTCGTCGAAGAAGCCACGTATTTCGGCTTGGCTTGCAGCTTTATCGCCCACTCCCGCATGGCCGGCGGCACTTCTACCTCGCCGCGCGCTACTCTGGGCCAATAAACCTCCATCATTTCGTATGTCACGCGCCCCCACAGCGTGGCGCCGTTCTCGTTCATCAGGCGAGTGAAGAGGGCATGCGTCTCGTCGTCGGCAATTCCTTCCTGATGATCCACGCAGCCATCAAGTGTCAGGTTGATAGTGAAGGTCAAGACTCCCATAGCGGTCTCCGTTCAAGTTGTGCGACGAGCAGCTCGCCATCGGATTTGTGACGCCTAACGTGTGAGTTCAGCGGGCGCCGCAGGCGATCCGCTGGAACGACGGGTTAGGCTGCTTGATGAGGCAACAGCCTTTGTGAATTGAAAACCAGCCAAAGCGGCCTCGCAAAATAAAGCTGACAGAAATAAAAACCTTGCACTGCGTGATGCCAAGCCAGCAATGGCGACGGGCTTTGGCGCAGGTAAGAGCTGAAATATACCAGAACAATACGGCGAACAGCGACTTAACGCCTAACGTGTGAGTTCAGCGGGCGCCGCAGGCGATCCGCTGCAACGATGGGTTAGGCAGGTTGATGAACGACGACACATAACACACCCTGAACCCAAACCAAAAAATGACGGCTGATTGTAAAGCGAGGCGACTGAAATGGCAATGAACATGCGCGACGTGTGCTGATTGCGAAACTGGAAAATTGCGGCAAACTCAGCGTAAAAAATTGTAGTCGGTGATTTTACTGACAGACGCAAAACACGACAAATCAGAACACCGCCTAACGTTGAAAGTAACCGGCGCCGAAGCGCAGCGGAGGGAGCCAAACTGCGCAGCAGTTTGGTGTCCGGTTGACTGCAGTGTTAGGCATATTCACCTTTCCGATAGGGTAGTGGCCAGTGCTCTAAGCCCTCTTCACCGGCCCCTCTAAGATATGGATCTGAGTGCTTCGCAAGGTTCTCGAGGGCCACCCGAGATTCCGCGCTGCCAATTCGCGCCAGCGCATAGGCGCACTTACGCTGAAACTCGTGGATGTTGTCCCACTCGACCATGTATTGGAAAGTAGTCACGACAGCTCTCGCAATGGACTCGGTGGTACGCGGATCGCCAATGAGGCCAAGCTCGAAGACGATGTCTTCATGTGACTCATGCCAGTCTGCTAGCAGCGCCTCGGCAAGAAACGGGGCACCCTCGCATTTACTGACCTTCGCCAAAGCACTCCAAAGCGCGGCAATGTCTTTCGAGTGAAGCGCGGCGCGCAGTTCGTTGTGCTCAGTCATGGCTGCATGATGCCTAACGTGTGAGTTCAGCGGGCGCCGAAGGCGATCCGCTGCAACGATGGGTTAGGCTGGTTGACGGATTGTTTGGGCCGAAAATGGCAGTTCTTACTGAGCATTAGGGAAATTCACAGGTTGGAAGACATTCATTTTTTCGCTTACCCATTTCAGAAAATCGTCCTCCGAAATGGGGTTGGCAATTTGCGCCATTTCCGGCCACGCACGCGTGGCCATTTCAGCCCACTCTTCCGCAATCTGCTTGATTTCCCGATTAACGGGAAGGACTTTTGTCACATCACGAAATGCGCCAGCGGCAGAGCAGACGTAGGAAAAATGGAGATCGCCAGCAACATACGCGCGAGCACAGCGAATCAGTTCACGAAACTCAGGCAAGGGAATACTCGGTTCAGAGGACATGCTCATTTTTATAAAGCCTAACGTTGGAGTTAAGCCGACAAATAACCGCGCAGCGGTTATTTGTCGGCTTGAACGAGTTGTTAGCTCACTGGCCGCTGCAAAGAACGACCGATAATTTCTGCTGGCCAAAGGCTCATATGGCCACATCCGCCAAAATATGGATCTGGCTTGATAAGAGTTCCCTCAACCAAGACAAGTTTTCCATGCAGCCTCTCGCAGGCCCTTGAATCAAAGCCAATGCTGCCTGTGCCAGTTGACAGCCAGATTGACGATGAATATCCAGGCCTACGCACACCTTTTGGATGGTGATAAAGGGAAACATCTTCGAACTCAAAGCAAAAGATGCCGAGGAGCGAGATATCTCGCCCTGCTAGCTGATCCAATTGATCTAATGCTTCATTGATGCTGAGAGGTTTCATTTCTTGGGAGCTAACGTGTGAGTTCAGCGGGCGCCGCAGGCGATCCGCTGGAACGACGGGTTAGGCTGCTTGATGAGGCAACAGCCTTTGTGAATTGAAAACCAGCCAAAGCGTCCTCGCAAAATAAAACTGCCGGAAATAAAAACATTGCACTGCGTGATGCCAAGCCAGTAATGGCGACGAACTTTGGCGCAGGCAAGAGCTGGAATATACCAGAACAATACTGCAAACAGCGACTTGATGCCTAACGTGCATAATCAGCGGAGCCGTCAGGCGTCCGCTGGATTGATTGGTTGGACCAAAACGGCAATGCACTCATTTCGACTTGTCGTGCGGGTTGTTGAAGCCACCAGGCGCGTTGTCTTCGACCTTGGCGATTATTCCGTTAATGATAAGCGCCGCAGCCACAATTGAGGCCCCACCCCAAAACGGCATGGACGAGAACCAGCTTATCAATCCCCCACCGGCAGCGCATATAGCCAGCCAAATGGCAAAGTATTTCAGATTGAGGCGAGGTAGCTTCATAAAGCCGTCCAACGTGTGAGTTCAGCGGGCGCCGCAGGCGATCCGCTGGAACGACGGGTTAGGCTGCTTAATGAGGCAACAGCCTTTGTGAATTGAAAACCAGCCAAAGCGTCCTCGCAAAATAAAGCTGACGGAAATAAAAAACCTTGCACTGCGTGATGCCAAGCCAGCAATGGCGACGGACTTTGGCGCAGGAAAGAGCTGAAATATACCAGAACAATACGGCGAACAGCGACTTGCGCCTAACGTTCGACGTAAGGGGCCTGCCGCAGGCAGGTCCCCTTGACGGAGGGGTTAGGTGCCTGCGGATTGCTCATGGCTCTACGGGCGGCTGCTGCAATGAAGACCCCCCCCTGTGTGAGCATGCTACGTAGCCTGCTGCTGGAGTTGGCAGCTGGGCCAAGCAGGCAATAGAACACGCATTGACAAGCAGTGGGAGCACATCCGTAGCGACCGGGAGTGAGATCCAACGTTGCTCGACTTTGCTTGGATCGAATGGCTCGCCACAAATGCTGCAATGCCCGGAGACGAGCTCGACTACAGGCGGCTCAAGAGAGGGAAAGGGTTGCCTGTATTTGTAGTTTCCATAGAGTGCCCTTGTGCTCACAGTGCTCGCCCGGAGCTGCTTGCACTTTGTGATTTCATAGGGAAACCAATGGAGTCCATAGGAGGTGTATGGGACGAATTCCTCCAAGTTCTCCATACTACCGATCTCCGGCGGGAGCCGGAGTAGGCTACTTCGGTATAGATCGAGCTTCCTCACGTGCTTCAGCGACGCGATGGAAGCAGGCAGCGTGATCACCTGGCCCCAGAGTTCCGGCCCCAATGCCTTCTTTGGTGAGAACGTCTCTCGACGATCATGGGCAGCATCCTCGACAAGTTGCAACAGCGCACTCCAACCTGGCAAAGACGTGTCCTGAGCTTGGAGGTGGAAGTTCATCGACGGCCAAGGAGGCCGTCGACCTTCTTCGATAGCGTTATAGATGGCATCCCAGGCCGATTCGTCGGGATACATCTCGCATTGGTGGACCACGGCCATTTCAAGGCACCTAACACTTTAGCGAATAGTTAGAAACAAGTTGGACGAACGTCTGCAGCGGCACACCAAACCTCTCTCCGCTCGCCAAGAACACATCGAGGATGTTGTTCTCCCAACGACCGAGCTGACCACCTTCCTCGAAGAATGACAAGACGTCCTTGTAAGGATTTGGACGCCCTCCCATCTTTTGTTGCCATATTGCCGCCGAAGCCGAAGCACGCTCGACATGGCTGGTAGTCGGCAGGGCTCCTGGCTCAAAGCAGAAACCGAACAGCCCATACTTCGCCATATCCGTACCAAATCCGGCGTCAAGGAACTTTGCGAAAGCTGATATCAGCAGGTCTATTCCAGTAGGCATGCTTTGCAACTCTGCGTCTAACGTAGAGCTAACCGGCGCTGCGCGGCTTTATCGCGCAGCGTCCAGCGACCAAAGGGAGCGAGGTTGAGCGCCATGTTAGGCGGCTGCCTCACGATACCCACCGCATTTTCTGAGTAATAACTTCACCACGCTCATTGAACGCGACCTCGAAGCCATAGCCACAGCGACTAGCCCAATTTACCTGAATATTCATAGTGTTCTTCTCATCATCAATGGCGAAAGCGATGAAAGGTACACGAACTATCTTTGCGTTCGGATCTTTCACTAGCGCGCCATCTTTCAAGAGCCACGACTCAAGCGCGGAGTTCTTGAATGGAAACGCCATATCATCAACTTCAAGTTCCCCAAACCGAGAGACTGGCACAAGATTCGCGTCAAAGTCTCGTCCCATTTCTGACCAAGCTCGTTCGATCCAGTGCTGTGCATGCAATAGCGTGAACATAAGACGCCTAACGTTGGAGGTAACGTGCAGCCGGAGCTGCGTAGCAGCGGAGGGAACCCAAAGCGTAGCTTTGGGCTGTCACGTTGACCGAAAGGTTAGATTGCCCACGTTCCAAAGTTTTCACCAGGCGCTTCCGCAAGTTTAATAAACGCTCGCCAACTCTCGTTACTGTCACCATGAGAGATGGCGGTCTCCAACGCGGATAGAGTGTTTCCGATGCCTCCAGAGGCGCCAAAGTGATTTTGATTTAATTTGTGCAATTCGGCGAGGCTGGACTGCAGTGCGTATTCGGCTGATTGAGGCAAAGCACTAGCAGGCCCATTCTGTCTCCACGCAACGAGAAGCCGACGAATCTCATCTTCAATTCTCGCCGCTTCAAATATGTGCTGTGTCTTTGGATGGTTGAGATCGAGCATTGCAATCTAACGTGTGAGTTCAGCGGGCGCCGCAGGCGATCCGCTGGAACGACGGGTTAGGCTGCTTGATAAGGCAACAGCCTTTGTGAATTGAAAACCAGCCAAAGCGTCCTCGCAAAATAAAGCTGACGGAAATAAAAAACCTTGCACTGCGTGATGCCAAGTCAGCAATGGCGACGGACTTTGGCACAGGTAAGAGCTGAAATATACCAGAACAATACGGCGAACAGCGACTTGACACCTAACGTTGGAGTTGAGCACCTTGCCGCACCACGTGCGGCGAGTGTGCTCGAACGACGGGTTGGGCGTGAAAAACACCGGCAATTCGATTTGTCATCATTTTACGTCGCGCCCCCAAATTCACTCCAATTCATGCTCTTTTTCGAAGTTTGGGCTGGGCGTGTGTATCAACGCTTGCGTTATACATCCGCTCTGCTCAAGCTTCGCTTTTTAGCATGTTTTTTGCACTTTATACATCGCCACTTTTAGCCTATGTATGTCTCGGTTTTGCAACCGAGGTGTTTATCTCGACCAACGTAGAGTATACCCCTACGAAGGGGTATACTTCGATTAAATAAGGTGTATATTATTCTATAAATCCTGGAAAATCAATGCAATAGGTGATGATATGCCAGATATAACACCTCATACAGGAACTCCTCCACCCAAACTGCTGGATCAGTTACGGGCAAAGATTCGCTTAAGGCACTACAGCATACGCACTGAAACGCAATACGTGCATTGGGTGCGGCGATTTATCTTGTTTCATGGCAAACGGCATCCCAAAGATATGGGCGGGCCTGAGGTAGAGGCCTTTTTGAGCAATCTGGCGCTTGAAGGAAATGTCGCCTCGTCAACCCAAAATCAGGCCTTGTCGGCGTTGCTGTTTCTGTACCGTGAAGTATTGGAACAAGACTTGCCTTGGATGGATGGCGTGGTGCGCGCCAAGCGCCCGGCACGCTTACCCGTCGTATTGACTGAACGCGAAGTGTCGGCAATTTTGGAAAGAATGCATGACACCTACGGTCTGCTGGCCCGCTTATTGTACGGAACCGGGATGCGGGTCATGGAGTGCGTGCGTTTGCGAGTCAAGGACATCGATTTTGAGCGTTGCGAGATTTTGGTGCGTGATGGCAAAGGCGCAAAAGACAGGGTGACCATGCTGCCGCGCACGCTGCTTCAGCCCCTGCAGACGCATTTGGCTTGGCGCAAAACCTTGTATGAAGATGACTTGGCGGCAGGGATGGCGGCAGTTTTTTTGCCCAATGCGCTGGCGCGCAAGTATCCCCATGCGGAACTTGAGTGGGGATGGCAATATGTATTCCCTGCTGGCAGTTATTCAAAAGACCCCCGCAGTAATCATACGCGACGGCATCATCTGGATGAAAAGTTGTTGCAAAGGGCGATGAAGCGCGCCGTCACAGCGGCAGGCCTGGCCAAACCAGCAACCCCGCATACTTTGCGTCACAGTTTCGCCACCCATCTGCTGCAACGGGGATATGACATTCGCACTGTGCAAGAGCTGTTGGGACATGCGGATGTCGCCACAACGATGATCTATACCCATGTGCTGAACAAAGGCGGGCGAGGTGTGGATAGCCCACTTGATCTTTTGTGAGATGCAACTTGTATGCGTCATAGTATCTCGCGCAAGGTTATTACACGGGTTTCCTGAGGTTTGTCACCCGCTCCGCTTTCTGTTAGGCTGAGGCAGCCGCTACCCTCTAGGAGAAAGCCATGATCAAGCCAAACAATCTGCCCGGCGCCGGGATGGTCAACGATACTCTGGATTTCGTCAAAAACCTGTGGGGCAGTATGCAAGTGCCTGGCGTCACCACCTTGCCCGGCATGGCCGCACCCACGCTTTCGGTGGAAGAGCTGGACAAGAAAATCAATGATTTAAAAGCCGTCGAAGCCTGGATGAATTTGAATCTGGGCATGCTGCGCGGCAGTATTCAAGCGCTGGAAGTGCAGCGCGGCACTATCGCCACCCTGAAATCCATGGGCGCCACGCTGTCGAATGCGGTGAAGGGCAGCGGCGAAGATGCGGCGAATGCGGAAAAGTCGCTGCTGGCGGTGATTCCCTACGCTTCCGCCTTCCTGTTCCCGAACGCCAATCCGGCGCCGACCACGCCGGATGAAATGGAAAAGAATATCGCGGCCCAGGCGCCGCCACCGCCGCCAGAAACCGGGGCCAAGCCAGAGGACGATGCCGGCGCGGACAAAAAAACTCCGCCCGATTTCGCCGCACAATTGGCGCAGACCGGCGGGGCCTGGTGGGGCATGCTGCAAGAGCAATTTAAACAAGTGGTGGCCAGCGCCATGGCGGCGGATAAGCCGGTTGCCAAAACGCGCAAAAAAGCGCCGGCGGCAGAGCCGGAAAAAGCCCCTGCCAAGCCACGCAAAGCCGCGCCGCGCCGCAGCCCAGCCGCTAAAGCCGAAGCCGGCGTGAAAAAAAGCAGCCCGCGCAAAAAAAACTGAGGCCGTGTCGCCATTATGGCCGGCAATGCGCTTGCACAAATCATCCGCCAAACAGGCAAGCCAGGCGAAACCCTGGCCATGCCAGGCGCCATCGCGCGCCGCCGCCGTCACGCCTGATCTGCAACACTCTGCAAGCAAAGCCATCCCCGCGCGCGCCGCAGGCCGGCGCCCGGGGTGTAGAATAGCGCTCTTTCTCCGCTTTCGGATAGCTAACGGATCTCATCATGTGGTTTAAAAACCTGCAAATTTACCGCCTGCCGGCCCCCTGGGCCATCACTCCCGAACAAATTGAAGAAGCGCTGGCGCCGCTTAAATTCGTTGAATGCAGCAGCCAGGATATGTCCACCCAGGGCTGGGTGGCGCCGCGCGGCAATGACAAGCTGGTGTACACCGTGGGCAAGCAAATGCTGTTGCAAATGCAATATGAAAAGAAATTGCTGCCGGCTTCTGTCATCAATCAAGTCGCCAAGGCGCGCGCCATCGAGCTGGAAGAAAAGCAGGGTTTCAAGCCCGGCAAGAAACAAATGCGCGAGCTGAAAGAAGACATCACCGAAGAATTGCTGCCGCGCGCCTTTTCGATCAAGAGCAGCACCCGGGTTTGGATTGATCCGGTGAATGGCTGGCTGGCGGTGGACGCCGCCGCCGCTTCCAAGGCCGACGATATTTTGAAAAGCCTGCTCAAAGGCATAGACAAAATGCCGGTGACCAATCTGAACGTCGCCACCTCGCCCGGCAGCGCCATGACGACCTGGCTGGCGGAAGACGATGCGCCGGGCGGCTTCACCGTGGACCAGGACACCGAACTCAGCGCCAGCGGCGAAAGCCGGGCCAAGGTGCGCTTCGTGAATCACACCCTGGAGCCGGAAGATGTGCGCCGTCATATCGCCGGCGGCAAGCAGTGCACCCGCCTGGCCATGACCTGGGCCGACCGGGTTTCCTTTGTGCTGACCGAAGGCATGGCGGTCAAGAGCGTCAAAGCGCTCGACGTGCTGAAAGAAAACGAAGCGCAAAGCTTTGACGATGATGAGCGTTTCGACGCTGATTTCACCCTGATGACGGGGGAATTGGCGAAATTGATCGCTGATCTGGTGTTGGCCCTGGGCGGCGAACACAAAGACTGAAGCGGCGGAGCATGACGCGGCGCCGTGTATGGCGCCGCAGTATGCGGCTTCCGTGCTATCTTTGCCGGAATGTGCCAGATTGGCTTGCGTCCTGAGAAATCATGCTCATATTCTGTTCCACCATCGCCGCCCTGTTATACCTGCTGTGCGCATTTGCGCCGCAGCGCCCGGATTTGCGTAACGGCGGCGTGTTGCTGGCCTGGTTGCTGCAAGCCGGCTTTTTATGGCAACAAAGCTTTGTCCCCGGCGGCCTGCGTCTGGGCTTTGCGGTTGTGCTTTCTCTCACCATGTGGGTTTCGGTGGCCGCCTGGCTGCTGGAAAACCGCAATCTGGCGCTGGACGGTTTGCGCGTCCTGATGCTGCCGGTTGCCGCCGTCAGCTGCCTGCTGCCGCTGGCTTTTCCCGGTGCGCTGCAGTTGCTGGAACATAAATCCCCGCTGTTCGGCTGGCATATCCTGATTGCAATTCTGGCCTACGCCAGTCTGACCATTGCCGTATTTCATGCCGTGTTGATGGCGCTGCAAGAGTCGCGCCTGCATGCGCGCCAGGGTCAAGAGAGCTGGTTTGGCGCCATACTTGACCGCCTGCCGGCGCTCTTGACCATGGAAAGACTGCTGTTCCGCTTAATCGCCATCGGCTTCACCCTGCTCAGTCTGACGGTGCTGTCCGGCATCGTGTTTTCAGAACAATTATTTGGCCGGCCCTTGCGCTTTGACCATAAAACCGTGTTTACCCTCTTGTCCTGGTTCTTGTTTGGCATTTTGCTGGCCGGGCGCAGTTTTCGCGGCTGGCGCGGCAAGACCGCGCTTGGCTTCACCCTGTCCGGCTTTGGCGCTTTATTGCTGGCCTATGTCGGCAGCCGTTTTGTGCTGGAAGTGATTTTGCACCGGGGGAGCGTATGAGCCGCTTTCTATTCTGGCTTGCGCTGTTGTTGCTGGTGTGGCTGGCGCTGAAAAAGAAATTCAAACAGCGCGCCCGCCCGCCATCCGCGCCGCCGCCCGCCGGCCCCGGCCATTTACCGGTCGAGGCGGAAAAACTGTTGCGTTGCACCCATTGCCAGGTCGCCTTCCCGGCCTCTGAGGCGGTATATGATGTCCAAGGCCGGGTATTTTGCAGCGCTGAACATCAACAACAGCATACTGCATCATGAAATTGCTGCCCGCCGGCTTGCGCCCGATTGAAGCGCGCGAAAGCTTTTGGCGCTCATTGCAAACCTTTGGCTTGACGCGGGTGGTGGTGGCCAGCGTCTTGCTGGTGTACACCCAGTTCAACGCCAAGGGCATCGAAGTCGCCCAGCAATTCCAATATCCCGACACCGGCGTGTTTTATCTGCTGAGCGCGATTTTGCTTTCGCTCTCAGCCATGTATTACCGCCAGCATTTCACCTTGCAATTGTTGGCCCAGGTCACGCTGGATCTGGTCATCATCGCCTTGCTTTACATCGCCGCCGGCGGCGCCAAGAGCGGTTTGGCGATTTTGTTTTTGCTGCCGCTGGCCGGCTTGGCGGTGCTGGCGCCGCTGATGCTGGCGCTGACTTACGCGGCGATGGTGTCGCTGTTTCTGGTGTTGGAAGGCACTTACCAGGTGTTTTTGCACATGCCGGAAGTGCCGATATTGCAAACCGGCTTGTATGGGGTGGCCTTCTTCACCACCGTGGTGGTGGTCTCACGTCTGGCCGGCAAACTGATCCGGCAGGAAGAGTTGGCGCTGCAGCGCGGGCGCGATTTGCAAATGCAATTGCACATCAACCGGATTGTGATTGCCGACGTGGGCGACGGCATTTTAGTATTGGGCGATGACAGCTCTATCTACTCCAGCAATCCGGCGGCGCAAACCATGCTGGGTTTGCATCTGGATGATATCCCCGACTTGGGATTGACCCGGCTGAGCGATTTGCCGACTATGCATGCAATGGTGGAGGCGCACCGCAACTGGTTGCAGAGTTTGCAGCAGACTGGCGACGCCAGTCTGCCGGATACCGCATCCCAGGTGTTTTTGAGCATCCGGCCCTTAGATGAGCAAAGTTCTTATGGCGGGCCGTTGTGGAGCGGGCGGCGCGAACAAACGGTGCACTTGAAAGTGCGTTTTGTGCGCGTGCATGGCGCAGTCGGGCCGGATGCGCGCACCGTGCTGTTCCTGCAGGACGTGGGGGAGATTGAAAACCAGGCGCAGCAATTGAAACTGGCTTCGATGGGCCGCCTGACCGCCAGCATTGCGCATGAGGTGCGCAATCCGCTGGCCGCGATTTCGCATGCCGCCGCACTATTGTCAGAAGAATTGAACAGCAAGACCCAGGTGCGTTTGCTGAATATCGTGGGCGACAATGTGACGCGGGTGAATCGCATGATTGAAGACATCTTGCAACTCTCGCGCAAAGTGCAGCCGAATAATGAACCGCTGAATTTATCGCGCCTGCTGGGTGAAATCCGCAATGAGTTTGAAGAAACCCATGAATTGCCGGAAAGTTTGTTGATGCTGGGGCCGCCCAGCCAGGCGCTGGTGCGCTTTGATCCCTTGCATTTGCGTGAAGTGGTGGTGAATCTGCTCTCGAATGCGGTGCGTTACGCCTCAGGCCGCCCCGGCAGCATCAAAATGCTGGAAGTGATCCGCGCAGGCCGTCTGGAATTGCATGTGCAAGACGACGGCCCCGGCATTTCCAGCGAAGTGCGGGCCCATTTGTTTGAGCCGTTTTACACCACATCCTCCAAAGGCACCGGGCTTGGCTTGTATCTGGCGCGCGAATTATGCATGAACAATGGCGCGATGCTGGATTATGAATACCGCATTGATGATGGCGATATGCAGCTGGAAGATGAGTCCAGCGGGCGTTTTGTGATCAGTTTTGGCGCTTGGGAAAAAGAGGCGAAACAATGACAGCTCCACGGGTTTTGGTAGTTGACGATGAGCAGGATTTGCGCGATCTGCTCGAAATCACCATCTTGCGCATGGGTTTGGATGTGGACAGCGCAGAGGATTTGCAGAGCGCGCGCAAGCTGCTGGCCAAACATGAATATGCGCTGGTGCTGACCGATATGCGTCTGCCGGATGGCATGGGAATCGAGCTGGTCAGCGAAATCAGCAGCAAATTTAAAAATACCCCGGTTGCAGTGGTGACCGCATATGGCAGTGCGGAAAATGCGGTGGTGGCCTTGAAAGCCGGCGCATTTGATTATGTCACCAAGCCGGTGGCGCTGGATCAGTTGCGTCTGCTGGTGCAATCAGCCCTGGGATTGGGACAGAATAAAAGCGCGCCGGAAGCGGCTCCCGGTTCGCGCCTGATCGGCGCTTCGCGCGCGATGCAGGATTTGCGCGCGCAAATCGCGCGCCTGGCGCGCTCGATGGCGCCGATTTCCATCACTGGCGAATCGGGCAGCGGGAAAGAGCTGGCGGCGCGCGAAATCCATGCGCAAAGCGCGCGCGCCAACAAGCCTTTCATCGCCGTCAACTGCGGCGCGATCCCCGAAACGCTGATGGAAGCCGAATTTTTCGGCTACCGCAAAGGCGCTTTCACCGGCGCCAGCGATGAGCGCGACGGCTTTTTTCAGGCTGCCAATGGCGGCACCCTGATGCTGGATGAAGTGGCCGATTTGCCGCTGCCTATGCAAGTCAAACTGCTGCGCGCGATTCAAGAGCGGCGCGTGCGTAAAATCGGCGCCACGGCGGAAGAGCCGGTGGACGTGCGCATCATCAGCGCGACCCATCAAAACCTGGCGGAATGGGTGGAAAAAGGCAAGTTCCGGCAAGACTTGTTTTACCGCTTGAATGTGATTGAACTCAGTCTGCCGCCATTGCGTGAGCGGCTCGACGATCTGGGCGTGCTGACCGAAAATATTTTGCAGCGCCTGGGCGCCGCGCATGGTGTGCAAGGCCGCTTGTCCGAAGCGGCTTTGCATGCCTTGTCGGATTACAGTTTTCCGGGCAATGTGCGGGAATTGGAAAATATCCTTGAGCGCGCTCTGGCGTTTGCCAATGATGGCGTGATTGAAGTCTCCGATCTGGCGTTAAAACCGGGCCGCAGCTTAAGCGACATGCCGCAGCGTCCTGCCGATATCGCCGGCGATGGCAGCTTATTGCACAGCGCGCCGCCCGCCGCCGCACCTGCCGCTCCCGCGCCAGCCGAAACGCCGCCGCCCGCCGCGCCGCCGCAGGCCGAGACCCAGGCGGCAGGCGGGGTGCAGGATGTGGATGGCATCGCGCAGGCGGTGGCCGAATTCTGGCGACGCAAGGGGCAGGATTTGCCCAGTTTTCTGGATCAGGTGGAAAAGCAGATCATCATCAGCGCGCTGGAACAAACCACCTACAACCGCACCGCAGCGGCGGAATTGCTGGGCATCAGTTTCCGCCAATTGCGCTATCAAGTGCAAAGGCTGGAAATCCATGATCCCGACTGAGGCCTGGACGCTGGATGCGCAAGGCTGGTTGCACGGCGCACAGCGCCTGCCCAGTCCGTTTCAGGATGCGCGCGCCGCCGGCATGCAGCCGGAATTGCTGGTGATCCACAATATCAGCTTGCCGGCGGGCGAATTCGGCGGCCCGCATATCGCTGCCTTATTTCTCGGCCAGCTCGACAGCGCCGCCCATGCTTCCTTCGCCAGTTTGCAGGGTTTGCAAGTCTCCGCCCATTTTTTGATTACCCGGAAGGGACAAATTCAGCAATTTGTCGGATGTCAGGCGCGCGCCTGGCATGCCGGCGTTTCCAGCTGGCAGGGACGCGCGCAATGCAATCATTTTTCTATCGGAATTGAGCTGGAAGGATGTGACTGGTTGCCGTTTGAGGAGGCGCAATATCGCAGTTTGCAACAACTCAGTTGCGCCTTGCTGGCGCATTACCCGCAGCTGCGCGCGATAGCCGGACATCAGCATATTGCGCCCGGACGCAAGACCGATCCGGGGCCGTGTTTTGATTGGCCCCGATATCGCGACAGTCTGCAAAGCGCCGGTTGGGATCGCTTGAGGTGGAGCGATCAGACCGGGTGAAGGCGCCGGCCAGTGCGCCGCTGCGGCAGGCGCCCTGCATTTCCCCGCCCGGGCGGCGATCACCGGCGCGCATTCATTTGCATCCAAGCGCATTCCGCGCTACGCTGATTTACACGCCAGCAAACAATTGCCGATTGCGCCATGCCGGATGAAAGGATTTCTTCATGTTGATGCTTCGCATGCTGTTTTGCATCTTGCTGAGTTCAGCGCTGACGCCGGTGAGCGCGGCGGGCTTGAATTTTTCCGGCAGCAATTGCGAACTGTCAGCGCCGCCGAAAGATGCGCTGCAGCGTGAACAGCGCGGCATGGCGCTGCAAATCTATCCAGGCGCACTGCCGCCAAATTATTCCGGCTGCCGCAAATTCTGGCTCAGCAATCAGCAATTGATGGCCAATCTGCAATATCAAAAAGGCCAGCTGAAACACGCTGAAATCACCGAGCCGAAATCGCGCCCGTTTCAATGCCAATACGCAAATAATCAATTACTGAGCGCAAAATCCGACCGCCGTTGCCCGACGCCACAAGATTTGGCGGAATGAGGGACAATGAAGGTTTGCGCAGCGGCAGCCTGTTTGCCGCCGGTGCGACAGCATCCCTCACACTGCATGGAAAAAGGAAGGCCGCATGGGCGATTTACTCAGCGTCTTGTGCAAGTTGCGCGCAGACATGTCTGCGCCGGATCAAGTGGACGAAGACAATCTGTATGAACTCAATTGGGAAATTGAAACCGAACTTGGCCTGGGCGTGATGCTGGCCGATCTGGATCAGGGCCAGGCGCGCACGCTGCCGCCGGAATTGTCTGCATTCTTTGGCGCGCTCAAATATTTTCAGTGCATCAATTTGATTTACAGCACGCTCAATCATGATGGTTTGCTGGCCCTGTTCTATAACGAAACCTCACAACGCATCGAACAACTGCGCCACTGTCTGCTGGCCTGCGATGATCCGCTGGCGCCGTGGTTTGCGCAGGCTTGTGAATTGCTCACGCCGCTTTTCAGCTTGCAAGACGGGGCCAATTTTGTCAGCCGCAATCCGGGACTGACGCCCGCATCGGTGTTGACGCCGGCGCAAGCCGACGCGTTTGATGACATCGAATTTGAATTCGAGGAATTGGAAGCGGAAAGCTGGGCGCGCGCACTGCAAAAATATCGCGCAGCGCGTTAAGGCGTGAGCAGCCAACACATATGGGCGCACTCTTCATCTTGCCGCAAGCCTGCGCGGCCGATGCCGCGCTGGCGACATGGCTGGCAACCCGTCCCGCCCCTTGGCGAGAACTTGCGCAAAACTGTTTTGCGCAGCTGCGCGCATGCGGCCCCGATGTGCAGGAATGTCTGCACGACGGCCACGCCACCGCATGCGTGCAAATGGCGGCGTTTGCGTATGTGAATGTGTTCAGCGCACACCTCAACCTCGGCTTTTTCCATGGCGCACATTTGCCGGATCCGGCGGCGCTGCTATGCGGCAGTGGAAAAAATATGCGCCATATCAAACTCAAACCCGGTGCGTCCTGTGATACGCCTGCGCTGCAGGAATTGATCGCCGCCGCATATGCCGATATCCACCAACGGCTGCGCCTTCAGCACAGCGGCGCGCAGCCTGATGTGCGTCACCCGTGAGGAAAAAAGCAGCGCAGACCGGGCTTTTTCATCAGCCAAAACAGCATGCTGCGCACTGCCGCCGGGCCGCCATCAAGCCGCGCGCCAACCCCGCTGTAATCGCCTCAAAATGTGGGACACACCAAAAACCGGAATGATTTTTGCGCCTGCAAATAAATCTTGCAGATTTGCGCAAAGCGAAGTTGGAATATTGTTTCACTGAGGATACAATGCGACGAAGCGCACCCGGTTTGCATGGAATGCGCATCACTGATTTGTGGCCAAGGATGGATGAAATGAGATTGCCTTTTGCGTCGCTTCATTTCAACTGTGCGCCACCGTGCGGTTCACCCCGCGCGGCGCAGCGCCTGCAGCCTTGCCGTTTATTCCGCAACCGGGGACATGATCGCAGCGCAAACCGCCTGGATTGCCATGCAGTCAGGCGGTTTTGTCTTTTGCGGGCGCCACACCGGAACACGATGCAAGCCCAAACCTTTGCTTGCATCACGCGCATTTGCGCGGGACAGAATTCATTAGCATAACCAGACCATGTTTGTGCCGATGAATAACCCGCTGCAGCCGGCAGCGGGTTTCATGTTTAGATATCTGCATGATGAAGGAAGGAGAAATCATGGCAACCAGTAAAAAAACTGCAGCCAAGGCAGCCGATAAACCCGCTAAAAAAAGCGTGGCCAAAAAAGCTGAAGAGGCAGAAGTGAAAAAAGCGGCCAAGGCGCCGGCGGTGAAAAAAACCGAAGCCGCCAAAAAGCCCGCCGCGAAAACAGAAGTTAAAGCCGAGGTGAAAGCCGAAGCCAAACCGGCGAAAGCCGCGAAAGCGGTAAAAGCCGAAAGCGCGCCGAAAAAAAGCGTGAAAAAAGCCGAGCCGAAAGCTGAAGCGCCCGCCAAACCGGCCAAAGCCGCCGTCAAAAAAAGCAGCGCCAAGACCGAGGTGAAAGCCGAAGCCAAACCGGCGAAAGCGAAAGCCGCCGCCAAACCGGCCAAGGTTGAAGCAAAGGCCGAAGCCAAGCCGGCCAAGGCTGCAGCGAAAAAAGCGGCTCCGGCCAAAGCGCCTGCCGCCGCCAAGAGCGTGAAGAAAGCTGCGGATTGCGCCGCCAAACCGGCAGCCAAGCCGGCTGCGAAAAAGGCGGCAGCCAAGCCTGCGGTGAAAGCAGCGGCCAAACCGGCAGCCAAACCGGCCGCAGCAAAAAAACCGGCGGCAAAAAAAGCCGCCGCCAAAACTGCCGATCCGGCAGCATGGCCGTTTCCCACCGGGCCGCGTCCATAATGCGTATGCGCCGTTGGCGAAACAACGGCGCAGCGCAGCGGCAGTGGCATAATAGCGCTGTCATCCATCCCGCCGCCTTTGTGCGGCGGTTTTTGTCTGGAGGTTGCCAGTGTTGCTGGGTATTCTGAATATCATCCTCTCCGCCGTGATCGGCCTGCTGGCGCTGGTGTTATTGCTGCGCTTTTGGATGCAGGCGGTGCGCATCCGGCCTCCTGCGCAATTGTCGCAATTCACGTATCAACTCTCTGATTGGCTGGTCAAACCTTTGCGCCGCGTGGTGCCCGGCTTTGGCGGCTATGACTGGGCCAGCTTGCTGGGCGCCGCCTTGCTGGCGTTGGCGACTTCCGCCCTGTTATCGATGTTGTCGGGCGAATTCATGCCGTATCCGATTCTGGTCCGGGGTTTGCTGCGTTTGCTGAATTGGATTGTGTATGGTTTGAGCGGGATTTTATTGATCAGCGTGATTTTTTCCTGGATCAATCCGATGGCCCCGCTGGCTCCATTTTTTGACGCACTGAGCCGCCCGATGTTGCGCCCGATCCGGCGCGTCTTGCCGCCGATTGCGAATATTGATCTGTCGCCGATGGCGGCTTTGATTTTGCTGCAAATCGCCTTGCTGTTATTGGATGAGCTGGGGCAGTTTTTGCTGCGTCTGCCGGCCTTGCTCTGATGGCCGGCTGGTGTTCTGTGCATGGCAAACACCTGCGCCTGGCGGTGCAGGTGGCGCCGAATGCGAAAAAATCGGAAGTGATGGAAGTCTTGCCGGATGCGCTCAAAATCCGTCTGCAGGCCCCGCCGATTGATGGCCGCGCCAATCAGGAATTGATCCGTTTTCTATCTGAACAATTGCGTTTGCCGAAAAGCGCGATTCAGATCACCCATGGCGCCGCAGCGCGCCGCAAATTGCTGGAAATTGTACGCACCCCGCCTGATCCGGCCTGGCTGGCGGATTGCCTTGGTTTGCCGCCGCCATAAAGCGTTTGTTTGACGTGAGGGTTTTAAGGCGATGGAGCGGCGGCTGATTTTGCTTGTTGCCCGCGCATACGCCTTTGTGCGACAAGCGGCGCCGGACGCCGGGTAAGTCGCGGCGCTCAACCCCGCCTGCGGCTTTGGCCTGCATTCGGTTGCACGGGCGCGGCGTCAGGGGTAGAACAAATACACGCGATAACCGGATGCTTTGATCTGGTGCATTTCAAAATACAGGCGGACTTGCTGTTCGCCGCGCGGCGCAAAACCGCGCGCAATCTCGACTTCCTTGCCCAGATATTCTTCGGGAGTGAACACGCGCCGGATCTGGGGCCGGTCTTTTTCATCGTTGATGGTCAATTCCAGATGCGGCCAGGTTTGCGCGGTATCGCTTTGATTGCGCAGCAAGGTGGAAAAGACATAATTGTTTTTCAGCGGCGGCACGGTTTGCAACTCATCCGCTTCCAGCGTGATCGCTTTGATATTGTGCGGCAGCCCGACGCTGCAAGCCAGATGCTGGCAGGCTTGCTCCAACCAGGGGCGGGTGAATGGCAGGTGTGCCGCCAATTGCGCGCGTCCGGCGTAAATGCCTTGCGCTGCGGCCCCGATGATGAGCAAACCGACGCCAAAACCCAGCAGCGGGTGCAACACACGCTGCATGCGCTGCTCGCGCCGTTCGCGCTTGACGAATTCGGGCACATCTTCTGCATTGCTGTCGGCCTGCTCAGGCGCTTGCTCTGACGCTGCCGGCGCATCATGCGCTGCTGCCGCAAACACTGCCGGGGCCGGCGTTTCCGGCGGCGTGGCGACATGTTCTGCATGCCCGGCAAAATGCGGCGGCGTTTGCTCTTCTGCCTGCGCCGATGCGGCGCGCGCTTCAGGCTCCGGCTCGATTGCGCTGGCCTCAGACAGCGCCGGAGCGGGGCTGGCGGGCAGCATATCGCTTAAATCCAGATGCGGTTCGATGCGGATTTCCGGATGGCCGCGCCAATCCGCCGCTGGCGGCGGCGCGCTGTCAAAGAAATCTTCCTCCCCCTCTTCATCCGGCAATGCATGCAGGGTGATGGTTTGCGGCGGCGTCAGATCCGGCCAATCGTCCACCCGCGCTGCGGCGACGGCGGATGGCGTTGGCGGCGCAGCAATCGGCGCCGCTGGCGATGGCGCGGCGGCGGGCGCCGGAAGCGGCGCAGGCGCTTGCACGGGCGCAGGCACGGGCGCATGGGAGGGCGCAGGTTCCGGCATGCTGACAGGCGCCGGGGCTGGCGTCGGCACAGGAAGCGGTGCGGGCGCTGGAATTGGCGCTGGAATGGGCGCCGGTTCAGGAATGGGCGCAGGCGCAGGAAGCGGGGGTGGTGGGGGCGGCGGGGCCGGCGGCGCCGCATGCGGCGGGTCCGGCTGGCGTAAAACCGCCTGGCTGATTTGCGCCGGCGCCTGGGCCGGCGTGTCGCTGGCGACAGGTGCGGCCAGCGCTGGCGCGGCGCGGTTGGCGGGCGGCGCCGGAACTGGCGCCGGCGCCGGTGCGGCGGCAGAATGCGGCGGCGCCGCTGTGTTGTCCGCGCCTTGCGGGCGCACCAGATTTTCGATGCCGTTAAAGACTTGATGGCAGGCACCGCAGCGCACCAGACCGGCGCGCAGTTTCAACTGATCCTGCGCGACTTTGAACATGGCCCCGCACAGCGGGCATCTGGTGGCTAACGCCATACTTACCCCGGCAAACGTCCGCTCAAGGCGACCCAGCCATCCAACTCAGCCCATACTTCAAGCTTGAGATAAGGAGCATAGGCTTGCGCCACTTCTTCGGCCTGACGCGCCAGCACCCCGGAGAGGGTGAGCTGGCCGCCGGGCGCGACCCGGCCCGCCAACATCGGCGCCATCAATTTCAGCGGCGATGACAGAATATTCGCCACCACCACATCATAGCGCTGGCCAAGTTGGCCGCATTCAGCTTGTGCGAAATCATCCGGCAGATAGTACGCAATCTGGCAGTGGTTGCGTGCCGCGTTTTCACCGGCGGCGATAATCGCTTGCGGGTCGATATCCACGCCGATCACTTGCGCTGCGCCAAGCTTGTGCGCCACCATCGCCAAAATCCCGGAACCGCAACCATAATCCAGCACCCGCTTGCCGCGCGGCGCATGGCTTTCCAGCCATTCCATGCATAAACGGGTGGTCGGATGGCTGCCGGTGCCAAAAGCCAGACCGGGGTCAAGCTCCAGCACCAGGGCCTGCGGATCGGGCGCGCTGTGCCAGCTCGGCACCACCCAGATATTTTTGCCGATGTGGATGGGATCGAATTGGGCTTGCGTCATGCGCACCCAATCCTGTTCTTCCACCACGCGCGTATGCCAGGCCGGCAAGGGATCAAGACCCAGCGCTTGCGCCGCCTCTTGCAAAATCGCAGCCGGCTCGGCGCCCTCTTCGATCAAGGCCACCACCCGGCTGTGTTCCCAGGCTGCGACCGGGATTTCCATGCCCGGCTCGCCATACAGCGGGCGCTCGGCGTCGGTGTCGAGATCTGCATCTTCCACCGAAACCGAGAGCGCGCCGGCTTCCATCAGCGCATCGGACAGGCTTTCCGCCTGATCCAACGCGACTTCAATCACAATTTCTGTCCAGCTCATTGCTTATTTATCCTTGGAGAAGCTGGGCTGATTGGCCAGCTTTTGCTCCAGGTAGTGAATATTGGTGCCGCCTTCGATGAAGCGCGCATCCAGCATCAGCTCACGGTGCAGCGGGATATTGGTCAAAATCCCCTCCACCACCATTTCCGAGAGCGCGATTTGCATGCGCTTGATCGCCTGTTCGCGCGTCGGCGCATAGGTGATCAGCTTGCCCACCATCGAATCATAATTCGGCGGCACATAGTAGCCGGTGTAAGCGTGCGAATCCACCCGCACCCCCGGCCCGCCCGGCGCATGCCAGGAAGTGATGCGGCCCGGCGAGGGCGTGAATTTGAACGGGTCTTCGGCATTGATGCGGCATTCCAGCGCGTGGCCGTTGAATTGGATGTCGCGCTGGCGGTAACGCAGCTTTTCGCCGGCGGCGATGCGGATCTGCTCTTGCACGATATCGACCCCGGTGATCA
Source organism: Massilia sp. W12 (assembly GCF_037300705.1). Taxonomy (NCBI): domain Bacteria; kingdom Pseudomonadati; phylum Pseudomonadota; class Betaproteobacteria; order Burkholderiales; family Oxalobacteraceae; genus Massilia; species Massilia sp. W12. The sequence goes on along the minus strand of NZ_CP147776.1, from coordinate 5,185,546 downwards.
TTTCTGTCACCGGATGTTCGACCTGCACGCGGGTGTTCATTTCGATGAAGAAGAATTCGCCGTTTTCATACAGGAATTCAAAAGTGCCGGCGCCGCGATAGCCGATGCGGCGGCAGGCTTCGGCGCAACGTTCGCCGATGCGCTCGATCAGCTTGCGCGCAATGCCCGGCGCGGGCGCTTCTTCAATCACTTTCTGATGACGGCGCTGCATCGAGCAGTCGCGTTCGCCCAGCCAGATCGCGTTTTTATGTTCGTCGGCCAGAATCTGGATTTCCACATGGCGCGGATTTTCCAGATATTTCTCCATATACACTTCCGGGTTGCCGAATGCGGCCCCGGCTTCCGCCTTGGTCATGGTGACGGCGTTGATCAGGGCGGCTTCGGTGTGCACCACGCGCATGCCGCGCCCGCCGCCGCCGCCGGCGGCTTTGATCAAGACCGGATAGCCGACCTTGCGCGCAATCTGAATGATCGCTTTCGGGTCGTCCGGCAGCGCGCCATCCGAACCTGGCACGCAAGGCACGCCGGCCTTGATCATGCTTTGTTTGGCGGTCACTTTGTCGCCCATCATGCGGATTGAATCCGGACGCGGGCCGATGAAAACAAAGCCGGATTGCTCAACGCGCTCGGCGAAATCAGCGTTTTCCGACAAAAAGCCATACCCCGGATGGATCGCTTCAGCGTCTGTCACTTCGGCAGCGCTGATGATGGCCGGCATATTCAGATAGCTTTGCGCCGAGGGAGCCGGGCCGATGCAGACCGATTCATCGGCCAGCTTGACATACTTGGCTTCACGGTCAGCCTCGGAATGCACAACGACGGTTTTGATGCCAAGTTCGCGGCACGCGCGCTGAATGCGCAAGGCGATTTCACCACGATTGGCGATGAGGATTTTTTCAAACATGATAGATTTTCCGGCAAGCAGACGCTGCGGCAGACGTACTGCCGCAAGGTCTTGGAACACAGCTGTTTCAGCTGATCACAAACAGCGGCTGGCCGAACTCGACCGGCTGCCCGTTTTCCACCAGGATTTGGGTGACTGTGCCGCTGATGTCGGCATCAATTTCATTGAGCAGTTTCATCGCTTCGATGATGCACAGGGTATCGCCTTCTTTGACTTGGGAGCCGATATCAATGAAGGGCGCGGCGCCCGGAGCGGACGCACGGTAGAAAGTGCCAACCATGGGCGATTTCACCACATGGCCGGGTTCCAGTTGATTGGCGGTCTGACCGCTGCCGGTCGGGCCAGGGGCCGGCCCGGCGATTGGCGCAGCAGCCTGGATTACCGGGGTGCTTTGCTGCGGCAACATCACGACCTGGTTTTGCGGCAAGGAGGACGACTTGACGATACGCACCTTGCTTTCGCCTTCGGTGACTTCGAGCTCCGCGATATCGGACTCGGCCACCAGGTCGATCAGTGTCTTGAGCTTTCTTAAATCCATATGAAACCCCTGTCAGAATTCTTGCTGGTCAAAGCAAATCAAACTCAGCGGCGCAGATGGGATACACCGGCAACCGCCCTTTTTCTCGAAAACCGGCGCCATCGCACCGGCTGCTTCAGTATTTCTGTATTACGTAATCAAGCGCCAATCGATAGCCATCAATCCCGAAACCGCACAGCACGCCTGCCGCCAGCGCTGAAATAAACGAATGGTGGCGGAAGCTTTCGCGTTGATGGATATTCGAAATATGCACCTCAATAAATGGAATGGCGACCCCTGCCAACGCATCGCGCAACGCGACGCTGGTATGCGTCAGGCCGCCCGGATTGATGACAATGGCGTTGATTCCTTCCGTTCGCGCCGCATGAATGCGGTCGATCAGCACACCTTCATGATTGCTTTGCAATGCGGAAAAACGCCAGCCGGCGGCTTCAGCCTGCCGCTGCGCAGCCAATTCCACATCCGCCAGCGTGTGTGCGCCATACACCTGAGGCTCGCGCACACCAAGCAGATTGAGATTTGGCCCATTCAGCAATAACACATGTTTGTTCATGAAATTGGCTGCTGTTTCCCGATGTTGCCCGCATTTTGCCGCCAAACACTTCAGATTGGCAAGAACAAATTGCAGCAATTTTTACTATTTGCTAAGAACCCGGCGCGCTTGGGGCCGCGCCCAGTCCACCAAAAAATACTTGCAATTCCTGGTATAAGGAATCGAACTTCAATTCGCCCACATGGCTTTTCAAAATCCGCCCGTCCGCACCGATCAGCACGGTATAGGGCAGGCCGCCGCGTTCATTGCCCAGTTCGCGCGACAATTCCGCCGCCTCGACGCCGGCCACCAGCAGCGGCAAATCGATTTTGCGCTGCGCTGCGAATTCCTTGATGGCCGCCGCATTATCCATGCCGATGCCGATCACTTGCAGCTGTTTGCCGGCGAAATCCTGACGCAGCTTGACCAGGGCCGGCATTTCGCGCACGCAAGGGGCGCACCACGGCGCCCAGAAATTCACCAGCAGCGGTTTGCCGCGCCATTGCGCCAGCGCCTGCGCTTTGCCATCCTGATCCGGCAATTGCATGGCGAACATTTTTTGCACCGCCTGCGCTTGCAGGGTATCAGCGCTGGCCGGCTTGATGGCGGCGGCGCTTTGCCCCAGCTTATCCATTTCGCGCTGCGCCACATACAATCCGGCCCCGGCAGAGGCCAGACCAACCGCAAGCAACCACCAGCTGGAGGACTTCATGCCGCCCCCTGCGCGCCATCCTGCGCCAGCAAGGCATCCAGCGCAGCCAGATTGCCGCGTTGCGCTTTACCGTCGCGCGGCTTGAGCGCGCCGCGCAAATCATCTTCCATATACAAAGCCAGCGTCACCACTTCGCCCTGCCACATGAAATGAATGTTTTCCACCGCTTCCATTTTGTGCGCTTTGAAGTGTGCGCCTTCGCTGACTTCAAACGGCACATTTTTATTCAGCAGGAAGATTTCCACATCTTTGGCATTGTCATAAAACAATTGCAAATGGATGTCGGAATGCTCGCCCGCTGTGCCATTCCAGACCGCACCGCTTAACCAGGGATTGAATTCCTGCAACTCCTGCATCAGCTGACGCGCCAGGCGGCGCAGATGCAGCAGGCGCCTGGGCTGAGTTTCCGAGAGGAATAATTCATTGTAAAGCCGGACTTCCTCTTCGACCTGAGCGTTATCGGGCAGGGCGTCGCTATGCGCCACGCCCAGAATCTGGCGCGCAGCCTTGCGTTTGGCGCTGCTGTAATCAGCGCCATCCTCGGCGATCATGCGCGCCGCCGCCGCTGCGATTTCCGCCCGCAGGCCTTCGATATCTTGCTTATGTGCACTCATGGGGCTGCATCATACTCTGGTTTTGCATCGCCCGCGCTGCGCGCGCCGGGTTTTGCATCGGTAATAATTAACAGAATTTAAGCGAAGTTGCTGCAAAATCAGATAAATTGCCTGGAACACGGAATAAGGCGCCGCGAATCAGAATGCTTGCCCGCACAAAAAACAGCCTTGCTGATGGTCATTGACCACCCCGATTGCCTGCAGATAGGCGTAGATGATCGTGGTTCCGACAAATTTGAAGCCGCGTTTTTGCAAATCTTTGGAAATCGCATCCGATAACGGGGTATTGGTGAAAAAGCGCGCGCCGTCATTGATGATGGGCTTGCCTTGCACCGCGCCCCATATATATGCATCCAAACCGCCGCATTCTTGCCGCAAGCGCAAATAGGCGCGCGCATTTTGAATACTGGCCGCCACTTTCAAGCGGTTGCGGATGATGCCGGGATCCGCCAGCAGGGCCGCCACTTTGGCGTCGTCATAGGCGGCGATTTTTTCCACATCCCAGCCGTCATACGCCACCCGATAATGGGCGCGCTTATTGAGCACGGTTTCCCAGCTCAGGCCGGCTTGCGCGCCTTCCAGAATCAGCATTTCAAACAGCCGTGTTTCATCATGGCAGGGGCGGCCCCATTCTTCATCGTGATATTGGAGGTAAAGAGGGTTGGCCGGATTGGCCCAGGAACAGCGTTGCATGGCGGGGTTCTCGCAATAAAAAAATCATTGTATGCGGCTTTCCATGATTGCTCCATGCTTGCCGGGCATGCTGCTCCCATCTGACCCAACTGGAGAACAGCATGCCCATGAATGAAAATGCCATCAACGGCGCCTACAATTTGTTATTGAGCAATCCTGTGCGTTTTTTGCGCACCTGGCCGCTGCGTTTGGCCGGCGGCGCGTCAAACTGCCAGCTCAATTTTGAACTGTATGACAATAAAAAACATGGCCAACGGCCCGGTACCGTATTCGGCTACAAGGCGATGAAAGACACCGATGTCTTGCGGGTTGATGTCAAAGGCGGCAGCGCTGTCAAAGACGTCATTAAAAAGGAATTCACGGCGCACAATCTGCCGATGCAGGCCTTGAGCGATACGCTGACCTTCACAGAATTGGGGGAAAATGGCAAAACCCTGATGCTGACCTCCCAACTCAATGGCTGCGCGATCGTGATTAAACAGGGCAGCGGCGATAAAGTATTGATCGCCCATGTGCAACCGCATTCCGTGTCGATCAATGATGACGCTTCAAGCAAGCTGACCGAAATCCTGAAAAGCCGATACGAAGATGCCCAGGTGTATGGCAATGGCAAGGGCAATCAATGCTACGACCGGGACCGGGATTACTGCGCGGTGGTCGGGGTGCGCAATGCGCAGGGCCAGTGGCGCGTCTATTCGCAAGAATATGGCAATGGCAATAACGTCATCCATCGCGTGGTGCAATTGTGGCCCGCATTTTCTGAGGTGTAAGCCGCGCTCCAAATTTCCTCCACAGTTCTGCGTCACAGTGTGCATACATTCACTATATATTGAGGTCTATCATGCCCCTGTCATCAAGCACCGCCTACACCGCCCTGGTCGCGAATCCGGTTAACTTCCTGAAAACTTACACCCTGCGTCTGGCCGGCGTCGGCAATAAACCGTCTGCTGAATATGAAGTTGCGCTGGGAGCCTACAGTGCGGATGAAGCGCCTATCGTGTTGAAATCCGGGGCGAATGGTCAATTTTTCAAAATGGGGCCATCCGGCGCCATCAAAGACGGTGCGCATCAAACGCTGGTGCATGTGGTGCGGATGGATCCGAACGCAAATGAGATCAAGCCCTATACCTTGGGCGGCAATGGCTCATCGGTAATGATCACCGGCGAACTGACGGGATGTTGCTTCATCGTCTGGAATAAGGGGCAATCGGTCAAGGTGGCGCATGTCAACCCCAGCGGTTTTAAAGCCGCCGATCTGCGCGCCTTCCTGAAGGAGGAACACCCCGGCGCACAAATCGTTTATGGCCATGAAGAAGATGAAAATGAACGCGGCATGTACGGCGATAACCGCACTGTTTCCATTTTCGGCGTGCGCGGGGCGGATGGTCAGTGGCGTTTGTATGCGCAAAAACGTGAACGCGACACGCAAAAATTCTGCAGCCTGTACCAGATCTATCCCGAGCACAGCAAAATGTGAGGCGCAGCAGCGGCGCAATCCTCTGCGTACTGCACAAACGGCGGCAAAGGCTATACAATAAACTGTGTTTTTAAACAGTATCAGGCCGCCGTGAATCTCCCTCAGCGCAAAATCATCCATTGCGATTGCGATTGTTTTTTCGCAGCAGTTGAAATGCGCGACAACCCGGCTTTGCGCGATGTGCCGCTGGCGATAGGCGGCAGCGCGGAACAACGCGGCGTGATCGCCACCTGCAATTATGTGGCGCGCCGCTTTGGCGTGCATTCCGCGCAACCCACCTCACAAGCCTTGCAACTCTGCCCGAATCTGGTCTTATTGCGTGGCGATATGGAAAAATACCGCCAGGCCTCACGCCAGATCATGGCGATTTATCAGGATTACACCGCACTGGTCGAACCGCTTTCGCTTGACGAGGCATATCTGGACGTCAGCCAATGCAGCGCGCACCACGGCAGCGCCACCTTGATCGCACAGGAAATCCGCGCACGGGTGCGGCAACAAGTCGGCATCACCGTATCCGCCGGCGTGGCGCCGAATAAATTTCTGGCCAAAATCGCCAGCGACTGGAATAAACCGGACGGCCTGTTCGTGATCAAACCGCAAGATGTGGCGGAATTTGTCGCCGTGCTGCCGGTGGAAAAACTGTTTGGGGTGGGCAAAGTGACGGCGGCCAAGTTGCGGCAACAGGGTTTTTTGACCTGCGCCGATTTGCAGCGCGCCAGCCTGATGCAATTGCGCATGCAATTCGGCAGTATGGGCGAACGCCTGTATGAATTGAGCCGGGGCCAGGATACGCGCGCGGTCTCGATTGACGATGGAAGAAAATCAGTCAGCGTGGAGGAAACCTTTACCCCTGATCTGCGCAATCTGGCCCAGGCCGAACAGGAATTGCCGGCCCTGTTTGCGCAACTGTTGCGCCGCATCGCGCGCGCTGACGCCAGCCATCTGATTGAGAAGCTGTATATCAAACTGCGCTTTAATGATTTCCGCATCACCACGGTCGAGTGCGGTGGCCAAGCCCCGGATCTGGCGCAATATCGCCATCTCTTGGCCCTGGGCTATGCCCGGAAACGCTTGCCGATGCGTTTGCTGGGCCTGGGCGTGCGCTTGCATGCGCCGGGCGGCGGCGTCCAGCTGGAATTATTTCCGCGCGATATGGCCATGGCCACCTTGACTGAGGAAAAAAGCTGACTTTCAATCAGTCTTGCCAGCTTGCATGAATTTAAATGATGTAATTTTTTTGCCGCAGCCTGCTTCATTTCCGCCACATTCTGCCGTTAATCTTGGTTTTCCCTCGAATTGTTTCCCAAATTCTGGAAAACAGAAGACTGTAAAATTTCCATAAAGAAATAAAAGTTGCACCCTTGCAATTTTACAAGCGGCTGCTAGCATACAGTCATGCCGGTTGAGCTTTTAATAACAACATAACCGGCAGGCTAAGACAGTTTATTCAGGCATGAATAATAGCAATAACATGCGCCAGCATGCCAATTCTGTCTCAGGCCGGATCGCTGCAATATGCGCAGACTTTGTCAAAGAAACACAGCTGCGCGCGGCATGCCGGAATGTCGTATAAAACAGACCCGTCAGCAGGCGGGCGACAGTGACCCGCACAACAGGCTGCTTGCCCGGCAAGGCCAGATCAGGGGCGCAGGGATGCAGCCGGGCGCCGTGCTGAGTCTTGCTTCAAACTGCGCCGGCATGGGGGGCGCAGTGTCTTCAAGCGGCAGTTTGCGCCGCTAATTTCTGCAAACAACTGGCAATCCGCGCGCACACCTGTTCCGCCTGCGGCAATAAAAAGAAATGATCGCCTGCAAAATGCTCGATGTGCAGCGGCTGACTGGAATAGTTTTGCCATTCATGCAAACGCCCGTGATCAAGCAAGGTGTCGTCGGCGCTGCTGAAAAACACCAGGGGCGCGCTGCTGATATGCGGGGTTTGTTGCAGCCGCCAGCGCTCCACCAGGCGGTAATCGCTGCGCAAAACCGGCAAAAACATTTGCACTAATTCAGGATTTTCAAAAAAACGCTGCGAAGTGCCGCCAAGTTGCTGGATTTCCTGCAAAAACTCTTCATCCGGCAACTCGTGAATTTCGCGTCGATTGCGCGGCACATGCAGCGGATTGCGTCCGGAAAGAAAACAAACTTCCGGCCCCGGCAAGCCGGCGGCGTGTGCGGCGGCGAGCGTCTCATAGGCCAGCATGCTGCCCATGCTGTGGCCGTACAGCATCCAAGTTCCGCCATGTTGCGCCAAATGTGCTGTGATCTTGCGGCAAATGTCTTGCGCCGCCCCGGCCAGGTCGGCATCAAAGGCTTCTGTATAGCGTCGCCCGTGGCCGGCGATATCCAAGGGGTGGACCCGCAAATGCGGCAAATATTGTTGCCAGCGGGCGTAAATCGACTGTGCAATGCCGCCGGCATACGGCAGACAAAATAAATGGCGTGCTTGTGACATGATCCTAACTTTCTCAGTTGAGCGCTTTCAGGCTTAGATAAGTCGATGAATATATTGAAATTTCCTGCAAACAGCAGATTCCCCCATGGAGTGAGTGCGCTACAGGCCCGATTACTTGTTTCCCGACTCCCCGGCGTCACGGTGCAGCCGGTAAACTGCCTATACGGCCTGTCCAACTGAGGAATCGAAGATGATGTGATGGTGTTGGAATAGAAGCAACAGCATTGTAGCCGAAACCGTGCGGCTTGCCGCCGGGTGCATATTTTTTAGGCAGGCATGCGCCAAATGCCGGGTTTGGCTATACAATTTGCGCTTTTCTGCACGTAATTCACATGAACAAGCCTTTTATCATCGGCATCGCCGGCGGCAGCGGCAGCGGTAAAACCACCGTCACGCAGCAGGTGTTGTCCACCATAGGCGAGAATCTGGTCACGGTGCTGATCCAGGACAATTATTATTGCGACGAGCCGCATCTGCCCTTTGAGCAAAGGCTCAAGACCAATTACGATCACCCGGACGCCTTTGATTGGCCGCTCTTGATCGCGCATCTGGAAGCGCTGCAACGCGGCGAAAGCGTGGCCATGCCGACCTATGATTTCACGCGCTATCAACGGGCCGAGCAAAGCGTGATGCTCAACGCCGCGCCGGTGATCGTGCTGGAAGGTTTATTCCCCCTGTATGACGCGCGTTTGCGCGACATGATGTCGCTCAAAATCTTTGTCGATACCGATGCCGATGTGCGCTTCATCCGCCGCCTGCGGCGCGATATCGCCGAGCGTGGCCGCACCACTGAGAGCGTAATCACACAATATCTGGCCACAGTGCGCCCGATGTATAACCAATTCATCGAACCGACGCGGCGCTATGCCGATGTGATTTTGCCGCATGGCGCGAATGTGGCGGCGGTGGATATGATTGTGACCAAGGTGGCCAGCCTGATCGACGACGAATGCCCGACCTGAGGCGCGCACGGCGCCTGCATTTGCTGCATGCGCGCATGAAGATTGCTCATTTGCCGCTGGCGCGGCGCGCTGCCTATACTGCGTTGTTTCTCAACAGCAATGCCGCGCCGGCGCCCCAAGATGCAAAAATCCGCTTTTTTTCCGCATGTGTTAATGGCCGTCTGGGCGCTCTTGATCGCCGCCTCTTTTCCGGTGGCGCAAATGATTTCCCCGCAAATCGACGCCGCCGGCCTGACCAGCCTGCGCTTTTTGCTGGCCGCCCTGCTGTTTTTGCCCTGGCTGGCCTGGCGCGGAGAATTATCGCTGCCGCAGCGCAGTGAGACATTGCGCTATGCCGTGCTGGCGACATTGCTGGTGGCGTATTTCTGGGCTTTATTCCATACCTTAAAGCACAGCAGCGCGCTGAATGCCGGCATGCTGTACACCCTGACGCCGGCATTGAGCGCCGGCTTGAGTTTTTTCCTCTTGCGCGAAAAACCCGGCGCCCGTCTGATGTTGGGCATGGGAGCCGGTTTGCTGGGCGCGCTGTGGGTCTTATTGCACAGCACGCCAGCCGGCGCGCTGCGCTGGCAACCGGCGGATGCGCTGTTTGTCGCCGGCTGCGCCTGCATGGCCGGGCATGGCGTGTTGAGCCGTCTGTTCCGTCCCCAATTGCCGCAGCAGCGTTCCGCCGCCTTTATCACTTTCTGGGTCTTGCTGTTGGGCGGCCTGGCGATGTTGGGCCTGACCTTGCTGCTGCAGGATGGTGTGCTGGACTGGGGCCGTTTGCAAGGCAGCGAATGGGGCGCGCTGTTGTATCTGACCCTGGGCGCCACCTGTCTGAGTTTCTGGCTGACCCAATATGGCATTAAGCGCCTGGGGCCGACGGTGGTGATGTCCTACAGTTATTTAACGCCGGCCCTGGTGCTGTTGTTGAATTTCCTGTTCTGGCAACGCCCGGCGCCGGGCGCGGCCTTGCCCGGGGTGGCGCTGTCATTATTGGCCCCGCTTTTGCTGGCGCGCGTGCGCAGCGCCTGATTTATAAGCTGGCCGCAACTTGCTGCAAACAGGCGCGCAACCAGCGATTCGGCGCGCTGGCGTGAAACTGGCGCGCGCTCAGAATTTCCAGGGTGAATCCGGGTAAGCCGGGCGGCGCCGGCAGGATGCGCAAAGGCAGCCAGGCGCCCATCGCTTGCGCCAGACGGCGCGGCATGGTCAGCAGCGCGCCGCTGCCGGGCAGGGCCAAGGCGGCTGCCAGATAATTTTGCGTGCTCAGGCGGATGCAGCGCTGCTGGCCTTGGCGCGCCAGCCAGGCGTCCACCAGATTGCTGCTGTCGCCCCAGGGGGCGGGATAGATATGCGGCAATGCCAGATAGGCCGGCAAATCCAGCTGATCAGCCGCCAGCGCATCAGCCGCATCCAGCACGCAGCACAATTCTTCTTGCAGCAAGGCTTCCTGGCAGAGATTGGGATGCAATTCAAAACAACCGGCATAGCTGATCGCCAGATCCGCACTGCCCTGTTCCAATTCAGCGGCGGGAATCCGGTTTTGCAGGCGGCGCACTTCCAGGCTGCAATGTGGCGCTTGCTGACGCAGCAAGGTCAGCAAGGGCGGCAGCAAGAGCAATTCCACATATTCGCTGGCGTACAGGGTGAAGCAGCGGCGGCTGGCGGCTGGCTGAAAATCGTGGTCGAAATTCAAGCTGTGCTGCAGCGTCGCCAGGGCCTGACGTATGCCAGGCATCAGCTGTTGCGCCAATTTTGTGGGGGACATGCCCTGGCGGCTGTTGACAAACAAAGGATCGTCCAGCACCAGGCGCAGGCGGCGTAAAGAATGGCTGGCGGCGGATTGGCTGATGCACAGCAGGTTCGCGGTATCCGACACGGAGCCGGTGTCATACAGCAAATCGAAGACCTTGAGCAGATTCAAATCAAGCTTGCGCAGCAGCGGGTCCATGGTCTGAGCTTACAGAGGGGAAAGGGCGCAGTATAGCAGCGCCGCTTAATCACGCAGCCATTGCAGCATCTGCGGAAAGGCCGGTTTGCCTTCTGCCTGCGCCCGCTCTGGCGAGAGGGACAGCCCGGCCCATTCCAGAATCGGCATGCCGATATAATTACCGCTGCAGAATTGTTCCGCCAGCCAGCCGGCGTCGCCCTTATAGCCATCCGCATGAAACACATACTCCGGGGTCAGATCGAGATGCCGCAGGGCGGCGTAACTCCAGAGCAGGGCGCCGATTTCCTCGCCCTGGGTCGGCCAGGGCAGTTCCAGCGCAGCGCTGCCGACTGCCGCGCGCTGGCTGGCCGGCGTCACCGCCAGATGTCCGGCCTCATGCAGGATATCGCCCGGCCAGCACAGCTTGTCATAATCCACATACACCACCCCCGGCCCGAGTTCCAAGCCGGGCAAAAAACAGTCATCGCCGAGCGCTTTTTGTTCCAGCCGCAGGCCGATGTGATACAAAAACGCATGGATTTTCACCAACTCCGCGCCATGACGGGCAGCGGCGGCAGGCAGAGGCGGGACGGGCAGCATAGGCATTCCTTTCGCTGGAGGGGTGGGGGGATTGTAGCAAGACAGGAAAGTGAGGTTCCCTCGATATTTCGTCTGCCATCAGATGAATTTCATACAGCCAGCTTTTCCTGATTTTGCTCACGCTGCCAGCGCTCAGGATACTGAAACGGCGATTGATAGCCCAGAGTTGAATGCTGACGGGTTCGATTATAAAAGACTTCATATATTCAAAGCTGGCAGCCTTCATTTCAGCATGGCTGGCATAACGCACGCCATGGTATCGCTCGCCTGCTGATTGCGAAACCTGAAAATTGCCGCAAACTCAGCGAAAAAATTGCAACCGGCGGCACGACAAATCGGAACAACGCCTAAGGTTTGAGTCCAGGCTGCGGCCCGCCAGAGCCGTCGCGCCTGCCGCGAATGGTTGGGCGCCAACACGACTGGATTTCATGCTCTTCAGGCAGGCTGCCGCGCTAGCTTGCTCAGACACTCTCACGAACTCACTCCATTCTGCCAACAGCATTGCCTTAATGTGGTTTGTGATTGGGTTCGGTGTGGTATCGGCGAATGCCTGCCATGCGTTGTCTGCTTGGCGTCCAACGCTTGAGCGAGCAGTTAGGCCTCATACTTAACCGACTTGATGGCTGCCTGCAATAGCGGGAAAAGCTCCCGATAAAGATCAGCGAACTTGGTAGAGTCTTGGTGGCGCGAACGGCGTGATGCGATGAATAGCTCATTGCGGAGTGCTGTCAGGTTATCCCGTTGTTTCTTGCGGGCTTGAGCGGACGCCTCTTCAAGCGAGCCAAAGTACTCGTAGCCATTGAAGAGCATTGCAAATCGAAAGATGGCCGAATGATCCCCGACGCTTGGCAGAAGCTCAGCGCGGAGTTCATCATTTGCGAGATGGCGGGCCATAGCGCCTAACGTTGGAAGTAAGCGGCGTCCGGTTGATTGAAGTGTTAGGCGGCAATTACACGGTTGTATTTTTGCCGCGATCTTTTTAGCCTGCGTGCTTTGTCAAAGAAACGCTTGGCTTTTCTCGGTTTGCCCATGATTACGTCTAGGAAGTAGCCCATTTCTTCATACGCCTCGGCAAAAAAATGGTCTGCTGCTATGGCCTGCCGGTAGCAATACTCTGACTCTCCCAATGGAATATCGCATTCAAAGTCGATAAGTTGGAGCAAATTCCCGCGCATGACCCACAATTTCGCTGACTTTGGGAAGATTTCGACAGCTTTTTTCGTAAGATGAATGGTCTCTCGCGTTGGCTCGCCGGGGCAACGGGAGGGCCAACGCCTTTCGATCTCGGAAATGTAGTCAGCTTCGGTCATGTCGTCTAAGGTGTGAGTTCAGCGGGCGCCGCAGGCGATCCGCTGGAATGACGGGTTAGGCTGCTTGATAAGGCAACAGCCTTTGTGAATTGAAAACCAGCCAAAGCGCCCTCGCAAAATAAAGCTGACGGAGATAAAAACCCTTGCACTGCGTGATGCCAAGCCAGCAATGGCGACGGGCTTTGGCGCAGGTAAGAGCTGAAATATACCAGAACAATACGGCGAACAGCGACTTGACGCCTAACGTGGAAGTAACCGGCACCGGAGCGCCAGCGAAGGGAACCCAAATGCGCAGCATTTGGGTGTCCGGTTGACTGCCTTGTTAGAGCGCGGCCGTTGAACGCGAGATGTTTTCATGAGCCGGTCAATCGACAGGGACAATGGTTTCACCGTTGCATTCTGCGCAGACCTCGAATGCAGCAGTGTGACGACCACTTTCGATTCGCTCGATGCAAACTGAACCTCGGCCGCTACACGCAGGGCAAAGCCTGAATCCATGTTTTGGATCACGATTGCCATTGCGAACGGCTTCGAGAAACAGCCGGCGGCGGATGGCGTCTTTGGGGTCGGACGTGTTCAAGTAGGGAGCTCTAACGTTTGACATGAGAGGCTCGACCCGGCTTGCCGGGGCGAGTCCTCTCGATGGAAGGGTTAGGCGGCGCTGGTAGCAGGCCGCAGAAGTTGTATTGCACTTCTTCTACCAGGCAATCCGCTTCTCGCCCGCCGCGCCATCCGGTGCTTTCACTCCCTTGCCTTCTGGCAGAGACGTGAACTTGAAGATGATCCGACCATCTTCTTTGGTTCCAGGAGAACGGTGTATGGAGAAGGCGCTGATCTGACCTCCGAAATGCGATGGCTCTGACCAACTTGAGTGGAGGAATATGTGACCGCCGATCAGCTTCTCCGCGGTGTCTGTGGCTACTTTCCAGTAGCCGCTTTCCCAAAGACCTGCTTTGAAATCGACTGGTTTCAGGCCCTGAGCCGTTCCCGCCTTCTCGATCAAATGAATTGCGGACATCATTTCCCTCAACGTTGATGTGGAGCTTCTGAGAATTGGCGACGCCTAACGCCTGACTTCAGCGGCTGCCGAAGGCAGTCCGCTGGAAGGAAATGTTATCCATTACTTGCGACCGCACCGTTTCCTTCAGCAGGCTTATTCAATAGTTCATCCGTGAATCGTTGCTCACGTACTTTCAATTCCTGCATTTGTGCCACTACGTTGGCCATACCCTCCATGTCCATAGAGGGGAGCGAGCGCACCAATTGCGAAATTGCCAGTTCTTCTGGCGAGGAAGGCTCCCGCGCCCCAATGAAGCGGGCAATCATTTGCGGAATCTTCTGCGCATTCTTCATTGCGGCCATTGATGAATCCATCATGTCCAACAGACTGTCGAGCCTTGCGTCCTTTTCTTTGCTGTGCTCCATGCGCAAGTTCTCCCTTCTAAGTTGCTCTCGAGTGTTTTCAACCACTTCTTCTAGCAAATCCTCCACCCCCCTCTTTACCTGCTTATCACCTGAACCAGCCGGTGCATCTTTAAGTCGTTGGTCAAGGCGTGGCCACCACACTTTGAATATCTCTTCCAGATCTTCTGCATTCAATTGCGATGTGCCCAACGCTTTGTTCATCGTCACAAGCAATTTGAGTGCACCTACTTGGTCAATTTGGGACGCTTGGAATTGCGACAGTGGGCCGGCAAGTTGCCCCGGCGACATGTCAAACAACAACGGGCATACATAGCTTTCGTCGAGTGTTTTCGATAGGGCACCAGCCTCAAAAAGCAGCCACGGGTTCGCCTGATTCTCAGGAGTTACGCAGATGATTCCGAAGTTAGAGTGCGAAAGTTCCTTCGATACGTCGTTCGACCATCTCGATCCAGCCGATATATCTTCTTCCGACATCCAAGGCTTCACAGATTGAATGACTTTAGGAAGCCATGACCTAAGCACCTCAGCCACGAACTTGCTTCGAGCCCCTGACCAACTAATAAACACCTTCACTTCATAGCCTCCTGTGATGGATAACGTTTGAGTTCAGCGGCTGCCAGAGGCAGTCCGCTGGAACGATTTGTTAGGCACAACCTACTCTGCATTAGAAACTCCAATACCTTCGTGAAACTCCATCTCAAGTCTTTGAAGTTCTTCGGGGGTTGGCTCGAAGTCACGGAGTTCGGCGATTTCTAGCTCTATCGCCAGGGGCTTTGGAATGCCGGCCTGTTTGCGTACTAGCTCTAGGAGTTCCGATTCTCTATTGGCCCATTTGTTGCGAACCTGAGCCAAAGTTGCTGTTGGATCGGACTGTGGGTTTCGTCCAATCTCTGCGTGCCATGCAGCGGCGACGATATCTTGCTTCATGACAGCAAGTCCTGCAGCGAGGTTCTTTCTGTCAGCATCCGGAGTTCCTTTGTAAGCGGATGCTGCATAAAAAAAGAAACTTGGGTGGTTTGAAGCAATAACAGATGAATTCTCTGTTCCAAATATCTTAATTGTTGCAACGTCAAGAATATTTAGGCTTGTGCCCCATAGGCGTTCTATCCACTTTCTAATCGGCAGCCCAAGAGCAATTAGAGGTCGGCGGTCGCTACTGCCAGATTGATCGGAGAAAAGCTCAAGCAGTGGGATTGAATAGCTGTCGAATGGACCTTCATAAATGCCAGATTGGTCAAGATTCTTGCCATCGCTTGCGGGTGCGGCCACCGGAACGATATCAACGATACATGAATAGCGTGCGAGCTCTTCTTTTGGCACTCCATTGAGCGTAAGCA
This sequence comes from Massilia sp. W12, assembly GCF_037300705.1. Taxonomy (NCBI): domain Bacteria; kingdom Pseudomonadati; phylum Pseudomonadota; class Betaproteobacteria; order Burkholderiales; family Oxalobacteraceae; genus Massilia; species Massilia sp. W12. The sequence continues at coordinate 5,170,073 of NZ_CP147776.1, read as the reverse complement.
ATTCCCACCAACGATTTGTCGTCTTGGAGTTGAGGTAATCCTGTTTTTTTATCAAAGAAAGTGGAGGGAAATCCATTATTTCGACAGCCTTCGCATATTCGAGCGGCAAGCCAAGTGGAAGCAGGAATTTCCATGATTCACTCCACTTACCGGTCTTTTGAAACTCTTGAACAGCTTCATGACCAGAAGCACCAAGCTGAAAGAACTTTCGATACCGTTTGGAAATTGCACTAATGATGTCAGCACTGATGTGCTCGATTTCTAGCGTGACCGTTTCGTTCTTGATGTGAACAGCGACAGCAAAAGAGCCGACAGCCTCACGGTCAAGACTGTCGGACACGTAGTGCTTGATGGTCTCCTCAAGAGATTGGGCCTCGTGTCCATCGTTTGGGTATGTGAACAGCGTTTCTGCCTGTGCACGCGAGCCAATCGTTATGGTTGTTTTTGCCATGTGAATCTCTCAGTTATCTATGTGCCGGCTGGTGTGCCTAACGTGGAAGTAAGCGGACGCCGGAGCGCGTAGCGCGGAGGGAACCACAAGCGCAGCTTGTGGCGGTCCGCTTGACTGCAGGGTTAGACATGGCCACCCCCGCGATTTTCTTTCAGCATGTTGCAAAAGAGAGCGCCTTGCTCAATAGCATCGTCGAGCGCCACGTGAGTGTGGGGCAGCTTGTCGAACCAATGCTTAGGCATATTTCGCTTTGTACTTTCTCGATAGTCTGTTTTGAGCAAAGCCATTGCAAATGACTTCATATCGAGGGCGGAATGACTAAACGGACTTTCTCCCGTAAAGCGGATGAGATACCAATACACAAACAGGAAATCGAACCCAGCAGGGTATGCGACAAATACAGGGCGCCCAGGCAAGGACTTAAGCCATTCGACGTAACGATTCATAGCGTCACTTGGGGAAACTGTGTCCTTTCGACAGGCTTCCCATGCCTCTGGCTGAGTAGCCCACCACTCGGCTGTTTTCGGATGAGGCGATGCCTCAGGGAGCGTTTCTAGGTTTGCCTCGAAAGTGGAAACTAATTTTTTGTCTGCCGTGTAAGCAGCAGAACCAAAGCTCAACATCGAATGAGGCCCAGGTATTGGGCCATCAGTTTCAACGTCGGTGCTGATGTAAATTTCAGACATGGGCTATGTTTGTTCTTGCGATGAAAAGAGTGCCTAACGTGTGAGTTCAGCGGGCGCCGCAGGCGATCCGCTGCAACGATGGGTTAGGCTGCTTGATGAGGCAACAGCCTTCGTGAATTGAAAACCAGCCAAAGCGTCCTCGCAAAATAAAGCTGACGGAAATAAAAAACCTTGCACTGCGTGATGCCAAGCCAGCAATGGCGACGGGCTTTGGCGCAGGTAAGAGCTGAAATATACCAGAACAATACGGCGAACAGCGACTTGACGCCTAACGTTCGACGTAAGGGTCCTGCCGCAGGCAGGCCCCCTTGACGGAGGGGTTAGGTGCCTGCGGATTGCTCATGGCTCTACGGGCGGCTGCTGCAATGAAGACCCACCCCTGTGTGAGCATGCAACGTAGCCTGCTGCTGGAGTTGGCAGCTGGGCCAAGCAGGCAATAGAACACGCATTGACAAGCAGTGGGAGCACATCCGTAGCGACCGGGAGTGAGATCCAACGTTGCTCGACTTTGCTTGGATCGAATGGCTCGCCACAAATGCTGCAATGCCCGGAGACGAGCTCGACTACAGGCGGCTCAAGAGAGGGAAAGGGTTGAGCTTCCCCTGAAATTTAGTCTGCCACAGGTGACGTAAAATAACGTTACTTGAGAAAGACAGGAAATGAAAAAAATACCGAAACAAGCATACACGACCGAGTTCAAAGAACTGGCGGTCAAACGCGTCCAAGATGGTGAATCGGTGGCGGTCGTGGTTAGGGAGCTGGGGCTGGGCGACCAGACGCTGCGAAATTGGATCAAGGCGGCAGCAGAAGGAAAACTCAAAGGCGCTGGCGGCAAAGTGGTGACGCCGGAAGCGATGGAACTTTCCAGACTGCGCGCAGAAAACGTCCGGTTGAAGCGGGAGAATGAAATCATAAAAAAAGCAGCGGCGTACTTCGCGAAGGATGTCCTGTGAAGTACGCCTGGATGGATGGACAAATCAAGAGCTATGCGCTGACAGAAATGTGCGCCGTTCTCGACGTCAGCATCAGCGGCTATCGGGCGTGGAAGCGTGGCGGCACGCCTGAGCGTAAGCGCTTGAAGGATGCACAAATGCTTGCAGTGATACGCGCCATTCATGCCGAACTCAAAGGGGCTTACGGCAGCCCGCGCATCGTGCGAGAACTGCGCAAACGAGGCTTCAGCGCTGGCAAAGAACGCGTCGAACGTCTCATGCGAAACAATGGTATCCGTGCCCGCCATAAGCGGCGCTACAAGGTCACCACGGATTCCAGGCATAGTTTGCCGGTTGCTGCCAACCTGTTGGCTCGCAATTTCACTCCGGCAGCCCCTAACCAGGTCTGGACGTCGGACATCACCTATTTGTGGACTGACGAAGGCTGGCTGTATCTGGCGATTGTGCTGGATCTGTTCAATCGGGAGGTGATCGGCTGGTCGCTCAAGCCGCGCATGACCAGCGACATTGTGACTGACGCTTTGACGATGGCGTGGTTTCGCCGTCGACCGGACGCGGGCGTTATGCATCATTCTGATCGCGGCAGCCAATACGCCAGCCAAGCCTTTCAGGACAAACTCAAGGAATACGGCATGACGTGCTCGATGAGTCGCAAAGGAAACTGCTGGGACAACGCACCGACCGAGAGCTGGTTTAACAGTTTCAAGAATGAGCGATACCATGGCGTGCGTTATGCCAGCCATGCTGAAATGAAGGCTGCCAGCTTTGAATATATTGAAGTCTTTTATAATCGAACCCGTCAGCATTCAACTCTGGGCTATCAATCGCCGTTTCAGTATCTTGACCGCTGGCAGCGTGAGCAAAATCAGGAAAAGCTGGCTGCATAAAATTCATCTGATGGCAGACGAAATATCGAGGGAACGTCAGGTTGCCTGTATTTGTAGTTTCCATAGAGTGCCCTTGTGCTCACAGTGCTCGCCCGGAGCTGCTTGCACTTTGTGATTTCATAGGGAAACCAATGGAGTCCATAGGAGGTGTATGGGACGAATTCCTCCAAGTTCTCCATACTACCGATCTCCGGCGGGAGCCGGAGTAGGCTACTTCGGTATAGATCGAGCTTCCTCACGTGCTTCAGCGACGCGATGGAAGCAGGCAGCGTGATCACCTGGCCCCAGAGTTCCGGCCCCAATGCCTTCTTTGGTGAGAACGTCTCTCGACGATCATGGGCAGCATCCTCGACAAGTTGCAACAGCGCACTCCAACCTGGCAAAGACGTGTCCTGAGCTTGGAGGTGGAAGTTCATCGACGGCCAAGGAGGCCGTCGACCTTCTTCGATAGCGTTATAGATGGCATCCCAGGCCGATTCGTCGGGATACATCTCGCATTGGTGGACCACGGCCATTTCAAGGCACCTAACACTTTAGCGAATAGTTAGAAACAAGTTGGACGAACGTCTGCAGCGGTACACCAAACCTCTCTCCGCTCGCCAAGAACACATCGAGGATGTTGTTCTCCCAACGACCGAGCTGACCACCTTCCTCGAAGAATGACAAGACGTCCTTGTAAGGATTTGGACGCCCTCCCATCTTTTGTTGCCATATTGCCGCCGAAGCCGAAGCACGCTCGACATGGCTGGTAGTCGGCAGGGCTCCTGGCTCAAAGCAGAAACCGAACAGCCCATACTTCGCCATATCCGTACCAAATCCGGCGTCAAGGAACTTTGCGAAAGCTGATATCAGCAGGTCTATTCCAGTAGGCATGCTTTGCAACTCTGCGTCTAACGTTGGAGTTGAGCACCTTGCCGCACCACGTGCGGCGAGTGTGCTCGAACGACGGGTTGGGCGTGAAAAACACCGGCAATTCGATTTGTCATCATTTTACGTCGCGCCCCCAAATTCACTCCAATTCATGCTCTTTTTCGAAGTTTGGGCTGGGCGTGTGTATCAACGCTTGCGTTATACATCCGCTCTGCTCAAGCTTCGCTTTTTAGCATGTTTTTTGCACTTTATACATCGCCACTTTTAGCCTATGTATGTCTCGGTTTTGCAACCGAGGTGTTTATCTCGACCAACGTTAAGTATACACCTGCTAAGGTGTATACACAGTTTTAATTAAGTGTATATTAACAAATGAATCCACTCAAATCAACCACATAAAATGCAAAATGTCAGATATAACACCTCCAACTACACCACCCAGACTACTGGATCAACTACGGGCAAAGATACGTTTGCGGCACTATAGTATACGCACCGAAACTCAATACGTGCATTGGGTGCGGCGATTTATTTTATTTCACGGCAAGCGCCACCCTAAGGACATGGGTGGCGCTGAGGTGGAGGCATTCTTGAGTCACTTGGCGCTTGAAGGCAATGTTGCGGCTTCAACCCAAAACCAGGCTTTGTCCGCTTTGCTCTTCTTATATCGGGAAGTGCTGGAGCAAGATTTGCCGTGGATGGAGGGCGTGGTGCGCGCCAAACGTCCGGCGCGCTTGCCGGTGGTGCTGAGCGAGCGCGAAGTGCTAGCCGTTTTGGAAAAAATGCACGATCTCTATGGCTTGCTGGCCCGCTTGCTATATGGAACCAGAATGCGAGTAATGAGTCGGCCCTGAACAATTCAAATTAAGGTCAACAAATGCAATCTGCGGTCAGACAAGGTTTTCCCTCAGGAAATCTGAAGCTGCAAAGAAACGCAAGGAAGGCCAAAAAAAGCCGGAGCTTTCGGAGGATCATGCGCAGATTGTGGCCGCAGCCGCATAACAAAGCATGAAAGGCATCACCATCAGCGCCTTTCAACCAATTTCTGCTCAATCTTCCGTCATTTTTCATATGTCCAATCACCGGTTCAATTGCGCTTCGCCGTCGGATATCCCGCCGAAGTCGCGCTGTGATGTTGCGCTTTAAACGTCGATGGAAGACTTTAACGCCGCTTGGCGCTGTGCCGCCGCGATAGCCCAAATCTGTAAATGCCTCTTTTGGAAGGGTATCTGTCAGGATGGCCGCTTGTTCCAATGCTTCGTATAAAGTATGGCCATCGTATGGGTTGCCGGGCATACTGCGCATCCCCACCACCAAGCCTTCTTTGTGTGTCACCGTAATCGAAACCTTCACACCGAATTCATATGGCTGCCGGGCCTTTCCTTTGGAGATGCATTCAACTTCCGGCGCATGCAGGCTATAAAGTTTATTCTTGTCATTTTTTTGTTGCGTCAGCAGGCGCTTCGCTTTGGCCAGCAAGTCGCTGGCTTTCTGCTTCACGCTCTCAGACTTGTTGGCGAGCTTGCGCTCCACATCCCGATAAACGCGCCCCACCAGCGTCTTGAGCTTCTTTAAACTGCCGCGCATGCGTTTGAACTGCTTGGCGTGAGCATAACGCGCTACTTGCCCGGCTAATTTTGGCGCCTCACGGTTATAGTTTTGCCGCAAATCCAACTTTTCCTCAATGGCAAATTTGACCAGATGCTGCCTGGCGCGCTCCAGCAATTTTGCGTCGGTTGGCCACGTAATCGCTTTTTCTTGCACTGTGCTATCAACGATCACCTTCTCAAAGCTTTTTTGTTCCACCACCTTGGCTTTTTCTGCTGCTTTGATTGTCTGCGTCAGCATCCATTCCAGACCTTTTTCTCCAATCCGTTTGCGCCAACGCGTCAGCGAACTGGGGTCTATTGGCGGGTGATGTTGAAACCAAATTTCCCCGCAAAACAATTGCCAATATGGATTCTCAACCCATCCCCACACAACATCTTCGTCAGATAACGCAAATGTGTGTTGCAGATACAAAAGGCCTGCGATCAGGCGCGTAGAGGTTGCTGGTCTGCCTCGCGATGACGGGAAATGCGTCGCCCATTCCCTCTCGAACACGCTCCACTCCATCAAATCGGCAACTTCGCCAATGGATGTTTGGGGTTGACCAACTCATCAAGCCTTTGTCGGAACATATCCGCGCTTACTGTCCCCGTCGGTTTCGGCCCCATTTGCCCCTCCGCTTTTTGCCGGAAATGAATTCTATTTTAATCATTTCTTGCAATTCTGCGGTCTCCATTCCTCAATTTTTTTCAATAAAATCAGGAGGTTGGGAATTGTTCAGGGGAGACTTTGTAAACTCAATAGATTTTAGGCATCAATTGCCATTGATGAAAAATGATGCCCCAAAATCACCTATATTGTCAGAGACTGTTTAATAACTCCCGGGAAACATTTTAGGCATGAGATTGGGGGGGATGAAAATGAAATATGCATCTTGAAGGTTATTTAGCATTATTTTCGTGCTTTCCCTCTCGCGGCACACCAAACTCCTGGAAGAAAATTATCGGAATTTGGCTCACTTTTGATTTTTCAAACAGTCTCTTAGAGACTTGAATCATCACACGTGCGCTCGTAGAACATCTATTTCTTCCTGAAATTTCCCATTTCCTCTTGCAGCGAACGTGAAATATACAATTCATTCCGACTTGCCGCAGGCTTCGTCTCAATGATATTAAATACCTTCCATCCATCATTATACTTACGCAATTCCCAGTCTAGGGTAAATTTTTTTGCATTGCTTAAATAGTCTCCCCTGAACAATTCCCAACCTCCTGATTTTATTGAAAAAAATTGAGGAATGGAGACCGCAGAATTGCAAGAAATGATTAAAATAGAATTCATTTCCGGCAAAAAGCGGAGGGGCAAATGGGGCCGAAACCGACGGGGACAGTAAGCGCGGATATGTTCCGACAAAGGCTTGATGAGTTGGTCAACCCCAAACATCCATTGGTGAAGTTGGCCGATTTGATGGATTGGAGCGTGTTCGAGAGGGAATGGACGACGCATTTCCCGTCATCGCGAGGCAGACCAGCAACTTCTACGCGCCTGATCGCAGGCCTTTTGTATCTGCAACACACATTTGCGTTATCTGACGAAGATGTTGTGTGGGGATGGGTTGAGAATCCATATTGGCAATTGTTTTGCGGGGAAATTTGGTTTCAACATCACCCGCCAATTGACCCCAGTTCGCTGACGCGTTGGCGCAAACGGATTGGAGAAAAAGGTCTGGAATGGATGCTGACGCAGACAATCAAAGCAGCAGAAAAAGCCAAGGTGGTGGAACAAAAAAGCTTTGAGAAGGTGATCGTTGATAGCACAGTGCAAGAAAAAGCGATTACGTGGCCAACCGACGCAAAATTGCTGGAGCGCGCCAGGCAGCATCTGGTCAAATTTGCCATTGAGGAAAAGTTGGATTTGCGGCAAAACTATAACCGTGAGGCGCCAAAATTAGCCGGGCAAGTAGCGCGTTATGCTCACGCCAAGCAGTTCAAACGCATGCGCGGCAGTTTAAAGAAGCTCAAGACGCTGGTGGGGCGCGTTTATCGGGATGTGGAGCGCAAGCTCGCCAACAAGTCTGAGAGCGTGAAGCAGAAAGCCAGCGACTTGCTGGCCAAAGCGAAGCGCCTGCTGACGCAACAAAAAAATGACAAGAATAAACTTTATAGCCTGCATGCGCCGGAAGTTGAATGCATCTCCAAAGGAAAGGCCCGGCAGCCATATGAATTCGGTGTGAAGGTTTCGATTACGGTGACACACAAAGAAGGCTTGGTGGTGGGGATGCGCAGTATGCCCGGCAACCCATACGATGGCCATACTTTATACGAAGCATTGGAACAAGCGGCCATCCTGACAGATACCCTTCCAAAAGAGGCATTTACAGATTTGGGCTATCGCGGCGGCACAGCGCCAAGCGGCGTTAAAGTCTTCCATCGACGTTTAAAGCGCAACATCACAGCGCGACTTCGGCGGGATATCCGACGGCGAAGCGCAATTGAACCGGTGATTGGACATATGAAAAATGACGGAAGATTGAGCAGAAATTGGTTGAAAGGCGCTGATGGTGATGCCTTTCATGCTTTGTTATGCGGCTGCGGCCACAATCTGCGCATGATCCTCCGAAAGCTCCGGCTTTTTTTGGCCTTCCTTGCGTTTCTTTGCAGCTTCAGATTTCCTGAGGGAAAACCTTGTCTGACCGCAGATTGCATTTGTTGACCTTAATTTGAATTGTTCAGGGCCGACTAAATATACCTTGACTGCTAGATTTACCCCACTCTTACTCTCTTTAATATTTTCAAAAGAAATATCTTTGATGAGAAAGCTGGCATTTTCATCGTAATGATCAGGAAAACGAACATCCGGCAACTGCGGTTTGCTGTTTGCAGGAAAATTTTTACTGCACTGCCGCGCATACTGCATTGCCACATCGGGTGCATAGTAGCGTGAAAATAAAGCGGAGCGTGTCAAGGTAGTTGTCGCAAAAAATCGATTAAGCAACCATGCGCTGGTCCAGCTTTGATGGCGGATTAAGCCAGACCTCATTGGGCGCCAGCCAGGGCCGTGTATGACGCTTCCAGCGCAGCGGATGGCGTTGCCGGGCTTCGGCATAAACGTCGCGTCGGCGCTCCAGGATCGCATTGGCGGCGCCCGTATGGCGCTGCTCCGGCGTCACATAGGCCAAGGCGCTGTGCAAATGGGTGCAGTTGTACCAAGTCACAAATTGCAGTGTCCAATCCCGAGCCTGCGCGATGCTCTCAAAGCCTTTGGCTGGATAGCTGGGCGCATATTTACAGGTGCGGAACCACGCTTCGATATGGGCATTGTCATCGGAGACGCCAGGCCGGCTATGCGAGGAGCCGATGCCCAGCATTTCCAACTTGCTCTTGAGCGTGTGCGAAGTTTGCGCAGCACCGTTATCGGCATGCAGCACCAATGGCGTGCAGCGGCGCTGTTCACGCCAGCAGGCGCGCTCAATCAGTAAAGCAGCTTCCTCACCATTTTCCCGCTCGTGGACTTCCCATGCGACCAGTTTGCGGCTGTAAATATCGAGCACGGCATACAGATAAAAATACTGGCCGCGCACCCGGCTGGGCAGGTACGTCACGTCCCAGCTCCAGACCTGGTTGGGGCCATGGGCGACATGGCGCACCGGCTCGCTGGCCACAGGAGCCTTGCTGCGACCCCGGTGATGCTGCTGGTCGGCGCTTCTCAGCACACGATAGAACGACGATTCCGATGCCACATACGCTCCCTCGTCGGCCAGCCGCGGCACGATCTGCGCTGGCGGCAAATCGGCAAAGCGCGGTTCATGACACAGTTGCAGGATGCGCTGACGTTCTTCATCAGACAGTTTGTGCGCAGGCGCTGGCCGCTCTGCCTCCGGTCGGCCGTCAGGACGAATTTCACCGTCACAACGCCAACGTTCCAAGGTGCGCACGCTTAGACCGAGTTCGGCGCATGCCAATGCTAAACGCGCACCAGCCTTCCGGGCCTGCAGAATATCGGCGATCATTTCAAGGCGCTGGGGCAACGCAGTCATGCGTCCTCGCCGTCGATCCCCAGCGCCTCGTACTTTCGGGACAGAACCAGCAAGGCCGCTGTTTCCGCCAGCGCTTTTTCTTTACGCCGCAAATCCTTTTCCAGCTCCTTGATGCGCTTTTTGTCTTTGGCCCGGGCTGCAGCATCGGCTTGACTGCTCTGGCTGCTAAGCGCAGCGTGCATTTCTGTGCGCCAGCGCTCCAGTTGCGCTACCAGCAAGCCTTTACGGCGGCAATACTCAGCCAGCTCTGCTTCGTTCAGCGGCGCCGCTTCCAGTACTGCAGCAAATTTGTCCGCAGCACGCCATTGCTCGGGGTTTTGTCCGTCGCCAGGCACAACACGACCGGCTTCACGGGCCTGCTTCCGCCACAGGTAAAGCGTAGCCTCTGGCACGCCGCTTATCTCAGCGACCTCGGCCACAGACTTGTTTTGTGGTGCGCTCATCAGCTTGAGCACATGTTCTTTCTTCTCTTGTGTGTATTTCATTATCGTCTGTTCCATCGCCCCCGGGATGGATTAGAACTCCAAATCACTGGAGGCGACAACTATTTTGACACGGGGGGAAAGCCTTCCAGTAAGTGTCATCCTTAACGCGCCACTCATACATATCTTGTGCTACAATAGGAAAGTCTTCATAGCTGGCGCGAGCAATTTTCTTGCGGGCTGCTTCAGGATTTATTCCTGAACGTAGCGTGCTACACTCGTGTTCATATACAGTTATCTGATATAAACCTATTATGGTTTTACGTACTTCTTCTAATGTTGGGGCATTTCCTGCATAAGCAGATGCTCCAAAAAATAGTGATAGAAAAAGGGTTTTTTTCATTTTTTCTCCAAGCTTAATATTTTAATTCCGTCATGAACTGATCATATCGCTGTATAAAATCAGCCATTGTATATTTATACGGCCTGGAATAATTCAAATTAAAGTCAACCATTGATGAAAATTGTGTTCGGAGTGCAAAAAAATGAGAAATGTAAATATTTTCTTCATTTTGACTTATCCCGCAAAAAACTGCCTTCAATTCTAGGTTTAAATGAATACTGTATGTTTGGCCTCGCCGGTGAATCGGATTTTGAATTCTCGAAATTCATCGTGATTTCTTGCAGGAAAGCCCCAGTCTTGAATTTAGCAGGATTAATTCCTACCTTCACCTCATACTCAGCCACCTCTGGGCATGGATTATTTATGCGTGTTGCTTCCATACAAATGCCGAGATTACAATCTGGATAGAATTCATAATGAGATGGTTTTACTAATAGGTAGAATTTGTTGGTGCTATACACGTAGTCTTGGTCAAGCCCAGTCGCATCTATTTTCCCAAGAGTAAACTCTGGTAAAATCCTCTTACGGGTTTGATCAAGTAAAATGGCTTGACCTTTTTTTTCTTTAGAATTACATAAAGACTTTGTTTGCCCATAGGCCGAAAAATGAAACATGAGCAGCAATAAAATAATTTTCTTCATTTCATCTCTCCAAAAAACTGTTCGTAAGACTGCATCATTTCTTTAACGCCAAAACCACGTGTTTCGGCTCCACCCGGAAGGCATGACCATTGTTGCTTCATCGCAAGGATATTAGCGGCTTGTTCAATTTTTCCAATCCTTACAAGCGCTAATGCATTTTGTACTTGCTCCATAATTGTAATTGCAATACGATCTTGGACAGATGGTGTAAATTTTTCCTGATTTTCATCAAGATCTAAGAAAGTGAGATAATTCTTCCATGTTTTCAGAGTAATTCCATATGCTCCCGAAGGAGTACGCGTTGTGGGATTTTCTTTAAATGGATGTGTGGCAAAGCTTTCAAACTTTGGAGGAGGGCCTTTGTGGCCTTTAAGTATGGGTAAGGCATAAAATGTACTTTCATACCCACTTGCTTTAAAGAGTGTTTCGGCTTCTCTGGATGCAATCACCTTCAAAAAAGCGCGCATTCGCTTTTCTGGTAAAGGATCATGATATTTTCGATATATTCCTGTAACCTTAAATCTCTTCACAGGCAAATATGTTTGAAAGAAATCACTGAGATATCCATCATATGTTCGAATGTCAATGTGACCTGACTCATTTGGCGCTCCAATTCTTTCATAAACGATAATATCACCAGGAGCTGCCCAACGACCATCAAGCAATTGCTTTGTAACATCAGTGAACCCAGCAGAAATTAAAGCTGGTCCCATAGTTCGCGCCGGAGCGTATTTTGCATCTTTGCCAATAGGCTCAGTCTCCATCCCATAACCTGCTCTCCATAAAGCAATTTTTACATACTTATTACATTGACGTGCCGATTTGCTTTTATCTTTAGCTGCTGGTGTTTTGAAACTTCCTTTTATCATTTGTTGTATATAAGTCTCAGAAATAATTCCAGTGCTATATTCCCACCCGGATTGAGTGTCGGCAAATTCAATTAATTGTTTCACTTTCTCAATATCTTTTAATCCTGCATGAGGATTGCCGGTTGTGTTTCTGTTTCGGCCAAACCAATCTTGCAAACCATCAATTATTTTCCCTTTTGGTTGACCATGTGAATTACGGTCAGCCTTAATTTCAGGCTTTTTGTCTGAGTTTCTACTTATGTCGGGTTGTGCATCCGGCTTTTGATTATGCGCTTGTATTACGGCCTTTTTATGCTCTTCAGCTTTTCCAGCAGGGCCTGCATGCATCTCTGTAAAAAATTCGAACCGCGTCTTTGGGCTTGTCAGACAGGCAGTAGCTTGTACTTGCATCAATTTCCCAATCGCAGCAAAGCGATAACCGTCTGAGTCCTCCGGCGCAGAGCCAGCAACTGCTTTGTCTTTTTTGACGCGGATTTCAAATGGAAAATGCATTGGAATTTTCTCAATTTTCCTGCGCCCATTGCTATCTACCGAGCCGGTATAAATAATTTTCCCTTGCATTAAGATTTTAATTTGCAAATTTGGTACCGGATCATTATGATAATCTCGGATATACAAATCCAATGTGCCAGTAGAACAGTTTTCAGCCTCAATATTTGCAATAGAGGCATCCTGAATTGTTGTTGGTGGTGCCTCGGTTGGAGCGGTGCGCTGAGTTGCTGAACTTGCGGCCTCTGTGGGCTGTTTTTCTATGGCTTTGTCCACAGCTTCAGTTTCTGCTAACTTCTGTGGGGTTGTTGCTGTACTTGGTGTTTCAGTTTTATCCGCCGATACTAGGCCTGCTTCGCCATTTGTTTTTACTGGCGAATCAATGGTTTGTGCTTTGGTAGCTTGGGCCTGGCTCGTTGTATCCATGGGAGATACCTTACCAACTTCCTGCATAGTATTATTAGCTGGTTTTTGATTAGGGTTTACTTCATTTGTCATCTTCGCCGCTTTCATGCATACCATCCATAGACAAAGACCATTCCCCTTCGCCTACATATAAATACAAATCCATAGCGGATTCTGTAAACACCCGTGCCGTATCCCCCACATGATCCGTCACCCCGCTCAACAACACATTCCCCTTTTTATCGCGGAATTCATACGGCAGGTTTTCAATCGCGCGCCCGGTCGCCGGATCCATGCCAATGAAGTCGGCCAAATCCACTTGCTGGCTGAATTGTTGCGCCAACTTGACTGTGACCGGGGCGGCGCCGGCGCCGCCGACTTTGTCGCCGATGATCACCGTGGGGCAACCGCTGACAATTTTCCCGCCGCATGCATGGCTATCACCCATGCGCGCAGCCATTTTGCCGCCGATGATGACACCCGGCGCGCCGGGGCCGACCACATCCATGCCGGGCGCGCAGACGGCTTTGTCGCCGGTGCGCGCGGCTGGCATGCCGGCGATGATCACCGTGACGCAACCCTCCACAATCGGCCCGCCGCCGCCGGGCCGAACATGCATATCGCCGATTCTGGCTGCCGGTTTTCCCATCGCTGCTCCTTACGCCTTGGGCGGCGCTTTTGATTTGCCGTCGTTGATGAAGACCATGCCGCCATCCGCATTAATCGCCTGGCTGCCCTGGATTTCAATATGCGTGCCGTGCAGATAAATCCCGCCATCGCTTTGTAAAACGATTTTAGCCGCGCCGCACACAAATTCCATATGTTCGCCAGCTTTCGTGATCTGTACTTTGCCAATCGTGATGCGCTCGTTTTGCTTGATCTCGATGGTGCGATCTTTTTCCACCGTAATGCTCTCATTATTGCCCACGGTTTCGGTGCGGTTGTGGTTGATGTTGATGGTTTCATCATTGCCCACATTTTCGCGCCGGTTGTTTTTGATCACCACGGTTTCGTCATGATCCACTTTTTTGCTGCGGTCATGTCCCACCCAGTGCGATTCGTCATGTTCAACTTCGATGCGCTGATTTTTTTCTGCATGCAACCAGACTTCCTCTTCCCCCTTTTTGTCCTCAAAACGCAGGGCGTTGGCATTGGCCGGTGTGCCGCCCTTGCTGGAGCGCGTTAAAATTCCGCTTTGCGTGCGGTTCATCGGTAAAGCCCAGGGCGGCATATGGCGTTCGTTGTACACCTGTCCCAGCACCAGGGGGCGGTCGGGATTGCCTTGCAGGAATTGCACCACCACTTCACTGCCGACGCGCGGCAGGGCGATGATGCCGAACTGGTTTTGCGCCCAGGGCGTCATCACGCGCAGCCAGGCGCAGCTCTTTTCATTGAATTCACCAATCCGATCCCAGTGAAATTGGACTTTGATGCGGCCATATTTATCGGTGTGAATCTCTTCGCCATCGGGGCCGACCACGGTCGCGGTGTCCATGCCCGGATCGGGCGCTGCTTCGCTGTTGAAACCCTGCTGCGGGCGCCAGGGAATGCGCCGGCGCAGGCAGCGGAAACGGTTGTCGTAAGTGGCGTGCGCGCCACTGCCGTTCAGATAATTATTGTCCACCACATGGAACACATCGGTGATGAAAAATTCCATGTCAGCCTCATTGCCCGGCGTGTGATACGCCATGCCCAGCTGGAAATAGCGTCCGGCTTGCATCGTGCGGCACTCGCCGCGTCCTTCAAAATTTTTGGCGGCGGATTCGATTTGCTCCATATGCCGACGCGTCATTTGCGCGCCATGTTCGCGTTCTTTGAAGCCGTATAAACCCTGATACGCATAGACTTCAATTTTGAACACATCGCCTTGCTCATGTGTGCTCTTGTGCGCCGCTAATTGCGGGTCGGGGTTTTTAAAGTCGTAGCTGGCGTATTCCACTTTGCCGGCCACCGCCTGGCGCTGCGGTTCCCAGCTGTGGATGCGGTCTTCTTTGGTGGCGCCGCCGTCGTGGTGCAGCATCAGCTTGAGTTTGCCATCCAGCGGGCGCGAGGTGCAGGAATTGTCGCTGATGATCAAACGGTGCCCGTTCAGGCTGTGTTCATACCAGTAATGCCAACCCATTTCCTCCCAGCGCCGGTGCAGATAGTTGTAATCGGTTTCGCCGTATTGGCAGGAAAAAGTGCGTTTCGGGTCGCCTTGTTTGATCATAAAATCATGGCTGGCGGTGCCGGAGTAGAGGAAGATTTCCTTGCTCTGCTCGGTAATGGTCATGTCGTGAAAAATATGATGATTGCGGCGCAGTTTGAAAAACGCCAGCCAGGGCCGCAACACCATTTTGTACACCGACAGGTTCTGTTGCACATCGGTGCGCTCAAATTCAAAGCAATAGCCATTGAAATAGCGTTGCGTGCGTCCTTCGCACTGCAATTCGACGCAGACCATGCGCCCCAGCACATCTTTCAGCTCGATTTCACTGTCATCCGACAACAAGGTGACGGTATAGCAAAAATCGCGCGATACGCCTTCGTCCGCCACCAAGCGGTTGACCAGCAAGCCGGCGTCAGGCCCGTCTTCGCGCGGAAAATACAGTTTCAACAGACGTTTGCCGCCGCCGTTGAGCAAGCTGATGATGTGTTCTGTTGCGCTGTTGTTCATCGTGTGCAGGGAAATGGTGGGAGAATGGATGTTGTATGACAGGAAAATAATGTTAGCATATATTTATTTTTTGGTGGATGGATACTGCCAAACATGACAGCTTGTATCATTCTTGCAAGCAAGCATACAGTATCCATAACCCTCAGCTGCGGTGCTGCTTCGCCCGCTTTCTTCAGGAGCCTGTTTTGAGCAATTTCCCCGGATTATCCAATTCGCCATTGAGCGGTGCTGGCGCCTTGGCTCCAGGAGCACAGTTGACGCCAGGCGACATCAGCCGTTTCGGCTCGTATCTGAACATGCGCACCCTGGCGCAGCCGCTGTTGCTGGCGCAATCTCAAAAGAAGCCGGGGCGAAATTACAACGATACCGGCCTTGCCGATGATTTGCGCTATGGCGACTACAGCGCGGAACAAATCCGCGCCTTGCGCTGGAATTTTCGCTTGGATTTTATTGAACATCTGCCCGCACGGACATATTTTGCTTCTTTGCGCGAGATGGCATCGCTGTTTTCCATGGGGAATTTGCAGATCAATATTCAAAAAATGATTGACCATTTTCAAGGCAGCAGCGGTTGCGATTTCAGCAGCAAAGAACTGAATACAGCAATTGCCGGCCACCACCGTTATCTGAAATTTTCTCAAGAAGTGCTGGCTGCAATCCATCCTGTTTTAAAAAAGCGTCAGGGCGATCCGAATAAAATTGTCGTCAATGAAGATTTTCAAATTAAAAGCAAGCTGGTGTTCAATGATAAGTCCGATATCGCAGGCGGTTTGACAATTGCCATCAATGATGTCTGGGCTTGGCGTGTTGAATTGACCGGCTATGGGATGTCCGGCAAAGAGTATGCCGGCACGTTGCGCATTTCTTTATTTGATCACTTTGGTCTGGACGTGCCGGATGTGGATTACAGCAAGGTGTATGGCAATTTGGGCGGCTTCCGCGCCTGGTTTATCCTGCAGCATTATGTCAATTTTGCGTATAAGCCATTTATTACCAAGGCGGTATTTGACTACCCTTTCGCCGGGAGTTTGGCATGAAGCAATATGCATCCCTGTGCATTGCCTGCCTTATTTTTCTGCAAGCCTGTTCCAAACCGGCGCCGGGGCCGACTGAGGTTTTTCATTTACAGCAGTTGGATTCTCAACAGATATTGCCAAGAAGCGAAGGCGGTAATTTCACTTTATGCACCGAGCATTATGTGGTGCAAACGCCGCCCTCAAATAAGGCGGCATTTCAGCAACTGGTGCAAACGCATGGCACTGCGCTTGTAAAGAAAAAGCACTGTGATAGCTTAATCAGGGAGTATTACCGCAGCCATGAAAAATTGAATAAAGACTATCAGGAAGACCGGCGCGATCATTTCTTTAAGGACGATATTGAATCGCATTATGAACAACTGCTGATGAGCGTCACCTATGGTCTTAACGGCTCACTTCCAGAATATACTTTTCATCCCGCACATCAAGCGTATCAGGAATTGTTTCAAGAACAGTCTTGATGCGCACTTTTTTCCATCATTCGCCATGCACCAGGAAAACCCGCCCCAGCCGCAATTGACGCAACGGCAAAAAACCTTTTATGCGCTGCACAATAATCTCTTGCAAATATTGCTCTTGATGCCGTTTTTGAAAGTGGTGTTTGTGATCAGAAGCGATGGCCCGACTGGATTTGGCGAGGTGGCGCTCAAGGGCTTGTGCCTGATGTTGAGCTTGTGCGCGCTGATGGGCAGCTGGCTGTTCAGCCTGATTATTTATCGCAGCAACAGCGCACGCCCGTTTTTGCGTATCTTGTGTTGCGCGGCGACGCTCTGGCTGGCTTTGCTGGCAGGTTTGTCGGTCTGGGAATTCTGTGAAGACAGCAAGGGCTATTGCCGCGAATGGCGCTTGCATTTGCAAGCATGACATCCCGGCAACCTGCGCTTTGCGGCGCAGGTTGCCGGGGCGCCGCTTTATGAGACCGGGGCCAGATTCAACGCAGCCGGCGCAGCGCTGACTTGCGCTGTGCTGTGACGCCGATACGCCAGCCGGTAAAACATCGGCAACAGCAACAGACTGAGCGCGGTGCAAGAAATGATGCCGCCAATCACCACCGTGGCCAGGGGGCGCTGCACTTCCGCGCCGGCCCCGCTGGCCAGGGCCATCGGCACAAAACCCAGCGCCGCCACCAGTGCGGTCATCAGGATAGGGCGCAAGCGCTGCTGCGCGCCTTGCAAAATCGCTTGCTCCAAGGGCAGGCCCTGTTCGCGCAATTGGCGGATACAGCTCAGCATCACCAGGCCATTCAAGACCGCCACCCCGGATAGCGCAATCAGGCCGACTGCCGCTGCTATCGAAAACGGCATGCCGCGCAAAGCCAGTGCAAAAATGCCGCCGCAGATGGCGAAGGGAATCCCGGCGAACACCAGCAAGCCATCGCGCAGATTGCCAAATACGGCGTACAGCAAGAGCAAGACTGAGAGCAGGGTGAGCGGGGCGATTAAATACAGCCTTTGCATGGCGGCTTCCAGATTTTCAAAGGAACCGCTCCAGCGCATGCTGTAGCCCGGCGGCAATTGGTGTTGCGCCAGCAGGGTTTTGGCTTCGGCGACAAACGACGCCACATCGCGCTGTTCCAGATTCATGCTGATCACAATCCGGCGCCGCCCGTTTTCGCGGCTGATTTGCGCCGGGCCTTGGCTGAATTGAAAATCGGCCACTTCCGACAAGGCGATGAAGCGTGTCACCCCGGCGCTATCCGGCGGCAGGGCCAGCGGCAGGCGGCGCAGGGCGGCGACCTCATTGCGCATCTGTTCAGGCAGGCGCATCACCATCTCCACCCGGCGCTCGCCTTCGTAAATCGCGCCGATGTTTTGCCCGCCGATGGCGGCGGCGACCAGGTTTTGCACTTCCGCCGGGTTCACGCCATAGCGCGCCGCCGCTTGCCGGTCGATTTGCAAATCCAGCGATGGCAAACCTTCGTTTTGCTCCAGGCGCACTTCCCGCGCGCCGCGAATTTGCGCCAGGCGTGCCGCCAATTGCTCACCCTGCACGCGCAATTGCTGCAAATCGTCGCCATACAATTTCAAGGCCAGATCGCTGCGCACGCCGGACAGCAATTCATTGAAACGCAATTGAATCGGCTGTGAAAATTCATAATTCGCGCCCGCCATCTGCGCCACTTCCTGCTGCATGGCTTGCAGCAATTGCGCGCGGGTTTTGCGCGGGGCCGGCCATTGCGCTTGCGGTTTGAGCATCAGATACACATCGGAAATATTCGGCGGCATCGGGTCGGTGGCGATTTCCGCCGAGCCGGTGCGCGCAAACACCGTTTCGATCTCCGGAAAACGCGCCAGCAGTTGGCGCTCCAGACGCTCTTGCATGGCCACCGATTGCGCCAAACCTGTGCCCGGAATCCGCAATGCCTGCAGCGCGAAATCGCCTTCGTTCAGATTCGGCACAAATTCCGCGCCCAGCCGGCTGGCTGTCACCCCGCTCCACAACATCAGGCAGAACACCAGACACAGAAGTGGAGCCGGCGCGGCCATGGCGCGCGGCAGCAGGCGCGCATACAGCCTTTGCGCGGCTTGCAGCAGACGCGGCTCATGCTGGCGCAACGGGCCGCGCAAAAAAATCGCCAGCGCAGCCGGGATGAAGGTCAGCGACAGCAGCAAGGCGGCCCCCAGCGCAAACAGCACGGTAAACGCCATCGGCTGGAACATGCGGCCTTCGACTCCCTGGAAAGCGAATACCGGGACATACACCAGCATGATAATCAGCTGCCCATACACCAGCGGGCGGCGGGATTCGCGTGCGGCTTCATACACAATGCGCAAGCGCTCCGCCACGGGCAGTGCGGCGCCGCTGGCGCCTTGCGCCAGCGCCAGCCGGCGCATGCAGTTTTCCACAATCACCACCGCGCCATCCACAATGATGCCGAAATCGAGCGCGCCCAGACTCATCAAATTGGCGCTGACATGTCCCGCCGCCATGCCGCTGAAAGTAAACAGCAGCGACAGCGGAATCACCAGGGCGACGATGCAGGCGGCGCGCAAATTGCCGAGGAAGAGAAATAACACCGCCACCACCAGGGCCGCGCCTTCCAGCAGATTATTGCGCACGGTTTGCATGGCTTTATCCACCAGCGTGGTGCGCTGGTACACGGTGTGCGCCTGCACTCCGGGCGGCAGGCCGGCTTTGATTTCCTGCAAGCGCGCATGCACCGCCTGCGCCACGTTGCGGCTGTTTTCGCCGAGTTGCATAAAGGCGGCCCCGAGCACCACTTCGGCCCCGTTGGCGGTGGCGGCCCCGGTGCGCAGTTCACGCCCCGGCCCGACTTCGGCCACATCGCGCAAGCGTACTTGCGCGCCATTGCGCAGACCCAGGCTGAGCATGCGCACATCGTCCAGATCGCGCAGCGCGCCCGGGGTGCGCACCAGATATTGTTCGCCGCGTTTTTCAATATAGCCGGCGCCCTGGCGCTGATTGCTGCGCTCTAACACGCTGGCGATGTCTTGCCAGCTGACGCCATACGCCGCCATGCGTTCCGGCAGCGGCGCAATCTGGTATTCGCGCACATCGCCGCCCATGCTGTTGATCTCCGCCACGCCCGGCACGCTGCGCAATTGCGGTTTGAGCACGCGGTCTTGCAAGTCGCGCAAATCGCTCAAGGTGTAGGCGCTGCCGTCGGCTTTGCGCGCTTGCGGCGCGGCTTGCAGCGTCCACAGATAAATTTCGCCTAAGCCGCTGGTGGGCGGGCCTAAGCCGGGACTGAGGCCGGGCGGCAGGCGGCCGGCGGCCTGCTGCAAGCGCTCATTGATCTGCTGGCGCGCTAATTGCAGATTTGCGCCATCCGCGAAAATCAGCGTCACTTGTGACAGACCATAGCGCGAGAGTGAGCGCGTCTGCTGCACTTCGGGCAGGCCGGCCAGCAGATTTTCCAGCGGCGCGGTGATGCGCTGCTCGACTTCCAGCGGGGCATAACCGGGTGCGCTGGTGTTGACTTGCACTTGCACATTGGTGATATCGGGCAGGGCGTCCAGCGGCAGGCGTTGAAAGTGGAACAGGCCGAGCATGGCCAGCGCCATCACAGCCAGCAGCACCAGCGCGCGCTGGCGGATGCTGCTTTGGATCAGCGTATCAAACATAGGAGGCTCCGTTCTCAGTGGCTGTGCGCCGCAGCAGCTTTGCCAAGCTCGGACTTGAGCACAAAGCTGCCGCCGGCCACATATTCCTGCCCGGCTTGCAAGCCGGCCAGAATCTCGGTGCGGCGGCCATCGCTGCGCCCGGTTTGCACGCTGTGCGCGCGGAAACCGTGGACGCTGCGGATAAACAGGCTGGGCTTGCCGTCGATTTCCTGCAAGGCTTCGCTTTCCACGCTGAGTGCGCTGCGCTGCGCGCCGTTTTCGACTTCGACTTGCGCCAGCACGCCGGGACGCCAGGCCAGTTCCGGGTTGGCCAGGCGCACGCGCGCTTTGGCGCTGCGGTTTTGTTCGCGCAATTGCACCCCGACCCAATCCAACACGCCATGCGCTTGCAAGCCGGCGGCGCTGACGCGCACTGCAGCGCCTTGTTTCAGCAGCGCCATATCGCGCGCCGGCGCTTCCACCTCAGCCCAAACCTGGGACAGATCAGCAATCGTGAACAGGTTTTGTTCTTCTTTCACGGCTTCGCCGACGGTGGCGTGGCGCTCTAAAATCAGGCCATCCTGCGGCGCGCGCAGCGCGATGCGGCTGGCGTCGGCTTCACCTTGCAGGCCGAGGGCTTGCATTTTCTGGCGCGCATTGTGCAGCTGCAATTCCGCTTCGCGCAGCTGGTGCGCGGCTTGCTGGTAGTCCTGAGTGGCGCTGATTTTTTGCTCCCACAGCATTTTCTCGCGCGCATATTGCTGCTGCGCCAGCTGCAAACGTTGTTGCGCCAGCCGCGTTTCGCCCTGCAATTCGACCGCTGCCGCGCTTTGCAAGATCGCCAGCACCTGTCCCTTACGCACACGCTGACCCAGGTTCGCGTGCACGCTCAGAATCACCCCGGACAGACGCGGCGTCAGATGCGCGGTGCGCGCCTCATCCAGCAAAATTTCCGCCGGTAAGGGTTGCATGCTGCGGATCGGCCCGTTTTCCACGC
This sequence comes from Massilia sp. W12, assembly GCF_037300705.1. Lineage (NCBI taxonomy): Bacteria > Pseudomonadati > Pseudomonadota > Betaproteobacteria > Burkholderiales > Oxalobacteraceae > Massilia > Massilia sp. W12. The sequence goes on along the minus strand of NZ_CP147776.1, from coordinate 5,148,659 downwards.
GCGCGATACGCAAGCCGGCCAGCTTGATTTGTTGCGCATTCATCGCGACTTCCTGTGTTTCTTCTTCATCGTGTGCGTGGGCGGCTTGTTTGTCATCGTGGGCATGCCCGGTGTGTGCAGCGGAAGCGGCTGGCGGCGCGCTTTTTGCGTGCGACGCTGCTTTTTCGTGTTGTTCCGGTTTGCCGTGCGCGCCTTCTGTTTCATGCGCATGGCCGGCATGATCGGCATGGCCGCTCTTGGCGGCGTCAGCGGAGGGCAGTAAAAACAGTCCGCCCACGCTCAGGCTGACGATCAGTGCGCAGATGGGGGTGTGCGGGTGGCGCAGCAGCGCCTTGAGTTTGCTTTGCATGATTGATCCTTTTTTGTTTATGGCGCGAGCGGGCCATTAATCCGTTCCACTTCAGCGATGGCGCGCCAGACGTCGAGCTGGGCTTGAATTTGCCGCGCTTGCAAGGCGGCTTGGCTGCGTTGCGCTTCCTGCAACTCCAGATAGCTGAATTTGCCGTGGCGGAAGCCCTGCAAGGCCGCTTCCACGATCTGCTGTGCTTGCGGCAACAGCGTTTGGCCGATTTGCCAGCTTTCCTGCTGCGCTTGGCGCCAATTGCGCCAGGCTTGCTGTAATTGCTGTTGCAATTGCAGCTGTTGCGCGGCGCCATCCTGCTGCGCGGCGCGGGCGCGCAGTTCCGCCTGCCCGCGCGCGCCCTGGTTGCGCTCAAACAAGGGCAAAGGAATCGCCAGACTGAGCAAAAGTTGGCGCGGGTTGGCGCCGGGTGCGGTTTCGACGGTTTGTTTCAAACCGACTGCGAATTGCAGATCCGGCATGGCTTTGCTGCGTTCCAGTGCGCTGGCGGCTTGCGCTTGCGCCTGTGTGCTTTGGATGTGCCGCCAGGCCGGCGCTTGCTCTAATGCGGCCTGCAATGCCGGCCAGGGCGGGGCGGGCGGGCTGTGTTCCAGCTTGCCTTGCACCGCTGGCACAGCAGGCAGCCCGGCCAGCCCGGCCAGGCGGCTTAAGCTGAGTTGCAGCGCCAGTTCCGCCTGACGCACATCCAGCCCGGCTTGCGCCAATGCCAATTCCGTGCGCGCCTGTTCTTGTGGCGAAATTTTGCCGGCGGCGACCCGTTGCGTGCTCAGATGATGCGCTTGTTGCGCCAGCGTGAGCGCTTCATGGCTCAGGGTTTGCCGCTGTTGCGCCGCCAGCGCTTCATAAAACGCCAGGCGCAGATCGGCTTGAATCTGCTGACGTTTTTGGCTTTGCTCCAAGGCTTGCAAAGCCTGATTGCTGTGCGCCAGCGCGATGCGGGCGGCGCGTTTGCCGCCGGTTTCGATGGGCATGCTCAGTTGCACGCTGCGGCTGCGTTGTGCGCCCTGGCCCTCCTGGCTGATGCTGAGTTCAGGATTGGGACGGGTCTGCGCCTGCTCCATTTCCGCTTGCATGAAGTCGGCGCTGCGGCTGCTTTGCCGCCATTCCAGATTGTGTTGCTGCGCCTGGCGCCATAGCGTGGGCCAGTCGCTTGCTGCGCAGGCTGGCAGCGCAGGGCCGAGCGCCAGCAGCAAGCCGCACAGGGGTTTGCGTAAAAAATGCATTCCGATTCTCCCAGCCGTGCGCGCATACGGCGCACGGGCTGACAATGTTCAAGAAAATCGGCGCAACGCCGGCGATGCGGCCAGCGGCCACATAGCGTAAGTCAATAGAGGAGGGCGCTGCGCCGGCCTTAAGCCGGGCGGCGCCATTGTGGGCGTTCGGGAGGGTGGTGCGGCGGGTGGCTTAAATGCGCCAGATAATCCGGCGGCGCCAGTTTGACCGCAAACAGCGCGGTTTGCGTCCGGCTTTCCAGCGGGGCCGGTTGGTGCACATCATGGCAGGGGCCGCAATCCGGGTCAGTCGCGCCGCTTGCCTCAGCCTGCACGCTGCTGTCATGTTTGTGTTCATGATGCCCGGGATGATTCGCCGCCGCGCCCTGCTCATGCTGGCAGATAGCGCTGATCGCCGCCAGGCTGAGCTGCAGCGGGATAATCAACATGAAGAAAATGAGAACGAGGCGACGGGTCATGGCGGCAAAGTGTAGCAGGATTTTTGCGGCTGTGCTTTATAACAGTTGAATATCTATTCAATTGTTTTCGGGCCTTGTGGAAACGCCGGATTGCCGCATTGCACCCGCTTATTTTGCAGTGCAAGGCGGGGGGCGATATCCTCCGTATGCATGGATACAAACCCGTCCCGCCGGTGTACACTGACCATCCCTCCCCCCATCTGGAGAAACGCCATGTCAACCCGTTTTGCATTGCCGTTCGCTCTCTTGTTGTCAGTCAGTGCGCTTGCGCAGTCCCAGGAAAAACCAGCGTTGCCGAATCTCAAACCCTACACCGAAGGCGGGCCGTTTGTCTTGAATGTGCTCGACACCACGCCCAATGCCAAAGCCTGGGCGAATGTGATTTTGCATCCGCGCAATTTTCTCAATTGCAGCGGCAGCGAAATCGCGCTCTGCTATTACTCCGGCCCGGCTGGCCCGGCGCCCTGCCGTTTGCGCCCGGATGGCACGGAAGCTGATTGCACCTGCTATGTGATTCCCGCCGGCGCCAGCAGTACGCCGAATTTGTGGAAAGTGGATATTCACGCGATTTTGAATCTGGATGTGTACCGCGATACCGTCAAACGCTGCGGCCAGCAGGGCGGCGCGTGCAGCAAGACCAATTCCGCGCCGGCTTGCGCCAGCATCACGCAGAACACGTTTTACCCAAGCGCCACCCTGGTGTCCACCTTCAGCACTTATATGGCGCAAAACAATGGCCTGTCGATCAAGCAGATTTCCTGCCCCTCCGGCAAGTATGTCGGTTGCATGACGGCGCCGTGCAAGAAATTGAATAAGACGGACGCCAAGACCGGTTTGGAGCTGGCGGAATGTGTGTGTCCGGCCTGGACCGGGCCGTTCCAGATTGCGCAGGGCGATGGCACGGCGCAATGCACCCTGGATGATGGTTATGTCTGGTCGGCCGCGACGCATGCCGGCAAACCGGTCAGCGGCCAGAGCGGAAAATAAACGCTGTGCGGGGCGGCCTGGCGCCGCCTCAATCCCGTTCTTCCACCGCTTCTTGCATCACGACCTGATTGCGGCCGCCGGTTTTCGCCAGATACATCGCGGTATCGGCGCGCGCAAATAAATCCAATACCGATTCGCCCGGAATGTATTGGGTCAGGCCGATTGACACAGTGACTTTGCGCTCGACCTTGGCGATGATGCCCAGCCGGGTTTCGGTCATGGCGCGAATTCGCTCGACGGTGCTGAAGGCGGCTTGCAATTCAATGCCGGGCAAGAGCAGCAAAAATTCTTCGCCGCCATAGCGCCCGAACACATCTTCGCGGCGCACGCTTTGTTGCGCCAGGCGGGCGAAAGTGCGCAACACCTCATCCCCGGCCAGATGGCCGATTTCATCATTGATGCGCTTGAAGTGGTCAAGATCAATCACCGCCAGGCATAAGCTTTGATCGGTCGCATCGGCCAGATGTTTTTGTTGCTGCAGCGCAGCCATCATATAGCGCCGGTTGAAGCTGCCGGTCAGCTCATCGCGCCGCGCATGTTCTTCAATGCTTTCCATTTTCACGCTCACCATGTACAGCGAGCGGTACAGGCGGCGCACGCGTGTGGCCAGCATGACAAAGCCGGGCAGGGTGATGCCCAATGCGCCGCAATGCATCAAGCCTTGAATCAGGGTGGCGCGGTCATGCCATACCAGATAGTGCAAGAATTGCGCCGCCAGATTGGAAAACAGCGCACCCAGAGCCACCAGCAGCAGGGTTTTTTCGCGCAGGCGGAAAGCGCAGGACATCGTGATCAAGAGCGCGAAAGGGCTGAACAGAATTTGCGTCGCCGGCGTGGTGTACAAAGCCCAGGACATCAAGGCCAGCATGCAGCCGGCCATCGGCGCGGTCAGGGTTTTATCCTGGGCGCGCTGATTCAAACCGGAAAAAAGCAGGAATGCGAACAATAAAAAGCCGGTCAAGCCCAGCGCAGCGACTTCTATCCACAATAAAATCGGCAATTGGCCGGCGGAAAACAGGCCCAGCAGGCCGCACAGCCACGCCACCAGAATCCAGCTGGCGCGGCCAAAGCGGCGGATGCGCTGCAATTGGCGCGAGTCATCCTGCTGCCGCTCCGGTTGATTCGGATGGAACAAATGCAATAGCCACAGCAACATCGCACTCACGCCTTGCCAGCGCGGATGGCCTGTGGATCGCATGTCTTTGTCTTCCTGCATATCGCCTTCGTCAGGTGGGGCCGGGCGCCCGGGGTGGCGGGAAAACCGGCACAGGTTCAGATTTATTGTAATGGAGCCGCCCGCATTTGCCTAACGGCAGTATTGCCCCCTGCAAACTTTCGCAGGTTGGCATGGAACAGCTGATCTGAGGTTTTTGGTGTTTTTTACAAGGTTTTAAATCAGACCGTGGCGCCGCATATCAGTCCGGGGACAGTCAGCGCGCTCCAGGGGCATTATTATAGGTCAGCGCCGGCCTCATCCCGGATGTTGCGGCGCGCCTGCACTGTTGTTTGTCTGCCGCTGGCGCGCGCGTTGCAGGTGACAAGTGTGCCAAAAAGCAATAGATTATGAGTTCGCGCCGGCTTTGCGCAATTCGCGCGTAAAGCCTCGCACTGCAGCAATGCAGCTGCCTTGAAAAAAGGCGAATATCTGTGAAAATATGCCTCATGGGGCAGTGCCGCCTGGCGGCATCATCAGCCCGCTGGGTTGCGCGGGCTTCACTTGTCAGAATGGAAGGAGCTGAAATGCTTTATCTGAAAAGTACGGCAGTCACCAAAGCGCCCGGTATCTATGAGGTGGATGTCGCAGCCAAGCCCCCGGGCAAGACTTACGGCATTTTCATGGCCGTGGATCCGGACAATCAACCAGCCGCCGTGCTGGCGGAACTGGGAAACGCCGGCTTCAAAATGATCCATCAATCTTCTTACACCCACAAAGATAAGGGCAAGGTGCTGGATTTGCACTTTTCCAAAGACGGCACGGACTTGTTCCAAGGCTGGAAAGACAATGAGCGTGAAGCGAATATGAAGGAAATTGAGCGCATCTTCTCCGCCATTGGCGTCACTATCACGCCGCGCGTGATGACCCTGGCCGAGGCTTACGCCTGATTGTTGCACATCTTGCATGCGGGCGGTTTGCGCCGGCCCGCATGCTTTGCCGCGCCTTATTGCGCCAGCAAATTGATGTGATACAAACCCCAGGGACAGAAGATAAAACGCTCATTGACCGGGCGGCTGGAGAATTCCGGCACGCGGTCAGCGTCATACACCGCCCATAGTGGTCCCAGGCCGCCCAAGGACATGGCTTGCCCGTCCATCATCAGCGCGACAATCTGTTTGCGCTCTTTCACCTGTTGCAAGCTGCTGTTGACCACATAGCCGTCAATCGCGCGCATCTGCACTTGCAAGGCGGCATCCGCTTTCACGCCGGCCAGGGCCAGCACATCTGTCAGCAGCGGGCCTTGCAAACTATGGACTTTGCTATCGTATTCCAGCGTGGGCCGTATGGTTTGCTGCGGCAGCTTGGCCAGCGCAGTAAAATCCAGACTCAAGGCGCGCTCAAAATTGATTTTTTGTTTGCCGAACAGAATATCGCGCCCGGCGTCAAACGCGCCGCGATTGCTGCGCCCGATTGCGCCGGTGATATGCAGCAGTTGCGGCGCTTTCGCAGACGTGGCGGCCAAGGCCGGCGCGCTGGCCGCCATACCGCCCAGACCGAGCGCGCCGAGGGCGCCGGCATGGCGCAGGAAATCACGTTTTTCCATCATTCCACCTTTCAGGACTTGAGAAAGCATGCAGCATAACCCGGACTTGTTTGCTTCTGAGCAGGAATTGCAGATTTTGCCCTTGCCGGATGCGGAACTGTATTTTTGCCGCACCCCGCCCTTGCCGCTGGCGGCGGATGCGCTGTATGCGGCATTGCTGCGCGACACCCCGTGGGCCGAATACAGCATCACGATTTACGGCAAGACCATGCTGCAACCGCGTCTGATGGCCTGGTATGGCGATGCGCATGCGCGCTATGCCTACAGCGGCAAAGAATATGTCCCCCTTCCCTGGACGCCTGTGTTGGCGCAATTGCGCGATGCCCTGATGCAGTTCACCGGGCATGCGTATAACAGCGTGCTGTTGAATTTATACCGGGATGGCAATGACGCGATGGGCATGCACAGCGACGATGAGCCGGAGTTGGGGCGCAATCCGCTTATCGCCTCGCTCAGTCTGGGGGCGCCGCGCACCTTCATTTTGCGCCACAAACGTGACAAAACGCTGAAACCCGTCCGCCTGCGTTTGGAGCATGGTTCTTTGCTGCTGATGGCTGGCCCCACCCAGCATCATTGGCAGCACGGTATCAATCGCGAAGCCGACGCAGGGCCGCGCATCAATCTCACCTTCCGCCGCATTTTGGCGCGCAAAGCGCAGCCCTGAGCGCCCGCCAGTAATCGCCGCTGATGCGGGATTCTGCATAGCCATGTTTTTACAAAGCGAGCGTTCGCCTCTAATCGAGCCGGTTTGAGCAAGCCGCTTTGGGCGCCGCAATGTGCAGAATTTCCGGCTGGAAATACACATTATGTTACATGTCAAGGGGCAGAAAAAATGAATGAATTTCCGATAACTGACGCAATAAACGGTCTAACTTGCGCGATTTCATGCATACATGGATGAAACCATGCGAATATGATAAATATATGTAACAAAATGAAACAGCATTGGCAAATCGTAAACTGCATGAGCATTATCACTTTCGGGCAATATGTCGTATCAAGTTTTTCCCCGATGCGACAAGCGCCCGCATAACAATTCCGGCATCCTTCAGCACCAGTTTCCCGTTTCCTGTCGCCCTTAGCGCCTGTGTATTTCCTATTGTCTTCAGGTCAAGGCATGGCTGTCGGCTGAGATTTGGCGGAATCTCCACAACACAACCAAGGAAAAAGAAATGAGCATGCTGAACATCGAAATCATCGACACCCAAGAGTCCGATGCACTGAACGCAGTTTCCCTGTCTGAATATGCAGCCGGCAGCACCTGCACCTGCACCTGCTGCTGCTGCGGCAGCGGTGGCAACGGTCAGTAATCTGTTTGTGTAGCCGCCGTCAGGAGCTCGCACCTCAGACGGTGGCGGCAGCGGGCCGCAAGGCCCGCTGTTTTTTACTCCCCCCAGGAATTTTTACCCCCCAGGAATTCCATGAACGCTGCAAAACTGTATTTGGCCCCCGGCCTGCGCATTCACCAATTGGCGGAAGGCCATTGGCAATTCGTGATGCTCTCATCGGCGTTTTCCATCAAATGCCCGGAACAACTTTTGCGCAGCGTGCTGCAAGCGGAAGGCAAACTCAGCCGGGATGAGTGGATTGCTTCATTGCGCCAAGAATTCGACGCCACCGCCTTGGGCGGATTTATTGATTCGCTGCTGGCGCGCGGCATTTTGTGTGAAAGCGCATCCGGCCCTGCCAGCGCGGCGGATGCCTGGCTGTACGCGCTGACCAATACGCGGCAAAACCCGCATGCGCCGGCGTTTGACGCCGCCGCCCATCCGCTCTATTTGCACGGGACAGGCGTGCTGCGCGACAAATTGGCCAGCCTGGCGCAAGACAGCGGTTTTGTCTGCACCGATGACGCTGCGCGCGCCGCCATGTTTGTGCTGTTGGCTGACCAGCCGCAGCATGATGATTTCCGCGCCGCCAATCGCGATCTGGTGTTGGCGCAAGAAAAACCGGCGCTGTTCGCCTGGCTGGATGGCGCAGCCGCGCGCTTGCTGCGGGTTGTGCCGCGCGCCACCGGCTGTTTTGAATGCCTGCACCACCGCATGCGCGCCAGCAAACAATTTTTCCGCGAATATGACGCCGCCAGTTCCGGCCAGGCCTTGTGGCATGTGCAGGAATTACCGCCGCCGCTGTTGCAAGCGCAACATCTGGCCACCGTCACTCTGATGCATGCCGGCGCCATGCTGGCCGGTCAGGTGCTGGACTTGCATCAAAACTGCCTGCTGGAATGCAATGTGCTGCAAGGAACGGAAAAGTTGGCGCAAGTGCTGAAACTGCCGCGCTGCCCGCATTGCGGCAACGGGAATGCGAATTTGCCGTTTGCCCCGGCCTATGACTTCAAGGGGATGTGATGCGCGCCGCTTTGCTGATCATGCTGCTGGCCGGGGTGGCCCAGGCCGCCGAAGTCAAATTGCGCATCCATTCTGTGGATGCGGAGCGCAAGGGCAAGCTGTATGTGCAATTGTGCGAAGAAAAAGATTTTTTGAAGCCGACTTGCCCGTTTCAGCAAATCGTCCCGGTGACAGGCGCGCAAGCCACGCTCAGTTTTCAAAAAGTGCCGGCGGGGCGTTGGGCCGCGCTCGCGTTTCATGATGAAAACGGGAATGGCCGCCTGGATGTGAATCAACTCGGGATTCCTGTCGAAGGCACAGCCTTCAGCCGTAACGCCAAGGGACAGTATGGCCCGCCCAAATTCGCCGATGCGGCGCAGCAGGTGAGCACAGAAAATATTGAATTCAGCTTCCGCCTGGCGTATTGAAAAATGATCGAATTGCATGGCGTCGGCAAATGCTGGCCGAATGGCGCGCAAGCGTATTGGGCGCTGCGCGGCGTGGATTTACAGGTGGCGGCGGGCGAGGCGCTGGCCCTGTGCGGCCCTTCCGGCAGCGGCAAAAGCAGCTTGCTGGCGCTGGCTGGCGGCTTGCTCAAGCCGGATGAAGGCTATGTCAGCATCGGCGGCACGCGCTTGGACAGTCTGAGCGCGCAGGCGCTGGATCGTTTTCGCGGTCAGCAGATCGGCATCATTTTCCAGCGCTTCAATTTGCTGCCGGTCTTGAGCGCGCAGGAAAATGTGGAAATGGCGCTGGTGATGCAGAATCTCAGCGCAGCCGAACGCAAGCGCCGCGCCGGCGGCTGGCTTGAGCAAGTCGGTCTGTCACACCGGGCGGATGTGCGCGCCGCGCTGCTGTCCGGCGGCGAACAGCAGCGGGTGGCGATTGCGCGCGCGCTGGCGCCGCAGCCCCGGATTGTGCTGGCGGATGAGCCGAGCGCTAATCTGGATCGCAAAAACGCCGTGCAATTTCTGCAAATTTTGCGCCGTTTGCAGCAGGAAAACGGCGTCACCCTGGTGATCGCCACCCACGATGCGCTGGTGCACGATTATGTACAGCGCGTGCAACTGCTGGAGGATGGCAAGTGTCTGGCCTGATGCTGTGGAGCGCGCTGGCATGGCGCAATGTGTGGCGCAACCGTCGCCGCAGTCTGCTCACGCTCGCCATCGTGGCGGTGGCGTGCTGCGCGATTTTGCTGGCCTATGGTTTTATTCTGGCCTCGTTTGAAGGTTTGAAATTTTCGATTGTGCAGGGCGGCGCCGGGCATGTGCAATTGGCGCACCGCAATGAATTTCTGGAGCAGGAAAACAAACCGCTGGAATATGGCTTGAGCAGCGCGCAGCGCGCCAGCTTGCAGCGCGAGGCGCAAGCCCTGGGCGGCGTCAAAAAGATTTTGCCGCGCCTGTATTTTCAGGGATTGATTTCAAACGGCGAAATCACGCGCAGCTTCAGCGGCGAAGGCTTGGATGCGGAAGCGGAATGGCAGGCGTTTGGCAAGCAGTTGCGGATTGTCAGCGGCGACTATCTGGAAGGCGGCGACGATAAACGCTACAGCATTGTGCTCGGCCAGCAATTGGCGCAGCGCCTGCACGCCAAGCCGGGCGACACGCTGACGCTGGTGACGGCGGCGGTCAGCGGCCAGATGAATGCGATGGATGTGACCCTGGCCGGCGTGATCAGCAGCGGAATTGCCGCACGCGACACCTATTATCTGGCCATGCCGCTGGGCGGCGCGCAGGAATTATTGCGCAGCGAAAAAGTCTCGCGCCTGACCGTGCTGCTGCAGCAGGATCTGAGTGCGGCGCAGGCGCAGCGCATGCAAGCCGCCTTGCCCGCCGGTTTTGCGCAGCGCAGCTGGCGTGAGCTGAACCCGATTTACGATCAGTTGGTGACACTCTACCGGGGCCAATTCATCGTCCTGGGCGGGATTTTGCTGGCGGTGGCGTTTTTGGCGATATTGAACGCCATCATCATGAATGTGATGGAGCGCACGCGCGAAATCGGCAGTCTGCGCGCGCTCGGCATCGACGCCGCGCGCATCCGCGCCGGCTTTGCGCTGGAGAGTTTTTATCTGTGCGCGCTCGGCAGCGCTGCCGGTGCGGCGCTGGCCTGGGGCGGCGGCTGGCTGTGCCGCCATATTCACATCATGATGCCGGCTCCGCCAGGCAGCACCAGCGGCTATCCCTTGCAATTGCTGTGGGATGGCGGCATGGCGCTGCAAGTCAGTCTGGCCCTGATTGCCTTGGGCATGCTGGCGGCCTGGCTGGCCAGCCGTCATGTCGCCAGCCTGGACATTTTGGACGCGATCAACACCCATTAAACACCTACGAGCCAAGCCTATGCGTCTTCATTTCCTCCTGCCCCTGCTGTTATGCGCGCCCTTGGCGCTGGCCAAAGCGCCTGATGCGGCGCAATTAAAAGACATCATCAGCCGTATCGACCAGCAGCGCCAGCCGGCTGGCGGGGTCGAATTGCAAGTCAGCCTGAGCACGCTGCAAGACGGGCGCGAGGTCGAGCAGGACGCGTATGCGATTACCTCGGATGGCGGCGGGAATGCCTTGCTGGCGATGCAAAACCGCGATAAGCGCGGGCAAAAAATTCTCAGCACCAAACAGGGCATCTGGATGTATTTCCCGAAAACGCGCCGCCCGCTGCGCCTGACTGCGGTGCAACAGCTGCAGGGTAACGCCAGCGTGGGCGATGTGTTGCGCACGCGCTGGAGTGAGGAATACAAGCTGGCCGCCGATGCGCCGCAGCTGGCCCAAGTGGAGGGACGCAATTGCTGGCGCGTCACGCTCGAAGCGGCGCAGGAAGAAGCGACTTACCGCAAGATTGAGCTGTATCTGAGCGAAAGCCAATTCGCGCCGGTGAAAGCGGATATGTACACCTTTGGCGGCAAATTGATGAAAAGCGCCTGGTATGGCGAAAGCGCAAATCTGGGCGCATTCCGCCTGATCCGCAGCACCCGCATCATCAGCGCGCTGGACGCCAAAAACGGCAAAGAAACGCTGTACGTGGTGAAAGCCGCCAAAAACATTCAGGTGGAACGAGATGCCTTCAGTCTGCACGCGCTGGAAGTCGGGCAATAAAGTCTGGCTGCTGCTGGCCGGCCTGTGCGGCGCGGCCCAGGCGCAAGACTGGCCCACGCTGACCCTGTATTTCAGCCAGCAGGAAAATGCGCTGTCGCAAGCGTATTTTCCGATTACGCGCGCCAACGGATTCGCCGCGCAACAACAAACCCTGGCCTTGACGTTGGACGGCGAGCACGCCGGTTTCACCTGGCGCGTGCGGGCGCTGGCGGCGCGCGCCGGCGGCAATCCGGCGCAACAGGAAGTGCGGCTCAAGGAATTGAACAAGGTATGGCGCTTGAATCAAGACTGCAAACTGTCCCTTGGCAAACGGATTTTGGCGTGGGATGTGGGATTTTTATTGCAGCCGCTGGGATTTTTTCAAACTCAGCCGAATTTAAGCGATTTGCAAGACCTGGCCGGGAATAGCGAAGGCTTGCCGTTGGCGCTGTTGTCCTGCCGCGTGGCGCAGGGGCTGGCGCTGGACTTGGCGCACAGCCGTGACAGCGCGCCGCTGGACTATGGCAACCGGGGTTTGCGCCAAACCGTGCTGCGCCTGTCCGGCCAGCAAGGCCAGCTCAGTTACGCCCTGCTGGCGCGCCAGGTGCGCGAAGTGGGACACGGTGTCGGCGCCAGTCTGTCCTACACCCCGCTGGAAAGCCTGGAGGCGCATGCTTCCTTGTATTGGCAGCGCGGGCAACGCAGCTGGCGTCATGCCGGTTTGCAAACAGCGGATCAATTCTGGTTCAGCAATCCATATCAGGAACAGCGCAGCGAAAGTTGGCGCGGCCAGAGTCTGCTCGGCTTGAATTGGACACCGCGCGACTGGCCGGCCCTGACGCTGGAATGGTCGCATAACGGCAATGGCATGCAGCGTGATGAATGGCGGCGCTGGCGCCAGATGGTGGATTGGCATCGCAGCGCGCCGGGGCCGCAAGCCTTGCGCGAAGTCAATTTGCTGTGGGACGCACAAAGCCTGCCGCCGCAAGGCATGTTGCGCGATTACGCCTATCTGCAGTGGCAGGGCGCGCATGCCGGCTGGGACTGGAGTCTGGGACAGAGTTTCGGCTTGCAAGACGGCAGCCGCGCGGCTTTTTTGAATCTGCGGCGCGGCCTGTGGCGCGGCGCCAGCATCGGTTTTTCCATCAGTCATTTTGCCCGTAAAGGCGGCACAGAATACGCCTACCTTCCTTACACAACCTCGCTCGGCCTCCGTTTCGCCGGCATTTTTTGAGTCTGCCCCATGAACGCACCCCTGCCCCCTGATTTTTTGACTTATCTGCCGGATGGCGGCCGCCAGGCGGCCCCGCTGGATTTGCCCACGGTGTGGCGCCAGTTGGTGGACGCGCGCTTTGGCGTGATCCGCCTCTTGCTCGAATCCTGCCGCGCGCCGGAATTTCCGCAATTGCATATCGCCGCCGCTGTACTCTCGAATCCAGCCTATTTTTGCGCCAACGATGCGCCGCCGGTGAAGGTGCCGATGGGCGGGGCCGGGGCCGGCATCACGCGCGAGCAATGCCTGTGGTCCACCGTGGGCGAGGCGGTGGAACGCTATTGCGGCGGGGTGTACGGCATGGAGCAATTTGAATTCGGCTTGCCGGAAGAGATGGCGGGGCGCTGTTTTCCCATGCAAGACTGGATTTTGTACAGCCAGGAACAATACGACAATCCCGAATTTCCATTTGGCCGTTTGCAAGATCAAACCAGTCTGCAATGGGTGAAGGGACAGGATTTGATCAACGGTGATGAGTTGTGGCTGCCGGCGCAATTGATTTATTTCGGCTTGCAAGTGGGGCAGGGGGAAGCGTTGACCCAGACTGTCAGCACCGGCATGGCGTGCGGCGCCGATTACAGCCAGGCGATTGCCTCCGGCTTTCGCGAAGCGCTGGAGCGCGATGTGTTTATGGCGATGTGGTTGCTGCGCTATCAACCGCAGCAAATCGAACTCGACGCCGCCTTTTTGCAGCAATTGCCGGCGCAAGTGCAAGCCATGCTGGCCTCGCCGGTGTGCCAACTCACGCTGTGGTATCTGCCGAATGAATTCGGCGCCATCACCGTGCTGGCCTGCTGCCAGGGACGGCACAGCTGGCGCATCGGCTTTGGCGCATCCTGTCATTTCAGTTTGCTGCAGGCCTGTGAAAAAGCGATTGTGGAAGCCTGTCACACCTGGGTATGGTCAACCCGTTTCGCCGATAGCGAAATGGAGCAGGCGCAGCAGACATTGCACAGCTGGGGCAAGCTGGCCGGCTCGAAAGAACATGTGTCTTATTACTTGCGCCCGGAAATGCGGGCGCAACTCAGCTTCCTGCTCGATAGTCCGGGACGGGTGCAGGCCAGCGCACTGCAAGCCGGTCTGGCCCCGGCCAGCCTGCACAGCGTAGCGCAAAAAGTGCATGCGTCCGGGCGTTGCATAGGCTGGGCCGATTTGAGTACGGCAGACGTGGCGCAAACCGGTTTGCGCGTGGTGAAAGTTTTGATTTCCGATATCCAGCCGCTGTACTTCGGCAATCCGGCCTGCTTCGCCAGCCAGCAGCGCCGCCGTTTGCAGCAATTGGCCGATTTCTGGGGCATGCCGATGCCGGCGGAATTGAATCCGGCCCCCCATCCCTTCCCCTGACATGAAAAAAACGAGACAACCATGAGCGAGCAAAGCAAAGCGACAGTGCTGGAATTGAGCGAGGCGATTGCGCCGAATTATGAATACGGCGCTTATGATGTGGATTGCCTGTATGAGATTTTTAATGAAAACGCCAAGTATTTCCGTCCCACAGTGGCCGGGATCGGCATGCGCATCAATGACTTTTTGAGCAATCCGCAAACCATTCGCCTGCATCTGGCCGGGGTCAAACGCTATGAATCTTTTCCGCTGCTGGCGCTGCCGCCGGCGCAAAGCCTGCCGTCACAGGAATTCGCCAGCGTGCTGCATCAGCGCCGCTCGCGCCCCGAGTTCGGGCGCAGCATCAGCCAGCAGGAATTGGCGGATTTGCTCGGCAATGCGCTCGGCTGTAACGCCAGCATGACGCCGGAATATGCGCGCGACGCCACCTTGCACCGCAAGCCCTATCCTTCCGGCGGCGGTTTGTATCCGGTGGAATTTTATGTGCTGCCGATGCGTGTGGACGGGGTGCAGCCTTGCGTCTGTCACTACAACACGATCAGCCGTGAATTGCGCGTGTTGCAGCAAGAATTGCAGGCGGAGCAGGTCAACCGCGTGTTGTCGATGCCATTTGCCGCCGACAAAATGCCGGCAGTGATGATTTTCATGAGCGGGGTGTTGCAGCGCTCCACCAATAAATATGGCAACAAGGGCTATAAGCTGGTGATGATTGAAGCCGGGGCCGCCGGCCAGACCCTGCATTTGAATGCGCAGGCATTGGGTTTGCATGGTTTGATGTGGAGTTCGTTTTTTGATGATGAGGCGGAACGCTTATTGCAGCTGGATGGGGTGAGCGAATCGGTGATCGTAGGCTTTTTCGCGGGATGAATATGGACGGCAATCGGCAAGCGGCGCTGGCGCACTATGTGGCCGGCGACCCGTATGATCTGGCGGCGATTGTGCTGTCACTGTTGCAGGCGGCGGCGGCGCAGGATGCGGCGCGCGTGCAGCAGGGCGCGACGATTTTGCGGCGCATGGCGGTGCAGGCCGGCATCCTCGGCGCCTTGCACCAATTGCAGCAAGGCGGCTTGCGCTGCCATCAGCTGCAGGGGCGTTACTGGCTGGCCGGCGCTGAGGTGTCGCTGGCGGCGCTGCAAGAGGCGGATGGGCAGATCGCCGCTGCGCTGGCGTTCGGCGCCAGCCAGCTGGCGCAGCCGGTCGCGCCGCTGCTGCTGTATCTGAATCCGGACTTCGGCGCCATGAATCTGGCCATGTTTGATATTCCCGGTCTGGCCTGTTTGCAATTTCCGCAAACATTATTGGGGCAGCCGCAGATGGCGCGCTGGCTGTGGCATGAAACCGGGCATGCGCATTTGCGTTGCGGCCAGCGTTTCTTGGATGAAGGCTTGGCGACTTGGTTTGAATACAGCAGCAGCGGGGCTTTTGACGCGGCGGCGGCGCAAACGGCCTGCGCCGCTGCCGCCTGGGATTTGCCGGGCGCCTTGCAAAGCGGCTTCGGCAAGGGGCTGGCGTTTGAAGATGCGGTCGAAGATGAGGCGCAGCGCGCGGCACTCTACCCGCAAGGCGCGCTGCTGGTGGCGCGCTTGCATGCGCGCCTGGGCGGGGCCGGTTTGGCCCAGCTGTTTGCCGCTGTGCGCGCGCAAAATGGCGCCGCGCTGCCGCTGGTGCGCCAGGCTTTGGCCGATGAATGGGACAGTTTTCACACCGCCAGCGCGACCCCGGCGCACAGTTTTACGCAAGCCCAGGCGCTGGCTTTGCGCGCGCGCAATGATGTGGACGGTTTATGCGCCATGCTGGCGCAGTGGGAGCAGGCGCAGGATGCCGCCAGCCGCCTGGCCATGCTGGATGCGCAAATCAGCTTGCGCGAATTGCGCGCGCCGCAAGCGGCAGAGCGCAGCAAGCAGGCGGATCTGTTGCTGGCCGATCTCTTGCGCCAGGGCGGGGGACAGGCGCTGGCTGAATTGCAATTGCGTCACACCATGAGCCGTTTGATGCGTGCGAATAGCGTGTTTGAGCGCGCCAGCCTGGGCAGCCGCGCGATGCGTGAAGCGGATGCGGCGCTGCGCATGTATCCGCAAGCGTATAGCGCACAAATTTGCAAAGCCACTTTGTTAATCCACACCCCGCAGCAATATGGCGGCGACGCCGACAGCGGGCGCAGCATGTTGCGCCAGCTCGCTTTGCGCGCAGACGACTACGGTTTGGTGGCGGCGGCCATTTTCCGCCAGGTGTATGGCGCGGACGCTTTGCCGGCCCCGGCGGCGGTGGCGCCGGAGTCCGTGCCGGATGCTGCGCCGGAGTCCGCGCAGCAAGAGGAGATGCAGCCAGCCGGTGCGGCGCAATTGGAAATCCAGGGCTTGCGCTTTGGCGACGCTGCCGGCTTTAGTTTGGAAGTGGATGATTTCAGCGTGCACAGCGGCGAATTGCTGGCCTTGATCGGCCCGAACGGCGTCGGCAAGTCGCTGTTGCTGGAGTGTTGCATCGGTCTGCAGCAGGCCAGCAGCCGCGTGCACCGCATTTGCGGCATGGACTTTGCCGCCTGGCGCCGCAATCTGTCCCTGCGCGAGCAAGTCGGCGCGCGTTTGCATCGCTTGAGTTTTGCCCCGGATTATCAAGTCGCAGATGTCTTGCAAATCCTGCGCGCGGCCTATGGGCGGCAGGATCAAGCGCTGTTGCAGCGCCTGGGTTTGACCGATTTGCTGAAGAAAAAATATGGCTGGCTGTCGAGCGGACAAAAGCAGCGTGTCGATTTATATGCCGCCTTTTTGCCGCAAGCGCGCTTGATTGTCTTGGATGAACCCAGTTTGGGCCTGGATGATGAATACAGCCGGCAATTATTCGCCCTGATCGAAGAACGCCGCCAGCAGGGCGCAGCGGTGTTGGCGGTCAGCCATGAGGCCGGTTTTCTGGCGCGCTGTCAGCGTATTGCAGTCTTGGCGCAGGGACGCATGCAAGCTTGCGCCAGCCCGCAGCAAATCCGCCGCGCGTATTTGTCAGATTACCGGGTCGATTTGCAACTCGCGCATGGCAACCGGCAGCATTTGCCGGCCCTGCGCGAACTGGGCGCGCGCCATGTGTTTGCGCAGCAAGACAGCATCAGCATGCTGGGCGATCAAGGATTTTTGCAGGCTTTTCGCGCCCTGGCGGCGCAACACAATTTGCTGGATTATCAAGTGCGCGCCTGCGATATGAGCGATTTATTCATGGCCGCCGCGCACGCCAGCCCGCAAGCTTTGGAGGTGGCGGTATGAAACAGGCATGGATTTTTTTCTGGAATTTGCTGCAAGTCGATGTCCGCAACTTCCTGCGCAATAAAGCGGCGGCCTTTTGGACGTTTGGCTTTCCGCTCTTGAGCCTGATTATTTTTATGAGCGCGTTTGGCGAAAGCGGCAAATTGGGACAAGTCGGCTTGGTTTTTATTGACCAGGACAAAAGCCCGGCCTCAGGCGCACTGATACAACATCTGAAGCTGGCGCTGCAATCGCAGCAAGCAGTGGAGGTGGTGTTTGCGGCGGGCGAAAAAGAGCAAATTGAATTGCAGATTCCGGCCGGCTTTGCCGAACGGGTGCAGGCGCGTCAAGGCGTTTTGCTGGACGCCCGCTTGCAGCAGCCGAAAAGCATGGCCAGCGATGTGGCGTTGAATATCATCGCTTCGGTGGCGGATGATTACGCCTTGCGCCAGCTGTACCAGTATCGCGGCATTCAGCTCGCCACCCAGGCCCCGCCGGCGCGCGCCAAGTTGCCGTATGCCGCATATCTGGTGACAGGTTTGCTGTGTATGGTGGTGGTCTCGACGGCATTGATGGGCTTTGTCGTGCCCTTGGTGAGCGCCCGTCAGGCCGGCCATTTCCGTGTGTTTGAATTGTTGCCGGTGTCGCGTTTGTCGGTGGTGTTGGCGTTTTCGGTTTCCAAATTCCTGGTGATTGTGTTGGCCGGTTTGCTCTTATTCGGCTTTGCCGCGCTGCTGTATCAACCCGGTTTCCCGCTCGCGCCGGGGCCATGGTTGCATGCTTTGCCGGTATTGCTGCTGGGCGTGGCCGGCTTTCTGGCGCTCGGCCTGGTGTTGGCGGCGCGCTTGCGCAACAGCGAATGGGCCACGCTGCTGTGCAATCTGGTGTATTTCCCGCTGATTTTCCTGGGCAATTTGTTTGTCCCCCTGGACGGGGCCGGCCCATTAAAACAGGTGCTGGATGTGATGCCGGTGAATTTGTTTGTGCACGCCCTGCGCGCCTGTCTGATGCAGGGCGACAGCATCTGGTCGCAAACCCTGTTCCTGTGGGAATTCGGGGTGTTGATTGTGTTTTCCCTGGCTTACGCCAGCAAGGCTTTTGTGTTGAATCAGGGGATGCTGGCGGCCAGATAGCATTTGCCCGCTGGTTTTGGCGGCGCACCCCGTATCGGTGCGCCGACTGCATTACTTTGATGCTGATTCGATCGATGGTTCACATTGCTTTCGGCTGGAATTCCTCTCGGATCTCAGGCGCTGTCAAGCGCTTGATGAGCCACAACAGCAAGGCGCTGAATATCAGTGCGAAGATGCTGAAGCCAATCAGCAAACCATCTTTAAACATGGCGAATATCGTCGTTTCCGCAAGCTCCGGCGCCATTTCTGTGAACGCGGCGAAGAGGGCGTTTTGCAAAAACAGCATGCCGAAATTCCACACGATGCCAAACACGAGCAGAAGGATGGTGGCGAACCAGCCCCAATATTTGCGCAGCAGCAAGCCGACGCCACAGATCAGCGTGGCGCAGGACAGCAGTCCGAATGAAAAAAAGATCAAGTGCAGATTGGTGAAGATGAGTTTGATCAGGAACGGGATTTTCGGGGCATCCACCATGCTGGCAAACTTTTCCGGGGGAATAAAGCTGAATGCGAGGATTTGCAGCAGTGCGATCACAATGGAAAAACCGCCGACGATGATGAGCAGCCAGGCCAGGCCGGACACCAGAGAAGAACGTTGTGGCTGGGCGGGTAATGCAGTCATCTGTTTTCCTTTGTGGGCAGCTTGCATATGAAAGATTGACGCAGCCCGGCTTTGCGTGTCTTCATATTTTATCCCTGGTTTTATTTAGGTCTTTCTGTCTTTTTGGAATTTTTATCGGAGGGCGCTTGCAGCGCCTTTCACCTGTCATGCAGAAGGCGCTATCATGAGCGCATCGCGGCTTTTTCCCGGGAGGCGGCATGCGCATTTCTGCATTCTTGCTGGCTGGCGCCTTGGTATGCGCGCTGCCGGCGCAAGCCAATATGGCGGCGGCGCAGCGCTGGATCGATCAGGAATTTCAGCCCAGCAGCTTGACACGCCAAGCGCAGTTGGCGGAAATGAAATGGTTTATCGAAGCCGCCGCGCGTTTGCGCGCGCAGGGCGTGCGCAAGATCCGGGTGGCCTCGGAAACCATTGATACCCATGAATATGAAGCCAAGGTGTTAGCGCGCGCCTTTCATGACATCAGCGGCATTCAGGTTGAGCACCAGACCATACCGGAAGGCGAGCTGGTGCAGCAGTTGCAGCAGGCGATTCAAAGCAATCAGTCGCCGTTTGACGCCTGGGTCAGCGATTCGGACTTGATCGGCGCCCATATGCGCAATGGCCGCACGCTGGCGCTCTCGGACTATATGAGCGGGGCCGGCAAGCCTTACACCAATCCCGGACTGGATTTGCAGGATTTCATCGGCCTGAGTTTTTGCACCGACCCGGATGGCAAGCTGTATCAATTGCCGGATCAGCAATTCGCCAATTTGTATTGGTTCCGCGCAGATTGGTTTGCCAGGCCCGAATTGCAACAACGTTTCAAAGCCAAATACGGCTATGAACTGGGGGTGCCGGTGAATTGGAGCGCATACGAAGACATCGCCGAATTTTTCACCAACGATGTGCGCGAAATTGACGGCAAGCGGGTGTGGGGACATATGGATTACGGCGCGCGCGATCCTTCGCTTGGCTGGCGTTTCACCGATGCCTGGTTGTCGATGGCGGGCGCGGCGGATAAGGGGATTCCGAACGGCGCGCCGGTGGATGAATGGGGCATCCGCGTTGCCGATGACCGTTGCACGCCGGTCGGCGCTTCGGTGGCGCGCGGCGGCGCCACGAATTCGCCGCCGGCGGTGTTCGCTTTGCAAAAATATCTTGAGTGGCTGGGCAAGTATGCGCCGCCGCAGGCGCGCAATATGAATTTCAATCAGGCCGGCCCGGTTCCGGGACAGGGCCATATCGCGCAACAGATTTTCTGGTACACCGCGTTTACCACCAGCCTGACCAAGCCGGGTTTGCCGGTGGCGCATGCGGATGGCGCGCCGAAGTGGCGTATGGCCCCGGCCCCGCATGGCCCGTATTGGAAAGAGGGGATGCAAAACGGCTATCAGGATGTCGGGGCCTGGACTTTTTTGCAATCGACTTCGCCGCCGCAATTGGCGGCGGCCTGGTTGTATGCGCAGTTCGTGACCTCGAAAACGGTGTCGGCGCGCAAATCGGTGGTGGGCCTGACCTTTATCCGCGAATCGGACATCAAACTGGATTATTTCACCCGCCACAGTGAGCGTTACGGCGGTTTGATTGAGTTTTACCGCAGTCCGGCGCGCGTCGCCTGGACCCCGACCGGCGTGAATGTGCCCGATTATCCGCGCATGGCGCCGCTGTGGTGGCGCAATCTGGCCCCGGCGCTGGAAGGCAAAAGCAGTGCGCAGCAGGCTTTGGATCAATTGGCGGAACAGCTCGACGCCCATATGGCGCAGTTGCAGCGCGAGGGCATGCGCCATTGCGCGCCGCGCTTGAATGCCAAAAAAGAAGCCTCCCGCTGGCTCAGCAATAAGGGTGCGCCGTGGGCTAAATTGGCGAATGAGAAGCCGCCCGGCTTGACGATTTCGTATGAGAAATTGCTGCAGGCCTGGCGCGAGGGACGGGTGCGCTGATGCGCTGCGGCTGCGTGTAAGCGCCCGCGCAAACAGCGCGCAAACCCGGATATGCTGCAGTATGCCAATGTACAGCAGGGTTTTTCAGCGAATGCTTCCTTTCTGCGCGGGCTGCGCTTACTATCGGCCCATTCTTTATCCGGGAGCGTAGCGATGAACCAGTTAAATCAGCAAGCCGCGCCTGACGCAACAGCGGCGCAGGTCAAACATATTCTTTTTATCAGCGATCACGCCATGTTGTGCGACGCGGTGCGGCACAGTCTGGGGACGCACTATCGTTTGCAATGCCTGAGCCGGGCGCGTGAGTTGGAGCAGGTGTGGCGCGAGGCGGGGCCGAATCTGCTGATCCTGCATATCGAGAGCGGCGAAGGGCGCGAATGGGTTGAGTGTCTGTTGCAGGCCAAGCGGCGCGGCACGCCCTGTCTGGCGCTCGGATCGAGTGAAAATCTGGCCCTGTTGCGCACTTGCATTGTGCTGGGCGTGCACGGCTATCTGTCGCGCAGCGATGACAGCTTGCGTTTGCAAAGCGCGGTGCGGCAAGTGCTGGAAGGCGCTTATCTGTTCACGCCGGAATGCATGTTGCGCGCCTTTCGCGATCAGCGCGATGCGATTCCTCTCTTGCATGCAAGCGAAATCAGGGTGCTGGATTTGCTCTTGCGCGAACCGGATCTGGAAAACATGGAGGTGGCGCAACGCGTCAAACTTTCGTATGGCCGCGTGAAAAATCTGATGACGGAGCTGTTCGCCAAATTCGGCGTCAGCCGCCGTCATCAATTGGTGTTTGAGGCGCAGCGGCGCGGCTATTTTCCCGGCATGCCCTTGGACAAGTTGTATCAGTTTTATGGCCGCAACGGGCGCGCCGCGCGCAAAGCAGAGCAGGCAGGCTGATCCGTCTGCAGCTTATGCCGGTGGCCGCCAATGCGTCTTTTCGCGCCAGGCGCTGTACAGCAGCGCCGCCAGCGCCAGCGCCAGCAGCGCGGCCAGGCTGTGCAGGCTGGCCGCCAGATTGGCCTGCGCCAGACCCAGGCTGCAGATGAAATAACCCAGCGGAACCGGCACGGTGCGCAGCGCTGAATACGCCAGCATGACGCGTCCCACATGCTGTTGCGGCGCATGGCTTTGCATCAATGTCTGTTCCAAGGGGCCAAGGTAGCCTACCGCCAGACCAAGCAGGAATAGCAGGAAGCAGCTGCTCAGGCCGCTGCTGAAGGGCAGCAAAACAAAGCACAGCAGCATCAAACCGGGCGAGCCGCACAGGCTGTACACGGCTGGCCAGGGCAGGGGGCGCAGGCTGATCAATAAAGACGCGAGCAGTGCGCCGCCGCCAAAGCAGGAAATCAGCACGCCTGCGCCCAGCGCGCTGCCGCCAGCCTGTTTCACCAGCACCGGCAGCAAGAGGGCGAGCAGCGGGGTCAGGCTCAAATTGATGACGGCGCTGATCAAGCTGACCATGCGCAGCACCGGGCTGCGCATGATTTCACGCACCCCGGCCAGATAGTCGTTGCGGCCATGCGCCTGCCCGGCTTCGCTGTGAGTGCTTGCGGGATGCGCAGCGCTTGCGCTCATGCGCGGCAAAAATACAAACAGCAGCAGGGCTGAGAGTAAAAAAGTGGCGCCGTCGAGCGCCAGCGCGCCGGCGCTGCCGAGCGCGGCGATGCACAGACCGCCAATAATCGGGCCGGCCAGATCGCCGAAATTGTGAAATACGCCTATCCAGCCGTTGACGCGCTGATGGGTGTCTGGATGATCGCAAGCTTGTTGTTGCAGCAGTCCCGGAATCATGGCTGAACCGGCGGCGCTGGCGAAAGCGCTGAGCACGGCGGCAATGGCCAGAATCAGCGCAATGATCAGTGGATGCAGGGCATGCGCCAGATACAGGCCGACCAGACTGAATGAGGCAAGCGCCAGCAACAGATCGCAGACGATATACGCTTTGCGCTTATCGATCCGATCCACCAGCGGCGTGCCGAGCAGCGCGGCCAGCAGAGCGGCCCCGGATTGCACCGCAAACAGCAAGGCAATCCGCTCGGGGCTTAAGTGCGCCTCAAACAAGAGCCAGGGTATGGCCAGTGCGCCAATCGCGCTGCCCAGGATGGAAAAAAATTGCGCAGCCAGCATGGCGCGGACAGGTAACTGCATGGTTGCCTTTTCTTGCATCAAGCTTTAAGTTTGCGGGCGATTGTCAAACCACATCAGCGGCCCGCGCCAGTCGTCATTGTCGATTTGTTGTTCCTGCCAGGCGCCATTGCTGGCGGCGGCGATGGTTTTGCGCCAGAACGCCTGCGCCGGCAAATTGTTGGGCAGCATACAGACTTCCCAGGCGGATGGGGTGCGCGCAAAAATACAGTTCGCCGCTTGCGCGCCTATGCCTTGCCGGCGGTATTTGCGCAGTATGAAAAAATCATTGATGCAGCGCTGGCTCTGCGGGTGCAGCACATCTTCTGAAATCAAAGCAAAACCGGCCCAGTGTTGATTGACCTTGAACAACAACACTTCACGCGTTTTTTCCAGCCAGTAATAATCCAGATCATCGAAGCGGTACAAGCCATGCGCATCCACGTCATAGCCATCGAATTCAGAATAATCGTAGAGATACAGCTCGGCCAGGCGATCCAGCACGGCGCGGTCGGCAAATGTCCCTTCGTGTAATGCAAAATCGTTCTTCATCCTGTTTTCCTGTTAGCCAGCGGGCTGCAAAACCCTGCATTATACATATGCATGGTATTGTGCATGCGGCTGCACAAGCTATCATGTAAGAACAGCCATTCGCAAGGAGCGGCGATGCGATCTCTTTCTGCAGGTTTGCTTGCTTTGTTCATGCTGTTTTGCAGTACGGCGGCTGTTGGCCAGGCATTGCGCGTGCTGACAGAAGAAACCCACCCGCTGAATTACACCGAGGGCGGCAAAGTCGGCGGTTATTCCACCGGGCTGTTGCAGGCCACCTTGCGCCACGCCGGCTTGCAAGCGGAGATCGAAGTGATGCCCTGGCGGCGCGCGATGCAATTGACTTTGCTGCAGCCAAACACCCTGTTGTACTCGACCGCCAGAATTCCGGAGCGGGAGCAGCAATTTCTGTGGATAGGCCCGCTTTCCCCCATCAATATTTACGCCTACAAATTGCGCAAGCGCACAGATCTGCAAGCCGCCAGCGTGCATGAGCTGGCGCGTTACCGCACCGGCATGGTGCGCCAGATGGCGTCCAGCCGGGTGGTGCTGGAGCAGACCGGCTTAAGTGAGGAAGCGTTTGAATTTGCCCCAAGCTCCTTCTTGAATCTGCAAAAACTGTTGGCCGGGCGCCTGGATTATGTGATTTTGATGGAATGGAATTTTATCTCGGTGTGCAAGCTGCAAAAGCTTGATCTGGATGCGTTTGAGCCTGCGTTTTTAATTGATGGCAGCCGCAGCCTGTATTTCGCGCTGAACCGGGATAGTGATCCAGCGCTGGTCGCGCGTTTGCAATCGGCCTGGGATGTGGTGCAAAAATCAGGGCTGCCGCAACGCCTGCGGCAGCAATATCTGCGGCGTGCTGATTAGCCGCTTCAAACTTGCGGCATGAAGGCCAACAATACCGGCCTGCCATCCGCACCCTGTCCGGTTTTGAAAATAATCGCCTGATCCTGTTTCATGCCTTCGAGTATTTTTTTGTCTTGCGCCGGCAAGACGATTACGCCAGCCTGATTCAGAAAATTGCGCATGCCCAGATGTTTGATGGTGACCTTGCCTTCTTTGAGGTCAATTTTCTGCACCCGGCCTTCAGCCCAGTCCGGGCTTTTGGCGGCTTGTTCATAGATAGATTGTGCAAACGCGGCTTGCTGCGGCAATACGCTCAAACAAGCGGCGGCCAGGATCAGGGGGGATAAAAAGCGCATCGGAAGACTCCTTGCATCAGAAGGGAATAATCATGGATTGTAGCAAGCGGGAGCGGGCTTGCGATGGCTTGTTGATAATTAATTTTGTTACAATATTTTTACGCTTTTTCAAAGGTGCTTTGCTATGCATCAGGACAGGGTATTTGACATTTGATAGAAGGAGCAACAGCAGAGAAGATAGGGGCGATTGTGCACTTTCATGTCAACTAGTGGTGGTTTTTGTCAGAGTGGCGTGGCGCTGAAAATGTATGCAGCAATATCCGAACGGTGTCAGGAGCTGTATGTCGCTCCCTGCCAACGGCCAGTGATGAAGATAAAATATTATTTGTGCATGTGTAATGCGGTCCTCGGTGGAAACTGCAGTGGTGGATGTTCAACGCAAAAATTTGTGCGGCATCATAGCTAAAGAGCGATAATAGAATCATTTGAATCCTAGGTCTTAGCTGAGTATTAGAAGACTGG
Source organism: Massilia sp. W12 (assembly GCF_037300705.1). Taxonomy (NCBI): domain Bacteria; kingdom Pseudomonadati; phylum Pseudomonadota; class Betaproteobacteria; order Burkholderiales; family Oxalobacteraceae; genus Massilia; species Massilia sp. W12. The sequence continues at coordinate 5,123,609 of NZ_CP147776.1, read as the reverse complement.
CTTTGAGCAAATGTGAGCTAACCCAATTGCGAAACCCAAATGACAGACGATAACTTGCCTGCGATTCCGGCTGATTATTCTCCGGGCAACAGACAGACCATTACTGACCACTACGTTGCCCAAAACGTTGTGTATGAGGCTGTTGCATTCAAATTTAAGAATTTCACCCGCCTAAACGCAAGCAGGATTACATTCAAGAACGTGTCGTTCGAGCATAGTTTGTTTGAAGGCTGCTATTTTCGCAACTGCGTTTTTGATTCGTGTAATTTCACTGGGTGTAGATTTATCGGCTCTAACTTCCATCAGTCGAGTTTTCCCGGCTCCAGATTTGACTACGCGACCTTCGAGCGTTGTCAAATTGATTCCGATATTCTCACTGCATGGAACCCTAGGGAGCAGAATCTCAAGATGCGTTTCGCGCGCTCATTGCGTATGAACTTCCAACAGGTTGGGGATGCTAAAGCGGTAAATGAGGCAATCACGCAAGAACTTGATGCTACGGCACGTCATTTACGTGAATCTTGGCAATCTGAGGATGAGTTTCACCGTAAGAAGTACCCAGGTCTTTTGCGCGTCCGCCAGTTTCTGGCTTGGCTAGAGTTCTGGGTGCTTCATTTTGTCTGGGGGAATGGTGAGAGTATTTCCAAGCTGCTGCGATCGATCATCATTGTGATGATAGTCATTGCTGTTTACGATGCCAATACTTCTAGTACCTCGGCCACCATCCTAGACTACTGGGAGAGTCTGAAAGCCGCGCCGGCAATATTCTTGGGAACCCTTTCTCGTCCATCACACGCGATTGCAGCCGCTTCGGCGATCGTTGCTACCAGACTAATAGCGTTATCCTTACTCACGGCGCTCTTGGTCAAACGCTTTGGACGCCGATGAACATGCATTTCTACGCATTTGGTTCGATTTGCCGGGGGGAAGTCGATAAGGCATCAGATGTCGACATCCTTGCCTGCATCACAGGGCCTAATTCTGATATTGACACGGAAAAATTCTCGGTATATCAGCATGATCGATTGCGCCGCTTATGGACAGAGGGAAATCCGTTTGCTTGGCACCTGCATTTGGAATCAAGGCTCTTGTTTTCGTCAGATGGCATAGACTTCATCGCCTCCTTGGGTGCTCCTGCTGCTTACACAGCTGGAGAGGAGGACTGCAATAAGTTCGCCAACCTTTTTTTTGATTCGTTTAATCAACTATTAAAAACTCGAGTGAATGCTACTTTCAATCTGTCTTGTATGTTCCTGGGTATTAGGAACTTTGCTACCTGCTATTCTATCTGGCATGGCCACCCCGTTTTCTCAAGAAGGTCACCCTTGTTGATTGATTCACCACTGAGCATAGATGCAGAGGCCTTTGGTGTGCTTACGCGCGCACGAGTGTTATCAACGCGTGGAATTGGTCTTGCGCTGTCGGACCAGGAGGTTATGCTTGTACTTAGGGCGGCTCCTGCCATCCAATCCTGGATGCGTCAACTACTCGCCGAGGTAAGAAGATGACTGAATTCAACAATCGTATCGCCGCTCAGCGAGAAGTTCTTCTCGCTGTAAACAGTGTACATTGGCGCGAGGAACTCTATGGAATGTCTAGCGGAGCACTTGAGCGCTGGGTACAAGCCAACAGCCTTAATCGATGCTCAAAATTGGTAAGTCTGCTCCTAGAGGTTGCGGGTAAGCTATTTTTCCTTGCCAATAAGAGTCAAGAGCAGGTAACTGCCGAATATCGACTCCATTCCTCTGAAGTTTCCGAGCTTACTGAGGCAATAAGGCTCGAGGTTCAGCAATTACAAGTTCTCGGGACTGATATGGATAAAAACTAAAAGTTAACGTTGGTCGAGTTAGTGGATAGGCTTGGTTAATTTGTGTGAATGCATCTCTCGGTGAGCGGTTCTTTGGTTCGGGTGAGCAGTAAGCATCAGTAGCATCAGCTTCAAGCCTTTTTAACAAATTCCGTCTTCAAACCCATAGACCCGAAACCGTCGATTTTGCAATCGATATCATGGTCGCCATCGACTAAGCGGATGTTTTTCACTTTGGTTCCTTGCTTGACCACGCCGCCGCCGCCTTTGAGCTTCAAATCCTTGATCACCACCACCGTGTCGCCATCCTGCAAAACATTGCCGGCGGCGTCGCGCCAGACGCGCGCAGCTTCGGCTTCAGCGGCGGCGGCTTGTTGCGGCCATTCGTGGCCGCATTCCGGGCAAACATAATTGCCCATGCCGTCGTCATAAGTCAGGTTGGAAGTGCATTGCGGGCAGGCGGGCAGGGACATGATAGGCTCCAAATGAAAGACGCCAGAGCGGCTTGCCGTCTGGCGTTGGGAATGTTGCTGCGGGAGTATACCATCACACTGAAAGGTTCCAGCCGGCTCTGGCGATTCTTGCGTCCCGCGCCTCAGGAGGTGCGCGCAGATTGATGGCTGCAGCGCAATCTGGCCCGGCTTGGAGATTTCTGACCCATTCAGTCAGGAAAATGTTCTACATGCGTCTCGCCCCGCCGCCCCAGGTAGGACACATGGCGGCCCGCAATCCAGACTGTATAGCCAACGCAGCCAGCTTGCTGCGTGAGTTGTTTGAATTCAGGGTACTGCACCTTCCCCTGCTGCGCGCCCAGGACTGCGGCGTGCACGGCGGCGCTGTCAAAAGCGTCGGCGATTCCATGTTGCGGCTTTTCGAAACTGCAATCAGTGCTGCTGCCGTCAGGCAGATAAAAGGTAATGCGGCCAGCGCGGTAATCTACGTGGTAAGACTCCACGCCGGCGGCTATCAGTTGCGCAATGACTTGGCCGAATTGGATGGCGCCTTGTTTGGATGCTTCAAAAGTCGAGTGAATAGTGTCGAGTGTGCTTTGATTCATGATTTCTCTTCGCTGCAAAGATGCCTGTTGTATCAGGCGGTTGGGATGTCTTTGAGTTGGTGGTATTGCACCAGGGCTTGCATGGCCCGGGTCAGCGCCAAGCGCTCAGCGGCTGGCAGGTGGCCAAAGAAGTGGGCGTCATTTGCGTCGGCCAAGGCGGCCAGTTGTGGCACCAGGGCTTTGCCGGCAGCGCTCAGGCTCAAGCTTTGCTCACGGGCGCGGCCGTCAAGCAATTGGCGACCTGCCAAGCCTTTTTCCTCCAACCGCGATATGACCTTGGACGCAGCGCCTTTGGTCATGCCCAGAGTCTGGATCAGCGCGGCATGGCTGGTTTCATCACGCGCCCAGAGCGTGCGCAGCGCGACCCATTCGGTAACGCTGACGCCTTTTTCTTCAAGCAACTGTTGAAAACGGTTTGATACGTGGTTTGAAACAAAACGCAGCCAAAAACCGAGGTGGGCTTCCAGCGGCGACGGTTGGATTGGATCATCGTGTTGGTTCATTAGGTTTCTCCGGAAACTTGTGGAAGTTTAGTTTCCGTGGAAACAAATGTCAATCATGTTTTGCGCCCCCGTTGGCGCATAGGGGAATTGCGCGGCATCGCGCGATATCGAATTTTGCAGGGGGATATTCTGAGCGCATGCGCTCTGTTGCCGTGTTAAGTGGGGATGGCGTGGCGCAGGGGGTCTATACCGCCGAAAAAAAACGCCGACCTGTGAAGATCGGCGTTTTTATAGAAAAACTTGGTGGCCTGGGGCGGAATCGAACCACCGACACAAGGATTTTCAATCCTCTGCTCTACCGACTGAGCTACCGGGCCAACACGGGCTGCAACAGCCCGGGAAATCGTTGGTGGCCTGGGGCGGAATCGAACCACCGACACAAGGATTTTCAATCCTCTGCTCTACCGACTGAGCTACCGGGCCAACGAAGGGAGGATTATAGCAGCTCTTTTTTTGCGTGCAAGGCGTATTCCAGGTTTTTTCTGAAAAAACTGAAGAAAGCTGCAAGTCACTCCTGTAAATCAAGTGGATGATGATAAAAATATATCTTTTTTGCGCTATGATTAGCGACTTGATAGCTTGTTTGTTGCGGCGGCGGTCTGCTTTGGCGTGCATGTATCTGCGCTGCAGGCGCAAATGCGGGATAATGCCGGGATGACTACCCAAGACACCCTTTCGCGTTCTGTGGCGCTTGCCGAGAGGCAGGTTCCCGTGTGCATCGTTGGCAATGGCGCGATTGCCAAAACCTGCGCGTTGGCGCTGGCGCAAGCCGGTTTCCAGGTTTTGATGCTGGTTCCACCGCAAGCCGGCGCAGCTGCGCCGCGCCCGTCCACTGATTGGGATTTGCGTGTGTATGCTTTGAATAATACGGCGCATGACTTGCTGTCCGGGCTGAAAGTCTGGGGCGCTATGCAGCAAGAGCGGATTGCGCCGGTCGAGGGCATGCAAATCATTGGCGATGCCGGCGACGGCAGCGCCGGCAAGCTGGATTTCGATGCCTTTTCGGCGCATGTGGAGCGGCTGGCCTTTATTTTGGAAGACGGCAATTTGAATCAGGCGCTGGATACGGCGTTGCGTTTTGCGCCGAATCTGGAAATTTTGCCAGCGCAAGCGCTTGCCTTGCGCAGCGATGAACAGCGGGCGGAATTGGACGTGCGCGACGGCAGCGGGCAAATGCTGCGCATCGTCACGGAATTATTGATCGGCGCGGATGGTGCGCAATCCTGGGTGCGCGGCCAGCTTGATATCGGCCTGGATTACCGTCCCTACGGCCAGACTGCGATTGTGTGCAATTTCGCCTGCGCCAAGCCGCATCATGGCGTGGCCTGGCAATGGTTTTTGAGCGGACAGGGGATTTTAGCGCTGCTGCCGCTGCCGGGCGATCAGGTTTCCATGGTGTGGTCAGCGCCACAGGCGCTGGCGGCGCAATGGCTGCATCATCCGGTGGAAGAATTGGCGCGCCATGTGGAAGAATTGTGCGCCAACCAGTTTGGCGCCTTGACGCCCTTGCCGCCGCAGCAGGCGCGCGGTTTTCCGCTGCAATTGATGCGCCCGCACAGTGTGATTGCGCCGCATGTGGCCTTGATCGGCGACGCTGCGCATGTGGTGCACCCGCTGGCCGGGCATGGCATGAATCTGGGCTTTGCCGATATCGCCGCGTTGTTGCAAGCGCTGCAAGAGCGCGCTCCGCAGCGCAGCGCAGGCGACGCCCAGGTGTTGGCGCAATATGCGCGCGCCAGAAAAGAAGATGTGATGTTGATGCAATTCACCACTGATGCGCTGGCCCGTTTATTTGGCAGCGAATTGGGGCCTCTGCGCGCGGTGCGCAATCTGGGGCTGAACTTGTTGGATAAATTTCCGGTCTTAAAGCGGCAATTGATTGCGCAGGCAATCGGCAAATAAAACCGGCAGGAAGCACACCATGAAACTCGACGCTATTGGAGAAAAGATGAGGAAGCACAAGTTTGCAGTATTGGCGGCGCTGGCCGTGCTGGCCGCTGGCGCATATGCGCAGAGCACGCAAAAGAAAGCGGAAGTCGCCAAAGCCGCCGCCCCGGCAGCCGACGCCGCGACTGAAGCCGAAGTCAAGCGCATCATTGAGCCGCGTTTGGGCGATGGCGTGAAAGTGGACTCGGTGCGCCTGACCCCGTATTCCGGCTTGTATGAAGTGCGCACCAATGGCGACATTATCTACACCGACCGCAAAGGCGAATTCCTGTTCGTCGGCAATATTCTCAACAGCAAGACCTATGAGAATTACACCAAGGCGCGGGTGGATGAAATCAATAAGATCAAGTTCAGCGATCTGCCGCTGGATCTGGCCATGAAAGTGGTGAAGGGCGATGGCAAGCGCGTGATGGCGATTTTTGAAGATCCGAATTGCGGCTATTGCAAACGCTTCCGCCAAACCACTCTGAAGGAAATCGACAATGTGACGATTTACACCTTCCTGTACAACATTCTGTCGGAAGACTCTTCCGTCAAATCGAAAAACATCTGGTGCAGCCCGGACAAAGTGAAAGCGCTGGATGACTGGATGATTGAAAACAAGCAGCCGCCGGCAGCCCCGGCGAATTGCGCCAACCCGAATGAAAAAGTGGCGGAATTGGGGCGCAAGCTGCGCATCAATGGCACCCCGGCCATTTTCTTTGCGGACGGTTCCCGCATTCCAGGCGCAATCGATGCGCGCATGCTGGAACAAAAGTTGTCTTCCATTAAGCAATAAATCGGGCATCCGCCCGGCGGCTTGAAGGGCGCCGGGCGGAAATTTTCAGCCGTGGTAAAATATCTGACTCAAAATTCATTAACGCCTGCGGACTGTGGGCGCAATGCTGCCCATGTCTAATCTTGTCGAAATCCGTGATCTGGAATTTGGTTTTGGCGACCGTTCAATTTTGTCCGGTCTGCAAATGGAATTCGCACGCGGCAAGGTAGTGGCGGTGATGGGCGGCTCCGGTTCCGGCAAAACCACCATCCTGCGCTTGATCGGCGGCCAGCTGCGGCCGCAAGCCGGCAGCGTCACGGTGGATGGTCTGAATGTGCATGCGCTGGATACGGACGCTTTGTATCAATTGCGGCGCAAAATGGGCATGCTGTTCCAGCATGGCGCTTTGTTTACTGATTTATCGGTGTTTGAAAATGTCGCCTTCCCCTTGCGCGAGCACACCGATTTGCCGGAAGAGTTGATTCGCGATCTGGTATTGATGAAGTTGCATGCGGTCGGTCTGCGCAATGCGGCGTATCTGAAGCCGGGCGAGATGTCCGGCGGCATGGCGCGCCGGGTGGCGGTGGCGCGCGCGATTGCGCTGGATCCGCCCTTGATCATGTATGACGAACCGTTTGCCGGCCTGGATCCGATTTCCAAAGGCGTGACCGCGAATCTGATTCGCAAATTAAATCTCGCGCTGGGTTCGACTTCGATTCTGGTGTCGCACGATGTGCATGAATCGCTGGAAATCGCCGATTATGTGTATTTTCTGTCCAAGGGGCGGATTGTGGCGCACGGCGATCCGGCGCAAATGCGCGCCTCGGAAGATCCCTTTGTCAAACAATTTGTGCGCGCGGAAGCAGACGGCCCGGTGCCGTTTCATTATCCGGGGCGCAGTCTGGCCCAGGATTTCGGGTTGGAGGGCGGCGCATGATTTTGCAACTGGCCGAAAACATCGGGCGCAATCTGCGCCAACTGGTGGCGCATATCGGCTACGCCACGCGCAGCCTGCTGAATTTGATCGCCGTCTCCGGCGGCTTGCTCAAACGCCCCGGTCTGGTGCTGCAGCAAATCCATTTCATCGGCAATTATTCTCTGTTGATTATTTGCGTCTCCGGCCTGTTTGTCGGCATGGTGCTGGGCTTGCAGGGCTATTACACCTTGAATAAATACGGCTCCGAACAGGCGCTGGGCCTGTTGGTGGCTTTATCGCTGACGCGTGAATTGGGGCCGGTGGTGACTGCGCTGCTGTTCGCCGGGCGCGCCGGCACTTCGCTGACAGCGCAAATCGGCCTGATGAAGGCCGGCGAACAATTGGCGGCGATGGAAATGATGGCGGTGAATCCGGTTGCGCGCGTGCTGGCGCCGCGCTTTTGGGCCGGCGTGATTTCGATGCCGATTCTGGCCACACTGTTTTCCGCAGTCGGCGTGATCGGCGGCTGGGTGGTCGGGGTCAAGCTGATTGGCGTGGACGAGGGCGCATTCTGGTCGCAAATGCAGACCGGGGTCGATGTCTGGGCGGATATCGCCAATGGCGTGATTAAAAGCATTGTGTTTGGCGTGGCGGTCACCTTTGTCGCTCTGTTCCAAGGGTATGAAGCCGCTGCGACGCCGGAAGACGTGGCCGGCGCCACGACCCGCACCGTGGTGATTTCCTCGCTTGCAGTGTGGTGGCTGGATTTCCTGATGACGGCATTAATGTTCAATAAATAAGGGAAGGCAGGCGCTGGCGCGCCGGGAAATAACATGCAACGTAAAGCGATTGATGTCTGGGTGGGTTTGTTTGTCTTGGCCGGTATGGCGGCGCTGATGTTTTTGGCGCTCAAGGCCGGCAATATGAGTTCCTTGAATCTGGGCGGCCAGACTTACCAGGTCAGCGCGCGCTTTGACAATATCGGCGGCTTGAAACCGCAGGCCCCGGTCAAGAGCGCCGGCGTGGTGGTGGGGCGGGTCGCGGCGATCCGTTTCGACGATAAGAAATTCAATGCCCTGGTGACATTGAATATGCAGGCGGAATATAAATTTCCGAAAGACAGTTCACTGAAAATCTTGACGGCAGGCTTGCTCGGCGAGCAATATATTGGCATCGAGGCGGGTGGCGCGGCGGAGAATCTGGCTGCCGGCGACCAGATCAAAATGACATCATCAGCCGTTGTGCTGGAGGATTTGATCGGTCAATTCCTGTACAGCAAGGCGGCGGAAGGAAAGGATGCGGCAAAATGAACTCCTCTCAAGCTGAGGGTGGCTCGCGGCCCTGGATGCGTCTGTTGCGCTTACTCGCTATGCTGGCTTGCGTCGCCAGCCTGTCGGCCTGCGCCACCGGCAGCAATCCGCGCGATCCGCTGGAAGGTTTCAATCGCGCCATGTTCAATTTCAATGACGCGCTCGACCGCGCCGCGATCAAGCCGGCGGCCACTGTGTATCAACAAGTAACGCCGCAACCGGTGCAAACCGGGGTCGGCAATTTCTTCGGCAATATCGGCGACGTCTGGACCATGGTCAATCAATTCCTGCAGGGCAAGGTCAAGCATGGTTTGAATGACATGATGCGGGTGGCGGTCAACTCCACCCTGGGTCTGGGCGGCTTGCTCGATATCGCCTCAGAAGCCGGCCTCAGCAAGCATAAGGAAGATTTTGGTCAGACCTTGGGCGTCTGGGGCATCAAGTCCGGCCCCTATCTGGTGTTGCCGGTGTTCGGCCCCTCCACTTTCCGCGATTCGCTGGCCTTTGGCGCAGATCTGGCGGCGGATCCCTGGCGCCAGGTCAAGCCGCGCTATCAGCGCAACAGCGGGACGGCGCTGCGCTTGCTGGATCAGCGCGCCAGCCTGCTGGATGCCGGCAATTTGATGGAAGAAGCCGCGCTGGATCGCTATGAATTCGTGCGCGACGCTTATTTGCAGCGGCGCGCAAGCATGATTGAGCAAGGTGCGGACGCCGGCGATGAGGCCGCCCCCGCGCAGCAGCAGGCTCAAAGCGATGCGCAGCCACAGGCGGTTCAGAGCGACGCACAACCCGCCGCCGTCCTGGCGCAAGAATATGAAGCGCTGCCGCCGCTTCCCATGCAGCAGGCGCGCAACGCCTGGCGCCTCAAGCCTGCGCTGTTGCACTTGGAAACACTGAGATAAGGCCGGCGGTAGGCGTTGCCGGCAGAATAAGCGTTGAATCAGGGCCGGCAAACCGCCGGCGCCACTACAGGAAACGATCATGAAGATTTTGCAGAAATGTTGGATGATGTTGTGCGTGTTGCTGCTGGCCGTCAGCCCGGCGCGCGCGCAGGAAGCGCCGGATGCGCTGGTGAAACGGGTTTCCGGCGAAGTGCTGGAGGTGGTGAAAAACAATAAAGACATCCAGGCCGGCAATCAAAAAGCCTTGATGGATCTGATTGAAAGCAAAATTCTGCCGCACGTCGATTTCCAGCGCATGACTTCCATGGCCGCAGGCCGCTTCTGGCGCGACGCCAGCCCGGAGCAGCAAAAGAAACTGACCCAGGAATTCCGCACCCTCCTGATTCACACCTATTCCGGCGCCTTGTCGCAAGTCAAAAATCAAAAAATCGAATTCAAACCGATGCGCGCCGATCCGGCTGACACGGAAGTCGAAGTGCGTTCCCAGGTGACGCAGGCGCGCGGCGAACCGGCGCAACTCAATTACCGCCTCGAAAAAACCCCGTCCGGCTGGAAAATCTATGACATCAACGTCCTGGGCGCCTGGCTGGTTGAGACCTACAAAGGCAATTTCGCCAGCGAAATCACGAAAAACGGCATGGATGGCTTGATCAAAACCCTGACTGAGCGCAATCAAAAACTGGCGGCGGCGAAAGGCGCGAAATGACAATGTTCACGCTGCCGGCGCAGATCACTTGCGCGAGCGCGCGCCAAGTGCTGCAAATCGGCCTCGATGCGCTGAAAGGCGGCTGCACCGGCCTGGACTTCAGCGCGGTGCAGCAACTCGATTCCAGCGCCGTCGCCACCCTGCTGGCCTGGCTGCGCGCCGCACGCGCGCAGCATACTCCTCTCGAATTTCACCATCTGCCGGCAAATCTGCTGAGCCTGATTCAAATGTATGGCGTGGAAGAACTGATTCTGCCTCATCACCGACATTGATCCTGTCTGTTTGCGCCTGCTGCGCACCGCCTGTGCGCCTTTCTGCAGCCGCGCCGCGCTTTTTGCCGGCTTTGGCCAGCGGGCTGAAAATCCCATATAATCAAAGACTTTGTGCATTGCAAAGACCGGCGCGCGGAAGCATCTAACATGTCAGCGATACAAATCACGCAAATCAGCAAACGCTATAAAGACCTGCAGGCGCTGGATCAAGTCTCGCTTACGGTCGAAGAGGGCGAATTCTTTGGTTTGCTGGGGCCGAACGGGGCCGGCAAAACCACCCTGATTTCCATCATCGCCGGCTTGGTGCGCGCCGATAGCGGCAGCGTCAAAGTGGCTGGTTTTGATGTGCAAGCTGATTACCGCAATGCGCGCCGCTCTCTGGGCGTGGTGCCGCAGGAACTGGTGTTCGATCCCTTTTTCACGGTGCGCGAAACGCTGCGCCTGCAATCCGGTTATTACGGTTTGGCTAAAAACGATGACTGGATTGATGAAGTGCTGGAAAACCTGGGCTTGAGCAGCAAGGCCGATGCCAATATGCGCGCACTCTCCGGCGGCATGAAACGCCGCGTGCTGGTGGCGCAAGCCCTGGTGCACAAACCGCCTGTGATTGTGCTTGATGAGCCGACCGCCGGGGTGGATGTCGAATTGCGCCAGACTCTATGGAAATTCATCTCGCGCTTAAATCAGCAAGGCCACACCATCGTTCTCACCACCCACTACCTGGAAGAAGCGCAGGAATTGTGCCGCCGCGTCGCCATGTTGAAAAGCGGCAAAGTGGTGCGCCAGGACAGCATGCAAGCCCTGCTGAAACACATCTCCGGCATGCAATTAAACCTGCGTCTGCAGCCGGCGGATTTGCCGCCCGCGCTGCAACATCTGTTGGCGCATCCTTCGCACAACGGCAGCCATGCCTTGCGTATTACGGATTACAGTGAAGTCGAAGGCGTGTTGGCCGCCGTGCGCGCCGCCGGCTGCAAAATTGAGGAAATGCATTTGCAGCAGGCCGATCTGGAAGATGTGTTTTTGCAAGTCATGGGAGGGAGCCAATAATGTTTTCAGTCGGCTTTCGCACCCTCTTGTACAAAGAAAATCTGCGTTTTTGGAAAGTGGCCACGCAAACCGTCGCCGCTCCGGTGTTAACCGCGCTTTTGTATTTACTGGTGTTCGGCCAGGTGCTGGCCGACCATGTGCAGGCCTATCCCGGCGTCAGCTATCTGTCTTTCTTAGTGCCCGGCCTGGTCATGATGAGCGTGTTGCAAAACGCTTTCGCCAATTCTTCCTCTTCCCTGGTGCAGTCAAAAATCACCGGCAATCTGGTGTTTATATTGCTGCCGCCCTTATCCCATGTCGAAATTTTCGCCGCCTATGTGGCGGCGGCCATGGTGCGCGGTCTGGTGGTCGGCTTTGGCGTGTTTATCGCCACCGTCTGGTTCGCCAAATTGCATTTCGTGGCCCCCTTGTGGACGCTGCTGTTCGCGCTGCTGGGCGCCGGCATTCTGGCCACTCTGGGCGTGATCGCCGGCTTATGGTCGGATAAATTCGACCAGTTGGCGGCGTTTCAAAACTTTTTGATTGCGCCGGCCACCTTCCTGGCCGGGGTTTTCTATTCCGTCAATGGTCTGTCGCCGTTCTGGAAAGCGGTGTCACACTTAAACCCCTTCTTTTATATGATCGATGGCTTCCGCTATGGTTTCTTCGGGCAGTCTGATGTGCCGCCCGCCACCAGCCTGGCCATCGTCAGCCTGTTCTTCATCGGCTTGGCGCTGCTGGCGCTGCGTTTGTTGAAGCGCGGCTATAAATTGCGTCACTGACCCACACACACTATGACTACAACAGCAGAAAATATTCGCGGCTACATCGCCGCCGGCCTGGAGTGCAGCAGGCTTGAAGTCGAAGGCGACGGCCAGCACTTCCGCGCCGTGATCGTTTCGCCCGCCTTTGCCGGCAAGCGTTCGGTGCAGCGCCATCAAATCGTGTACGCGGTGCTGGGCGACCGCATGCGTGAAGAAATTCATGCGCTGTCAATGCAAACCCTGACCCCGGAAGAGGATCAGGCAAATGGATAAATTAGTCATCAGCGGCGGTCAGCGCCTGCATGGGGAAGTGCAAATCGCCGGCGCCAAAAACGCCGCCCTGCCGATTTTGTGCGCAGCATTATTGACTGCCGATGAAGTGGCGCTGGGCAATGTGCCGCGCCTGCAGGACGTTTCCACTATGCGCAAATTGCTGGCGCAAACCGGCATGCAAATCCGTGAGGAAAACGGGCAATGGTTGCTGCAAGCAGCGGCAGTGGACAAGCTGGAAGCGCCTTACGATATGGTGAAAACCATGCGCGCCTCGATTCTGGTGTTAGGCCCGATGCTGGCGCGTTTCGGCGAAGCGCGCGTCTCCCTGCCGGGCGGCTGCGCCATTGGTTCGCGTCCGGTTGATCAGCACATCAAGGGTTTGCAGGCGATGGGCGCGGAAATCACGCTGGAAGCCGGCTACATCCACGCGCGCGCCAAACGCCTGCGCGGGGCGCGCATCGTGACCGATATGATTACCGTCACCGGCACCGAAAACCTGTTGATGGCGGCCACTTTGGCGGAAGGCGAGACGGTGCTGGAAAACGCCGCACGCGAGCCTGAAGTGACGGACTTGGCGCATCTGCTGGTGAAGATGGGGGCCAAAATTGAAGGCATTGGCACGGATCGTCTGGTGGTGCAAGGGGTTGAGCGTTTGCATGGCGCCCAGCACGATGTGATTCCTGACCGGATTGAAACCGGCACCTTCCTGTGTGCGCTGGCGGCGGTCGGCGGTGATTTGCGTTTGACCGGGGTGCGTCCCGATATCCAGGATGCCTTGCTCGACAAGCTGCGCGAAGCCGGTTTGCAACTCGAATGCGGCGATAACTGGATGCAGGCGCGCATGACGCAGCGCGCCCGCCCGATCAGCTTCCGCACTACCGAATACCCTGGTTTCCCGACCGATATGCAAGCCCAATTCATGGCAGTGAATTGCGTCGCCGATGGCGCCAGTCATGTCACCGAAACGATTTTTGAAAACCGTTTTATGCATGTGCAGGAACTCAAACGGCTGGGCGCGGATATTGAAATCGAAGGCAATACCGCGATTATCAAAGGCGTGCCGCAATTGCTCGGCGCGCCAGTGATGGCGACTGATTTACGCGCCTCCGCCTCGCTGGTGATCGCCGCCCTGGCGGCGCAAGGCGAAACCCTGGTTGACCGCATTTACCACCTTGATCGCGGCTACGACAGAATGGAAGTCAAATTGTCGGCGCTGGGAGCGAACATTAAGCGTATCAAATGAACTCATCCATCCTTGAACCGGCTGCCGAGCAGCAGCCCCTGGTGCTGGCCCTGTCAAAGGGACGCATCTTTGAAGACACCCTGCCGCTGTTGGAAGCTGCCGGGGTGCGCATGCTGGAAAATCCGGAAAAATCGCGCAAGCTGATTCTGGCCACCAGCGACCCGCATTTGCGCGTGCTGATTGTGCGCGCCACTGACGTGCCGACTTATGTGCAGTACGGGGCGGCGGATTTCGGCGTGGCCGGCAAGGATGTGTTGTTGGAGCATGGCGGCGAAGGTCTGTACCAGCCGATTGATTTGAATATCGGCTGCTGCCGCATGGCGGTGGCGGCGCCCAAGGGCTTTGATTATGCGAATGCGGTGCGGCAGGGCGCGCGTTTGCGCGTGGCCACCAAATTTGTGCAAACCGCGCGTGAACACTTCGCCCGCAAAGGGGTGCATGTCGATTTGATCAAGCTGTACGGCTCGATGGAATTGGCGCCGCTGGTCGGCTTGTCAGATGCAATCGTCGATCTGGTGTCCACCGGCAGCACGCTGCGCGCCAACAATCTGGAAGAAGTCGAACACATTATGGATGTGTCCTCACGCCTGATCGTGAATCAAGCCGCGCTGAAAATCAAACGCGAACGCCTGCAGCCGATTCTGGCCGCTTTCGCGCGCGCCAGCCAGGAAGCAAGCGCAAAAGGGGACGCAGCATGATCCGCGAACTGGATGCGCAGGGGCCTGACTTCGACGCCGCCCTGCGCCAGCTGCTGGCGTATGAAGCCGAGCAGGATGAAGCGATAGAAAACAGCGTGCGCGCGATTTTGCAAGATGTGCGCACACGCGGCGACGCTGCTGTGCTGGAATACACCCGCCGCTTTGATCGCCTGCAGGCGGCCAGCATGGCGGAATTGGAAATCGGCGAGGTGGAAATGCAAGCCGCGCTGCACAGCCTGCCGGCAGAGCAGCGCGCTGCGCTGGAGCAAGCCGCACTGCGCATTTATGAATATCACGCGCGGCAAAAAGAAGCTTGCGGCGGCGGTTTTAGCTGGCGCGACAAACAGGGCAATTTGCTGGGACAAAAAGTGACGCCGCTGGATCGCGTCGGCATCTATGTCCCCGGCGGCAAGGCGGCGTATCCCAGCTCGGTGTTAATGAATGCGATGCCGGCCAAGGTGGCCGGAGTGGGCGAAATCATCATGGTGGCGCCGACGCCTGACGGGGTGCGCAATCCACTGGTGCTGGCGGCGGCGGCCTTGGCCGGAGCCTCGCGCGTGTTTGCGATTGGCGGCGCGCAAGCTGTGGCGGCATTGGCTTACGGCACCGAAAGCGTGCCGGCGGTGGATAAAATCACCGGCCCCGGCAACGCCTATGTGGCGGCGGCCAAGCGCCGTGTGTTTGGCGTGACCGGGATTGATATGATCGCCGGGCCTTCCGAAATTCTGGTGATTTGCGACGGCGCCACCGATCCGGAATGGATCGCGATGGATTTGTTTTCCCAGGCTGAGCACGATGAAATGGCGCAATCCATTTTGCTGTGTCCCGATGCCGAATATTTGCAGCAGGTCAAAGCCGCGCTGGCGCGTCTGCTGCCGGACATGCCGCGCAGCGCCGTGATTGCCACTTCGCTGGCGCAACGCGGCGCTTTGATCAAAGTGCGCGATTTGGATCAGGCGTGCGAGATCGCCAACCGCATCGCGCCTGAGCATCTGGAGCTGTCCTGCCGCGAGGCGGAGACGCTGGTGGATAAAATCCGCCACGCCGGCGCGATTTTCATCGGCCCGTATGCTTCTGAATCGCTGGGCGATTACTGCGCCGGCCCGAATCACGTTTTGCCAACTGCCGGCACGGCGCGGTTTTCCTCGCCGCTCTCGGTGCTGGATTTCCAAAAGCGCTCCAGCCTGCTGCACATCAGCCGCGATGGCGCGCAGGGACTGGGACGCATCGCCAGCCTGTTAGCGCATGGCGAAGGTTTGCAGGCGCACGCGCGCAGCGCTGAAATGCGCCTGGATGTGCAGGAATGATGATGGAATGGCTGGATCGCATTTACTGTGAAGACGCCTTGCACGGCTTGGCGCGCCTGCCGGCGCAATCGGTGGATTTGATTCTGGCCGACCCGCCCTACAATCTGGGCAAAGATTATGGCAATGATTCTGACCGCAAAAGCGTGCAGGATTATCTGGACTGGACGCAAACCTGGATTGATCTGGCGCTTCCCAAGCTGAAAGACAGCGGCAGCCTGTATATCTTCCTGACCTGGCGTTTTTCACCGGAAATCTTTGTGCTGCTCAAGCAGCGCATGCTGATGATTAATGAAATCATCTGGGACAGACGGGTGCCGTCAATGGGCGGCAGCGTGCGCAGCTTCAGCTCGGTGCATGACACCATTGGCCTGTTCGCCTTGCGCAAGAATTATTACTTTGATCTGGATGCGGTGCGCATTCCTTACGACGAAAAAACCAAGAAAGCGCGCACGCGCTCGATTTTTGTCGGCGCCAAATGGCTGGAAGTCGGCTACAACCCGAAAGATGTGTGGAGTGTGGCGCGCCTGCATCGCGAACACCCGGAGCGGGCTGAACACCCGACCCAAAAGCCGCTGGAAATCATTGAGCGTATGGTCAAGGCTTCCTGTCCCCCCGGCGGGGTGGTGTTAGACCCTTTCATGGGCAGCGGCAGCTCAGCCGTGGCGGCGTTGCGCTGTGGCCGCCATTTCTGCGGTTTTGAATTGAATCCCGATTATTGTGCGATTGCGCAGCGGCGCATAGATGCTGCGCGGATTGCCGCCCCTTTATCCCAATCACTCGTCAAACAGGCTTAGCCATGACTGCATTGCCCACCCGTCTGCTGGAATTGATTCGCCCCGATGTGCGCCAAATGGCGGCTTACCATGTGCAAGACGCGCATGGCATGGTGAAGCTGGACGTGATGGAAAATCCCTATCATTTGCCGCCGCAACTGCGCCAGCAATTAGGGGCCGTGCTGGCGCAGGTGGCTTTGAACCGCTATCCGACCCCGGACTATCAACGCTTAAAGCAAAAAATTGCTGAGCGCTTAGGCGTGCCGCCCGGCTATCCGCTGATTCTGGGCAATGGCTCGGATGAATTAATCAGCCTGCTGGCGCTGGCTTGCGCGCAAAAAGACGCCGACGGGCGCGCCGCGCGCGTGCTCTCGCCGGCGCCAAGCTTTGTGATGTACGCGATGTCGGCCCAGATTGCCGGATTGGAATTCACCGGCGTGCCGCTGCAAGCCGATTTCACACTGGATATGCCGGCCATGCTGGCGGCGATTGCGCGCGAACAGCCGGCTCTGGTGTACTTGTCCTACCCGAATAACCCGACCGGCAATTTATTTGCAGACAGCGATATCGAAGCGATTTTGCAGGCCTGCGCCGGGCGCAGCCTGGTCGTGCTGGATGAGGCCTATCAACCGTTCGCCCAGGTCAGCTGGATGGAGCGCTTGCCGCAATACCCGCATATGCTGGTTATGCGCACCGTTTCCAAACTGGGGCTGGCCGGCATCCGTCTCGGCTATATGAGCGGGCATCCTGATTTGCTGGCGCAATTGGAAAAGCTGCGTCCGCCCTTCAATGTCAATGTTCTGACAGAGGCGGCGGCCAATTTCGCGCTGGATCATTTAAGCCTGTTTGACATCCAGGCCGCTGCAATCTGCCAGGCGCGTGAGCAATTGGCGCAGCAAATCGCGGCGTGGCCAGGGGTGCAGGTATTCCCTTCCGCCGCCAATTTCCTGTTAGTGCGGGTGGCTGACAGCGAGCGCGTTTTCCAACACATGCTGCAGCACAAGGTGCTGATCAAAAATGTGGGTAAAATGCATACATTGCTGTCCAACTGCCTGCGCATCACGATCGGCGCGCCGGAAGAAAACCAGGCGATGCTGGCGGCCTTGAAGGCGGCGCTGGACTCGCTCAACTGAGCCGGATTTTTCACAACCACCAACCCGATATCATGAATCAGCCGCGCAGCGCGAGCGTCACGCGCAAAACCAATGAGACCGAGATCACGGTCAGTCTCAACCTCGACGGCAATGGCCGCCAGCAACTCAACACCGGCGTGCCGTTTCTGGATCATATGCTGGACCAGATCGCGCGCCATGGCTTGATTGATCTGGACATCAGCGCCAAGGGCGATTTGCATATCGATGCGCATCATACGGTGGAAGATGTCGGCATCACGCTCGGCATGGCGCTGGCGCAAGCGGTGGGCGATAAAAAAGGCATCCGCCGTTATGGCCATGCGTATGTGCCCTTGGATGAGGCGCTGTCGCGCGTGGTGATCGATTTCTCCGGGCGTCCCGGCCTGGTGTATCACCTGCCGTTCACACGCGCCATGATCGGCGCCTTTGATGTCGATTTGACGCGTGAATTTTTTCAGGGCTTTGTGAATCACGCGCAAGTCACGCTGCATATCGACAATTTGCGCGGCGAAAACGCCCATCATCAATGCGAAACCGTATTCAAAGCTTTTGGCCGTGCGCTGCGCATGGCGCTGGAATTCGATGCGCGCTTAGGCGATGCTGTGCCATCCACCAAGGGCTGCCTGTAATCACACTGGAAAAATCATGAACCGCATCGTCGTTGTCGATTACGGCATGGGTAATTTGCGCTCAGTGGCGCAAGCCATGCGCCGCGCCGCGCCAGACGCGCAAGTCAGCATTTCCGCGCAAGCGGAAGAGATTGCCCAGGCAGAGCGCCTGATTTTGCCGGGCCAGGGCGGCATGCCTGATTGCATGGCCGCACTGCGTGATTCCGGCTTGCAGCAAGCAGTGCTGGAAGCCGCGCGCAATAAGCCATTGCTTGGCGTCTGTGTTGGTGAGCAGATGCTGTTTGAGTCGAGTGAGGAAGGCGACAGCCAGTGTCTTGGGCTGCTGCCGGGGCGCGTGGTGCGCTTTGCCCTCGAAGACCAGTTGCAGGCGGACGGTTCCCGTTTTAAAGTACCGCAAATGGGATGGAACCGCGTGCGGCAACAACGCCCGCATGCGCTGTGGCAAAACATTCCCGACGAGAGTTATTTCTATTTCGTGCACAGTTACTATGCTGTGCCCGGAAACGCCGCGCACACAGTTGGCGTGACTGACTATGGCGCGTATTTTGCTTGTGCGGTTGCGCATGAAAACCTGTTCGCCACTCAATTCCACCCGGAAAAGAGCGCCGCATGCGGTTTGCAGCTGTATAAGAATTTTGCCAACTGGAGACCTTAATGCGCAGGCTGTTATAAGCTTGCGCGATTGATTCCGACTTTTTTAGCACCTTCATCATGTTGCTGATTCCTGCTATCGACCTGAAAGACGGTCACTGCGTGCGCCTCAAGCAAGGCGATATGGACCTTGCCACGGTGTTTTCCGATGATCCCGGCGCGATGGCGCGCCATTGGCTGGAACAGGGCGCGCGCCGCCTGCATCTGGTCGATCTGAACGGCGCCTTCGCCGGCAAGCCGAAAAATGACGCCGCCGTCGAAGCCATTCTGGATGCTGTGCGCCAATACGAGGATGAGTTTGATCTGGACGAGATCCCGGTGCAATTGGGCGGCGGCATCCGCGATCTGGACACCATCGAGCGTTATCTGGATGCCGGCATCAGCTATATCATCATCGGCACCGCCGCTGTGAAAAGCCCCGGTTTTCTGCATGACGCCTGCGGCGCCTTCCCCGGCCAGATCATCGTCGGCCTCGACGCCAAAGACGGCAAAGTGGCGACTGACGGCTGGAGCAAGCTGACCGGGCACGATGTGATCGATTTGGCGCGCAAGTTTGAGGATTACGGCGTTGAATCGATTATTTACACTGACATCGGGCGTGACGGCATGATGAGCGGCGTGAATATCGAAGCCACGGTGCGCCTGGCGCGCGCGGTCAAGATCCCCATCATCGCCTCTGGCGGCTTGCACAATCTGAGCGATGTGGAAGCCCTGTGCGGGGTGCAGGATGAGGGCATCGAAGGCGTGATTTGCGGTCGTTCGATCTATGAAGGCACGCTGGATTTGCGCGCCGCGCAAGCGCGCGCCGATGAACTCAGCGCTGATTGATCAGCGCGCAACCAGGGAACAGCATGCTGGCCAAACGCATCATCCCTTGCCTGGACGTGACCAATGGCAAGGTGGTCAAGGGCGTCAATTTCGAGCAATTGCGCGAAGTTGGCGACCCGGTGGAAATCGCCCGCCGCTATGACGAACAGGGCGCCGATGAAATCACTTTTCTCGACATCACCGCCACCTCCGACGGGCGCGATTTGATTTTGCATGTGATCGAAGCCGTCGCTGATCAGGTGTTTATTCCGCTGACAGTCGGCGGCGGGGTGCGCAGCATTGACGATTTCCGCCGCTTGTTAAATGCCGGCGCGGATAAGGTGTCGCTGAATTCCTCGGCGGTCAGCAATCCGCAATTGGTGGCGGACGCCGCGCACCGTTTCGGCTCGCAATGCGTGGTGGTGGCGATTGACGCCAAAAGCTGCGCGCCGGGGCGCTGGGAAGTGTTCACCCATGGCGGACGCAAAGCCACCGGCCTGGATGTGATGGAATGGGCGGCCAGGATGCAAAATCTGGGCGCCGGTGAAATTTTGCTCACCAGCATGGACCGCGATGGCGTGAAAGCCGGCTTCGATCTGGAATTAACGCGCGCCGTGTCAGATTCTGTTCATATTCCCGTGATAGCATCCGGCGGGGTCGGTTCTCTGCAGGACTTGGCCGATGGCATTACGCTGGGGCATGCAGACGCAGTTCTGGCGGCGAGTATTTTTCACTATGGACAACACAGCGTGCAAGAAGCAAAACAATTCATGGCCGCGCAAGGCATCCCGATGAGGCTGGCATGAGCACGCCGGCGAGTGCGGCCAGCAAATGGCTCAATAAAGTGCGCTGGGATGAAAACGGCCTGGTTCCGGTCATCGCGCAGCAGGCCGACAACGGCGATGTGCTGATGTTCGCCTGGATGAACCGTGAAGCGCTGTTGAAAACGGTGGAGAGCGGCGAAGCCGTGTACTGGAGCCGTTCGCGCAAAAAACTCTGGCACAAGGGTGAGGAATCGGGCCATACCCAAAAAGTGCTGGAAATCCGCCTGGATTGCGATGAAGACGTGATTTTGCTCAAAATCGAGCAGTGCGGCGGTATCGCCTGCCATACCGGGCGGCATTCCTGTTTCTTCCAAAAATTCAGCGGCGACGCCCACAATGGCCAATGGGAAAGCGTGGAGCCGGTGCTGCGCGATCCTGCCGCCATCTACACTTCCTGACGAATATATGAGCAATGATGATTTGATGCGCTTAGCGCAGGTCTTGGAGCAGCGCAAGCAGGATGGCGATGCGCAAACCTCGTATGTGGCGCGCTTGTTCGCCAAAGGCGACGATGCGATTTTGAAGAAAGTCGGCGAGGAAGCGACCGAAACCGTATTGGCCGCCAAAGACGTGCGCCACGGCGCTGATCCGTCCAAATTGATTTATGAATGCGCGGATCTGTGGTTTCACAGCATGGTGATGCTGGCCCATTTCGGCTTAACGCCGCAGCAGGTGATCGACGAATTGGTGCGGCGCGAAGGCATTTCCGGGATTGAGGAGAAAGCCAATCGCAAGGCGCAAGCGCGCGAGGTTGAGGAAACGCGCGCCTGAGCAAGCTGAGCGCAGCGCTCAGCTTGGCGGGCATGGGTGGCGTAAGTCATGTTGTATGTCTGTGCTCAGAGGCAAACAAGGCGGTTTGCCGGGGGCGTCATTGCGGGCGACCGCAGCGCAGTGATAGCGGGCACAGATAAACAGCGTTGTTTAAAAACAGGAAAATTAAAAACATGGATAATTGCATTTTCTGTAAGATCGCGGCAAAACAAATCCCTTCCACCATGGTGTACGAGGATGATGAGTTCGTCGCGTTTAAAGACATCAACCCTGCCGCGCCGGTGCATATTTTGCTGATACCGCGCCGTCATATCGCCACTTTGTCGGATTGCACCAGCGAAGATGCGGCATTACTCGGTAAAATGCTGGCTCTTGCGCCGAAGATTGCGCAGGAACAAGGTTGCGCTGTCACGTTTGACGCAAACGGGCAACCGCAGGGTGGATACAAGACGCTGATCAACAGCGGGCCGGATGGCGGACAGGAAGTCTATCATCTGCATATGCATATCATTGGCGGCCCCCACCCCTGGCGGCGCGGCTGAGTTTTTTCGGGCGCTGATCGACTATGATGAAAGAGCAGCGCAACAAGCAAGGAGAAGAACATGGGTTCCTGGAGTCTTACGCATTGGCTGATTGTGGCCGTGGTGGTGATTGTGGTGTTCGGCACTGGTAAATTGCGCAATGCCGGCAGCGATCTGGGCAAGGCGATACGCGGTTTTAAAGATGGTATGCGCGGCGGTGAAGAGGAAAAGCCGGCGGCTGCGCCCGCTGCGCCGCCGCAGCAAGTGGCGGCCGATCCGCATGTGATCGACGCCCAAGCCAAGGAAAAGCAAAAGAGTTGATGCGCGATGATTGATCTGGGCTTGACCAAACTGGCGATCATCGGCGCGGTCGCCCTGGTGGTGATCGGGCCGGAAAAACTGCCGACCGTGGCGCGCACGCTGGGTGCGCTGTATGGTCGCGCCCAGCGTTATATCAGCCAGGTCAAGGCCGAAGTCAGCCGTGAGATGGAGCTGGATGAATTGCGCAAGATGCAGCAGCAAGTGCAGCAGGCCGCGCAAGAGGCCGGCAGCAGCATTTCCGGTCAACTCCAGGAAGTGCAGCAAGAGGCGCAGCAAGAGCTTGACGCTTTGCAGCACAGCTGGAACGAAACCCCCGACCAGCCGGCTTACTGGACCATGGCGCCGAGCGAAGACCAGATCCGCAGCCGGGTGCGGCAATTCAAACGCAAAAAACTCAACCGGCAAGCGGCCTTACCGCTGTGGTATAAAAACCGCCACAGCATCAAACAACATGTGACTTCGGGCGCGGCCAGAGTCGCGCGCCACCGTCCGCGCAATCCTTTCAAGCCTCATGTCTGACACCTCATCCCCGGAAGACAGCTTCATTTCGCACCTGGTCGAACTGCGCAACCGCCTGATGTACGCCATGGGCGGCTTTCTGCTGGTCGCCTTCTTCATGTTAGCGATTTGGCCCGGCCAGCAAAAAATCTACAATCTGCTGGCGCAACCGCTGCTGTCAGCGTTGCCTGCCGGCAGCAAAATGATCGCCACCGGCGTGATTTCACCATTCATGACGCCACTCAAGCTGACCCTGATGTCGGCTTTTCTGGTCAGTCTGCCCTGGATTTTTTACCAGGTGTGGGCGTTTGTCGCCCCCGGCCTGTATGACAATGAGAAAAAAATCGTGCTGCCGCTGGTGTTTTCTTCCTCCGCGCTGTTTGCCTGCGGCGTGCTGTATTGCTATTTCATTGTGTTCCGCTTTATGTTCGCGCTGATTTATCAAATGGCGCCGCAAAGCATTGCCGTCACCCCGGATATCGAAAACTATCTTGATTTCGTGCTGAATATGTTCCTGGCCTTTGGCATCATTTTTGAAGTGCCGGTGGTCGTGGTGGTGTTGGTGCGCATGGGCGTGGTGAGTTTGGAAAAATTGAAGGATATCCGCCGCTATGTGATCGTCGGCGCCTTCATCATCGCCGCGATTGTCACGCCGCCGGATGCGGTCAGCCAATTGGCGCTGGCCGTGCCGATGTGTTTGTTATATGAACTGGGATTGCTGATTGCGCCCCTGTTCCGCAAGAAAGTCACGGAAGCAGCCGATCATGCCTGAATTACGCGCAATGGCGCTGGCGGCCCTGCAGGCTGACAGCGTGGCCGCCAAACTGGCGGCGGTAGCGGAAATAGAAAACCGGCGCCAGCAAGGCAGTTTGAACATCGATCCGCAGGCCCAATTCAGCGCGCCGCCGGATATTCCGGGCCGGCCCGCGCGGCCAAGGCTGGTGGCCCCGAATCATGTGCCCAAGCGCGCCATTCAAAGCATACAGGGACGCGCCAGCACCATTCATGCAATTGCACATATTGAATTCAACGCCATCAATCTGGCGCTGGATGCAATTTGGCGCTTTGCCGCCATGCCGGACGCCTATTATCTGGATTGGCAGCAAGTGGCGCGTGAAGAAGCCTTCCATTTTTCCCTGCTGCAAGCGCATCTGGCCAAACTGGGCCATGCGTATGGCGATTTCGACGCCCATAACGCTTTGTGGCAGATGGCGGAAACCACCGCCCACGACCCGCTGGCGCGCATGGCGCTGGCGCCGCGCACTTTGGAAGCGCGCGGGCTGGACGCCACCCCGGCGCTGCGCGCGCGCTTAGCCAATGCCGGCGATCTGGAGGCGGCGGCGATTCTGGATATTATCCTGCGCGATGAAATCGGCCATGTCGCGATCGGCAATCGCTGGTTTGCCTGGCTGTGTGCACAGCGCGGCCTCGACCCGCTGCAGTGCTGGCCGCAGCTGGCGCAAGCGCACCGCGCGCCGGTGTTGCGCCCCCCCTTCAATCTCGACGCGCGCCGCGCCGCCGGGTTCACTGAAGCGGAATTGGAGTTATTGCAACAGTGGGCGGCAAACCGCCAACCGGCTTGAGGCAAGCCGCAATACGCAAGCGGCTTTGCGTAAGAGTTGAATTGGAGTAATCTTGCAATTCTCCAAGAGAAAAAGCTGGCGCCGTCATATAAACAAGGCATAAAAAACCGGAGAATGAAAATGAATCCGCTTGCCTCAGTTCAGCAGTTGGCATATTGTGCAGTGCACACAAGAAACATCCGGCGTCATCGCCAAAGTGACAGAACGGTAATGGCGTGCAACGATTACGCCAAACGTTCATCTTGAAAAGAGAGCACGACCTTGTCATCCGAACATCAAAAAAGCAGCGTAGCTGCACTGACCGTCGCGGCGGTCGGCATCGTCTATGGCGACATCGGCACCAGTCCGCTGTACACCATGAAAACCCTGTTTGATCAAAAACACGGTTTGCCCCTGAATGAAGTGAATCTGCTCGGCTCTGTGTCCCTGATCTTTTGGGGACTGGTGCTGATTGTTTCACTCAAATATGTCAGCCTGGTGTTGCGCGCGGATAATCGCGGCGAAGGCGGCATTCTGGCCTTGATGGCGCTGGCGCTGTCTTCCGTGACCAAAGCTTCGCGCTGGTATTTCCCCTTGATGGTGATCGGCTTGACCGGGGCCACCCTGTTTTTTGGCGATGCGGTGGTGACGCCGGCCATTTCCGTGCTGGGCGCAATCGAAGGTCTGGGCGTGGCCACGCCTGCCTTACACCCCTACATCGTGCCGATTGCCGTCCTGGTGCTGGTGACGCTGTACGCCTTCCAGTGGCATGGCACAGCGGGCATCGGGCGCTGGTTCGGGCCGATTATGTTGCTGTGGTTTGCCGCGCTGGCGGCGATGGGGGTGGTGAATATCATTCGTGCGCCGCAGATTTTGAATGCATTGAATCCGCTGTACGCCTTTTATTTCATCAGCCAGAACAGTCTGCAAGCCCTGGCGATTGCCTTGGGCGGCGTGGTGCTGGCCTTCACCGGCGCTGAAGCGCTGTATGCGGATATGGGCCATTTCGGCAAAAAACCGATCCGCATCGCCTGGTTCAGTGTCGCTTTCCCGGCCCTGGCCTTGAATTATCTGGGGCAGGGCGGCTTGCTGATGGTCAATCCGGCGGCCGCCAGCAATCCTTTTTATAACCAGCTCGGCGCCTGGAGCGTGCTGCCGCTGGTCGGCTTATCCACCATGGCGGCAGTGATCGCCTCGCAAGCCACCATTTCCGGCACCTTCTCGCTGGTGAAAGAAGCGATTGCGCTGGGCTTTTTGCCGCGTATGCGCATCATCCACACCTCAGAAAAAGAGCGCGGCCAGATTTATATTCCATTTGTGAATTGGACCCAGTTGGTGGTGGTGCTGCTGGCGGTGTTCATGTTCCGCAGCTCGGACAATCTGGCCGCCGCATATGGCATTGCCGTCACCGCCACCATGCTGGTGACGACCCTGATGACCTTCTTTGTGGTGTATTACCGCTGGAAATTCAGCATCTGGATTGCGCTTGGCGCCACCGGCTTCTTTATGATCATGGATATTTTCCTGGTTGGCTCGAATATCATGAAAATCTTCAATGGCGGCTGGTTCCCGCTGGTGCTGGGCAGTGTGTTGCTGTTCATCATGCTGACCTGGAAGCGCGGCCATCAGATGGTGTATAAAAATCTGCAAAAGCACGCCATTCCGCTTGATGACTTCCTGCAATCGCTGTTCATTGATCCGCCGCCGCGCGTGCATGGCACCGCAATTTTCATGCGCCCGGAAAACGATGGCGTGCCGCATGTTTTATTGCACAACCTCTTGCACAATAAAGTGCTGCATGAGCGCGTGGTGTTTTTGACCGTGTTCATCACCGACGATCCTTTTGTCGCGCCGCATGAACAGGTGAAAGTGCAAGACCTGGGCCATCAGTGCTATCAAATGAATGTGTATTACGGCTTTAAAGACGAGCCGGATTTGCCCCGCGCATTTGAGTTGGCCAGCGCCAGCGGGCTGGAATTCCAGATGATGGAAACCTCGATTTTCATCGCCCGTCAAACCCTGTTGCCGCGCGCCGGCGGCGGCATGGCCTTGTGGCGCGAACACTTCTTTGCCGCTATGTTCCGCAATGCGCGCAGCGCTGCCGACTACTATCAAATTCCGCCCAACCGCGTGATCGAACTCGGCACCCAGGTCGAAATCTGAAGCGGCGCCGGAATCGCGCTTGCCAAGCGTACAGTGCTTTGTTACTGTGACAGCAAGGCAAGCGCAGCAGCGCGGCGACAGAAAGAGGCGTGGGGAAGGGGGCGGTAAATGGAAACCATGTTGGGTTTGATGATAGGCGTGGGCTTGAGCGCAGCCTGCGGCTTTCGGGTCTTCGTTCCGCTGCTTGGGGCCAGCATCGCCGCGCATACCGGGTTTTTACAGTTATCCCCTGATTTAGCCTGGCTCGCCAGTTGGCCGGCCATGATGGCTTTCTTATGCGCCACCCTGCTCGAAGTCGGCGCTTACTATGTGCCCTGGCTGGATAATCTGATGGATTCCATCGCCTCGCCGCTGGCGGTGGCCGCCGGCGCGATTCTGACTGCTTCCATGATTGATGAGATGTCGCCGCTGTTGCGCTGGTCGCTGGCCTTGATTGCCGGCGGCGGCAGCGCCGGTCTGGTGCAATTGGCCACGGTCGGCTTGCGCGCCGGCTCCAGCAGCGCCACCGGTGGTTTCGGCAATTTCTTTCTTTCCACCATTGAGCTGTTCGGGGCCGCCGGCCTGACCGTGATCACGCTGCTGCTGCCTGTGCTGGGCATGCTGCTGGCGCTGCTCTTGCTGGCCTTGGGCTGGTTTACGGTGAAAGGCGCGCTGGGCTGGGCCAAGCGGCGCGCCAGCCCGGTGTGAGACAGGGCGCGTGCGCGCCCCGGCATGCATCAGAGCGGACAATCGTAAGGATTGGTCAGCCAGCAACGCGCGCGCTTATACTCCGCGCAGCTGATTTGATCGCCATCCTCGCAGGCTTGCTGATATGCCAGACAGGTGCATGGATCTGAAATGCAGGCAGTGGCGGAAAAGGCAATGCCCAGGCCTGCGAAGAAAACAAAGACTGCTTTTTTCATGAGGATCTTCCCTTGTGTGTGTGCAAAGTCGAAGCTGGCCAGCTTGCTTGAGGATTTCTGCGCCGCAGAGCACTTACGATAACACGAAAATGGGACAGATCAGAAAACTGCGCGCCAGACACGGCGGCGGCAGCTTAAGCGGCGCGGCTTAAGGATTGCTGTACATGGCGCGTAACATCAATCCCGCCTTTGATATTGTTTTTCACCGTGCGCCAGGTCCAGATCGGGCCCCAGGGCAGACTCCACCAGCCGGCCAGCAGCGAAATGCCGATAAAGCGCAAGCTGCGCGGCGCCGCCTTGTGCTGCGCCGGAATGAAATAAATCGGCGAATTGCGTTTAAAAGACATCACCAGCACAGAGATGCAGTACTGAAAAATGACAAAGCGCGCACCCTGCGCCAATTCAGCCTGCAATTCCTCATTGCTTAAATGTTCAATGCCTTTGATATTCACTTGATTCTCCATCCGGTGTGGCCCGTTGGCATGGGGATGCCGGGCGCTGCTTATTCTGGTGTTTCTCACGGGAAATGCCAGTATTGCATACTTTTTTCAGTGGCGCACGATTCTTGTCATATCGTGGCTGATTTTTGCCGCATGGCGCCAGCCAGGCGCTGCAGGATACAAATTGTAAGCAGCTTGCAGAAAAATGAAATGCTTAAAGCGCAATTTATCAAAGAAATTGACAGATTTTTTATTTGGTTTGCGCGTAATTGTTGCAAAATCCCGACGCACTCTTGCATGCGGGCAAAGTCGGGATTTACATTGGCTTACACGCCTGCCGGTAAACTCAGCCCGCTGCGCTCATCTTCCCACAGCAAACTGCAGATACGCCATTGATCGCCATGGCGCAATAAATGGAACTGTTTGTAGCCGCGCCCGCCATATGGCGCGCCATCGAATTCGCCGGCTTTCTGATACAGGCTGCGGCGGTTGGCCAGGCTGCCGAAGAGATCGGTGTGCGCGGCGTATTCCCATTCGTGGAAATGGCGCAAGCGGCCTTCCTGCAATAACAGCGCGCGCGGCGCAATGAATTCCTGCACAGACATGCTGTGCGGCAGGTCGGCCCCGGCGCAATGGATGCGCGCGTCGGGCGTGAACAAATCAGCCAGATAAGACAAATCGAGTTGTTTGCGATTATCAAAGGCGGCGTAAAAGCGCGTAATCAGTTGATCAATCGCCGCCTTTTCCACCTTTTCGCTGGCCAGGCGCATCGGCGTAATGTGCACGCCGTGCAGCGCGTTTTCCGGGGCGCAGGCGACAAAGCCCAGGCTGTGATAAAAGGGCAGGCCGGCGCGGCTGGCGTTGACTGTGAAGCGGCCCGGATTGCCCGCCGCCAGCGCTTTTTCCTGCAAGCAGCGCCACATGCGCCGGCCCCAGCCGCGCCGTTCCTGGCCGCGCGCCACAAACAAATGATACAAATGACTGCCATCGCGCATTGCGCCGATGACTTGCAGACGGCCATCTTCAAAACCCAGCTGGAAATCAAAATTTTCCGCGCAGATATAGCCGGCTTCAGCGTCTTTGGAAATCGAATTCAGAAAATGCACAGCTTGTTGCGGAATGGCGACCATTTCCGGCAGCCAGGCGGCGATTAATTCGTGCACAGCTTGCGCATCGTGCACTGTGGCAGGACGGATTTCTATCATGGTGGTGAGTGAAGGATGAGAAGGCGCGCAACGCGCAGACCATCAGTGTACCGAAAAATAGCCCGGCAGTTCATCTTCTTGCGGCGCGCGGTCTTCCATCCAGTGGCGTGGATCAACCCGGAAATAGTCCGCCAGCAAGGCATACAACGAAGCATGCAAACGCGCTAATTGATGTGGCCGGCCAAAAAATGCTTCGCAGGCGACGGCGAAAAACTCCGCCGGATTTTGCGCCCCATACGGATCCAGCGCAGTCGGCAAGCCATGATCGACTGCCTGGCGCAAGCGGTTGAATTCTTCTTGCATCAAGGCGGCCCAGGTTTGGTAGGCGCGCCGCCCCGGCAATTGCGGCGCGCCGTTGGTTGGCCCGTTTTCACTGTCGAGCTGGTGGGCGAATTCATGCCACACCACATTGTGTCCGCTGTCCGGCTCCGCCAACGCTTCCTGCACATGGCGCCAGGACAGCACCACTTGCCCATGATCCCAGGATTCGCCGGCCAGGGTCTGCCGGCTTTCCTGCACCACGCCGCCCGGCAATTGTTCCTTGCGCGGCGCAATGAAGGCGTCCGGGTACAGCATGATGTGGCTCAAACGCGGATACAAAGCAGTCTCGCGCCGCATCACCAGCATGCAAGCCAGACCGGCGATGCTGACCCGCATTGCTTCCGTCACTTGCAGGCCATCGCAGCCGACAAAACGCTTTTCCTGCAAAAACAGCCAGGTCAAATGCTGCAACTCGCGTTGGGTCGGGGTGGCCATATTGCGCCAGCCGGGAATCGCCTGCGCCAGCAAGCGGCGCTGCTGCTTGCTCAAACGGCCATGGCGGCGGCGCGGCGCGCGGAACAGATACCAGCCGAACAGCGGCGGAATCGCACACAGCAATAAGACAATCCAGATATTCATAAGGCGCTCCGGCGGCGCTGGCGGCTCAGCATACGAAATCCAACAGTGAAAGGAAGAACACCGCAAATGGCATGCGTTTGACGGAATTCAAGAGGCAGGTTTCACGCCGCCACGGCCCGGCTTCGCGCCGCATTTCAGCGCTTTTGTCGCATCTTTTTCCGCGCGCCCAGCGCCTCCCTATACTGGCCTCACTTTCACACCAGCAAGGAGATGAACATGAAAAAAATTCTGAGCGCAGTCCTCGCCGCCGTCGCCCTCAACGCGCAAGCAGCGGATGTGCAAATTGAAGTCAGCGGCGTGCAAAACGCACAAGGCAAGCTGATGGTGGCTTTGTATAACAGCGCGGACAGCTATCTGAAAAAGCCGGCCTATGTTTTGCAACAACCGGCGCAGACCGGCCTGACGCAGATGACAATCAGCGGCGTGGCGGAGGGCGAATATGCGATGGCGATTTTCCACGACGCCAACGACAACCAGCGCATGGATCGCAACCCGTCGGGCATGCCGCTGGAAGATTTCGCCTTTTCCAATAATGCGCAAGGCGATATGGGGCCACCCACGTTTGCTTCCGCCAGTTTTAAAGTGCCGGCTGGCGGCGTCAGCCTGAAATTGAAATTCAACTGAGACGGAGCCGCCCATGCAACGCCGTGATTTTCTGGGCGCACTCGGCGCACTGAGCGCTGGCGGCGCCAGCCAGCTGGCCCTGGCCGATAACGCCACCCTGCGCGCCTTTCAAGCTGCGCTGGCGCAACATCCCGCATACGGGGTGTATGTGAATCAGGAAATGGAGCTGGAGGGCGAGGCCCGGGTGCGCGGGCGCTGGCCGCAGGCGCTGCGCGGCAGTTTTTACCGCAATGGGCCGGGGCGCATGGAATTGGGCGGCGAACGTTATCATCATTTGTTTGATGGCGACGGCTTCGCCCAGCGCTGGGAGATCAGCGCAACCGGCGTGCGGCATCGCGGGCGGTTTGTGCAAACCGCCAAGTTTTTGGAAGAAAGCCGCGCCGGGCAATTTTTATATTCCGGCTTTGGCACTTATATCGGCCGGCGCGGCGTGCGCGGCAATGATCAGATCAATGCCGCCAACACCAATTTATTGCCTTTCGCCGGCAAACTGTATGCGCTGTGGGAAGGCGGTTCGGCCACCGAGCTTGACCCGCAAACCTTAGAGACGCGCAAACTGGTCGCCTGGCGCGAGGATTTACGCAGCATGCCGTTTTGCGCCCATCCGAAACGGGCGCGCGATGGCTCGTTGTGGAATATCGGTGCGCTGCCCGGCAGCGATAAACTGGCCTTGTATCACATCGGCGCCAATGGCGTGCTGCGCAATTTCGCCATGCTCGACCTGCCGGACGTGAACATGCAGCATGATTTCGCAATCAGCGATAAATATTTAATCCTGCTGATTCCGCCGTTCAAAATCCAGATGCAAGCCGGCAAAAGCTTTCTCGATTCCCATCAATGGCAGGGCGATCGGCGCGGCATGCGCGCAGTCTTGATCCGCCTGTCTGATTTGCAGATTGAGCAAACCTTTGAATTGCCGCCGCATATGGTGTTCCACTTCGGCAACGCCTGGGACCAGGGCCAGGATTGCCTGCTGGATGTGGTTTTGCACGATGGCCCGCAAGTGCTGCAAGACCTGGCGCAGGAAATGTCCGGCCAGCCCTCACGCCCGATGGGCGCGCGCAGCGGCGCAGCGCAGATCCGCTTTGATCTGGCAAACCGCAAGGCGCATATCGAAATGCTTTTGAGCGCCTGTGAATTTCCGGCCGTGGCCCCGGGCGTCGTCGGCCAGCGGCACCGCTATCTGACCCTGCTGTCAGCGCGTCATGGCGCGCAACGCCTGCACCGCGTGAATGTGCTGGATCGCCAGCGCGGTTTGACGCAGCATTTTGATTTTGGCGCTGAGTGGCAGGTGGAGGAGCACATCATTGTGCCCAAGCGCGCCGGCGCGCCCGAAGGCGAAGCCTGGTTGCTGGGCGTGATGCAAAACTTGCAGCGTGCGCAAACCGTGCTCAATTTGTTTGATATGCAGCATGTGGCGGATGGCCCGCAAGCGCAAGCGTACTTGCCCTACCATGCGCCGCTGTGCTTCCATGGCAATTTTCTGAGCGCATAAAGCAAAGCGGGCAGAGCGCCATGGTCTGCCCGCTTTGCGTTTGATGCGGCGCGCCGCGCTTTATTCCTGTGCGGGCGGGTTTGGCGCGATTTGGCTGGCCAGCACTTTATCAATCCGCTTGCCATCCATGTCCACCACTTCAAAGCGCCAGCCGTCCCATTCGGCATAGTCGGCGGTATTCGGCACCTTGCCCAGCAACAGCATCATCATCCCGCTCAGAGTGTGATAGCGGCCCTTTTCCTCTTCCGGCGCGTGCTTGAAGGCGAGCCGGTCTTTCATCTCAGGAATCGGGATCGCGCCATCCAGCAGCCAGGAACCGTCTTCGCGCTGCACCGCCCAGGAATCTTCCGCATTGCGCGGGGTGAATTCACCGGTCACCGCTTCCAGCAAGTCTTGCAGCGTGACAATCCCGCCCACTTCGCCGTATTCATCAATCACAAACGCCATTTGCATATTATTGCTGCGGAATTGCTCCAGCAGCTCCATCCCGGTCAGGGTTTCCGGCACATACAGACAGGTGTGCAAATTGGTTGTGAAATCCGGCGTTACGCCCTTCGCCACATACGACAGCGCTTGCTTGGCGTGGAGCACGCCCAGGATATTTTCCAGGCCGCCATCACACACCGGAAAGCGCGAGTGCTCAGACTCTATCAAGCGCTGCAAATTGTCCGTCGCATCCAGGCGGATATCGATAAACACCACATCCGCGCGCGGAATCATCAAGGAACCGAGCTGGCGGTCATCCAGCCGGAACACATTGCGCACCATTTCATGCTGATGTTGTTCGATCACGCCGGCTTCCGAACCTTCTTCCAGAATCGCGTGGATTTCTTCTTCGGTGACGCTGTTTGGCCCATCCTGCTTCACGCCCATCAAGCGCAACAGCGTATGGGTGGAAACCGAGAGCAGCATCACAAACGGGCGTGTCAACAGCGCCAGCGCCTGCATCGGGCGCGCCACCAGGCGCGCAATCGGTTCCGGCGTGATTTGCCCCAGGCGTTTGGGCACCAGCTCGCCGACCACGATGGAAATATAAGTCACCACCACCACCACAATCGCGGTGGCGCCGATATCCGCCGGGCGTTTGGGCAGGCCGAGTTCTTGCATCCAGAGCGAGAACGGGCCGGCCAACACCGCCTCGCCGACGATCCCGTTTAACAGGCCGATGGAGGTAATGCCGATTTGAATCGCGGATAAGAATTTGGTCGGGTCTTCCCCGAGTTTGAGCGCCACCGCCGCTGCGCTATCGCCTTCAGCGGCGAGTTTCATCAAGCGTCCTTTACGCGCAGTGACCAGCGCGATTTCAGACATGGCGAACATGCCATTGAGCACGATCAGGCCGAACAGAAGCATAATTTCCATCTCAGGCCTCGCAATACGGGAAAGGGTTTACAGCTAAACCGGCAGCGCCGGACAGGGGGCGCAGACCTTGCGCCAAGGCAGGGTTGGCTGCAGATGTGTACAGCCAACTTCGGTCACAGGAACTATCCATTCTGGATGTTGCGGGTAATCAACCCGTGTTGTTTTGGGAGCATCATAGTATGTGCTGGCCTGTGCGCTGTCAATCCAGCCTGCGGTGTCAGCGCCGTCTGACTGCCTTGCGTCAGGGCGCCGATTTATCGCGCATTAGCGCTGGCAGGCGCTTGCCATGCAAACAGCTGGGTGTCTGAACCATCCTGATTGCGCCTGAGCGGCCCGCGCTGCATGCCGGCTTTCAGCAATACTTTTTGCGAAGCCGGATTGTCCGGCGCCACGGTGGCGATGACATGCTGCAGACCGAACAGCGCAGCAGCGCTGGCCAGCATGGCGGCAGCCGCTTCGCTGGCCAGGCCTTGCCCCCAAAACTGGCGCTGCAGCGCGTATTTCATTTCCGCCTCCGGCTGGCCGCCGGGATGCACCAGACCGCAAAAACCGATCACCGCACCTGAGGCGCGGCACAGCAGGGCAAACATGCCATAGCCGCGCGTGGCGTAATTGCGTTCTGTTACTTCAACCCATTGCTCACATTGCGCCAAGCTCAGCGTCTGGCCATCGCCGACCCAACGCATGGCGGCGGCATCGCCATACACCAGGTGCATGGCGGGCGCATCCGCCGGCGTCAGCGGGCGGGCGTACAGGCGCGGGGTGGTGAAGATGATGGAGGGTGGCGGGGATGCTGGTTTCATGAGGTGCGTAAACAGTGGCCATATAGCCCATGCACAGGAAGTTGCGCAAACATTCGATATACCGGGGCAGTGTTTTGGCGCTCGCTGATTGCATTGTCAATGGTCAGCGCCAGGTAATATGCGCACTCGCGGGGTCAAATCTTGCATCTCCTGCAAAAAACGCAGCAGATTGCCCTGATCGATGGCCGCAAGAGATGCGGTATGGATGAACCGCAAATCCACCTCGCCCGGCCAGCCCGGACCACCGCCGCAAATCGCATCCCGAAATGCGCTCTTATTGCGGCCAAAGAATTGTGCCCCCTCAGGGCGAACCGTTAGCAGATACAATTGCCAAAATCCGGCTTCACTACTGACGTCCCTGCAGTCAATGATAATGGTGCTCATCAGTTTCCCTTGAAATCCTTGAGTACGGCAGGAGTCTGCGCCTTGATCAATTTTGCATTGAAGCACATATGCCAAACGGGATCAAGTGCATGGCAAGCGTGGGCGGGCAAATCGACTTCTTGTAATAGGATGGGCACGTCGGCTGTCGGGGCTTCATTAGTCAGGCTGCATGCCTGGCTAATGGAATCATTTTCGCGCTTCTTTCAAATCAATCTTATGCAATTGCATTGCTGCGGATCAGGACAGGTTTGCAAGTGTAGCTGGGGTCAGCGCTTGATTGCTTGGGTCTGGATAGATCAAAATCTGCTTGCTCATGGAAAATCGGCAGAAGTGCGTCTTCGACGAAATATTCGGAGGCGCCCCAATCCAGGAAATCATCCCCTTTTAATAGTAACAATTGGCTTTTCATATTTGCCGCAATAAGGCTGGAGCCATACTTCTCTCGCAACTCGGGCATGGCATCAATCCGCATTTTGTACACAGCAAAGGTGAAGATCATCTGATATTTGATTTTGGCCAAGCCGACAAATCGTGTCTTATGCAATCCGCCAATCGTCTTCGCCCAGCCAAAACTCTCTTCGATGATCTTGCGCTTTTTGATGCTCAGGAATGCTCTCTTCAACGCGTCATCATTAATCTATGCCAGCGGCGCAGGGTTGCTCCAGATTAAGATGGGATAGTGAGCGCCTCAAGAAGGCATGCGAGCATATATTGCATAATCAAAAAATTCCCATCAAGAAATTCTTTGGCTGCTCTCTTTCCCCACTGGGGTGCGAATCATACGTCTTCAAGCACTATGCTCCGCCTCATCCTCCCCCTCCTGGATCGAGACGGGGGCCTCATCCTCTTCTGTCGCAGCAGGTGGGGGCAGCGGTTCCAGCGGGGTGCGGAATTGGGCGTTTTGGTTGAAGCGGATGCAGCCTTTGCCGGCCTGTTTGGCCTGGTACATCGCGTGGTCGGCTTCGTCCAGCAAAGCGTCGGCGGAATACGAGGCGCCGATGCGGCCTTGCACGCTGGAAATGCCGATGCTGGCCGAGATTTTGACTGCGTGGCCGGCGACTTCGGTCACGCTTTCGATTTGGCGCAAGGCTTCCTGCGCCACGCGGATCGCGCCTTCGCGCGTGCTGGCGTCTTCCAGCAAAATCACAAATTCATCGCCGCCCAGGCGCGCCAAGGTGTCTTCGGCGCGCAATTTACTTGGCACTTTTTGCGCCACTTCCTTCAGTACCAGGTCGCCGGCATGATGTCCCCAAGTGTCGTTCACAGCCTTGAAGCCGTCCAGATCGATAAACATCACCACCACGATGCTGCCGCGCCGCTCGGAACGCAACAGGGCGCGCGCCAGCAAGGTCATCAGGTGGGCGCAATTCACCAGGCCGGTCAGGGCGTCATGGGTGGCCAATTCGGCCAAGCGCGCCGATTGCGCTTCCAGTTCGGCGGTACGCTCGGCCACGCGCTGCTCCAGCAATTCATTGGCCGACACCAGGCGGCGGTTCATTTGCGCCACCATCTGATAACTCTTAATCAGGCGGCTGGCCAGCAACATCAAGACCATCAGCAGAAAACCGGAATAGAGAAACAGATACAGGCGGTCTTTCTGGCGCTGCTGCGCCATCAAGTCAAATTCAATCACAAAGGCGTCGCTCAGATTATTCAAAATCGCGGAAGTCGGCGCGCCGGTGATGCCGTTTAACAGGCCGGCCTCAATTACGCGCTGACGCAAAATCGCCTGCACATGGGCGCTGAGCTGGGCCAGGTGTTCGCCCACACTCTCAGGATACATGGCGCGCTGCTGTTCGAGTTGCAGCAATTGGGTGCTGATGCGCTCGCCCAGCGCCGCTTCAGGATGCAGGTTGAAACGCAGAATATCGGCTTGCACGCCATTGATGCGGGTATCCAGCGCATACAGCAATTGCGCCTTGAGCGCCGGCAGGGTGGCCGCCTGATTGTCGATTTCGATCTTGAACTCATCGATTGCGCTGGGAAAGTAAATCAGTGAGTTGCGCAAAATCGCATGCTGCGACTTGAAGCGCTCAACCAGTTTTTCCTTTTTTTCCAGCGCCGCTTTCAAATTCGCCAATTCCTGACGCGGCGCGCTGGTTTTGCTGAAGCGGCACGCTTCTTCCAGTACTTTGATGGTCTCGCGCATATGGCGCAATGGGGTGGTGACGGGATCGTAATCGTGATTCAAGCCGGTGTGCGATTTCAGGATGTTGACATCCCATTGCGCATCCAGCTCGCGCATTTCGCGCAGCGCCAGCAAGACATGCTCTTGATTCAACTGGCCGAACGTCTGGGCGCGCATATACAACAGCGCCAGTATCCCGCCCAGTAAGAGCAGCAAAGCGCCCAGCATCAGGCGACGCCAGACATTCACCGCCGCCCCCTGTGCGCAGCATGCCGGCACGCGCGCGGCGCACCGGCTGAAACTGAAGTGGCGGTCAGACTTTGCATCATGGGCTGGATTCGGGATAGGGTCGCATCACGGCGGCTGCCGTGGTGAACAAGCATAGCAGTTTCACCAGGGCAAGCCAAACGCTGGCGGCGCAGTTTTACAGCGCAGCCAAGGCCGCCACCCGCGCGGCATGGATGGCGTGGCCGATTTGCGCCGGATCGCCGCCCTGCTCGCGCACCCGCTGCGCCACGGCGCCGCTATCGATTGCGCTGGCCGCGTGCAAGCGCGCTTGCCACTGCGCGCACAGGGCGCTGTTATCCTGTTCCGGCCAATCCGCCGCCAGCACTTGCAGCAAGCAGTCGAAACGCTCAGGTCGGCGCCAGGCGTCGCAGGCTTGCAGCAAAGCCACGCTTTGAGCGGCGTTCAGCGCGGCGCCGGCGCGCAGCTGGCTGGCGTGTCGCAGATACAACAAGGCCAGATCCTGGCATTCCGTCGGCGTTTTCCAGCGTGCGCACAGGGTGCGCAAAGCCGCCTCATCCTGCCCTAATTCGTGCAGCAAGAGTGCAAAGCGCAGCGCTAATTGCGGCGGCGCATGGTCGAGCCGGGTCAGGGTGCGGCCATATTGCGCCGGTGCGCGCCAGCACGCTTCCAACTCCGGGGCCAAACGCGCCCAGGCGCCGCAAGCGCGCAAAATCTGCAGCATGCGCGAAGGTCGCGCTTCCTGCAGGCCGCGCGCCACTTCCTGCCAGACGCGTTCGGCCACCAGCGCATCGACCTCGCCATGCGCCACCATTTGCTGCATCAAGCCCATGGTTTCCGGGGCCACCTCAAAATCAGTGAAGCGTGCGGCGAAGCGCGCCAGGCGCAAGATGCGCACCGGGTCTTCGCTGAATGCCTGGGACACATGGCGCAGAATGCGCGCCTGCAGATCGCGCTGCCCGCCCCAGGGGTCGATGATCTGGCCGTCCTGATCGCGCGCAATCGCATTGATGGTCAGATCGCGCCGCGCCAGATCTTCTTCCAGCGTGACATCGGGCGCGGCATAGACCTGGAAACCTTTGTAGCCGGGGGCGGTTTTGCGCTCAGTGCGGGCGAGCGCGTATTCGTCATGCGTGTGCGGATGCAAAAACACCGGGAAATCTTTGCCGACTTGCAGATAGCCGGCCTGCAGCATTTGCTGCGGCGTGGCGCCGACCACCACATAATCATGGTCAGAGACCGGCAGCCCGAGCAGGCTGTCGCGCACCGCGCCGCCAACACAATAAATCCGCATGCTCAGGAATTGAAGAAATTATCCGTCGCGGGCAGGGATTCGGGTTCGGCGTGCGCATCGCGCACCCATTGCGCCACTGCCGGATGCTGGCAAACCCGCTCCAGATAGGCATTCAGCGCCGGGGCCAGCGTCACGCCATAGGTGCAAAAGCGCATCACCACCGGGGCGTAATAGGCATCGGCAATTGAGAAATCGCCAAACAAAAAGCGTTGCGCGCCAAAGCGGGCGAAGCAATCTTCCCAAATCTCGCTGATGCGGCCAATATCCGCCTGGGAGCCGGCGTTGCGTCCCTTGCCTGGATGCGAGGCGCGGATATTCATCGGCATCGAGCTGCGCAAAGCGCCAAAGCCGGCGTGCATTTCGGCGCACACGCTGCGCGCAATCGCACGCGCTTCGGTGTCTTGCGGCCACATATTTTTTTCCGGGAATTGCTCGGCCAGGAATTCGCAAATCGACAGCGAATCCCAGATCACCATATCGCCGGTAAGCAAGACCGGCACCCGGCCCGCATTGGAAAATTCGGCAATCCGGTTTGCGGTGTCAGGCTGGTCCAGCAAAATGCGCACTTCTTTGAAAGGAATGCCGAATGCGGTCATCACCAGCCAGGGACGCATCGACCAGGAGGAATAATTCTTGTTGCCGATCACCAGGGTGTAAGCGCGTTTTTCCATTTCCTGCAGGGTGCGCGCGACTTGCGGATCAAGTGCGGTTGTGTTTTCCATCATCTGCCTCTTTACGGTGTGATCGTGCCCAGGCGGGCTTTGAGCGACTGCGGCTTTTTCTCGAACAAAGCAGCATAGCATGTGGCGTTGGCCAGCACGTTTTTGACATAGGTGCGGGTTTCCAGGAAGGGAATGCTCTCGGCGAATATCGCGCCTTCGACCGGATGCGCCAAGGTGCTGCGCCAGTTTTTGGGCCGGCCCGGGCCGGCGTTATACGCTGCCGAGGCCAGCGTTTGCGATTGATTCAAGCCCTGCAACACCATGTGCAAATAATTCGCGCCGAGCGTGATATTGGTTTGAATATCGTTGACCTGATGCTGGGCAAAGCCCTTCATGCCGATTTTTTGCGCCACCCAGCTGGCGGTGGCCGGCATCAATTGCATCAGGCCGGATGCGCCCACGCTGGATCTGGCGTTCAAAATAAAGCGCGATTCCTGCCGGATCAGGCCATACGCCCAGGCTTTATCAAGACCTAACTGGCCGGCAATGTTTTGCATCACGTCCAGATGCGGCGAAGGGTAGCGCTGCAGCATCTCGATTTCCTGTTTGCTGCGGTCGGAGGTATTGACCATGCGGTCCAGCATCTCATATTGGCGCGCCAATTCGGCGGCGGCGATGATTTGCCGGTCAGACATCTTGCGCAATTCCCAATTCCATTCGCGCACGCCCTCAAAACGCAATCCCATGGCGAAAAATTTCAGGGCGCGCTTCAAACCGGGATTTTGCGCCGCTTGCTGCAATTCGGCCGCGCTTAAGGCTTGCGGCGGGGTCGGCAAATGGAATTTCTGGCCCAGCTCTTCCGCCGCCAGCAGGCCATAGAAATGTAATTGTCCGGCAATCGACTGTAAGAGATTGCGCGCCATGGCCGGCATCTCGCCGACGCCGGCTTCCGCCATCAAAGCGCGCGCCAGCCAATAAATCCAGGCCGGCTCGCTGCGCAATTCCGCCGGCATGTTTTCAATCGTGCGCTTGACCATGGCGAAATCATGCGCGCGCAAGGCGCTGCGCACCTTCCATTGCGCCGCTTCCGGCGACAGCAGCGCGCCTTCGCTGGCGCGCCAATAATCCATTGCTTCCGGGCGCAGGCTTTGCGCCGCCGGCAAGGCGATTTGCGCCCAGCCCTGCGCGGCTTCTTTCTCACTTAACTGACGGCGCACGCGCTCCAGGGCTTGCGCCGCATTCGCCACGCCGGCTGCGCCGCTGCGCGCCATGCGGCCCAAGGCCAGAATGAATAATTCATGCTCCACTTTATTGCTGCCGCCCGCCCCGTGGCCCAGCGTCAAGGCCGGTTTGTCCAGGGTTTGCGCGGCCTGTTTGTCACTCACGCCGGCCTGGCTGAGCAGGCGGCGCGCTTGCACCGTGGCCCCGGTTTCCACCGCCAGCCGGATTTGCGCCCATAAATCGGCCTCGTTGAATTGGCGGCTTTCCAGCAATTGGGTAATCAGGTTGGCGCAGGCTTCGCCATAATCACGCGGATTGACCAGCAAGCCGCGCGCATCGTCCGTCACGCGCACGCCCCTGGCCTGGCGCGCCATCAAGTCATAGCATTTCAGTTGCATATCGTCATTCAACTGAAACAGCGGGTATTGTTCTTCAAACAAAGCCCATTGCCGGTTTCTGCCCAAATCCAGCAGCCAGTCATTGCGCACCCGGTCGGCAATCGCCATGCCATCGTATTTTTGCAAAAAGGCGCGAATCCCCTCTTCGCCATTCGCCTTCCATTCCGCTTTCAGCAGGTAATAATCGACATAGGCCGGAATCGCATAATCTTTCAGCTGCGCCGCCAGTTGCCGCGCGCGCACTGCATTATCATTGCGCACAGCATCGCGCAGCGCCAGAAA
Source organism: Massilia sp. W12 (assembly GCF_037300705.1). NCBI lineage: Bacteria > Pseudomonadati > Pseudomonadota > Betaproteobacteria > Burkholderiales > Oxalobacteraceae > Massilia > Massilia sp. W12. Next base: position 5,083,119 of record NZ_CP147776.1, on the reverse strand, counting down.
TTGGCTGTCGGCGGCATCCAGCGCAATCGGCGTGGCGACTTTGGGCAAAGGTTTGGCCGGCGCGGCTTTTGCAGCCTTGCTCTGGCGCGCCTCAACACTCAAGGGAGCGCTGACGGTGCATGCCAGCGCAATCAGAAATGCAACAGTTTTGACGGAATTCATCTTATTGGAAACACTTGGTCATGGAGCAGAACCATAGCACAGTCCAGCCGCCCACACATGATAAAGCGGCATTGCGGCGCAGCCTGCTGGCGCAAAGACGCGCGCTGGATGACGCCAGCCGCGCACGCTGGGATGCTGAAATCAGCGCCGCCATCCTGCGTTGGCAAGCCGAAGGGCAAATCAGCGAATTGGGGGTGTACTGGCCGATCCAGGGGGAGCCGGATTTACGCCAGCTGTGGGAGCGTTTGACGCAACGCGGGGTGCGCTTGGCGCTGCCGCTGGTGCAAGCGCCTGGAGCGCCGCTGCGATTTGCGCGCTGGCGCCCCGGCATGCCGATGACGCCGGGGGCCATGAAGGTGCCGCAACCGGCCGCGCCGGAGTGGCAAGACACTCCGGCGCACCTCTTGATTCCCTGTGTCGCCTTCAATCCTGCGCATTTCCGCCTGGGCTATGGCGGCGGTTTTTACGACCGCACCCTGGCCGCCGCCCCGCACAGCAAAGGCTATGGCGTGGCGTATGCTTTTCAGGCGGCGCAGTTTGCCGCAGACGCGCATGATATTGCCATGCACGGTATTTTTTGCAATGCTGACGCAGACACACCATAGACCAAGGGGAAGAGCATGTTGAAGACAGGTTATGAAGCACTGGTGGCGCAAGCGAATGCGGAAATCACCACCTACACGCCCAAGCAAATCATGGCGCGCCTGGGCGATCCGTATTTACAGCTGATTGATGTGCGCGATGTGCGTGAACTGGAGCGCGAAGGCGTGATTCCCGGCGCCTTTCATGCGCCGCGCGGCATGATTGAATTCTGGATCGACCCCGAATCACCGTATTTCAAGCCTGTTTTCGGCGAAAAGAAGGAATTTGTGTTCTTTTGCGCTGCCGGCTGGCGCAGCGCCTTGACTACCAAAACCGTGCAGGACATGGGCCTGCAGCCGGTGGCGCATATCGCCGGCGGTTTTGCCGCCTGGAAAGAAGCCGGCGGCGCAGTGGAAGCCAAGGTCAGCAAAAGCAAACCCTGAAACAGTCTGGACACGCTGCGCAGCCATGCGCAGCTTGCGATTTTGCGTACAGCTGCGCAGTAACCGCCATCACAACACAGTTCACCTGCCAAGAAAACTGGCGATAACAGTCACTACAATTATCAAATTAGCCATATTATTTATAACAACTTTGTTGCGCCGCAAACACGTCCCCACCGGTAAAACCCTGCCGCTGGTCAGATTAAAGCCTCCAATCATCCCCGGCCCAAAACCAAAAGCTTGACACGCTTGTATAATGGCTGACACATTTTTTTTACAAATACCAGTTGGCGACATGGGAAACACGACACATTTTGGCTATAAAACCGTGGAAGAACACGAAAAAGTGCATAAAGTTGCAGAAGTCTTCCATTCCGTCGCCAATAAGTATGATGTAATGAATGACTTGATGTCGGCAGGTTTGCATCGTGTATGGAAAACGTTCACGATTGCCAAAGCCGCCATCCGCCCCGGCCATAAAGTGCTGGACATTGCCGCCGGCACCGGCGATTTGACGCGCGCCTTTGCGCGCCAGGCCGGCCCGCAAGGCGAAGTCTGGCTGACCGACATCAATGAATCCATGCTGCGCGTAGGCCGCGACCGCCTGTTAAATGAAGGCCTGCTCACGCCCTGCGCCTTGTGCGATGCGGAAAACCTGCCCTTTCCCGATAATTATTTTGACCGCGTCAGCGTTGCATTCGGTTTGCGCAATATGACGCATAAAGACCGCGCTTTGCAGCAAATGCAGCGCGTGCTCAAACCCGGCGGGCGTTTATTGGTGCTGGAATTCTCAAAAGTCGCCGCGCCGCTGCAAAAACCTTACGATGTATATTCTTTCTCGGTATTGCCGTGGCTTGGCGCGAAAATCGCCGGCGATGCCGACAGTTATCGCTATCTGGCCGAATCCATCCGCATGCACCCCGATCAGGAAACACTTAAGAAGATGATGGAAGATGCAGGCCTTGAGCGGGTTGAGTATTTCAACTTGAGCGCAGGTGTGGTCGCTTTGCACACTGGCGTCAAACTCTAGGAGTTGGCATGGAGAAAGGCCGGCAGCTTGCGACGCGATGGCGCAAGCGGGTTTTGTTCATCTTCCTGGCTTTGGGCCTGGGCGGCGTGACGCCGCCTGGCGCGGCGCAAAGCGTGGAAACAGATGCGCCCGCAGAAGCGCAACAAACGCGCAGCGAAGAGCGCGCCAGCCGCCGTGCGCAAAAGAGTAAGCACGCGGAAGATGCGCCGACACCGCAACAAAGCAACCGGCAAAAGGAAATCGCCAGAGATTTGCTATCAGAAGATGTCAGCACACCCAAAACCACTTGGCAAAGCCAGCTCGCCTTGAGCCTGGACAGTTTTGGCGTCGGCCCGCTGTGGCGCGCAGTTGGCGTGAATCACCCTTTGCTGCAACTGGTTTTAAGCTTATTGACACCGCTCTTGCTGCTGGCGCTGCTGCGCATGGCGTACATGCGCATGCAGGAAAAAGCACGCATCAACGCCGCCCGCAAGCTGCAGGCGGAACAGGAAAAACGGCGCAGCCGCAATCCGGAAACCCGGCGCGAGCCAAGCATGCGCGCGCCCGGCCCGGAATCGCGCAGCATGGGCGGCAATACCCGCACCGGGCCGCATACCCGCACCGGCCCCGAGACCCGCACCGGGCCGTTGAGCCGGATCGCCGAACAGGCCCCGGAAGCGAGCCAGCGCCATACCACGCGCAGCAACACCGCGATGATGCGCCCGACCCAGTACACGGCTTACGCCAACACCAATTTCTCGAATGAGGGCGGAAACCGTTACGAAAACACCCAGGCCGCTTTGCGCCAGGATTTACCATCCACGCCGGCAGAGCGCGCGCATATGGCCTCACAAGCCGCCAACGCCGCCGCACGCGCCGCTGTCACGGTGAATAAATATGGTGAAGACTTCGGCGTCTTGCCGCCGAATTTCAATGTGGCCGGCTTTGTCCGCAAGGCGCGGATTTATTTCATCCGCCTGCAAATCGCCTGGGACCGTTCCGATATTCAAAACATCGCTGAAATCACTTCGCCGGAAATCTGCGCCGAATTTCAACGCCAGATCGCGGCCCGGGGGCCAAGCGAAAACCAGACAGATGTGCTGGCGTTTGAAGCGGAAGTGCTGGGTTTGAAGCAGGAATCGCAAAAATTTGTGGTGACGGTGAAGATGACCGGCATCATTAAAGAGTCCAGCAACCCGCAGCAGGAAGCATTTGAGGAATTATGGCGGTTAAGCCGCTCGGTGCACGGACGGGAAAACTGGCTGTTGACGGATATCCGGCAATATTGAGCTTGCCCGGGAATACGCAAGGCGCGCCGCTCACACGCTGATATTGAAAACCCCGCAAATGCGCAAGCGATTGCGGGTTTTTTTTGAGGTGCAGCGCTGAAAACCAATGCCAACGGGTCAGTTGCCGCACGCTGGCGGCTTGAAGATTATCTGGCTCGATTCAAATCTGCAAACCCGGTCTCTGCAGCGCGCGTGAAGGTGATGCGCATGAAAGATTAAGGCAAGGCTGCGCCGTGGGCGATGCGCGGCGTGATGGCCACGGTCACATCCTGCACGCAGGCCACATTCACACCGTAATGGTCGGGCAACATGCGTTTGCGGTGAAAGGTGTAAATCCCGCAATGCTTGCAAAAGAAATGGCGCGCGGTTTGGGTGTGAAAACGGTACTCCGTCAAGCTGTCCGCGCCTTGCAGCAGCTCCAGCTCGCTTTCATGCACCATCACCATGCGCGCGTTCTTCATGCGGCAAATCGAGCAGTCGCAGGTGGTCAGCTCAGGCCAATCGGTGCGGATGCGAAAATGCACCGCACCACAATGACAACGCGCCAGATAAGTTTGCTTTTCCGGCAAACGGGCTGTAATCACAGCTTATCGCCTTTCGGAATATCAATCCCGCGCTTGCGCGCCACATCGCCCCACTTCACCGATTCGGCATAATCGCGCGCGATGCCGCCCTCGCCCTTGCCGTAGATGTTATGCAAGCGCTTGGCGGCTTCGCCATCGCCGGCATTCGCCGCATTTTTATACATGCGCACCGCTTCGCGCATCTTGCCTTGACCTTCCAGCGCTTGCGCTTCGGCGCGCATCTGTGAAGCCGACATACCGGCTGCCGGGGCCGGCGCTGCGGCGGCGCGCTTGGCTTCCTCTTCCGCTGCGCGTTTGCGGATTTCTTCCTCGACTTTTTTCTTCGCCGCCTCCTCTTCCACCCGCTTCTTTTCGTCGGCCAATTTTTTCTTGAATTCTTCGTCAGCCTTCTTGCGTGCGTCTTCTTCTTTTTTCTTGGCGGCTTCGTCCTGGGCTTTTTTCTTCGCTTCGTCCTCGGCCTTTTTCTTTTCTTCGCGCTCTTTACGCTTCTTCTCGGCTTCTTCGTCCGCCTTTTTCTTCTCTTCCGGCGTCAATTCTTTTTTGGCCGGGGTCGGCGCGGGTGACGGCGTGGCGAGCGGCGTCGGGCTGGGTTCCGGCGTCACGCTTGGCGTCGGCGTCGGCGTCGGCGCAGGCGTCGGGACTGGTTCAGGGCTGGGGCTTGTGCCAGGCGCGCTCTCCGGCGCCGATGCGCTGGCAGACGGGGCCGGGGCCGGACTTGGTGCCGGGCTGCCGCTCAACATCCAGGCCACGCCGGCCAAGGCCAGCGCACCGGCGGCGATGCCGCCAAACAGCACCCCCTTGCCTTTTTCCGCAGTTGCAGCGGATGCAACCGGCGCCGGGCTGGCGCCCGTGGCCGGACTTGGGGCCGGGGCCGGGGCTGGCGGCAAACGCATGCCGCTGCCGACCACCTGGGTCGCATCATCTTCCGCCTGGGCGAACGGCGGCTTGAGCGAAGACGTGCCCTCGCCGCGCAATTTGGCCAGCTTGCGTTGCGCCAGCTCGGTGTACACGCCGCCGGGGAAGCGTTTCAAATACGCTTCCACTTCCTGCGGGTCATCAGAATCTTTAATCGAACGCCAGAATTCAATCTCCAGGCCGGCGGTGCCTTCATTCTGGCTGCCGGTTCCGGTTCCGCTCTGCGTCGCATTGGCCCCGCCCAGGGTCGGCGGGCGCGTGCCGTCCGCGCTGCGCTGGGTATTCACCGAGGGGCGCAACACCATGCGCGTGGCGTCGGCGTCGCCCAGGTCTTCGCCAGCCAGGGCGCGCTGCAATTCTTCTTTGAATTCGCGCGCAGTGGCGTAGCGCTGCTCCGGCTTTTTCGCCAGCGCGCGCAAAATCACCGTATCAAACGCGCCCGGAATCGCCGCATTCATCTCACTCGGCAAGACCGGGTCTTCGGTCATGATCTTCTTTTGAATCGCCCACATGCCTTGCGCATGGAAGGGTTTTTCACCGGTGAGAAATTGGTACAGGATGATGCCGACTGCAAAAATATCGGAACGCGGGCCGACTGCCGCGCCTTCGATCTGTTCCGGCGACATATAGCTGGGCGTGCCGACCATGGTGCCGGCCTGAGTCCGATCGGCCCCGGCGTCAGCCAGCCGGGCCACGCCGAAATCGGTCAGCTTGACGCGGTTTTGCCCGTCCAGCATGACATTCGCCGGCTTGATATCGCGATGCACGATGCCATTGTTATGCGCATAGTCCAGCGCATCCAGCAACTCGCCGGTCATGCGCACCGCATCATCAAGTGAAAATTGGCGCTTTTCGTCGAAATAGGTCTTGAGTTCATCGCCCTGGATGAATTCCATGACGATGAAGGCGATTTCATTTTCATCGCCGAAATCGAACACCGTGACAATGTTCGGATGGTTCAGCCGGGCCACCGCCTTGGCTTCGCGGATGAAGCGCTCGGAATATTCCTTTTCCAGATCAGGGTCGCTGATCTGGCTCTTCAAAATGGTTTTGATCGCCACCTGGCGTCCCAATTTGGGGTCAGTGCCCAAATACACGACACCCATAGCCCCACGGCCCAGCACGCGGGTCAATTCATAACGGCCAAGTTGGCGAAGATCGTCCATCAGATGCTTGAAGGGAATTTGGAAAGCATGAAGTGTAACTCATCAGTGGCGCTTGCTTGAAGCCCTGTGGCAAATTTTCAAAGCGGCGCTGCGCTGTGGGCCGTGAAACGATACCAGGTTTCGCCGGGCGCGCCGCCATCCTGGATAAAACCGGCGCGCCGGTAAAACGCACCGGCGCGGCTGCCATGCAACACCGACAGCACCACATCCAGACCGCGCCGTCCCGCCTCCGCGCACAGCTGATGCAGCAAGCGCCCGCCTATGCCCTGACTCTGCCAGGCCGGCAGCAGGTAAAAATGCTGCAAATGGCGTTCGCGCGCCTGATCATGCCAGGCCAGCCAGCCGATGCGCTGGCCATCAGGCCGCAACACCAACCACCATTCGCCGGCGACAAAACCCGCCGCAAACGCGCGCTGCAGGCTGGCTGGCGACACCGGCAGCGACGGGCTTTGGCTGGCGCTGGCCAGCGCTGCGCAGCGCATCTCAAATAATTCAGGCAAATCCGCCGCCTGCGCAATCTGTAAGCGGCAGCCCGTCATATTTTCTGCGCCACTTGCAGCGGCCATTGCACACCATGGCTGATACTGGCCATGTCCCGCACCAGCGCGCATTCGGCATCAATATCAAAGCCCTGCGCCGCGCGCCATTCCGGGTTGTAATAACTGTGCAGATAACGCTCGCCGCCATCGCACAAAATGCCCACCAGGGAGCCGCTTTCGCCGCGCGCACGCATTTGCGCCGCCAGACTGAGCATGGCGCAAAAAATCGTGCCGGTGGAGCCGCCGCATTTACGCCCCAGCGCCTGCTCCAGATACAAAAGCGCGGCCAAGCTCAAGTGATCCGGCACTTTCACCATGGCGTCGATCACATCGCGCATAAAACTGGCTTCCACTCCAGGCCGCCCGATGCCCTCGATGCGGGAACCGCGCCCGCTGCACAAATTGGCGTCGCCGCTTTGCCAGTAATCGAAAAACACAGAAAAATCCGGGTCGGCCACACAAATTTCCGTGCTGTAGCGCTGATAACGCACATAGCGCCCCAAGGTGGCCGAGGTGCCGCCGGTGCCGGCCCCGCACACAATCCAATGCGGCAGCGGGTGCGGCTCCTGCGCCATCTGACTGAAAATCGATTGCGCGATATTGTTATTCGCGCGCCAATCGGTGGCCCGCTCCGCATACGTGAATTGATCCATGAAATGGCCGCCGCACTCCTGCGCCAGACGGCGCGAAGTCGGCACAATCTGCGCCGCATCATCCACCAAATGACAACGCCCGCCATAAAACTCAATCAAGGCGATTTTTTCCGGCGAAGTGGAGCGCGGCGCCACGGCAATGAAAGGCAAATTCAACATGCGCGCAAAATACGCTTCCGACACCGCCGTCGAACCGCTGGACGCTTCAATAATCGTGCTGCGGCTGTGAATCCAGCCATTACACAAGCCGAATAAAAACAGCGAACGCGCCAGGCGGTGCTTCAAGCTGCCGGTGGGATGGCTGGATTCATCTTTGAAATACAGATCAATCCCCGGAAAAGCCGGTAATTGCAAGGGAAACAAATGGGTGTCAGCCGAACGGTTGTAATCGGCTTCAATAATGCGGATCGCTTGCGCGACCCAGGTGCGTGGATTCATAACAACTCCTGCAGGCGTGACGATGGCTCACCTTACAACGGAAGCCGCAAAGGGTAAAGCGCCGCCACGCGCAAAAGCGTTAAAAATGGGACACTGCAAACATCGCAGCCCGGCGCGCCATAGCGCATCGGCGGAAAGTTGCATTGCAGATCAATACACTGCGCCAACACAAACACTGGCAGTTTAACAAGTCGTTGTTTTATTGACTAAGCAACAGCCTGATTTTACGCGCATCAAGCATAAAACAACACAGCGTGCAGGTAAAATCAAAGCGCTCACTCAACCCGATTCAAGGCCAAGAAAGTGGCCGGGTTGCGCGCAGCGATACGCCGGCGTCAGGCCCCATGTGTCGCCACAAAGGCGTATCAGCAAGAGCAGTGCAAAAGGGGAGGCAGAAAAGAGAAACCCGGCCGAAGCCGGGTTGGATACAGCTTGTCCCCGAAGGGACAACTTTATTATAGCAACGGCTCTCACCCCGGAAAGCTACAATGAGTCGAGTATAAAACAGTTTTTAAAGGAATGCCAGTATGAGCGCAGAATTGGTGTTTGGTTTGGATATCGGCATGGCGTCAGTTGGCGCAGCGGTGTTGCAGGGTGAACGCATACTCGGTTTGCATGTGCGCGCCTTTGACAAGGCGGAAGTGCCGAAAACCGGCGAATCGTTAAACAAAAGCCGGCGCGAAAAACGCCTCGCCCGGCGCCGCCTGCGCCGCCGCGCCCACCGCCTGCTGCGCCTGCGCCGCCTGTTCAAGCGCTGCGGCTTACTGGCCGGCCAGGACTTGCCCGTCCATCCGCTCTCGCCCTGGGAATTGCGGGTCAAGGGTTTGGATCAGCGCTTGAGCGGCGAAGAATTGGCGCTTGCGCTATACCACCTGATCAAACATCGCGGCTTTTATTCCAACCGCAAAAGCGAAGTCAACAACGACGAACAAGCCGGGCAAATGCTCAGCGGGGTGCAGCGCAATCAACAGCTGAAAGAAACGCACAACTTCCGCAGCATGGCCGAACTGGCCCTAAAGCATGAAGAATTTCAACAAGCCAAGCGCAACAAGGGTGGCGATTACCGCCACACTTTTTCCCGGCTGGAATTGCAAAAAGAATTGCGCGAGATTTTCCGCGTACAGCGCGAATTGGGCAATCCGCTCATCAGCACCGAATTGCAATTGCAATGTGAAAAACTGTTGATGGAGCGCCGCCCCACCCTGTCGGGCGCGAATTTACTGAAAATGGTCGGCTATTGCACCTTTGAGCCGACAGAACACCGCGCGCCCAAGCGCGGCATCCACGCCGAACGCTTTGTCTGGCTGACGCGCCTGAATAATTTACGCATCGTCTCCAATGGCCGGCGGCGCGAGCTGGATGAAAGTGAACGAACGCTGCTGCTGAATCTGCCGTTTGAGCAAGACAAACTCACATATAAACAAGTGCGCAAGAAACTCGACTTGCCAGAGCGCGACACCTTTGTCGGCCTGAGTTACCGCACCGAAGGCAAAAACCCGGAAGACGCCAAGCTGTTTGAAGCCAGCGGCTTTCACACCCTGCGCAAAATGTATGAAAAAGCCGGCGCCAAAGACGCCTGGTTGCAAGACCGCCTGCAAGACGACAGGCTGGAAGCGCTGGCCTGGACGCTGAGCTGTTTTAAAGATGACGATGAAATCCGCAAAGCACTGGCGCAAGCCGGCTTTGCCGACGCCATCATCGAAAGCGCGCTGGAGCACAGCTTCAGCGACTTCATCGGCCTCTCTGTCAAAGCGCTGAAACGCATCCTGCCGTTTATGCAAGCCGGGCGGCGCTATGACGAAGCGGTGCAAGACGCCGGCTACACCCATCACAGCGCCTTACCGCTCAGCCAAGGCAAGCGGCCCCGTCTCAGCCCGCCGCGCCGCGAAGATTTCGCCAATCCGGTGGTGTACCGCGCCATCAACCAGGCGCGCAAAATGGTCAACGCCCTGATTGATCAATACGGCAGCCCGGCGCGCGTGCATATTGAGCTGGCGCGCGATTTGGCCAAGCCGTTTGACGAACGGCAGAAAATCAGCAAAGAGCAGGAAAAATTCCAGGTTGAGAAAGAAAAAGCCGTCAAATTATTTGAAGATCAATATCAACGCCAGGCCAAAGGGCAAGATGTGCTCAAAACCCGGCTGTATGGCGAACAGCTTGCGCAATGTCCGTATTGCCAGCAAAGTCTGGACATCGGACGCCTGTTTGAAGCGGGTTATGCTGAAATCGAACACATCCTGCCTTATTCGCGCAGCTTTGACGACAGCCAGAATAATAAAGTGCTGGCGCACACCCACTGCAACCGTAATAAAGGCAACCGCACGCCCTGGGAATGGCTGGGGCGCGAAGGCGAAGACAGCCAAAGCTGGCGCCATTTTCAAGCCTGGGTCGAAGCCGGTAAATTGCGCCAGGCCAAGAAACAACGCCTCTTGCGCAAAGACTTTGGCGCAGAACAGGCGCAGGAATTCAAAGAGCGCAATTTGAACGACACGCGCTACATCTGCCGCAGCTTTAAAAACATGGTGGAACAGCAATTGCAACTGGCGCCGGTGGCTGCCGACGGCAAGACTTATCAGCGCTGCGTCGTCGTAAGCGGGCAATTGACCGGCTTTTTGCGCATGAAATGGGGTTTGCTGAAAGCACGCGAAGGCGGTGATTTACATCATGCGCTGGATGCGGCGGTGATTGCCGCCTGCACCCCGCAACTGGTGAACCGCATCAGCTACTGGGCCAGACAGGGCGAGTTATATGCCCTCAACGACAGCTATACCGACCCGGAAACCGGCGAAATCATCCAGGCCGCGCGCCAGCGCGAAGACTTTCCGCCGCCCTGGCCGCATTTCCGCGCAGAATTATTGGCCCGCCTCTCGCCCAACCCGGAACACGGCTTAGCGCGCATCCCCGGCTACCCGGCGCAAGGCGTGGCCCCGGTGCGCGTCTCGCGCGCGCCAATGCGGCGCGGCAGCGGCGAAGCGCATGCCGACACCATCCGCGCAGTGCAGGGCATCGCCACCGGCCAGAGCGCAGTCAACACGCCTTTGCAAAAATTAAAATTGAAAGACCTGGACAACATCGCCGGCGCACACGACCCGCGCAATGCGCGTCTGATCGAAGCCTTGCGCGAACGCTTGGAATTGCATAAAGACGATGGCCAAAAAGCCTTCGCCGCACCGTTTTACCGCCCCAGCGCAAGCGATAAAACCGCGCCCCTGGTGCGCAGCGTGCGCCTGCTCACCACACAAAAGAGCGGCATTCCGGTGCGCGGCGGCATAGCCGACAATGGCGTCATGTTGCGCGTGGATGTGTTTGTCAAAGGCGGCAAATATTTTGCCGTGCCCCTGTATGTGGCGGACCTGGTGCGGGCCGCATTGCCGAACAAAGCAGCCCTGGCCAACAAAGCGGAAAGCGAATGGCCGGAAATGGATGCGAGTTACACCTTTTGCTTCAGCGTGCACCCAAATGACTGGTTGCGCATTGACCTGGGCGCCAAGGGCGTGAAAGAAGGATATTTCGGCGGCATGGATCGCGCCACCGCGTCCTTCAGCCTATGGACGCATGACCGCAATCAAGCCGTTGGCACAGCCGGACTGCAGCGCGGCATTGGCATTAAAACCGCCGCCAATATTGAAAAATGCCATGTCGATATGCTGGGCCGCTTGTTCAAAGCGCGCCCCGAAACGCGCCAAGCCTTGCGGCGCAGCGGAGCGTGATATGGGCTGGCGCAGCGTATTGATCAGCCAGCCGGCCCGTCTGGCCCTGCGCCAGCGCAGCCTCTTGATTGAGCAGGATGCCGGCAGCGCCCAAGTGCCGTTGGAAGATATTGCGGCGCTGGTGCTGGATCAGCCGCAAGTCACGCTCAGCGCGGCCCTGCTGGCGGCGTTGTCGCAGGAGCAAATCGCCCTGATCACGGTGAATGGCCAGCATTTGCCGAATGGCATGTTGCTGCCCTTCACCCCGCATTTCCGCTTTTTGCGCGTATTGCGTCTGCAATTGGCGGCTGGCGCGCCGCTGCAAAAACGCCTGTGGCAGCAAATCATCAAACAGAAAATTGATAATCAAGCCTGCGTACTGGCCCTGCACGGCCAGACGCAAAGCGCGGCGCACTTACAGGAATTGGCGACGCGCGTGCGCTCCGGCGACCCGGATAATCTGGAAGCGCAAGCGGCGCAAAAATATTTCCTGGCGCTGTTTGGGCGCGACTTCCGGCGTGGCGATGAACGCTTTTGGAACGCCGGCTTGAACTATGCCTACGCCATCGTGCGCGCTGCGCTGGCGCGCGCCTTATGCGCCGCCGGCCTGCTGCCGGCGCATGGCCTGCACCATTGCAATGAATTCAATGCCTTTAATTTAGCCGACGACATGATAGAACCCTGGCGCCCGCTGCTGGACGCCTGGGTTTTACGCCATTACCCGGAAGAACAGGCGGCCAGCCTGACGCCACAAGACAAGGCGCAATTGATCAGTTTTCTGCACCAGGATGTGCCGCTGCAAACACAGTCAGGGCGCTGCACTGTGCTGGCGGCGCTGGAGCAAAGCGTGCAAAGTCTGGTGCGCGCGCTGGAAGGCGACAGCAAGGCGCGCTTGAGCCTGCCTTGCATCGACGCGCAGGGGCGGCAGGGGGCATTATTTGATACGGAGTGCGGGGCGTGAGCGCAGAGACGAGGAAGTTTATGCGATTAATGGTCTTTTTTGATTTGCCGGTCAAGCTGCGCACCGAGCGCCGCGCGTATGCTCAATTCCGCCGCTTTTTGCAGAGTGAAGGTTACGACATGCTACAATTCTCAGTCTATGCGCGTCTGGTGAATGGCAATGACGATATGGAAAAACATGTCAAACGCCTGTGCGCAAATCTGCCGCCGCAGGGTTCTGTGCGCTATCTGCAAATCAGCGAACGCCAGTTCAGCAATATGAAAATGCTGGTGGGCGAAGCCAGTTTTCAGGAAAAAAAGGTCAATGCAAGCCAATTATTGCTGTTTTGAGCGCGTTTTTGACACGTCAAAAACGCAAAAAACCCTTGAAAATCAAGGGTTTGTGCGTGGGATATTATAGCTTTCCGGGGTGAGAGAGGAAACTATAACCGCATTGAGGTCGAGCTACGCAACATTGATATTATAGCTTTCCGGGGTGAGAGAGGAAACTATAACGGGTATTGGCGCTTTCATGCTTGTGATTAAATTATAGCTTTCCGGGGTGAGAGAGGAAACTATAACCAAAAGGAAAGCAAGTTATCTCAACGACACATTATAGCTTTCCGGGGTGAGAGAGGAAACTATAACCCCTGACGCGACAGTTTGGCACATGCCCATATTATAGCTTTCCGGGGTGAGAGAGGAAACTATAACATTCCAAATTGCGTGCTACATTAGTCATTTATTATAGCTTTCCGGGGTGAGAGAGGAAACTATAACGCCAATATGAAAACACGTAAAGCAACCGGCATTATAGCTTTCCGGGGTGAGAGAGGAAACTATAACCCGAATTCATGCCGTCGAATCCTTGCTGCTATTATAGCTTTCCGGGGTGAGAGAGGAAACTATAACGTGGCTTGGTCAAGCCCTCAATTATGCCTTATTATAGCTTTCCGGGGTGAGAGAGGAAACTATAACGAAGTCTGCGGCATCAGTACGGCGCGCAGCATTATAGCTTTCCGGGGTGAGAGAGGAAACTATAACGCGCTTGAGTTGCGCGACAGGCTCGGCAATATTATAGCTTTCCGGGGTGAGAGAGGAAACTATAACATAAGTAAATCAGCTACATCTGATGCAGTTATTATAGCTTTCCGGGGTGAGAGAGGAAACTATAACGAATCGCGTAGTCTCCTCAGCCGTTACAAAATTATAGCTTTCCGGGGTGAGAGAGGAAACTATAACTGTTTACTCTACTGTTTCCGAGTATGATCCATTATAGCTTTCCGGGGTGAGAGAGGAAACTATAACCTGATGCCGCATCAGCTCTTTACGATCCGTATTATAGCTTTCCGGGGTGAGAGAGGAAACTATAACATCTTTATCTTCGCTCTCTTCCTCATCAGGATTATAGCTTTCCGGGGTGAGAGAGGAAACTATAACCCTCGATTATGATTCTGTTCGCAGTCCTGGATTATAGCTTTCCGGGGTGAGAGAGGAAACTATAACCGGTAAATATGGTGCAACAACGTGTGTTGCATTATAGCTTTCCGGGGTGAGAGAGGAAACTATAACTATGTTGCAGTCGCCAATACAACCGCCATCATTATAGCTTTCCGGGGTGAGAGAGGAAACTATAACCCGATGGATCCCGCTGCCGGCGCGCCTGGCATTATAGCTTTCCGGGGTGAGAGAGGAAACTATAACACAAGTACCAGCTGATAATAAACTCCCGCCATTATAGCTTTCCGGGGTGAGAGAGGAAACTATAACATTTTTATCATCTCTCCGCTCTGCTGCTCGATTATAGCTTTCCGGGGTGAGAGAGGAAACTATAACTGATAACTGGCCTGATCAAGCCACCCAGGCATTATAGCTTTCCGGGGTGAGAGAGGAAACTATAACGCGCAAAACGCACGCCGGGGCACCTGGTGCATTATAGCTTTCCGGGGTGAGAGAGGAAACTATAACAATCGTGACGATTGCCGCATTAACCGCCGCATTATAGCTTTCCGGGGTGAGAGAGGAAACTATAACCGCTTAAGCTTTTTTCTTCTTTTCAGGTGGATTATAGCTTTCCGGGGTGAGAGAGGAAACTATAACTGAATTCAGCCCAGAGTTGACATTAATTGAATTATAGCTTTCCGGGGTGAGAGAGGAAACTATAACCGCTGAGGAAGACCAACCCTGACATTCGCCATTATAGCTTTCCGGGGTGAGAGAGGAAACTATAACTGTGCCGGCACTTTACACGTCAGACGCCCCATTATAGCTTTCCGGGGTGAGAGAGGAAACTATAACTGCCAGCAATGATTCACCATCTGATTACGGATTATAGCTTTCCGGGGTGAGAGAGGAAACTATAACTCTCCTGCACGCGCCTTTTCAAAAATTGCTATTATAGCTTTCCGGGGTGAGAGAGGAACCCCCCGTGTCAAAATAGTTGTCGCCTCCAGTGATTTGGAGTTCTAATCCATGCCGGGGGCGATGGAACTGACGATGATGAAATACACACAAGAGAAGAAAGAACATGTGCTCAAGCTGATGAGCGCACCACAAAACAAGTCTGTGGCCGAGGTCGCTGAGATAAGCGGCGTGCCAGAGGCTACGCTTTACCTGTGGCGGAAGCAGGCCCGTGAAGCCGGTCGTGTTGTGCCTGGCGACGGACAAAACCCCGAGCAATGGCGTGCTGCGGAGAAATTTGCTGCGGTACTGGAAGCGGCGGCGCTCAACGAAGCAGAGCTGGCTGAGTATTGCCGCCGTAAAGGCTTGCTGGTAGCGCAACTGGAGCGCTGGCGCACAGAAATGCACGCTGCGCTTAGCAGCCAGAGCAGTCAAGCCGATGCTGCAGCCCGGGCCAAAGACAAAAAGCGCATCAAGGAGCTGGAAAAGGATTTGCGGCGTAAAGAAAAAGCGCTGGCGGAAACAGCGGCCTTGCTGGTTCTGTCCCGAAAGTACGAGGCGCTGGGGATCGACGGCGAGGACGCATGACTGCGTTGCCCCAGCGCCTTGAAATGATCGCCGATATTCTGCAGGCCCGGAAGGCTGGTGCGCGTTTAGCATTGGCATGCGCCGAACTCGGTCTAAGCGTGCGCACCTTGGAACGTTGGCGTTGTGACGGTGAAATTCGTCCTGACGGCCGACCGGAGGCAGAGCGGCCAGCGCCTGCGCACAAACTGTCTGATGAAGAACCCCCCCGTGTCAAAATAGTTGTCGCCTCCAGTGATTTGGAGTTCTAATCCATCCCGGGGGCGATGGAACAGACGATAATGAAATACACACAAGAGAAGAAAGAACATGTGCTCAAGCTGATGAGCGCACCACAAAACAAGTCTGTGGCCGAGGTCGCTGAGATAAGCGGCGTGCCAGAGGCTACGCTTTACCTGTGGCGGAAGCAGGCCCGTGAAGCCGGTCGTGTTGTGCCTGGCGACGGACAAAACCCCGAGCAATGGCGTGCTGCGGACAAATTTGCTGCAGTACTGGAAGCGGCGCCGCTGAACGAAGCAGAGCTGGCTGAGTATTGCCGCCGTAAAGGCTTGCTGGTAGCGCAACTGGAGCGCTGGCGCACAGAAATGCACGCTGCGCTTAGCAGCCAGAGCAGTCAAGCCGATGCTGCAGCCCGGGCCAAAGACAAAAAGCGCATCAAGGAGCTGGAAAAGGATTTGCGGCGTAAAGAAAAAGCGCTGGCGGAAACAGCGGCCTTGCTGGTTCTGTCCCGAAAGTACGAGGCGCTGGGGATCGACGGCGAGGACGCATGACTGCGTTGCCCCAGCGCCTTGAAATGATCGCCGATATTCTGCAGGCCCGGAAGGCTGGTGCGCGTTTAGCATTGGCATGCGCCGAACTCGGTCTAAGCGTGCGCACCTTGGAACGTTGGCGTTGTGACGGTGAAATTCGTCCTGACGGCCGACCGGAGGCAGAGCGGCCAGCGCCTGCGCACAAACTGTCTGATGAAGAACGTCAGCGCATCCTGCAACTGTGTCATGAACCGCGCTTTGCCGATTTGCCGCCAGCGCAGATCGTGCCGCGGCTGGCCGACGAGGGAGCGTATGTGGCATCGGAATCGTCGTTCTATCGTGTGCTGAGAAGCGCCGACCAGCAGCATCACCGGGGTCGCAGCAAGGCTCCTGTGGCCAGCGAGCCGGTGCGCCATGTCGCCCATGGCCCCAACCAGGTCTGGAGCTGGGACGTGACGTACCTGCCCAGCCGGGTGCGCGGCCAGTATTTTTATCTGTATGCCGTGCTCGATATTTACAGCCGCAAACTGGTCGCATGGGAAGTCCACGAGCGGGAAAATGGTGAGGAAGCTGCTTTACTGATTGAGCGCGCCTGCTGGCGTGAACAGCGCCGCTGCACGCCATTGGTGCTGCATGCCGATAACGGTGCTGCGCAAACTTCGCACACGCTCAAGAGCAAGTTGGAAATGCTGGGCATCGGCTCCTCGCATAGCCGGCCTGGCGTCTCCGATGACAATGCCCATATCGAAGCGTGGTTCCGCACCTGTAAATATGCGCCCAGCTATCCAGCCAAAGGCTTTGAGAGCATCGCGCAGGCTCGGGATTGGACACTGCAATTTGTGACTTGGTACAACTGCACCCATTTGCACAGCGCCTTGGCCTATGTGACGCCGGAGCAGCGCCATACGGGCGCCGCCAATGCGATCCTGGAGCGCCGACGCGACGTTTATGCCGAAGCCCGGCAACGCCATCCGCTGCGCTGGAAGCGTCATACACGGCCCTGGCTGGCGCCCAATGAGGTCTGGCTTAATCCGCCATCAAAGCTGGACCAGCGCATGGTTGCTTAATCGATTTTTTGCGACAACTACCTTGACACGCTCCGGAACGTCAGCGCATCCTGCAACTGTGTCATGAACCGCGCTTTGCCGATTTGCCGCCAGCGCAGATCGTGCCGCGGCTGGCCGACGAGGGAGCGTATGTGGCATCGGAATCGTCGTTCTATCGTGTGCTGAGAAGCGCCGACCAGCAGCATCACCGGGGTCGCAGCAAGGCTCCTGTGGCCAGCGAGCCGGTGCGCCATGTCGCCCATGGCCCCAACCAGGTCTGGAGCTGGGACGTGACGTACCTGCCCAGCCGGGTGCGCGGCCAGTATTTTTATCTGTATGCCGTGCTCGATATTTACAGCCGCAAACTGGTCGCATGGGAAGTCCACGAGCGGGAAAATGGTGAGGAAGCTGCTTTACTGATTGAGCGCGCCTGCTGGCGTGAACAGCGCCGCTGCACGCCATTGGTGCTGCATGCCGATAACGGTGCTGCGCAAACTTCGCACACGCTCAAGAGCAAGTTGGAAATGCTGGGCATCGGCTCCTCGCATAGCCGGCCTGGCGTCTCCGATGACAATGCCCATATCGAAGCGTGGTTCCGCACCTGTAAATATGCGCCCAGCTATCCAGCCAAAGGCTTTGAGAGCATCGCGCAGGCTCGGGATTGGACACTGCAATTTGTGACTTGGTACAACTGCACCCATTTGCACAGCGCCTTGGCCTATGTGACGCCGGAGCAGCGCCATACGGGCGCCGCCAATGTGATCCTGGAGCGCCGACGCGACGTTTATGCCGAAGCCCGGCAACGCCATCCGCTGCGCTGGAAGCGTCATACACGGCCCTGGCTGGCGCCCAATGAGGTCTGGCTTAATCCGCCATCAAAGCTGGACCAGCGCATGGTTGCTTAATCGATTTTTTGCGACAACTACCTTGACACGCTCCGGAAAGCAAGCAGCACAGAGTTGGACCGACGATGAGTTTGGCGGACTCGATCTTGGCGATGCCCGCCTTAACAACAGGGCGAGAAAATTGATGGAAACATTCGCGACCAAACCGAAGGCCAGCATTCCCGAAGCATGCGACAACTGGACGGAGACGCAAGCGGCCTACCGCTTTATGGCCAATCCGGAGGTGACATGGGATGGCATTCTGGCGCCACATTGGGCGCGCACCATGGAACGCATGGCGACGCAGAAGGTTATTCTGTGCATTCAGGACACCACCGAACTGGACTTCAGCGGCCAAAACATCGACGGCCTCGGCCCGCTCAACTACGAAGCGCGGCGCGGCATGTATGTGCATCCGACCTACGCGGTGTCGCCAGAGCGTGAGCCGCTGGGCCTGCTCGATGGCTGGATGTGGGCGCGTGAAGAGCGTGGCGCTGACGGCAAGCGCCCCGCCAGCGTAAAAGAGAGTGAACGCTGGATAGAGGGCTACGAGCGGGTCGCCGAGCAGGCGACCCAGTTGCCCAATACCCGTCTGGTGTATGTGGCTGACCGCGAAGCGGACATGATGGGAATGCTGCGGCGCGCAGCCGAATTGGGCACGCCTGCCGATTGGCTGGTGCGCGCCAAGCATGATCGCTGTCTGGCTGACGGCGAAAGCAAACGCCTGTGGCCTGAAACCACGGCCGGTATGCCGCTGGGCGAGATCAGCTTCATCATGGCCGGGCGCGGCAAGCAAAGGGCGCGCCAGGTACGTCAGCAGGTGTGGGCCAAGCGCGTTCTGCTGCGTGATGGCAAGCGCGGCAAGATCGAGGCGACCTGCATCGTAGCATCCGAAGTGCAGCCGCCGACGGGCATCAAACCGGTGGAATGGCGCTTGCTGACCAACCGCCGCGCGGAAACCTTGGCCGACGCCAGCGAACTGATCGACTGGTATCGCGCGCGCTGGGAAATTGAGATCTTTTTCAATGTGCTCAAGAATGGCTGTGAAGTCGAAGAACTGCAACTGTCCACCATGGCCCGGCTGGAGCGGGCGCTGGCGCTGTTTATGGTGGTGGCCTGGCGTATCGCGTACCTGATGCGTAAGGGACGTACCTGTCCGGATCTCGACGCCACTTTGTTCTTCGATCCCGACGAAATCCGAGCGGCTTATCTGCTCAATAAAAAGAAGGCGCCCGCTATGCCGGGCTTGAACGAGGTGTTGCGCATGGTAGCCCGTGTCGGCGGTTTTCTCGCACGAAAACATGACGGGGAGCCTGGCGTGAAAACAATCTGGCGAGGTCTACAGGATGTTCAAGTTTCGGCTCAGACAATCAGGACTCTACGCGAGATGGGCGCATTGCAAGACTGAGTTGTGTGTAATGGAATGGGTTATAGTTTCCTCTCTCACCCCGGAAAGCTATAATCCGTGGGGACGGCTCGCTTGCGGCATCGGGGTTATAGTTTCCTCTCTCACCCCGGAAAGCTATAATGCATACAAGCCGCAGGCCGCCGCATGACAGGTTATAGTTTCCTCTCTCACCCCGGAAAGCTATAATGTGGAGCCGCGCACGGCCAGCGCCAAGCGCGTTATAGTTTCCTCTCTCACCCCGGAAAGCTATAATACAATATCACAAGTCAAAGAAGAAGAGGAAGTTATAGTTTCCTCTCTCACCCCGGAAAGCTATAATAAACAATATGCAAAACAAAACGCAAAAACAGTTAT
The DNA here is from genome assembly GCF_037300705.1 of Massilia sp. W12. Taxonomy (NCBI): domain Bacteria; kingdom Pseudomonadati; phylum Pseudomonadota; class Betaproteobacteria; order Burkholderiales; family Oxalobacteraceae; genus Massilia; species Massilia sp. W12. The sequence continues at coordinate 5,063,285 of NZ_CP147776.1, read as the reverse complement.
AGTTTCCTCTCTCACCCCGGAAAGCTATAATCGCAACCGAGTCGAGGACAGCGCGGCGATGGTTATAGTTTCCTCTCTCACCCCGGAAAGCTATAATTCCACCATCGCATACAGGCGCGCGGCGAGGGTTATAGTTTCCTCTCTCACCCCGGAAAGCTATAATAGCTCGACTGCGCTGAGCGACATCTTGACGGTTATAGTTTCCTCTCTCACCCCGGAAAGCTATAATATTATCAACAAAATAATTGCTACCGCACCAGTTATAGTTTCCTCTCTCACCCCGGAAAGCTATAATACAGCTTGACTCAGGCTTTAGGCATGGAAAGTTATAGTTTCCTCTCTCACCCCGGAAAGCTATAATCTTGCGGAGGAGGAAATTGCCCGTCAAATTGTTATAGTTTCCTCTCTCACCCCGGAAAGCTATAATGAGAACGGAGACGATTCCGCTTTCGCTCATGTTATAGTTTCCTCTCTCACCCCGGAAAGCTATAATCCAATTTCTTGCGCTTCCACTTTGGCGACGGTTATAGTTTCCTCTCTCACCCCGGAAAGCTATAATTTTTCGGCAGGTTTTCCGGCATCATTAAATGTTATAGTTTCCTCTCTCACCCCGGAAAGCTATAATTGAGTTTGCTGATCAGTACACGGTGTGGCGGTTATAGTTTCCTCTCTCACCCCGGAAAGCTATAATGCTTGCAGAGGGGGTTCCTGCGGTTGAGTTGTTATAGTTTCCCGGAGCGTGTCAAGGTAGTTGTCGCAAAAAATCGATTAAGCAACCATGCGCTGGTCCAGCTTTGATGGCGGATTAAGCCAGACCTCATTGCGGCGCTCAGCCGTCTTGCAAACCCCTTCCGCCTGCATCGCCGTCGCGCCGCCGCTTCTTCGCCGCGCCCCGGCCCGGCCAGTGCGCCAGACCCGCTCCGAGTTCCCTTCCAGAAATTTCTTGACATATTATGTCATTGCGCTACACTTTGACATATTATGTCGTACCGCAAACGACAGATCCACAACTAGACGAGGGGAAAAATGGTTGAAATGAATGAACCGGGCCAAGCTTCCGGGCAGCTATCCGGTTTGGAACAGGCCCTGGGCCAACGATTAGGCGCAACGTCGTTTTCTGTCTCCAAGTTGCCCGCCGCTGATGCGCAAACCGTCCCGGTGTTGCGCATCAGCATTGAAAACCGTGAAGAATTACCGGTTTTTGTCACGGTGTCGCCAAGCCAGATTTTGTGCATTTGCTATCTGTGGCGCGAAGCTGAAATCAATCCTGCGCGGCGCAGTGAAATGCACGAGGCGATGCTGGATTTGAATGTGGCGATTCCGCTCTCTCACTTTGGCCGCATCGGCCAGCATTATGTGATTTTCGGCGCCCTGGCGACAGACGCCAGGGTGGAGGATGTGGCGCATGATGTGGTGATGCTGGCCGACAATGCCTTGGAAGCATTGGACGTGTTCGCTGAATATTTACTGAGTGTTTAAAAATCTGCACTAATTAAGGAGGGCTATATCATGGCTATCTTTTCAAAAATTCTGACGATGCTGCGGGGCGATTTACGCGAAATGGGACAAAGCGTGGTCGATCAAAACGCCACCACCATTTACGAACAGGAAATTGTCGAGGCCAAGGCGCATGTCGCCAAAGCCAGGCAGGACTTAACCGCGCTGATGGCCAAACAAATGCAAAGTGCGCGCGAAATCGAGCGCTTGCAAAAAGAAATCGCCAACTATGAAGACAAGGCTTTGCAAGCTTTGCAGAAAAATGAAGCCGCGCTGGCCGAGGAGGTGGCGAATAAAATCGCCAACCTGGAAACCGCACTGGCGGAAGAAAACGCCGCACACCAATCTTTTGACGGGCAATTGCAGCGCTTAAAGGGCTTGATTGTGAATGCTGAAACCAGTTTGCGCGAGCATGAGCGGCAATTGGCGATGGCCAAAACCACCGAGAGCGTGTACCGCGCCACCAGCATGATTGAGGACAGCATGGGCAGCAGCGGCTCGAAATTGCTGAACGCCAAAGAATCCATGGAGCGTATCAAGCAACGTCAGCAAGATCATGCCGACCGCATGCAAGCGCGCGCGCAGCTCGATAGCGAACTGAGTGATCGCGCCCTGGATGCCAAACTGGCGGCAGCCGGCATCGGCGAATTGCAAGACAAAAAAGCCGAGGTGATGGCCAGACTGAAGGCGAAAGCTGCGCCAGCCGGGCCGGATTTAGCGAAAGTGGATTGAGATGGTCAAAACATCTTCACGCTGGAGCAGCTCGGATGATGCGATACGCGCGGTGCAAGTGGCATTCGACGTTGAGATGCAGGTGATTGAGGCGGTGCGTTATGCGGCCTGGGAGAACCAGCTTTCTCCCTCCGATCAAATCCGCAAAATCCTCAATCTGCCCTGCCTTGGCAAACCGGTGCGGCCACGCCTCACCGTGAGTTTGAGCGAAGCCGATTATGCTTTGCTGGCGCAGCGCTTTGGCATAACATTAACGGACAAACGGGCCGTCAAAGAAGCTTTGCATCAAGCCTTGATTGCGTTTGCAGAGCTGCACCCCGCACCCGCTAAATTGGGTGCGGGCCTGTCTCACACGACTACAGAGGAGTGACGGATGACGCTCTGGCAATTGCTCGGCAGTTTTCCCACCATCATACCGGGCATCTTTTTGGCGATTTTGCTGGTGTACTGGTTGTTTTCCATCATCGGCTTGGTCGATCTGGGGGACAACCTGGAACTCGATAGCGGCGATGGCGCAGCTGATGTGCATCTGCATACTGATGCCCATGCCGAAAGCACGGATTTGCACTCGCTGGCCTCATATCTGGTGGCGCTCGGCCTGGGCGGCGTGCCCTTGTCCATCGTCCTGACCCTGCTGGTGTTTTTCACCTGGTTGCTGAGTGCGCTGATTCATAAATATCTGCTGCAGATGTTGGGCAGTGATGTGCTGCGTTATCTTGCCGGCGCGATGGTTTTATTGCTCAGCGCGGCCTGTTCGATCCGTTTGTCTGCGCTGGCCATCAAACCGCTGCGCCCATTGTTTGTCAAACACCATGCGCGCAGCAATCACAGCCTGACCGGCTTGAGCTGCATGATCACCACGCTGTCGGTGGATGAAAAGTTTGGCCGTGCTGAAGTCAAAGATACGGGAGTCAATCTGAATATCCGGGTGTGGGCAAAAACCCCCAATCATTTACGAAAAAAATCCATTGCTGTCATTTTGTCCTATGACGAAACAAAGCAGCGCTACGAAGTGGCGGCGCTGGATAAAGACAGTTCCAATTAATTCATTTGTGCAAGAGAAGCTTGCGGTTCATCAGTTATACCGATTAACAAAGCCAGGAAGGAAAAATATGGACATTTTATTGTTGTCAGCCGGGATTGGAACCCTGGTCTTGTTTGGTATGTTGGCCATGTTCGCCAAGTTCTATCACAAGGTGCAGCAAGGTCATGCGTTGATCATCAACACCCTGCGTTCCCAGCCCGATGTGACGTTCACCGGCGGCATGGTGTACCCGATTATTCACAAAGCGGAATACATGGAAATTTCGCTCAAGACCATCGAAATTGACCGCGAAGGCAAGGATGGCTTGATTTGCCGCGACAATATCCGCGCCGACATCAAGGTGACATTCTTCATTCAAGTCAATAAGACCGCTGAAGACGTGTTGCGTGTGGCGCAGGCGGTTGGCTGCGAGCGCGCATCGCATCAAGACACGCTGGAAAATCTGTTTTCCGCCAAGTTTGCCGAAGCCTTGAAGAGCGTGGGCAAAAGCATGGACTTTATTGATTTATACCAATCGCGCGAAAAATTCCGCGATGAAATCATCCGCCAGATTGGTGACGATTTATCCGGTTATGTGCTGGAAGATGCGGCCATCGATTACCTCGAACAAACCCCGCTGGACAAGCTCGATCCGAGCAATATTCTCGATTCCCAGGGGATTAAAAAGATTACCGAATTAACTGCAGTCGAGCATATCCGCACCAATGAAGTGACGCGCGATGAAGAAATGCGGATCAAGAAAAAAGATGTCGAAACGCGCGAAGCGATTTTGGAACTGGAGCGCCAGCAAGCGGATGCCGAATCACGCCAAAACCGCGAAGTCAGCTCAGTAAGAGCGCGCGAGCAGGCGGAAACCATGAAAATTCAAGCGGAGGAGCACGCCAAAGCTGAACTGGCGCGCCTGCAAGCGGAACAACAGGTGATGGTGCAGCAGGAAAACACCACGCGGGAAAAAGAAGTGGCGGAAAACAATCGCAAACGGGCGGTGGCGATTGAAGAAGAACGTGTGATCCGGGCGCGCCAGCTGGAAATCGTCGAGCGCGAAAAAGAAGTGGCGCTGCAAGTGATTGAAAAAGAAAAAGTGGTGGAAATTCAGAAAAAAGCGATTGCCGATGTGATCCGCGAGCGCATTGTGGTTGAGCGCACGGTCGCAGAGCAAGAGGAAGCGATTAAAGAAGTGCGGGTGGTGGCCGAGGCCGACCGCAATAAAAAAGCGCTGGTGATCGCCGCCGAAGCCAAGGGACAGGAAAAAATGGTGTTGGCGGTGACTGAGGCTGAAGGCGAGGAGCGCAGCGCGAAACACAAAGCGGCGCAGGAATTGACCCTGGCCGACGCCCAGTTGAAGGTGGCGGAAAAAGCCGCCGAAGCCAAAAAACGCGAAGCCGAAGGAGCCGAAGCACAATTGGCGGCAGAAGGCCTGGCGGAAGCCAGAGTCAAAATCGCCAGCTCGGAAGCGATTTTGCGGCAAGGCGCTGCGCAGGCAGAAGCATCCCGCCTGCAAATGGAAGCGCAAGCCAAGGGCACGCAACAAATTGGCCAGGCGCAAGCCCAGGTCATGATTGCCGAAGCCGAAGCCAAAGCCAAACAAGGCGCGGCAGAGGCCGAAGCGCTGCGCCTGAAGTTGCAAGCGCAGGCGCAAGGCAATGAACAATTGGGCCTGGCCGAAGCCGCCGTGAAAACCGCAGATGCGGCAGCGATGATCAAACATGGCGATGCGCAGGCGCATGTGATCCAAACCCGTTTTGCTGCTGAATCGGTCGGTCTGCGGCAAAAATTTGAAGCCATGTCCGGCATGAGCAGCGAAACCCGCGCCCATGAAGAATTCCGCATGCAATTGGAAGCCAGCAATCAGCAAATCGTCAAAGGCATCGAAGCGCAAATCTCGGTGGCGCAAGATCAAGCCGAGTTGCTGGGTAAAGCGCTGGCCAACGCCAAGATTGATATCGTGGGCGGCGAAGGCGACTATTTTGAGCGCTTCGTCAACGCGCTGGCGCTCGGTAAAGGCATTGATGGCGCGATTGAAAAGAGCAAAACCTTGCAACTGGGTTTGAAAGACCATTTAAGCGGCGAGCGCGACATGCTCAACGATGTGCGCAGTTTGCTGGCGGCCCTGGGCGGCTCGGCGGGCGAATTGCAAAACCTGTCGATGACGGCCTTTTTGAACAAAATCAGCAAAGAAGGCTCGGCAGAGCAGAAAGCCGCCTTGCAAAATCTGTTGACCAAGTTCAACAGCGGCAATTAAGGCGGGTGGCCAGGCTGGGGGGCAGGCTGCAAACGCCCCTGGCCCGTAATGATGTCCCGCCAGCCGCATGCCTGGCGGCATATCATCGCGCACAGTGCAGCTTTGTCCAATCTTCACCACGGAATAGCCAGACATGAGTCTTCCTGAAACCGGCGCTGCGCAAGACGCCAGCCTCGCCCAAGCTGAGGCCGAACGCGCGACCGTGCATTCCAGCAGTTTCGATTTATTGCGCCAACGTCTGGCGCAACAAGCTGAAGCCTTATTACAAAAGGCCGCAAGCCTGAATCAGGCGCGTATCGATGAATTTGGCCGGGATGACACCAGGCTGCTGGCGCGCACCCGCGCACGCACGGAAAACAATTGCGTGGCGCGTGATTTGGTATTGGTCGGCGATGTTTTACTGTTCGGCTACAACGTGTTCATTGGCTTGCGCAAGGAAACCAAGGTTGCCGATGTGTTTGCCCTGTACCATTTGCAACAGGCCGGCGACAGCGATCAATTCGAGTTGCAAGCGCTGCCGATAGAGGGCAGCTTCCTGGCAGACCCGCGCTTTGTCGCCGAATTCACCGAGTTGTACAGCTATTACCGCAATACGCAACTGGTGCAATTGCGTGTGCATCAGGGCAAATTGCTGGCCGCATTTCAAATTGGCGAACGCGCCAGCGACTTGCGTGTGTTCCGCTGGCAACTGGCCGATGCCGGCCAGCCCGCTTACATCGACAATCGCGGCGAACGCGATATCGCCCTGCCGCCCAGCCATGACTTTGAATGGCACAAAACCACCCGTGAGCAACACGTCATTGGCAAACACAGCCATATCAATATTCTCGACACCCTGTTTGTCGAGACCATCGATGGCGATTTGACGATCAAGATTGAAAACAATACCGAATCCGGCTTGGGGATTTACAGCGAGCCGGTGACAGACCGCAACCAGTCTTTGAACGATGCGGAAATCGCCTACGCGAGTGTGGGCGAATTGATTCTGTTGCGCATCAAACCCTATCGCGAGCAGGAAAATCGCTATTTAATCTTTAACCGCCGCCTGCAACAGGTGAGCAGGATAGATGCAATTGGGCAATCTTGCGTGCAATTGCCCGAGGATCATGGCATCGTCTTTCCTGTCGGTTATGCCTTGCAAAGCGGTGAAAGCCGGACATTTACCGAGATGCCCGCCGGCTTGCAGTTCAAGCGCCGCGTGCTGTCGGCGAACGGCGAAGATGTGCTGTATGTGTTTTATGGCGTGCAGGAAGGCATCTATGTCTTGCTGAGCTATAACCTGATCAATAAAACACTGTCCCAACCCATGATCGCGCATGGCTATGCGCGTTTTCCGGATGGCCGCATCTTGCTGTTTACTGCGGAAAACCAGGAGCCGACCCGTAACCACCCGATGCAGCTCTGGCAAACGCCGTTTCAGAGCGAAGAGCACGCCGCCAAACAAGTCCCTAAGCAGAGCTTTTTAGGGAAAATCGGCAATCGCGAACTGGTGCGCGCCATCTCTGAAATGTATTCGATCTGCAAGTTGGTGCATGAGCAAGACGCCAGCGGCAAAGACAAATTGCCAACGCGCTTTATGTTTGAAAGCTTGATCAAGCAATGCCGCCGCACCGTGGATGCCTATCACTGGCTCAATGAAGACGCGGCCCATCAGCCTGGCCAGGAAATGGGTTTGATCATTGAGGTGGCCAACAGCACAATTGATGAGTTTGACAAAGTCGCCGCAGTACAACGCCAGGCGCAACAGCAGTTGCAACAGACCGCCAGCACGCAGCGCCAGTTATTGAGCGAGATCGCCAGCCGCCTTTGGCAATCGCCGACCGATTTTGTCGAAGCCCTGGCCGCCTTGCGCCTCGAACGTGGCCGCTTAGCCAGTATGCAAGAGCAACGTTACATCGACCTTGTCAAATTGGCGGAGTTGGACCGGGCATTGCAGGAAGAAGAAAGCCGCGTCGCTGAGCGCACCGTGCAATTTTTAAGCCAGGAACAGGCATTTGCCAAAATTTCTGCGGAATTGGCCAGACATCGGCTGGAATTGCCTAAATTGCACACCTCGGCACAGCTGCAAACGGTGCAAACCACACTCGAAGCCACCGCCCTGAATTTGAATGGCCTGACTGAATTACTGGCCAGTCTGGCGGTCAGCGACGCCAGTCTGCGCACCCGGATTTTGCAGAGCATCTCCAGCATTTTTGCCGATGTGAATAAGCTGCGCGCAGAAGTCCGCCAGCGTCATCAGCAATTCAGCAAGGACGAAGCGGCGGGCGAATTTGCGGCGCAGTTCAATTTGTTCGCGCAGGCAGTGGAAAGCGCACTGGAGCAAGCCGATACGCCGGAGCGCTGCGAGGAATTGCTGACCCGTTTGCTGAGTCAATTGGAAGAGCAGGAAGGGCGCTTTGCCGAGCAAGCCGAATTCCTGGCCGAAATCGCCGCCAAGCGTGAAACCGTATATGTCACGTTTGAGGCCAGAAAACAGAGTCTGCAAGCCCAGCGCGCGCAGCGTGTGCAAGCCATTACCGACGCCGCGCAACGCGTCTTGCACAGCATTCCGAAACGCTTGCAGCAATTTACTGAAGCGGCGCAACTGGAAGCGTACTTTGCCGCCGATGCCCTGGTGGCAAAACTCAAAAGCAGTATTCAAGATTTGCGCAAACTGGGCAGCAACGTCAGCGCCGATGATCTGGCCGGGCAGCTGAAAAATCTGCGCGAACAGGGGCAGCGCGCTTTGCGCGACCGCACCGAATTAGTCAGCGGCAATACGATACGCCTGGGGCGCCACGCCTTCACCGTCAACAGCCAGCCCTTAGACCTGAATATGGTCTTGCACAAGCAGCAGATGTGCTATCACTTGACCGGCACCGATTATTTTTTCCCGGTCGATGAACCGCGCCTGCAAGCGCTGGAAGCGTATTGGCAGCAACAAAGCCTGGCCGAGAGCGCGCAAGTGTATCGCGCCGAATATCTGGCCTGGCAAGTCGTACTGGCGGCGCAGGAAGGGCGTGAAGGCTGGACTTGGCAATTGCTGCAAGACGGAGTGCGAGAGGTGGATGGCGCGCAGTTACTGATGCAAGTACGGCAATTTGCCGCGCCACGCTATCAGGAAGGCTATCAAAAAGGGCTGCATGACCACGATGCAGTGCAAATTCTGCGCAGCCTGGCGCCGATGCTGGATAGCGCCGGTTTGCTGCGCTACGACGCCGGCGCACGCGCGCTTGCCCTGCTGTATTGGCAACACCTTGCCACACAACTGGCGCCGCAAGTCGCAGCGCAAACGCTGTGTCTCCAGGCGCAGCAAGCAGAACTGATGCGGCGCCAGTTTGGCAATCGCGCCTTGCTGCAGCAATTGACAAAAACCCAGCAAGCCAATCTGGCGCAATTTGTGCAACAACAGGGCTTGGATCAGAGCGATATTTTCGCCGGCTCGGATCTGTCCCTGACGCTGGAGCAGGCCGCCAGTTATTTATTGGCGGAACTGGGCCAGCATCCGGGCAGCGGCAATTTCAAAGCTGAACACAAATGGGTGTTGAGCCGCAGCGCCGCCGATTTGATGCAAAATTTATTGCAGCATTTCAGCCGCCATCAAATCAGCTTGCCGTGGCAGGCGGCCGAGCTCAGTCTGGCCGAACGCTGGCAGCTTGCCTGCGCCTGGCTGGCCAGCCTGACAGCGCAAGGCGGCGCGGCATCGCACAGTGCGACGCAAGACAGCGTGTTGCCGGAAGCGGCAGCAGCCTTACTCTGTCCCTTACCGCGCGACATACTGGCGCTTGAATTGCGTGTGAAAATCAGCAATGTATTGGGCGAACATGCGCGCGTGCAAGAACAAAGTCTGGATTTACATCTGAATGAATTCGTGCGCCGTTTGCAATCTCACTGCCAAGTGCATGTCCCGCATTATCTGCAATTGCAGGCTTTGCGCTTGCAACTCTTGCAAGCAGAAAAAGCGCGTTTGCGGCTTGAACAATTCCAAGCCAAACCGCTCTCCAGTTTTGTGCGCAACCGCTTGATTGATGATGTGTATCTGCCCACCATCGGCGACAATCTGGCCAAGCAAATCGGCGCGGCAGGCGACGCCCGGCGCACCGACTCGATGGGCATGCTGTTACTGATCTCGCCGCCCGGCTACGGCAAAACCACCTTGATGGAATATCTTGCCGACCGCCTGGGCATGATTTTTGTGCGTATCAACTGCCCGGTGTTAGGGCATGAAGTGCGCTCGCTCGATCCGGCGCAAGCCGCCAACAGCGCCGCGCGCATGGAGCTGGAAAAGCTGAATCTGGGTTTGGCCATGGGCAATAATGTGATGCTGTATCTGGATGATATTCAGCATACCAATGCCGAGTTTTTGCAAAAATTCATCGGCTTAGCCGATGGCACCCGCCGTATCGAAGGGATCTGGCGCGGCGCCAGCCATACCTATGATTTGCGCGGCAAGCGCTTTGCGATTGTGATGGCGGGCAATCCTTACACCGAATCGGGCGAGATGTTCCGCATTCCCGACATGCTGGCCAATCGCGCCGATATTTATAATCTGGGCGATATGCTGTCCGGGCATGAAGATGTGTTCGCCATGTCGTATATCGAAAACGCGCTGGTCGCCAATCCGGTATTGCAGGTCTTAAACAACCGCGCGCCGCAGGATGTGCAACTCTTGTTGCGCATGGCGCAAGGCGAGCCGATTGCCGCCAGCCAATTGCAACACGCTTACAGCAGCCAGGAAATCAGCGAAATATGCGCAGTCTTGCAGCGCATGTGCAAGGTGCGCGACGCGGTGCTGGCGGTGAACCAGGCCTACATCGCTTCCGCCGCGCAAGATCCGCAATACCGTACAGAACCAAGCTTCAAGCTGCAAGGCAGTTACCGGAATATGGCCAAGCTGGCCGCCAGGATTTCCGCCTTGATGAGTCCGGCGGAACTCGATCTTTTATTGCGCGACCACTATCGCGGCGAAGCGCAAACCCTGACCACCGGCGCGGAAGAAAATCTGCTGAAACTGGCGCATTTGCTGGGACAGCCAAGCGCACAGGAGCAGGCGCGCTGGCGGGAGTTGTGCAGCGACTTTCTGCGCCTGCGCAAACAAGGCGGGGCCGACGCCGATGGCGCCACCAAAATCGCCAATCTGCTGGGCGACATCAGCGCGCAAATCGAAGCGATGGCGCAGCGTATGCCGGCCAAAATTGACATCAGCGTGCCGGAGCAGCTGATCTTGCAAAAGGCTCTGCTCAAATTGACGGAAAGCTATGAACAAACCCTGCTGCCCATGCTCAGCTCAATGAACCACAAAATGCGCCTCGACCACAGCATCTGGGACAGCGTGCGCGAAATGTCGGCCAATATCAGTGAGTTGGACAAACGGCTGTTGAGCGTACTGCAAGCCGGCAAAAAAAGCGGGGCGCATGAGGTTGGCAAGCACAAGGCAGGGGTGAAGCGGCCTGAGTGAGGTGTGGCTGGGGGGGCGGATTGCATGGAAACAGATACGCCGGGGAGCGCGCTGCAGGCCGCGCGCGCCCCGCGCCCATTGTGCGTCAGAAAAAAGGGACGGCGCCAAGGCATTTACGCTGTCCCCGCACCGGCTCGCGGTTGAAGCCACTCCTGCCGGCCTGAGAGAATTCAAGTGCTTTGATCAATGCGCCAATTCATCTGCCAAGCCCAGCAGGCTTTGCAGCGCGTAGCTGGTGCGCTCACGCTTTCTTTCTTTGTATTCTTTAACGTTAAGCAAAACACGCCAACGGCGTCCCACAATGTTCTCTGGATCAAGCTGCGTCCCTTCTAATTCTGCCTGTCCGGCAATTTGCGCAATGGCTTGTGGCAGCAACTTGCCATCGAGTTTCTCCATCTGCCCCGCATCACAATAGTGCAATTCAAAATCCCGCTTGCCTGGCCTAACGTATAAAACGCCGCACAATTCCTTTGAAAACTCATGAATTTCCAATGCCTGTAAACGCAGATATGCACTTTGTATCGCCTCTCGATTGAACGATGAGTCTTTCTCACCACATACAATCCGCAGAGTTGCCTCCTGCTCATCCAACAATGCAAAGAAACCCCGAAGAGAATTCAGGATGCGCTGATCAAGTGATTCGCTTGCCTGCTCAAATTTCATTGAATCACCCTCAGCTGTTGCGATCAAAAGCTGTGAAATTTCATCCACGACCTCCTTCAGCGGAGTGTCGATAATTTCAGAATTCTCACCCGCCTCTTCCAGAACAAAGCCAATTGACCCGCGCAGGATTTGCGTAACAATCAATTGAGAACGCTCAGTTTGCGGTAACTTCCCTCTTTGTTTGAGCGGCCCCATTTCGACTTCAGCACAGCGGCTTTTGATCAATGTTTGCATCATATTCAAGGCTTGACCTGCGAAATCTGCATGTATCCCGCGAGAGCCCAGAACCGGCCCGCCTCCAAAAAAAAGGCCAAGTTGTGCATGGTGCAATTGATTCTGCTGCATTTTGGATAATTTTTGTTCCAGCTCTTTTTTACGGAAAGAATATTGCATCCAGCCGATAGGGTCCTCATCTTCGGTACGATCAGCCAACAAGGCATTTACTGCCGCCAAATCGGCTGCCAACGCTTCGTATTCAAGCTTATTCAACATAAGCCCCTCCTATGCTGCGCTGTGCGTTGTTGCAGCAAAAGACGCGCCGCGGCATCTTCCTCAGGTGTATTTAAAGAAATCTGCAGAATGCCTTTCCACAGATGCGTTTGTTTTTGGTGAGAGAAAAGCCCTTGTAAGTAGCATGCATCGCTTATCAAAAGCTGAGGCCGAACGCCAAGTTCTATAAAATAAGCATCGCAACCATACTTTGCCCTTGCAGCCCCTGGCTCAAAAAGATATAAGTTTTCGAGAGCAAATTGTTTTTGTTGACTGGCGGTGCCTGGCACCCTTGCAAATGTGGCTAAGTCGATATCGTTTGGCGACCGGTTTTGAGTACGCTCAACATCCTCCACAAAACTGCCATCCAACCATTGCCAGCCTTCAATAATTCCCAGCTTCTGCAAATCTGCCCGATAGTCCAGCAACCCGTGTAAAAGTTGAATCCGCTCTGATGAACAGGCAAATCGTTCGACTAACTCATTGGAACTGCAACGGTAAGGGGATACCCCCTTACGTTCAGCGGAGCTTGCCCCGACAAATGGGGGTAAGACAGAAGAAATGTTAAATTCAGGTATCATAATGAGTGAAAAATGACACAGCCGTAATTCATTATGACAGCTTCAATTGAATCTGCAAAACAACGCAAAAAAATCACCTGCAGTACACTGGCGTACTGAAATCCGCATACCACATCAGCCCTGTTTTATCCGCAGATCGGGGTAAAATTCTGTGTATCTGCAAGCATCAGGAATCCCCCCATGTCCCAAGACTCCTCCCCCGTCCGCCTCGACAAATGGCTGTGGGCCGCGCGTTTTTTCAAAACCCGCAGCCTGGCCGCGACCGCGATTGAAAACGGGCGCGCCAGAATCGGCGGCGAGCGCGTGAAAGTGGCGCGCGCGGTGCATGTCGGTGATGTGTTACAGATCGACAATGGCGCGACCTGCTGGGAAGTCAAGGTGCTGGCGCTGTCGGATGTGCGCGGGCCGGCCCCGGTGGCGCGCCTGCTGTATGAAGAAACATCGGATTCCATCCAGCAAAGGGCGCATGTCGCAGAGCAAAAGAAATTCGCCCCCGAACCCGCCGCGCAACGCAAGGGCCGTCCCACCAAACAGGACAGGCGCGATCTGTCGCGCGCCTTTTATCAAAAAGGCATGTTTGAATAAAGCCTGCTCCCCTCTGAAAAACCGCCTTTTCCTGTCCCTGTTGTCGCCCCACAACGAGCCCCGGCGCACGCCGCCGGGACGCCTTCCCCGCCCTTGCCACACAAGCCGCCAAAGCGCCGCATGCTGCGACGCACCAATAGATTGCCAACTCTAGGAAACCCGTTTGACTTTTAAGGGGGGCTGAATAATAGTACGAACGTTCGCATTTGAAGTTATAAGCATATAGCTGCAAGTGCAGGAATTCGCACAGTGAGGATGACAAAGACTTATGCGCAAGGGTGAACAAACCAGGGTAGCGATTCTGGAAGCCGCGCTGGAATTGGCCAGCCGCGATGGTTTGGAAGGCCTGACCATCGGTTCGCTCGCGGACAAAATGGGGATGAGTAAATCCGGCGTGTTTGCCCATTTCGGCTCGCGCGAAGATTTGCAGAGCGAAGTGTTAAAGCTCTATCACCGCAATTTTGAGCGTGAAGTGTTTTTGCCCAGCATTGCCGAAGCGCGCGGACTGCCGCGTTTGAAAGCGATGTTTGCGCGTTGGGTGAAGCGGGTGTCGATGGAAATCGCCTCCGGCTGCATCTATATCAGCGGCGCGGTTGAATATGACGACCGGCCCGGCCCGATCCGCGAGGAACTGGCCGATATGGTGCGCACCTGGCAGGCCGCCTTGCTGCGCTGTGTGGATCAAACGATTGCATGCGGCCATTTGAAAGCGGACACCGATCCGCAGCAACTGGTGTTTGAAATGTACGGTTTGATCCTGGCGCTGCACCACGATGCGCGGTTTTTGCGCATGCCGGGCAGTGTGCCGAGAGCGCAGGCAGGGTTTGAACGCCTGTTAATGAGTTACCAGCAGCCGGCATGAAGCTTTGCCAGCTGTGCGAATGAAATCAGATAAACAAGTAACCCCAATCGTAATGTCAGGAGAAAACCATGGGTCAATATGTCGCTCCCTTGCGTGATATGCAATTCGTGCTGCACGAGCTGTTGCGTGTGGAAGATGAATTGAAGCAAATGCCGGCTCACGCTGATCTGGATGCCGATACCATTAATCAGGTATTGGAAGAGGGCGGCAAATTCAGCTCGGAAGTGCTGTTCCCGCTCAATCACAGCGGCGACCGCGAAGGCTGCCATTACGATAAAGAAACCCGCACCGTGACCACGCCCAAGGGTTTCAAAGAAGCGTACAAGCAGTTTGTCGAAGGCGGCTGGCCGGCGCTGTCCTGCGACCCGGATTTTGGCGGTCAGGGCTTGCCGCTGGTGTTGAATAACACCTTCTATGAAATGATCAATTCCGCCAATCAGGCCTGGTCTATGTATCCCGGCCTGGGCCATGGCGCTTACGAGTGCTTGCACGCACACGGCACGCCGGAACTCAAAGCGATGTTCCTGCCCAAGCTGGTCTCGGGCGAGTGGACTGGCACCATGTGCCTGACCGAAGCGCACTGCGGCACCGATCTGGGCCTGCTGCGCAGCAAGGCGATTCCGCAAGCCGATGGCAGCTACGCCATCACCGGCTCCAAGATTTTCATTTCCGCCGGCGAACACGATATGGCGGAAAACATTGTGCATCTGGTGTTAGCGCGTCTGCCGGATGCGCCGGAAGGCTCGAAAGGCATCTCGCTGTTCCTGGTGCCGAAATTCATCCCGAATAAAGACGGCAGCCTGGGCGCGCGCAATCCGATTTTCTGCGGCGCGATTGAAGAAAAAATGGGCATCCACGCCAATTCCACCTGCCAGATGAATCTGGACGGCGCGACCGGCTGGCTGATCGGCGAACCGCACAAGGGTTTGAACGCCATGTTCGTGTTCATGAACGCGGCCCGTTTGGGCGTCGGCATGCAATCGGTCGGCGTGACTGAGGTGGCGTATCAAAACGCGCTGGCTTACGCCAAAGACCGCCTGCAAATGCGCAGCCTGTCCGGCGTCAAAGCCCCGGACAAAGCGGCTGACCCGATCATCGTGCACCCGGATGTGCGCCGCATGCTGTTGACCGCCAAGGCTTATGCCGAAGGCGCGCGCGCATTCTCGTCTTACATCGGTTTGATGATCGACCGCGAATTAAACCACCCGGACGAAGAAGTGCGTAAAGACGCGGCGGACATCGTGGCCCTGCTGACCCCGGTGATCAAGGCCTTCATTACCGATAACTGCTGGATCGCCGCATCTGACTGTCTGCAAGTGTTCGGCGGCCATGGCTTCATCAGCGAATGGGGCATGGAGCAATATCTGCGCGACTGCCGCATCAATATGATTTACGAAGGCACCAACGGGATCCAGGCGCTGGACCTGCTGGGGCGCAAGATCCTGCTCGACAATGGCGCGAAAATGCGCAAATTCGGGGCACTGATCCAAAACTTTGTGGAGGAAAACGGCCTCGATGAAAACATGAGCGAATTCATCGGCCCGCTCGCCGATCTGGGTGAAAAAGTCACCAAGCTGACCATGGAAATCGGCATGAAAGCCTTCCAGAATCAAGACGAAGTGGGGGCCGCTTCGGTACCGTATCTGCGCATTGTGGGCCATCTGGTGTACGCCTATTTCTTTGCGCAAATGGCCAAAATCTCGCTGGAAAAATTGGATTCGGGCGACGATTTCTACAAAGCCAAGCTGGCCACCGCGCGCTTCTACTTTGCGCGTCTGTTGCCGGAAACCGCCGGCCTGATCCGTCAGGCGCGCGCAGGCGCATCGACTTTGATGGCGCTCGACGCCGATTTGTTTTAAGCGCACAATGCGGCGCAGCGTTTAACCGCGCCGTTGCTCAGGTAAGCGGGCGCGCCAGGCTGGCGCGCCCAAGTTTTCCGCCGTCTGGCGGAGCAGTTCAACCTTACAAAGGGTTTCCATGACTAATTTCATCGTTAAAAAAGTTGCGGTGCTGGGCGCAGGGGTGATGGGCGCACAAATCGCCGCACACTGTGTCAACGCCAAAGTGCCGGTGGTATTGTTCGACTTGCCTGCCAAGGAAGGTCCGAAGAATGGCATCGTATTGCGCGCTATTGAAAATCTGAAGAAACTCAGCCCGGCGCCTCTGGGCAATAAAGACGACGCGCAATATATCGAAGTCGCCAACTACGAAGACAATCTGGAACTGCTGCGCGGCTGCGATCTGGTGATCGAAGCAATTGCCGAGCGCATGGACTGGAAACATGATCTGTACAAAAAAGTCGCGCCCTTCATCGCTGAAGGCGCGATTTTTGCTTCCAACACTTCCGGCCTGTCGATCAATAAACTGGCCGAAGGCTTTGACGCCACGCTCAAACAACGCTTCTGCGGCGTGCACTTCTTCAACCCGCCGCGCTATATGCATCTGGTGGAATTGATCCCCACCACCGACACCAATCCGGCGATTCTGGACCAGCTCGAAGTGTTCCTCACCACCACCCTGGGCAAGGGCGTGGTGCGGGCCAAAGACACGCCGAACTTCATCGCCAACCGCGTTGGCGTGTTCGGCATGCTGGCCACCATCTACGAAGCGGAAAAATTCGGTCTGTCCTGCGATGTGGTGGACGATCTGACCGGCGCCAAGCTGGGCCGCGCCAAGTCCGGCACCTTCCGCACCGCCGACGTGGTTGGCCTGGACACCATGGGCCATGTGATCAAGACCATGCAAGACACGCTGCCGAACGACCCGTTCGCGGCGGCTTACAAAACCCCGGCTGTGCTGTCCAAGCTGATCGAAGCCGGCGCACTGGGCCAAAAGAGCGGTGCCGGTTTCTACAAAAAAGTCGGCAAAGACATCCTGCGCCTGGACTTCGCCAGCGGTGAATATGTGGCGGGCGGCGCCAAAGCGGCTGACATCGTGGTTCGCATCCTGAAGGAAAAAGATCCGGTTAAGCGCATGAAAGCCATGCGTGAATCGAGCAACCCGCAAGCACAATTCCTGTGGGCGATTTTCCGCGACGCCTTCCACTACATCGCGATCCATCTGGCTGACATCGCCGACAGCGCGCGCGAAATCGACTTCGCCATGCGTTGGGGCTTTGGCTGGAACGTCGGCCCGTTTGAAACCTGGCAAGCCGCCGGCTGGCGCCAAGTGGCGGAATGGGTGAAAGAAGACATTGAAGCCGGCAAAGCACTGTGCAATGCGCCGCTGCCGGCCTGGGTGTTTGAGCGCGACGGCGTGCACAATGCCGACGGCAGCTACTCCGCCGCCACCAACAGCCAAGTGCCGCGTTCCGATTTGCCGGTATATGCGCGTCAAGCTTTCCGTGCGCCGCTGTTTGGCAGCGCGCAAACCCCGGCTACCGAAGCCGGCGTCACCGTGCATGAAGATGAATCGGTGCGCGTATGGCATCAAAACGATGACGTGCTGATCATCTCCCTGAAGACCAAGATGCATGTGATTGGCGAAGGCGTGATCAACGGCTTCAAACTGGCCCTGGCCGAAGCGCAAAAGAACTTCAAGGGTCTGGTGATTTGGAATACCGACGTGACCGAAGGCGGGCCGTTCTCCGCCGGCGCCGATCTGCAATCCGCACTGCCGAAATTCATGGCCGGCGGGGCCAAGGCGCTGGAGCCGATGATCGCCGATTTGCAAAACACCTTCATGGATTTGAAATATTCCAACGTGCCGGTGATTGCAGCGGTGGGCGGCATCGCCCTGGGCGGCGGTTGCGAAATGTTGTTGCACGCCAGCCGCCGCGTCGCGCTGTTGGAATCGTATATCGGTCTGGTGGAAGTGGGCGTGGGCCTGATCCCGGCGGGCGGCGGTTTGAAAGAAGCCGCGCTGCGCGCCGCCAACAACGCGCAAGGCAATGATTTGCTGCAATTCCTGAAAGACAACTTCATGAACGCCGCCACCGCGAACGTCTCGAAGTCTGCCTTGGAAGCGCGCAAGATGGGTTATCTGACGCCGCAAGACGTGATCGTGTTCAACCCGTATGAATTGCTGTATGTGGCCAAAAACGAAGCGCGCGCCATGTTTGACGGTGGCTACCGTGCCCCGCACCGCGCCAAGTTCCCGGTCGGCGGCCGTTACACCCTGGGCACCATCATGGCTTCCCTGGTGAATATGCGCGACGGCGGCTTCATCTCCGCTTACGACTACAAACTGGGCGGCATGATTGCGGAAATCGTCTCAGGCGGCGACATTGACGCCGGCAGCATCGTCGATGAGCAATGGATTCTGGATCGCGAACGCAAGGCTTTCATCGCCCTGCTGAACGAACCCAAGACCCAGGAACGCATCATGGGCATGTTGCAAACCGGCAAGCCGGTGCGTAACTGATCAGCGCGATGAAGTCCCTGCTGTTCAAAATCCTGTTATTTGTGAGGCCAAGCATCGTGTACCAGCAAATTGCGCAACATATGATGAGTTCGCTGCCGTTCGCGCAGTTGCTGGGCATCCGCATCGATGCGATTGGCCCCGGCACTGCCGAAACCAGCATGCCGGACGACGCCAAATTGCATAACCACATCGGCACCCAGCACGCCGGCGCCCTGTTCACCCTGGCGGAAACCGCCTCGGGGGCGGCGATGGCGGGCGGCTTTGCCGAGCTGATCATGCAATTGCGTCCGCTGGCCAAGCAAGCCACCATCCGCTACCAGAAAGTGGCGCAGGGCGGCACGCTGGCGCGCGCCAAGGTCGAAGGCGATCTGGCCGCACTCAAAGCGCAATTGCACGCCGAGCGCAAGCTCGCGTTTCCGGTGCAAGTCGATATTTTCGACAGCGCCGGAGTGCAGGTGTGCCAGATGCAAGTCGATTGGCATTTGAGTTTTAAAGAGCCGAAGGCATAACAGGATTGAACCGCCGCAGGGACAGCCCCGCGACCGCAGAATTTAACGAGATCGAGAAAATCATGAGCAAACAACTTCAAGATGCATACATCGTCGCCGCCACCCGTTTGCCGATCGGCAAAGCGCCGCGCGGCGCCTTCCGCAACACCCGTCCGGACGATTTGCTGGCGCACGCGCTGAAATCGGTCGTCGCACAAGCGCCGAATCTGGACCCGAAACTGATCGAAGACGTGATTGTCGGCTGCTCCTTCCCGGAAGGTGAGCAAGGCAATAACGTGGCGCGTATGGCGCTGCTGTTGGCCGGCCTGCCGAACACCGTGGGCGGCGTCACCGTCAACCGTTTTTGCGCTTCCGGCATCACCGCCGTGGCGATGGCGGCAGACCGTATCCGCGTCGGTCAAGCCGATGTGATGATCGCCGCCGGCGTCGAATCGATGTCGATGATTCCGATGACCGGCCACCACCCGTCCATCAATATGCGCGTGCTGCAAGATGAAAACATCGGCATGGCGTATGGCATGGGTCTGACCGCTGAAAAAGTGGCCAACCAGTGGAAGATTTCGCGTGAAGCGCAAGACGCTTTCGCCGTGGAATCGCACCGCCGCGCCCTGGCCGCACAGCAGGCCGGCCACTTCGCCGATGAAATCACGCCGTATGAAGTGATCGACCGCGCGCCGAATCTGGAAAGCGGCGAGATCGTGGAAAAGCGCCGCGTGATCAGCCTGGACGAAGGCCCGCGCGCCGACACCAGCCCGGAAGGCCTGGCCAAGCTGAAAACCGTGTTCGCCGCCAAGGGCAGCGTCACCGCCGGCACCAGCTCGCAAATGTCTGACGGCGCCGGCGCATTGCTGGTGGTTTCGGAAAAGATTTTGAAAGAGCACAACCTGACCCCGCTGGCGCGCTTCTCTTCGTTTGCCGTGCGCGGCGTGCCGCCGGAAATCATGGGCATCGGCCCGAAAGTGGCGATTCCCGCCGCTTGCGCCGCCGCCGGCATCACGCAAGATCAAATCGATTGGTTTGAACTGAACGAAGCGTTCGCCGCGCAAGCGCTGGCGGTGATTCAAGACCTGGGCTTGGACACTTCCAAGGTGAACCCGATGGGCGGCGCGATTGCCCTGGGCCACCCCTTGGGCGCCACCGGCGCAATCCGCGCCGCAACCGTGGTGCACGCGCTGCAGCGTAACAAGCTGAAGTACGGCATGGTGACCATGTGCGTCGGCACCGGCATGGGCGCGGCTGGTATTTTCGAGCGCGTGTAAAGCAGCATTGCGGCATCCGCCGCAATGCAGTAAAAAACCCCGCAATGGCGCAAGCTGCTGCGGGTTTTTTTTGCGCCCATGTCCGCCCAAGCAGCTGGCGTGCGCCAGCGTGCGCCGCAACCGTGGCGCCCACGCTGCAGCGTAACAAGCTGAAGTACGGCATGGTGACCATGTGCGTCGGCGCCGGCATGGGCGCGGCTGGTATTTTCGAGCGCGTATAAAGCAGCTTTGCGGCATCCGCCGCAATGCAGTAAAAAAACCCGCACAGACGCAAGCTGCTGCGGGTTTTTTTGCGCCCATGTCCGCCCAAGCAGCTGGCATGCGCCCGTCAAGCAGGCTGAAATACTGAAGCAACGCGCCAGGACTTTATTCCGTCCCTTTATCCGCTTCTTCTGCCGCAGCAGACGCGCGCTGTTTGCGCAGCGCTTGGCGCAACAGATATTCAATCTGTCCATTCACACTGCGCATTTCCTGCGCCGCCAGGCTTTCCAGCTCGGCCCATAGCTGCGGATCCAAACGCAGCAAAAACTGTTTGCGCGCGCCTGCCATCACAGCTCCTCAGGCGACTCAGTTATACAGCGTGCCGGTATTGATCACCGGTTCCGCCTCGCGGTCGGCGCACAGCACCACCAGCAGATTCGACACCATCGCCGCCTTGCGCTCATCGTCCAACTGCACCACCTGTTTTTCCGACAATTGTTTCAGCGCCAGCTCAACCATACCCACCGCGCCGCTGACGATTTTCTTGCGCGCCGCAATCACCGCCTCCGCCTGCTGGCGGCGCAACATCACGCCGGCGATTTCCGGCGCATACGCCAGATGCGTCAAACGCGCTTCCGGGACACAGATGCCGGCAGCGGCGGTGCGCACCTGCACCGCTTCGGCCAATTTGCGTAAAAATTCCTCGCCGCCATTCATCAGCGTCATTTCATGCTCATTTTCATCTTCGCCATGGTCATAATTGAATTCCGTGACCACATGGCGCAGCGCCGCTTCCGCCTGCACCCGCACAAAGGCTTGATAATCTTCGACATCAAACACCGCACGCGCAGAATCTTCAATTTTCCACACCACCGCAGCGGCGATCTCAACCGGATTGCCGCGCTTATCATTGACCTTCAGCTTTTCCATATTCAAGCTGTTGGCGCGCAGCGAGACGCGGGTTTTGTGATACAGCGGAAACACCCAGCGCAAGCCAGGCGTGCGCAGCGTGCCATGATAGGCGCCAAACAGCGTCAGCACCGCCGCCTGATTCGGCTCCAGCGTGCATAAACCGCTCAGAAACAGCAGGGCCAGCGGCGCGCCGATCAACATGGCGGAAAAATATTCATTGGCCGCGCCGACCAAGGCCAGCGCGCCAAATCCCAAGCCACAGACGATAGCCAGATAGCCATCCATGCCGGTGACGATTTTTTCTTTGGTGGTGTACATAAGAACTCCATAGACAGAGAGTGCATTGAATGCCGCAGAGGGGCGCAATGTGATATCACACGGATATCATCTTATGCGGGAAAGGTAAGCGTCAATGTTTTTTGCTTGGAGTGGAGGTTTTTTTATGGGGCGTTTATGGTGGTGGAGAAGATCTGGAATCAATCCTCATGCGATGAGAGTCGGCTGAGCTGACGCCGTACTGCTAAAACCAATGGCGCTGATGCGATTGAAAACTCTGGACAATCGGCAGCGCAAGTGAAATCCTGTTGCACAGCATTCGCACTCTGTTTAATCACTGCTCCGGGAGTTTTCAGATATGAATTTCGGCCCCCGTATAGCAAAAGGCATAGATATTCCTCTGGCGCTGCATACCGCAGAAAATTTATCTCAGATACATGCCTGGTATAGCGATGCAGCCATCAAGCGTCTGCCAAGCTCTCCACCATGCCCTAGTAGGCAAACGATCGGCGCCTGGAACGCTGGATGCATCTATCAGAAGACCAACGCCATTTTGCCATTCACCGCTTGAGCGATGAGGCAATCATCGGTTTTGTGCATGAAGGAAGCCAGGGGGGCGCCATCCAGCGGGAAACTTCACGCGTCAATTTGCATCTGTCTGGTTTGCTGCAAATAGAATGGCGCAATGCCGCTTTAACTCGCCGCCATCCGGTGCGAGAATACAAGCTGGTAAAACCCGGCTTACAACCCAAGGCAAGGAGTAATCCCCATGGCAGAGCTGGAACAAGTACTTTTCTTTTGCCGTTCGTGCTGAGCCTGTCGAAGCACATGGTTGTGTTTCAGGCAGCTGGAACTGCTGCCTATTTCAAAAAATCCCCGTCCCCCCCATCTCTCCCTCGCGCAGCCAGGCGCGATACATGCCGCGTGTGGTGAAAGGCAGGCTGATGCGGCCGGCGGCGTCGATGGCGATCAGGCCGCCCTGGCCGCCCAGGGCTTGCATTTCGGCCAGGGCGGCGGCGCAGGCGCTGCTCAGATCCTGGCCGCCGAAACGCATGCGGCAGGCCACTTGGTGCGCCAGCACGCTGCGGATGAAATGTTCGCCGGTGCCGGTGCAGGAAATCGCCGCCACGCCGTTTTCGGCATAGCAGCCAGCCCCGACCAGCGGGGAATCGCCGATGCGGCCCAGGCGTTTATTGGTCATGCCGCCGGTCGAAGTGGCGGCGGCCAGATTGCCGGCGCGGTCGCGCGCCACCGCGCCCACCGTGCCCAGCTTGCCGTCTTCCCGCAAGGGCTGGGCCAGACGCGCCGCCGCATCATGATCCAATTCACTCGCCGCCTGTCCGCCGCGCACTGCCTGCCATTGCGCATAACGCTGTGCGGTGGCGAAATATTCCGCCGGCATGGCGGCGAAACCCTGGGCGCGCGCAAACGCCTGCGCCCCGGCCCCGCCCAATAAGACGCTAAACCCTTCCTCCAGCACCGCCTGCGCCAACAGCACCGGGTTGGCCACATCCGGCGCCCCGGCAATCGCGCCGGCGCGTTTGTGCGCGCCTTCCATCACGCAAGCGTCCAGACTGAAACTGCCGCTCTCGTCATATACCGCACCGCGCCCGGCGTTGAACAGGGGACAATCCTCCAGCGCCTGCACCGTGGCCACCACCGCAGCTTGCGCCGAACCATCCGCCGCCAGCACGGCGCGGCCCGCCTCCAGTGCGCTTTGCAGCGCGGCATGCCAGGCCGCTTGTTCCACTTCGGGACAGACGATCGTGCCGGCCCCGCCGTGCAGCGCGAGGCAAAAGCGGCCTGCCGGCCAGGCTGCTTCAGTGCCCATGTCCATGTCCATGGCCGATTTCTCCTCCCACATCCAATTGCATGCCGGCGCCGGCGTTGCGTTCAAAATAATATGGCGCGCGCTTGACTTGCTGCGGCGCGATTTGATGCATGCCAGCCGCATCATACAAGCGCCCGTTCAGCATCACCATATGCACTTTATCCGAATCGCGGATATTCTTCAGCGGGTCAGCGTCCAGCACTACCAGATCCGCCAGCTTGCCGACTTCCAGCGAACCCAGATCTTTATCCAGCCCCAGATAATGCGCGCCGTTCAAGGTCGCGCTGCGCAAAGCCTGATGCGGCGTCATGCCGCCCTTGACCAGCGTCCACATTTCCCAATGCGCGGCCAAACCTTCGCGCTGGCCGTGTGCGCCCAGATTCACTTTCACCCCATGCGCACTCAATTGCTGCGCGCCGCGCGCAATCTTGAACACATTGTAATCCTGCTCCGGGGCCAGCTCGCGCCGCACTGCGCGCGCCTGCAGAATGCCAGCCGGGACATGACGGGTCAGCAGCGGATGCTTCCATACCTCGCTGTGCGCATACCAGTAGTGCTCACCGTCCAGGCCGCCATAGCCGACCCCCAAGGTTGGCGTATAGCCGACTTTGCTTTGTCCCCACAGCTGAAGCACATCCTCATACACATTTTCCAGCGGCAGCGCATGCTCAATTCCGGTGTGGCCGTCGATGATCATGGTCATATTGTGCTGAAACAGCGCGCCGCCCTCCGGCACCACCATCATGTTTTGCTGGCGCGCCGCCTCCACAATCTGTTGCCGCTGATCGCGGCGCGGCTGGTTATAGCTTTTCACGCTGAAGGCGCCATGCGCTTTCATGCGTTTTACGTGAGTCAGCGCATCCTCCAGGCTTTCCACCGGCGAACCGAAGGGAATGCGCGGGCCATATAAAATCGTGCCGGTCGAAAAAATGCGCGGGGCCGTGATCAAGCCGGCGCGCTGTAATTCTGCTTGCGTGAAAATCGCTTCCGTATCATTTGACGGATCATGCAAGGTGGTCACGCCAAACGCCAGCGAAGCGTGGTTGATCCAGCTTTGCTGCGGCGTAATCTCATCATCCGCCATCGCGCCATGCCAGTGCACATCGACTAAGCCGGGAATAATGGTTTTGCCGCTGACATCAACCACCTGCGCCTTGGCCGGCAGCGCCACCTTATCCTGCTCGCCCAGCGCCAGAATGCGATTGTCCTGCAACACAATGCGGCCGCGCGTAATCACCTGATCGCCTTGCATGGTGATGATCTTGGCCCCATCCAGCACCAGCAGGCCGCGCGGCTTGTCGCTGGCATGCATAAAGCCGATCGGCAAACCCTGTTCCGGCGGCTGCCAGCCTTGCGCCGCCGCCTTGTCCGTCGCCTTATTGTCTTTTTTCACTGCCGCCAGGCCGGCCTTGCGCGCCTGCTCGCTGCGCTGCTGGCGCAAACTCTGTAAATCGCGGCTGTGCAATTCCGCGCCCAGCGTGAAATACAGGCGCTGCCCATCGCCGGAAAAATGCACCCCGTTGGCCGCGTTGACATCCAATTTTTGTTGCGGCAAACCGGCCTGCCGGCTCACATCCAGCGTTTTGCCGGTCAGCGGGGCCGGCATGATATAGGCATGGCGGTGATCAATAAACGCCAGTTCGCGTCCATTCGGGCTGAACACAATTTCGCTCGCGGCATCGCTCTTGGCGACGATGCTTTCCGGATTGCCGCCCTGCGCCAGACGCACCAGCGTGGTTTCAAAACTGACTTCATCCAGCGCCCGGTTACGCGTGACATACCAGTGAGCGCCGGCGGATTGCGGCGCGCTGCCGTGCTCCGTCAGCAAATGCGGCGCCTCGGCGCCATGCACTGCGGCGGCGTACACCCCGGGGTTCAAACCATGCCAGGGCGAAGTCAGATACGCTGCGCTGCTCTTGACCCAGGCCAATTGCCGGCCATCGCTGGAAAAGGCCGGGGACAGATATTTGCCCGGTTCTTTGCTCAACACCACTTCCTTGCCGCTGGCCAGATCGCGCACCCGCACGCTGCCAAATTCGCTGTCATGCCAAGTGGTGTAAGCAAGCTGCTTGCCATCCGGCGAAAACACCGGGAACATTTCCATATGTTGTTCCTGGCTGCTCATGCGCTGCGGCTTGCCGTCCGGCAGCTTGCGCAGCCAGATTTTGCCCAAAGCCGCATACGCCACCTGATCGCCTTGCGGCGCCACGCGCGGCCAGCGCAATTCACGCACCGCAAATTGCTCCGGCGCGGCTTGCTGCGCAAACCGCAGCGCGGGACGGATCTCGCGCGTATCTTTGATATGGAAGGGAATTTCTTTGGCGGCGGCCTGCTGCGGTGCGCCGCTGGCGTCAAACGGCGCCACCCGCCACAGCTTGCCGCGCGCCCAGATCACCAGTTCGCGGCTGCCGGGCAGCCAGGCAAACGAGGGATACACCCCGTGCATGGCCCAGGATTCCTGCAAATCGCGCTCCAACTGATTCCATACCGGAATTTCCGCGCCGCTTTGCAAATCTTTCAGAAACAAGGTGGACTGTCCCAGCACGCGGCGCACAAAGGCCAGATAGCGGCCATCCGGTGAAGGGGTGGGACGCACCGCGCCGCCCGGCCCGCGCACAAACGGAATCGTTTTACCCTCTTGCAAATCGCGGCGCAGGATTTGATAAATCTGGCGGTGGCTGTTTTTATTGTATTCAAAGGTGCTGCCCGGAGTCACATCCTGGGAGTAATACAGATAGCGCCCGTCCGGTGAAAAAGCCGGCTCGCCCGAGTCTTTTTGCCAATTCGGTTTATCGGTCAATTGCACGCCCTGGCCGCCGTCTTTGTGATACAGCCAGATTTCGCCCGAACCGGCGGAGCGGCTGCCCACCATATGCTTGCGCGCCGCCACATATTCGCCCTGCGGGTGCCAGACCGGATTGTTCAGCAGGCGGTAATCTTCCTTGGTCAAGGGCCGCGCGCCACTGCCATCGCGCTGCATCAGCCACAGATTATCGCCGCCGCCGGCGTCAGACATATACAGAATATGTTTGCCGTCCGGCGCAAAACGCGCTTGCATATCCCAGGCCATGCCGCGCGTCAACGCGCGCGCTGCGCCGCCCTCAAGCGGCAAGACATACAGATCGCCCAGCAAATCAAACAGCACTTCTTTGCCATCCGGGCTGACATCGACGCTCATCCAGGTGCCGCTGCGCACATCCAATTGCACGCTTTGTTTGGCGCCTGGCGGATGATTCACATCCCAGGCGTTTTTCTCTTCTTTCGCCAGGGCGGGCGCGGCCAGCAAAAGTGCGGCGGCAAACGCCAATGGGCGCAGCGCCAACTGGCGGGGGTGGTGAGCAAACATGCAGTCTCCAAAGTGGTAATCGTGTCGGAATGGCAAGTGGCTGAGGACAGGCTTGCAGGCTTTGCCGGCATAGAGAAGCGGCAGGGGGAAAAGTTCAGATTTGTCAGACTTGGCGTATGCCGGCATGCGCTTGCAGCAATTTCCACCAGCCATCACACACGGCTTGGCCATGCGCCAGCGGGGTTTTTTTCTCCCCCTTGCGCAGCAGCACAAAGCCATTTTTATGCAGCACCCGCGCGCTCGCCGCATTTTCCTGCACCACCCAGGTGCGCAAATTGTGCAAGTCCAGCCTTTCCTGCGCCCAGTGACAGACTTGCGCCACCGCCAGACTGGTCAGACCGCGACCGCAGGCATGCTGCGCCTGACGGTAGCCGATGCGTGCGCTGTGTCTGGCGATGCCATGCAAATTGATGCGGCCAATGATGGCCCCATCTTCCTCCAGCAGCAGGGCCAGCAACTGGCCGCTTTGCATCGCCGCGCAAAATTCCTGCACATGCGCTTGCACCCCGTCGGGCCAATAAAAGAAAGCGCCGCGCGGCTCAATAAAACGCTCAAACCAGGCGCGGTTGTCGCGTTCAAACTTGAGCAGCGCGGCGGCGTCGCCCGGCTCCAGCGCGCGCAACAGCACGCCGGGGGCGAGTGGATAGCGCCAATCCAAACGCAGCAAATTCATCGCGGCGCCGGATCCGGCTTGCGCGGGAAAAAACCGCCGGGCGTCGGTTGCGCCGGCGCAGGGGCGGCGGGGGCCGCTGGCGCGGCGCGTTGCGGCGCCGGGGCATGGGCGGCAGGCTGCGGCGCCGGCGCGTGCTGCGGCTCCGGCTCATGCGTCTGCGCCGGCGGCGCGCTTTCGCCGGCGGCCTCGCCCAATTCCACGGCGCGGATCAAGCTGCCATCTTCCAGCCGCGCTTGCGGCAAATAATCGCCATCCTGGAACACAATCCCGCCCGGCAGCGGACGTTCAGCCGCCGGTTTGCCGGCCAGCGCCACGCGCATATAGTCAATCCAGATCGGCAGCGCCAGACTGGAGCCGAATTCCTTGCCGCCCAGCGAGCGCGGATCGTCATAGCCCATCCAGCCCACCGCCACAATGTTTTGCGCATAGCCGCCAAACCAGCCGTCCAGCGCATCGCTGGTGGTGCCGGTTTTGCCGGCCAGATCCTGCCGCCCCAGACGCTGGGTGGCGGCGGCGGCAGTGCCGCTGACGGTTACTTGATGCATCATCTGGTGCATCAAAAAGGCGTTTTGCGCCGACAGCACGCGCGTGCTGTCATCCAACTGCGTTGGCCGGGCTTCAAACAAGACTTTGCCGCGCGCATCCTGCACCTTGGCGATCAAATACGGCTGCACCCGATGGCCGCCATTCGCAAACACCGCATACGCCGCCGCCATTTGCTGCACCGTGACCGAGCCTGTCCCCAGGGCCATGGTCAGATTTTTCGGATGTTTATCCAGATCAAAGCCGAAGCGCTGCAAGAAAGCATGGCCGCGCGTAATCCCGACATGGCGCAAAATCCGCACCGCGATCACATTTTTGGACTTGGTTAAAGCCTGCTTCATGCTCACGGCGTCCTCATACACGCCGTCATCGTTCTCCGGACTCCA
The DNA here is from genome assembly GCF_037300705.1 of Massilia sp. W12. Classification (NCBI taxonomy): domain Bacteria; kingdom Pseudomonadati; phylum Pseudomonadota; class Betaproteobacteria; order Burkholderiales; family Oxalobacteraceae; genus Massilia; species Massilia sp. W12. The sequence continues at coordinate 5,034,854 of NZ_CP147776.1, read as the reverse complement.
GACATTGCCGCCGGAAGGAATGCTCAATTCACGCCCATTGATCAGGGTGCCCGGCCACATGCCTTCTTCCACCCCGGCGGAATAAATAAAGGGTTTGATGCTGGAGCCGGGCTGGCGCCAGGCTTGCGTGGCGTGGTTGAATTTGGACAGATTGTAATCAAAGCCGCCAACCAGGGCGCGCACTGCGCCGGTTTTCGCGTCGAGTGCGGTGAAACCGGCCGCCACCTGCGGCAGCTGCACCACCTGCCAGCGGCCCTTGGCGTCTTGCATCAAACGCAGCACCGCGCCGGGCGTGATTTTTTTCTGCGCATCGGCTTTGGCAGACAGTGCGCCTTGCACCAGGCGCAAACCCTCGCTGCCAATCTCCAGCTCTTCGCCGCTTTCGGTTTCCACCTTCAGTAATTTGGGGCTGGCCGCCAGCACCACGGCGAGCGGGATTTTATACACGCGCGGCAATTTCTCCAGGCCATCGGCAATCGCCTCTTCGCGTTCTTCGGCATTCGCCGGCAGGGCGATGCGCGCTTCCGGGCCACGGAAACCGTGCCGGCTTTCATACGTCAGCACCTGGCGCCGCAAAGCGTCCCAGGCGGCTTCCTGCTCCGCCTTGTTGACCGTGGTGTACACCGACAGGCCATTCACATAAATCTGCTCTTTATATTGCTCAAACAAGGCCTGACGCACCATTTCCGCCACATATTCGCCGCTTGGCTCGGTGCTGCGGCCGCGTTCGCGCAGCGCATGCGGTTCCGCCTTGGCCGCCTCATACTGGGCTTGCGTAATCGCGCCGGTGTCGAGCATGCGGCGCAGCACAATCAATTGCCGGTTGCGCGCGCGCTTGTAGTTGGCGACCGGATTCGCATCCGCCGGGCGCTGCGGCAAGCCGGCCAACATCGCCATCTGCGCAATGCTCAATTCCGACACTTTTTTGCCATAGTAAATGCGGGCCGCCGCACCAAAACCGTAAGCGCGCTCGCCCAGATACACCTGGTTCATATACAGCTCCAGGATTTGTTCTTTATTCAGCGCAGATTCGATGCGGTGCGCCAGCATCACCTCGGTCAGCTTGCGCGTCATCAATTTTTCCCGCGTCAGATAAAAATCGCGTGCGATTTGCATCGTGATGGTTGAAGCGCCCTGGCGCATGCCGCCGCTCAAGTCGCTCACAATGGCGCGCAACACGCCTTTGAAATCGACCCCGCCGTGCTCATAAAAACGCGAATCCTCGACCGCCAGCAAGGCTTTTTTCATCATCACCGGCATATCTTTGGCGGCGATGAAATCACGTTTTTGCTGCCCGAATTCACCCAGCAGCGCACCGTCAGCGGTGTACACCCGCAAGGGCATCTTGGGCCGGTAATCGGTCATTTCCGCCAGATCCGGCAGCTGCGGCTGAATCACAATCATCATAAAACCCAGCAACAGCGCGCCACACAGCGCGCCGCCGATGCCAAGCAAAATGAGAATGCGCATCAGGGTTGATTTTTTCTTGGCGGGAGCGTTCATAACAAATCCAGCAAATTCATGAAGACCGCATGATAGCCGATTTGACAAGCCGACCGGCTTGCCAATTGCCATGGGTAGCGCGCGCGCCTGCCGCCGGCAGCAGGGCCGGCTACCGCATCCCCCCAATTAGAGGGCAGGGCCAAATCAGTGTATTGCTCTGCGTAAATAATACCGATATAATACCAAATCGAAATTGGTACTTACCTCAATTGCCGGCGGCTTCCTTCATATGTCCACCGGCCTTCTTGCCACAAGGATATTGATGAAACCCTCTTCTGCAATCTTGATTTTGCTGGCCGGCTTGTGCGCCGCCAGCGCACAAGCGGCAACCCGGATTGATCTGGGCGCGGCGCGCGACTACAGCGGCTTTTTCTTTGGCGACGCCAGTCGCGTGATGGATGTCGAAGGCCGTTTGGCGGTGGGCGGCTCGCTGCAGACCAGCGGCTTTTCAATCGGCTACCGCGCGCCCTATGGCAGCAGCGCGGCATCGCTGGTGGTGGGCGGCGATGTGAAACTCGGCACAGGCGCGATTTTCGGCCCGCCCAAGACCAATATTGATACCAATGCCAGCACCGGCCCTATCACCTCCTGGGAAAAACCGCTGGGCTACGGCGTGTACGGCGGCAAAAATCAATCCTTGTCAGTGCACGATCTGCGCCAGGGCAAGCCGCTCGACTTCGCCGCCGCGCACGGCAAATTGACGCAGCTTTCCAGCGATTTGAGCAAGCTGGCGGCAAATGGCGTGGTTGAGCAAAAATGGGGCGGACTGTATCTGAGCGGTGACGGTCAGGCGCACACCCAGGTCTTCAATCTGCACACCAATCAACTCAGCAATCTGTATTTGCAAAACGTGCGCAGCGATGCGCAAGTGGTGGTGAATGTCTTCGGTGCGCCCGGCAATTACACCTTCGCCGGCGGCCAGGATGGGCAGTTGGAAGCCCTGCGCGACCGCGTGCTGTTCAATTTCGTCAACGCCAGCGATGTCAAGATCTCGACCTTTACCTGGGGCAGCATTTTGGCCACCGGCGCCAATATCAGCGGTACGGGACATATCGAAGGCAGTGTGATGGCGCATTCGATCAATGCGCAAGTGGAAATCGGTTACGAGCCGTGGCACACGCCTTCCGCCGTGCCGGAAGCGCACACCTGGGCCATGCTGTTGGGCGGCCTGGGCCTGCTCGGCTGGGCCGCGCGCCGCCGTCGCGCCTGAGTGCAGCAAATCTGATCAATCTGGATTGATTGGCGCAGAAACGAAACTGCCCGCCATCAGCAGTGCGCCGCAATGGTGGGCAGGCAGTCATGAGGGAAGTTCAGTCTGGACTGGGGTATGTTTACATTTACTTTAGCCTGATCATTGATGTCGCCAAACTTATAAACAAGGCGAAACGGGTATCCAGTTTGTCATAGCGCGTAGTAATCCGCCGGAATTGCTTAATTTTGGCGAAAAAAAGCGCAATGAGATTGCGATTTCGATATGGAACGGATCATACTCCCGCTGTTCTTTCCGGTTCGCCTTTGGTGGAATCCCGACCTTGGCTGTTTCTCTTCAATGCACGCAATCAATGTGTTGGGATCGTAGGCTTTCCCTGCCAGCACCGCTTGCGGCGCGATGTCATTGAGCAAGGCAACTTCCCGGGTGATATCGTTCACTTGTCCGCCAGTCAGGATGAACTGAACCAAATTGCCCAAGCCCTCAAGGCAAGCATGAATTTTCGTGCTTAGTCCTCCACCAGATCTGCCAATGAATTACGCTTCTTTTGCTGTTCCAGCGGCATGTTGATGCGCCCTCATGATGGTGCTATCAAGAAAAATTTCCTTAAAATCCGCATCCTCGCACAGTACTGCAAATATCTTGCGTCACACCTGCTTATCCCACTAACGCGCAAACCTCATATAGACGCTGTTCCATGAGCCTAATTCAGCTGGCAAATCCCGCCACGGGCTGCCTGTCTTTGCTATTCATAGTACAGCCTCTACAAACAGCCGGTTATTCACGCCTGTTCTGCCGCTATCCCCAGCCTTTCCAGGTACCAAGGTCTCAATGCTTGGCCACTGATCGTCTCGTCACATCATGCATGCCATTCTGTTTTGGAAAAAAGCAAGAATGAAAACACATCACGCGAAAAGTTAACTTTACTTTTAGGATTTATTTAAGTGAAACTTAAAAGATCAAAACGTCCTGGCATGTAGTATGCCCTTGGTTTGCAAACAACAAAATTTTTGGGGCTTTGCTCATTGGGGGAAAAGTGTTTTTGAGCGCATGTTGTTGCTTTATGGAAATTTCTGTGCTAAGATTTTGCATCTTTGCTTGGTAATTTTACTTACAAATTTTCCCATTGTCTATTCAAAACCCCTGTGCTTAATCTAAACGACGGCCAGCCTTGACAGTGTGTTTCTAAATGGATGTGTTCAGAAATCCGATTACTATATCTGGCTGAGGACATGAAAATTCAACTTGGGACAGCATAAGAAAATCATAATATTTGATTTTTAATATTATGATAATGGTAGTGATTTGTGTTTGAGTGTAATAACAATGAATAAAAAACACTATTATTTGAGTAATCTAATTTTAGTATCCTTCGTGCTACTTACAGCATGTGAGCGTCCCATGCCCCTGTACGGCTCCTCTGAGCATAATGCTTTACATGGCATCATCAATGATGGGAAAACCGTCAATCAGATTACGCTGTTCAATGACAGAAACAATTTTCGGCCTACATTGCGATTTGATCCTGAAATTACAGTTTATGCCAGCACTCTTGGTTGGAATGCGTATAAAAATCCAAGCAAAATTCGTCCAGGTTGGGCAAATACTATTAATATAGTTCTTGATTTTACAAAAAATAAGAAATTAGTGGTGGGTAATAAAATTCCTGAAAATGAAATATTGGGTTTTTTAAATATTGATTTAATCGCTAATTTGGGTGATAGCCCTGATTGGAATACTATGCAAAATAAACTCATTGATGAAATAATTGCTAAATCGCCTATTCGCAATCAAAAAGATGATTGGGGTTTGCGCGAGTATATAACCGTAGAAAAAAATCGTGTTGAGAGGTATGTTTATATTCCTATCGACCAAGTTTATAATGGTGGGCGAGATTATCCTTTAGCATTCACTGCAATACAGGTGCTCTAATCGAAGATAAAGTACATCCATTGCCAAATTGTGTCGCCAACCTTCTCTATAAGCCCGACATTGCTGTTACTTATGCATTTAGCCCTAATTTGTTGCCTTATTGGCGAGAGATTTATCGGGAGCTACATGTATTTTTTGATCAAACGGTTCAGAGATAGGATTTCCTTTTTGATTGAGGACACAATGCGAACAATGCAGAAAAACTATATGAATTGGCTGAGCTTACTATGCCTTGCGCTACTTGTGGCTTGTGAGCGTCCAATGCCCATGTACGGCTCCCCTGAGCATAATGCTTTACATGGCATCATCAATGATGGGAAAACCGTCAATCAGATTACGCTGTTCAATGACAGGAATGATTTTCGACCCACATTGCGATTTGACCCTGAAATTACAGTTCGTGCTGCAACTCTTGGTTGGGATGCGTATAAAAATCCAACCAAAATTCGTCCAGGTTGGGCAAATAAAATTAATATAGTTCTTGGTTTTACAAAAAATAAGAAATTGTTGGCGGCTAATAAAATTCCTGAAAATGAAATATTGGGTTTTGTATATATAGATTTCATCGCTAATCTTGGTGATAGCCCTGATTGGAATGCCAAGCAAAATAAACTCATTGCTGAAATAATTGCCAGATCGCCTATTCGTAACCAAAGAAATGATTGGGGTCTACACGAATATATGGTTGTAGATGGGAAAGAAGTTGACAGGTATGTTTATGTGCCAATCGACCAAAAATATAATGGTGGGCGAGATTATCCTTTTAGCATTCACTGCAATACAGGTGCTCTAATCGAAGATAAAGTACATCCATTGACAAATTGTGTCGCCAACCTTCTCTATAAGCCCGACATTGCTGTTACTTATGCATTTAGCCCTAATTTGTTGCCTTATTGGCGAGAGATTTATCGGGAGCTACATGTATTTTTTGATCAAACGGTTCAGAGATAGGATTTCCTTTTTGATTGAGGACACAATGCGAACAATGCAGAAAAACTATATGAATTGGCTGAGCTTACTATGCCTTGCGCTACTTGTGGCTTGTGAGCGTCCAATGCCCATGTACGGCTCCCCTGAGCATAATGCTTTACATGGCATCATCAATGATGGGAAAACCGTCAATCAGATTACGCTGTTCAATGACAGGAATGATTTTCGACCCACATTGCGATTTGACCCTGAAATTACAGTTCGTGCTGCAACTCTTGGTTGGGATGCGTATAAAAATCCAACCAAAATTCGTCCAGGTTGGGCAAATAAAATTAATATAGTTCTTGGTTTTACAAAAAATAAGAAATTGTTGGCGGCTAATAAAATTCCTGAAAATGAAATATTGGGTTTTGTATATATAGATTTCATCGCTAATCTTGGTGATAGCCCTGATTGGAATGCCAAGCAAAATAAACTCATTGCTGAAATAATTGCCAGATCGCCTATTCGTAACCAAAGAAATGATTGGGGTCTACACGAATATATGGTTGTAGATGGGAAAGAAGTTGACAGGTATGTTTATGTGCCAATCGACCAAAAATATAATGGTGGGCGAGATTATCCTTTTAGCATTCACTGCAATACAGGTGCTCTAATCGAAGATAAAGTACATCCATTGACAAATTGTGTCGCCAACCTTCTCTATAAGCCCGACATTGCTGTTACTTATGCATTTAGCCCTAATTTGTTGCCTTATTGGCGAGAGATTTATCGGGAGCTACATGTATTTTTTGATCAAACGGTTCAGAGATAGGATTTCCTTTTTGATTGAGGACACAATGCGAACAATGCAGAAAAACTATATGAATTGGCTGAGCTTACTATGCCTTGCGCTACTTGTGGCTTGTGAGCGTCCCATGCCCATGTACGGCTCCACGGAGCATAATGCTTTACATGGCATCATCAATGATGGGAAAACCGTCAATCAGATTACGCTGTTCAATGACAGAAACAATTTTCGCCCTACATTGCGATTTGATCCTGAAATTACAGTTTATGCTGGCACTCTTGGTTGGGATGCGTATAAAAATCCAAGCAAAATTCGTCCAGGTTGGGCAAATGAGATTAGGATTAGCCTTTCTTTTACAGCCGATCATAAACTGGTACCAGACAAAAAGGCTGCTGAAGAGAAAACATTGGGCGTTATAGACATTGATTTTAACGCTAGTTTGGGTGAGAGCCATGAGTGGAGTGCTATGCAAAAGAAGTATATTGATGAAATAATTGCGAAATCACCTATTCGTAATCAAAAGGATAATTGGGGTTTACACGAGTATATGGTTGTAGATGGGAAAGATGTTGAAAGGTATGTTTATGTGCCAATCGACCAAAATTATAATGGAGGGCGAGATTACCCTTTCAGCATTCACTGCGACGCCGCAGCTCAAATCGAGGACAAAGTGCATCCATTGATAAATTGTGTCGCCGACCTTGTTTACCAGCCGGATATTGCTGTTACCTATAAATTTGTCCCTAAATTGTTGCCTTATTGGCGAGAGATTTATAGGGAACTACATGTATTTTTTGATCACGCGGTTCAGAGATAAATTTTATTAAACTAATTAGGATAGATATGCATAAATTCACAGCAGCACAAATAGCACAAATCAAGCAACTTGCTGAGGCGGGGGAAGTAAATGGTAACTATAGTCATATTTATAAATACATAGCTAGTATATTGCCAAATAGTAGTGAAAAGCGCTGGTTTGAAGGAGCAGAGCTAGCCAATTCCGGTAAGGGTATTTTTTCTGAATTTATTCGTAGTTATAGCAAGAAACAGATGGAATTGCGCGGTGCGACGAATTATTCAGATGACTTGATGCAGAAGGCGTCAAATAAAGTAGCTAAAAATGCACTTGCTGATATTTTGGGGGCGAATCCCAATACCCGACGTATTAGGGAGGCGGATGCTTATGGTAATGTAGTGGCGCCAACCATGACAGATATCGCCAATGCAGATGCAATTGGTGTGGGCGAGACACTATTTGAAACTATTCCTGCCGACAGTGCTATTTTTAATAATCAAAACGCTGGTTGGGCTGGTACTCCTTTATTTACCGGTCTTGGCTCAGATCAAACTTATCGTTTGTTTGGCACGTCAGAACGCGGAGCATCTTTCGACAAAATCGACGATCTGCGCAATGTTTTATTTGCGCGTCGCGCATTTTATGTTGCATTGAAAAGTGCTGTGGCTGCTGCGGCTAGTCCGAAGAGTTTGAAGGATTTTCAACTTTTTACCGACATCGGTATTAGCGTTGAGACCGCAATGGCAATGGATTTGAGTAATTCCTTGGCATCGAACTCGCTGTTTGCGACGATGATTCCAGCCACCAGTCCAGCTCGTTCGCTGGTGCAGGAATTGAGCACGATTACCGATGCGAATGCTTTGGATATGCTACGGCGTAGTGTGCTGGGGACAAATTTGACGCCAGCAAATGAGGCTAATTTTGATCAGCTTGCGCTGGATTTTTTCCGGCAATTGGGTGATGTAAAACAGTTAGGTTTGCAAAAAAGCCCGCCTGCCTCGACCTTGCTGGCAGAGGCCAAGACGGATTTTCTCAGTTTCATGGCACTTCACAACCTCAGCCTGTTTAAACTGACTGGGGCAGAGTCCGAAGCTTTGGTAAGAGAAAAACAGCCGGGTTTGTATGAAAAATGGCAGGCAGATCAAGCCCTGGAGGGCGATGATGTGCGGCGCAGTTTTACACAGCAGTATTTACTCGATCGCTTGAATGCTTTGAATATGATTCAGCAGACCGTTTCTCAAAACGTGATGCAGAGCCAATTCACCGATGTCTCAGAATTACCAGAGGGTGGCCGTATTTACTCGAAAACCAGTGTTGCTTTTCCACAAAGCAAGGTGACGATGGATTTGGCTTCCAATACCAGCTTCATCCAGAACCCGTTGGCGATGAGTCGTCCAGAAAATACCACGACAGTTATTTTTGGTCTGGAAACTGATGATAAGCAACTGTCGGGCAGGATTGGTAAAGACCATATTTATGCTGGCAGTGGCAATGACTGGGTTTATGCTGACCAGGGGAACGATTACGTTGAGGGCAATGACGGCAACGATACCATCAATGGTGGCGCCGGGAATGATCATTTGCGTGGCGATAGCGGCCTCGATTCGCTCAATGGCGAATTGGGCAATGATACCTTGCAGGGGGGAAATGGTTTTGACACCCTGGTTGGTGGCGAGGGACGCGATAAGCTGGATGGTGATGATGGTGATGACGTGCTGGATGGCCGTGATCAAAATGGCCCAGACGGCGATGAATTGAATGGTGGCTCAGGGTTTGATACCTACTATGCCGATCAATTCGATGAAATTTCTGATAAAGATGGGCGCGGCGCAGTTCTGATGAATGGCATTAAGCTTGGTTTCGCGCGGCGCTATGCTGGCCAAACAAGCTACTATGATAAAGATGGAAATCGTTTCGATTTGAGCGGCAGCACCTTGAAGGTAAATGGAAATCTGACAATTAAAAATTTCAGAATGGGTTACCTGGGTATTTATCTTGATGAAATGCAAAGACCAATACCTGGCCCGAACTATGATCCACGTAGAAATTTTAATCCGCTTGATCCGCTTGCTTTCGATTTGAATGGCGATGGAAAAATTACCACGATTGGTAGTGCGCAGTCATCAACCTATTTTGATTTTAATTTGGATGGGATTGCCGAGCATAGCGGTTGGATTGGCGCTGACGATGGCTTGCTCGCGATTGATGCAAATAAAAATGGTTTTGTCGATAATTTATCTGAATTGTTTGGCAATAAAAATATAGATGGCTATAGTGATTTGAAGCAACGCTTGGATAACAATCACGACAATGTGATTGATGCCGGCGATTCCGGCTTTGCACAATTACTGATGTGGCAAGATACCAATAGCGACGGCGTTTCCCAAGCCGGAGAATTACAAACTCTAACGCAGTTGGGGATTGAAAGCATCAACTTGAGGCCAACTCCGACGCGAATTTTGGATTTTGATAATATTATTACGGCAACCAGTGATTTCGTGCAGCATGGTCAGAAAAAACTGTCGGCGAATCTGGAATTTTCCGTCAAGTTTGACTTGACTGATTCCAACCCTTACCGCGCCTTGGATCAGGCGCCGCTGCTCGGTAGTGATATTTTCGCATTACCTTGGTTGCGTGGCTTTGGCTTGGTGAAAGATTTGCATCAAGCGATGGATGAAAATCCAGCCTTAAAGCCATTCCATTACACACAACTCAGTCTTGCAATGCGCCCATCTCGCGTAGAGTCCTGATTGTCTGAGCCGAAACTTGAACATCCTGTAGACCTCGCCAGATTGTTTTCACGCCAGGCTCCCCGTCATGTTTTCGTGCGAGAAAACCGCCGACACGGGCTACCATGCGCAACACCTCGTTCAAGCCCGGCATAGCGGGCGCCTTCTTTTTATTGAGCAGATAAGCCGCTCGGATTTCGTCGGGATCGAAGAACAAAGTGGCGTCGAGATCCGGACAGGTACGTCCCTTACGCATCAGGTACGCGATACGCCAGGCCACCACCATAAACAGCGCCAGCGCCCGCTCCAGCCGGGCCATGGTGGACAGTTGCAGTTCTTCGACTTCACAGCCATTCTTGAGCACATTGAAAAAGATCTCAATTTCCCAGCGCGCGCGATACCAGTCGATCAGTTCGCTGGCGTCGGCCAAGGTTTCCGCGCGGCGGTTGGTCAGCAAGCGCCATTCCACCGGTTTGATGCCCGTCGGCGGCTGCACTTCGGATGCTACGATGCAGGTCGCCTCGATCTTGCCGCGCTTGCCATCACGCAGCAGAACGCGCTTGGCCCACACCTGCTGACGTACCTGGCGCGCCCTTTGCTTGCCGCGCCCGGCCATGATGAAGCTGATCTCGCCCAGCGGCATACCGGCCGTGGTTTCAGGCCACAGGCGTTTGCTTTCGCCGTCAGCCAGACAGCGATCATGCTTGGCGCGCACCAGCCAATCGGCAGGCGTGCCCAATTCGGCTGCGCGCCGCAGCATTCCCATCATGTCCGCTTCGCGGTCAGCCACATACACCAGACGGGTATTGGGCAACTGGGTCGCCTGCTCGGCGACCCGCTCGTAGCCCTCTATCCAGCGTTCACTCTCTTTTACGCTGGCGGGGCGCTTGCCGTCAGCGCCACGCTCTTCACGCGCCCACATCCAGCCATCGAGCAGGCCCAGCGGCTCACGCTCTGGCGACACCGCGTAGGTCGGATGCACATACATGCCGCGCCGCGCTTCGTAGTTGAGCGGGCCGAGGCCGTCGATGTTTTGGCCGCTGAAGTCCAGTTCGGTGGTGTCCTGAATGCACAGAATAACCTTCTGCGTCGCCATGCGTTCCATGGTGCGCGCCCAATGTGGCGCCAGAATGCCATCCCATGTCACCTCCGGATTGGCCATAAAGCGGTAGGCCGCTTGCGTCTCCGTCCAGTTGTCGCATGCTTCGGGAATGCTGGCCTTCGGTTTGGTCGCGAATGTTTCCATCAATTTTCTCGCCCTGTTGTTAAGGCGGGCATCGCCAAGATCGAGTCCGCCAAACTCATCGTCGGTCCAACTCTGTGCTGCTTGCTTTCTGCTCACGTGCGCCGCCCAAAAGATGTGAGTAAACGCGAAATCCGGTAAGTTTACAAGCGGGCGTGCAACTCATTGAATGTAAACGGATTTCTGGCCGCGTTCAGGGCGTCCTGCGGAGATGTGTGTAATGGAATGCCTTAAAGCAGGCCGCCATAGATTTAGCCAGTCAGAGCAGCAGCGATATCTTGCGCAATTTTGAAGGTTTTCTGAAAATATGGACGGGCTTGGCTGCCGCACATCAAGCAAAGGGCGTGAATCGCAGCTATCTCACGCCAGAAGATAAGACTTGGACGATGGAAACTTTGATGGGTTTGAGCAATGGCAGACCCATGATTGAGGCAACCGGCTTTACCAAAATTGCGGAGATGGATACGCCTTATCTGGATTCAAAATATCAACCTTTTTTAGCCAATAATGCTTTGCGTTTTGCTATGCAAGCCAGAGGGGCTGATTGGTTTGAAGGCGCGCATTATTCCTTGGCCCTGAATCAATTCGTGGTGAATGATGCTGAGCTTTTGCAAAGTAGCCTGCAAGCCAGTTTGGCAAGAATCACCAGCAGCGCAGAATCGGATTTTGCGGCAGCGATGTTGGCGCAGTTTCAGCAGGACGCTTGCGAGATCGCGCCAGAAACCCTGCAAACCTGGTTGTCTACCTCGCCATATGCAGACTATTTCTTGCGCAATCCCGGTGTTGAGAAAATTAACTTACATACCACGTCTGGTATTTTCACGGTACCTGCTGCACATCAGCTTACACGTGGCGCTATGGGGAGCGATATCATTTTTGGCCAAAGCGGTAGCGATATCCTGTTGGGTGGCAAAGGGGCGGATGTCCTGGGCGGCGGCGCTGGGGATGACATCTATCTTTTCGAGCGCGGCGATGGCGTAGATTTGATTGAGGATGGCGGTGGTAACGATAGCGTAGTATTTGGGCGCGGCATCGTGGCTGATGATATTCGGATTACGCGTGACGCCGATCATCTGTATCTGTCGATCAAGGGCGGCACGGACCGCATCGCGATTGGCCATTGGTCAAACGATTTGCCCGGTACGCAAATCGAACGCCTGGAATTTTCTGACGGCACAGTGTGGGATAGTGCGAAGATTACCGCTATGTCACTGCTCGCTACGGAGGAAAGCGATTTGCTGATTGGCAGTCATGGTGATGACTTCATGCTGGGCCTGCAAGGCAATGATAGCTTGTTTGGCGAAGCTGGTAATGACACCATTAGCGGTGGCAGTGGCGATGATATTGTTGACGCTGGTCGTGGCGACGATGTCTATCAATTTGCGCGTGGCGATGGCCGCGACACCATAGCCGATTCTGCTGGCACGGATACGATGCAATTTGCTGAAGGGATCAGCCCTGCCGATGTGCGCGTGCGACGCGATCTTAACAATTTCTATCTGAATCTCAAAGATAGTAGCGAAGGCTTGGCTTTACAAAGTCGGATTGCCAGAGGAGGGCCGGAAATTGAGCAAGTCCGTTTCGCTGACGGCTCGACGTGGAGTAGCGCCGACCTGATCGCGGCAGCCTTGGCGCCGACTGCTGAGGGCGACTATTTGGTAGGTGGGCAGGGCAACGATTCGCTGGACGGTTTGGCTGGCAATGACACGCTGGATGGCGCACTTGGTGACGATAGTTTGCATGGCGGCAGTGGCAATGATTTATTGGAAGGTATTTTAGGGAATGACACCTTAGATGGTGGCAGCGGAAACGATACCCTCAAAGGTGGCGTGGGTAATGATGTCTATCTATACGATAGGGCAGGCGGCCAGGATGTGATTCAGGATGCAGGGCTGGGCAATGCTATTCATCTGGGGCCCGGGTACACCAAGGCTAATCTGGAAATCTGGCGCGATAGGCACAACGTCTATTTTGGCAATTACGCGGCTGGCGATATTTTGAAAGTAGAGGATGGCCTTGGCCGTTTGTATAAGGTGGTCGATTATTTGCGCTTTGCAGATAACACCATATGGGGTGAAACTGAGTTTGCCAATGCCAAGTATGCTGGCGCCAATACTACCGATCTTTTGGAGGGAGATGCCAAGAGCAATTTGATTGAAGGGCGCGAAGGTGACGATACTTTGTATGGCAATCTTGGACGCGATACCTTAGCCGGCGGCAGCGGCAATGATTTGCTCGACGGCGGTACGGATGACGACGTGTATTTGCTCAATGCTGGCGATGGCCAGGATACTTTGCTGGACAGCAGCGGTAATGATGTCATTAAGTTGGGCGCGGGCTTCACACCCGAGAATGTACAGATTTGGCGGGATCGTTCAAATTTGACTATCTCGGCGCTTGGCTCAAACGAAAGCATCACCTTGCAAGGGTGGTTCGATGTGGCTGGCCCGCGTGGCGATAGCGTGATCTTCGCCGATAACACGGTATGGGATGCTGAGCGCTTGGCAACGGCGCCGTTTAACGGCACGAACGATAATGACATCATCTATGCCACGCAAAACAAGGAAAAATTGCAGGGCTTTGCTGGTGATGACTATCTTTATCTAGATGCTGGGGATGATACGGTCGATGGTGGTAGTGGTAATGACACCTTGGACGGTGGCGCAGGCAATGATTGCTATTTGTTTGGCGCTGGCTATGGCAAAGACAGCATCATTGAGGCTGCCGGGGTAGATAGGGTCAAGCTAGTGGGCAATATTGCTACCTCACAGATCAAATTGTGGCGTGATAGTTCGCATCTCTACCTTGGTTTGTATCCTGCTGACGCAGAGGATCATGCAGCAAATCCGGCGGACGTGTTGTGCATACAAGGCTGGTTTGATGCGCTGACAAATCAAGTGGAAAGCCTGCACTTTGAAAATGGCGTGGTATGGGGTAAGGAGGTGTTAGCGCGCGCGACTTTCTTGGCGACCCCTGACGCCGATGTATTTGTTGGTTCGGAAAGCGATGATGTCTTACATGGTTTGGGCGGCCATGACAATTTGTCCGGTAATGGCGGCAATGACAGCTTGGATGGCGGTACAGGCAATGATACTTTGACTGGTGGTGAAGGGGACGATAGTTATTTGTTTGACCTTGGTCATGGGCAGGACACGATTATTGATTCCGGCGGGGTGGATGTGATTCAACTCGGCAGCCGTTTGAACCTTGGGAATGTGCAGATTTGGCGCGATGCGGCGAATCTGTTTGTCGGTGTCAAGGGGACGGAAGATGTGTTGATGGTCGAAGCCTGGTTTTTGGCAAATGCCAGCCGGGTGGAAAGTATACGTTTTGCCGACAACACCGTCTGGAATACTGAAGTCTTAGCCAATGCCGCATTTGGTGGTACGGCGGCTGACGATGCCTTAACTGGCAATGCTGCGCCTAACTTGTTGTATGGCCTGGCTGGTAATGATGTGCTGGTCGGCATGGAGGGCAATGATACGCTCGATGGCGGCTTGGGCAATGACAGCCTGGAAGGTGGCATTGGTGATGATAGCTATATATTTGGTATGGGCTATGGTCAAGATGTGGTGGTGGATGCCGCAGGTAGCGATGTGATTCAATTGAGCAACGGCTTGAACGTCAATAATGTCCGCATCTGGCGCGATACCTCGCATTTATACCTTGGTGTGAATGGCAGCGAGGATGTGTTGACCATACAAGGGTGGTTTGATGCGGTGGCAAATCGGGTAGAAAGCATTCGCTTTGCTGACAATACCGTGTGGAACACCGCGACTTTGGCGGCTGCGCCATTTGCCGGTAGCAATGCAGATGACACACTCAATGCCACCAATGCTAACGATACGCTACTCGGCTACGGCGGTAACGACAGCTTGAGCGGTAATGCGGGCGATGATGTGTTGGATGGTGGGACGGGTAATGACTTTTTGGACGGCGGCCTGGGGAATGATACTTATCACTACGACTTGGGCAGTGGTCAGGACAGCATTACCGATGCTGGCGGCGCCGATAGCATCAAGGTGGGTGCTGGTCTGAATCCTGGCAATACCATGCTATGGCGTGACGCTTCTAATTTGTATTTTGGCACTCCCGGTACAGCCGATATCCTTACCATGCAAGCTTGGTTTGATGCGAGCGCGAATCGCATTGAAAGTATCAAGTTTGCCAATAATACCGTCTGGAATAGCGCGACCTTGGCGGCTGCCCCATTCGGCGGCACGCAGGGTGCTGACTACCTCTACGGAAGTGCTGCCAGCGAAAGCTTTTTTGGCTTTGCCGGTAACGATGTGTTATTGGCAGATGCGGGTAATGACAAGCTTGATGGCGGCGCCGGTGACGATGCTTTGTATGGCGCAGATGGCAATGATAGCTATGCCTTTGGCCGTGGTTATGGCAAAGATACGATTAGCGATAGCGCCGGTAGCGATACCGTGTTCTTCAATGCAGACATCAGCGCGCAAGATTTGCTGGTGACGCGTGATGCGGCGCATCTGTATCTGCATCTGCAACACACCCAAGATAAGCTGGTTGTGCAAAATTTTTATGCCGATCCGCTGTACAAAATCGAGCAGCTCAAATTTGCCGATAGCACGTTGTGGGGCCAGACCGAAATCAATGCGCGTATGAGTCAAGTCAGTGAAAGCGCAGATTTTTTCTGGGGCTTAAGCAGCAATGAACTAGTCGATGCCTTGGCGGGTGATGATCAGGTATTTGGCAATGAGGGCAATGATAGTTTGCATGGCGGGAGTGGTGACGATACCTTGGATGGCGGTCTTGGCCTTGATTTGATGAGCGGTGGCTTAGGCCAGGATGTGTTTATTGTCGATAACGTCAGCGATGTAGTCAGCGAAGCTGCCGGGCAAGGTGTAGATACGGTACAAAGCTATGTCACGTTCACGCTTGGCGAACATCTTGAAAATCTGGTTTTGCAGGGTTCAGCAGCGATTTCCGGCACAGGTAATGCGCAAGATAATCAATTAAGCGGTAATGCCGCTGATAACGCGCTGCTCGGTGCAGAAGGCAATGACAGCCTGCTTGGTGGTGGCGGCAATGATACGCTGGATGGTGGTGGTGGCGATGACTTGATGGCAGGTGGTGCTGGCAATGATCTGTATCTGATCGATAGCGCCCTGGATACGGTCAACGAATTGGCGGATGAAGGTTTGGACAGTGTGCAAGCCAGTGTTTCATTTAGCTTACCCGACAATGTCGAAGACCTCAGCTTAACCGGAAGCCAAGCGATTACCGCTTATGGCAATGCACTCAATAACAATCTGCTGGGCAATACCGCCGCCAATTTGTTAGTGGCGGGTGCGGGTAATGATAGTCTGGATGGCGCTGGCGGAGCGGATACGCTGCGCGGCGGGCTGGGTGATGATCAATATTGGGTTGATGATAGCGCGGATAGTTTGTACGAAGAACTGGCCGAGGGTGTCGATACGGTGACCAGTAGCGTCAGCTATACCTTGCCCGCGAATCTGGAACATCTGTTGCTGAGTGGAGTGGCTGCGCACTACGCTGGCGGCAATGCGTTGGATAATAATTTGACCGGGAACGCCGCCGCCAATCAGTTATTTGGCGCGGCTGGCAATGATGTGCTGGATGGTAAAGCTGGTGCTGATACGCTGCTTGGCGGTGATGGTGATGATTTGTTTATCGTCGATAATTTGGCCGATGTGGTAACGGAAGATGTGGCGCAAGGTTACGATACGGTGCAAGCAAGTGTGACCTTCACCTTGCCTGAGAATCTGGAAAACCTGAGCTTGACAGGCGGCGCGGCGATCAACGCCACAGGTAATGCCGCCGCCAACGTGTTAGTGGGCAATGCCGCCGTAAATACGCTCATCGCTGGCGCTGGCAACGATACTTTGGATGGTGGTGCAGGGGCGGATAAATTGCTGGGCGGTAGTGGCGATGACGTTTATATTCGCGATAACACTGCTGATGTGATTACCGAAAATGCGAATGAAGGCGTGGATATGGTCAAAACTGCGCTGACTTACACCTTGTTGGCGAATCTGGAAAATCTGCAATTGACGGGCAATGCCGCGATCAATGGAACTGGTAACGAGTTGAATAACCTCATCATCGGCAATCAAGCCAATAATGTGCTGGATGGCTTGTTTGGCGAGGATACTATGAGTGGTGGCTTAGGAAATGACACCTATACCGTGGATAATCTTGCTGATGTGCTCATCGAAAACTTCAATGAAGGTCTGGATACGGTCAAAGTTGGCTTGAGCTATACCTTGGGGGCAAATCTGGAAAATCTGCAATTAACTGGCAGCGCCGCCATCAATGCGACCGGCAATGCCGCAAATAATGCGCTGACCGGAAATGCTGGTGCGAATGTCTTGGATGGTGATGCCGGTGCCGATACGATGGCAGGTGGTGCGGGCAATGATATTTATATTGTGGACAATAGCGCTGATGTGGTGAGCGAAGCGGCGAATGCTGGTACGGATTTGGTCAAAGCCAGTGTTAGTTTTACCCTGGCAAGCAATGTCGAAAATCTAAGCCTGACCGGAACTGCGGCGGTGAATGCGACAGGTAATGCCAGCAACAATGTTTTGTTGGGTAATAGTGCTGCGAACACGCTTAACGGCAATGCAGGCGCGGATAGCATGAGCGGTGGCGCTGGAGATGATGTGTATGTGGTTGATAACATCGCTGATCTACTAGGGCGTGTTGACAATTAACAGCACTTTGGATGGGAATTTTCAAAAAAAGCTGTTAACTTTTTGCCACTTGTGTTTACATTCTTGTTTTTGGGCAAAACAGAATGGCACGGATGATGTTACGGGACGATCAGTGGGCAAGAATTGAAGCCTTGGTACCAGGAAAGGTTGGCGATAGAGGCAGAACAGGCGTGAATAATCGGCTGTTTGTGGAAGCTGTTTTATGGATAGCAAAGACAGGCAGCCCGTGGCGGGATTTGCCTGCTGAATTTGGCCCATGGAACAGCGTCTATGTGAGGTTTGCGCGTTGGTCGGATAAGCAGGTATGGCACAAAATCTTTGCCGTGCTACGCGAGGACGCGGACTTTGAGGAAGTTTTTCTTGATAGCACTATCGTGCGGGCGCATCAGCATGCAGCAGGAGCCGCAAAAAAAAGGGGCCGCAATCCATTGGCCGGTCTCGTGGGGGATTAACCACCAAGATTCATGCTTGCGTTGAGGGCTTGGGCAATTTGGTTCAGTTCATCCTGACAGGCGGAGAAGTTCACGATATAACCCAGGCAACCGCGTTACTCAATGACGTCGCGCCACAAGCGGTGCTGGCAGATAAAGCCTATGATGCCAACACACTGATTGATTGCATTGAGGGAAAAAATGCCAAGGTCGTGATTCCACCAAAGGCGAACCGGAAAGAACAGCGGGATTATGATCAGTTCCAATATCGAAACCGCAATCTCATTGAGCGCTTTTTCGCCAAAATTAAGCAATTTCGACGGATCGCTACCCGCTACGACAAACTGGATACCCGTTTCTCTTCGTTTGTAACCTTGGCGGCATCAATGATATGGTTGAAATAAATGTCAACACACCCTAATCGAATTCGCTGACGAGGGGCTGGACTTGGTGAATGCCAGCGTGAGCTATAGCTTGGCCGAGCAAATTGAAAATCTGACACTCACTGGTAGCACGGCGATTAATGGCACGGGCAATCGACTCAACAATGTGTTGTACGGCAATACCGCCGCCAATACCTTGTTTGGCGACGCTGGCAACGATGTGCTGGATGGCAAGGCGGGGGCGGATACTTTGCAGGGTGGCTTGGGAGATGACCGCTATTTTCTGGATAATCTGGCCGATCAAGTCACGGAGCTTGCCAGTGAAGGTTTGGATCGGGTGTATTCCAGTGTCAGCCACACTTTGACGGCGAATGTCGAAGCGCTCATGCTGGGCGGTACGGCGGCCATCAATGGTGTCGGTAACGCCCTGGATAATTTATTGCAAGGCAATAGCGGTATCAATACGCTGGACGGCGCTGCGGGGAATGATATCTTGCAGGCGGCGGCGGGTAACGATAGCTTGAGCGATTCGCTTGGCAATAATCTGCTTGACGGCGGTGCGGGAAATGATGTGTTGAGCGCTGGCGCTGGCAATGATTTCCTGATCGGTGGCCTTGGCAACGATACCATTCATACTGGTAGCGGGTCGGATGTGATTGCTTTTAACCGTGGCGACGGTGCGGATGTGGTCATGGCGAGCGCGGGAAAAGACAATACCCTGTCTTTGGGAAATGGCATCCAGTACGCCGATTTGTTGTTTCAGAAAAGTGCTAACGACTTGATCTTGGTGAGTGGGGCGAGCGATAAAATCACCTTCAAAGACTGGTATGCCAACCCTGCCAATCGCAGCGTAGCGAATCTGCAAGTCGTGCTGGAAGGAAGTGTGGATTATGACGCAGCCTCGGCCAGCGTGATCCGCAATCAGAAAATCGCGCAATTTGACTTTGATGGCTTGGTTGCGGCTTTCGATAGCGCGCGTAACGCCACACCCACCATCAGCAGTTGGCAACTCTCTAAGTCTTTGTTGGATTTCCATCTTGCCAGCAGTGATACCGCGGCACTGGGTGGTGATTTGGCCTATCAGCAAGCCTGCACTGGCAATTTGTCGCACATCTCGCTGTTGCCAAGTCAGGCAATTCTTGCGAGCGGGCAGTTTGGTACGGTAGCGCAAAACGTTCAGGCGGTATCGGCGTTGCAGGATAGTAGTCCGCGTTTGTTGTAAGCTAACGGCGAGGGGAGGTGGCTTGAATCAAACGCCATCTTTCCTCGGATGCATAAGGTCCCAGAAAACAAATCCACCAAGTGGTCGACCAAGATCAGACCCATGGCATGGTGCTTGATGAGGTCTTGTTGGCCGGGATCAAACTCCACTGCGTCGATTTCCCAGCTGTCGCGCACAGCTTTGTCAAACATGGTCTGCTCACCCCAGCCAAACGGGGCAGGGTGGGCGGCGGCCTGCAGGCGCGCCAAGTCGGTTTCTGTCAGCCCGGGGCCATCCAGCGGCACAGACCAGGCGCCCAGCTTGAGACGCAGGGCGGCGCTGTCCAGCACGCCCTCATGCGCAAACACCGCCTCGCCCGGTGCATCCGCCAAGCCAGCTTGCTGCAATTCCTGGAATAGATTTGTCATATGATTTGCGCAAGAAAAATGGGCGTGCGCGGCACGCGGCTTGCTGCAAATCATAGTGGATTTATCGCGCCGCAGGCAGTGGCAAACAGCCCGCCCGGCCTATTTCTTTGTCTGCGCCAGCGCCGCTGTCAGCGGTACAAAAGCTTCATACAAAGCCGCGTGTTGCGGATTGGCTTGCGCCAGCGCGGCGCGGTGTTTGTCCACGGTTTGCCAGTCGCCGCGCGCTATCGGGCCGGTGAGGGCGGCGGCTGGCCCCATGCGCAAAATATTGTCCAGCGTTTCCCGCACCAGGGGCGTGGCGACGCGCTCGGCTTGCTCGCGCGTCAAACCGGCTTTTTCCCAATTCTGATACGCGGTTTCCAATAAAGTGGACATGAAATTGCAGGCAATCGCCGAAGCGGCGTGATACAGCGCTTTGTGTGCGCCGTCGATCAACAGCACTTGTGCGCCGATGCGGCGCAAAGCATCCTGCAACTGGTTTTGCGCATGCGCATCGCCTTCCAGGCTGCAATATGTCCCCTCAAACTGGGCATACACCGTGGCGGTATCGGCAAAGCTGCGGATCGGGTGCACACTGGCGACGCGCACCCCGCTTGCCTGCAAAAAATCGAGCGCCTGCGCGGACAGTGCGCCGCTGCAATGAAAAACCGTGTCGCCGGCGCGCAATTTATGCGCTTGTTGCAAAGCATGGGCCTGGCTGATGATGGCGTCATCATTCACCCCCAACAGCCAGAATTTAGCGCTGCGCATATCCTGCAAGCGCTCCACCGCGCGCCCGCTGCCGACAAACAGCAAGGCGCGCGCGCTGCTTTCCTGGCTGCGGTTCAAGATGTCCTGCACCTGAAACACTTGATGCGCGGCAAACAGACGCGCCAGCACGCGCGCCACTTTGCCACAACCCAGCACATTCAATTTCGGCATGCTCATATTGCGTCTCCCGGCTTGGCCTTATGGCCCATGATGGGACAGGATATGCTCCACTTCGCGCATCATCAAGGCGGCTTCGCGCGCATCCTGGCGCAAACCCAGCCGCCCCTCGGCATGCGCCTGGGCCAGCATTTGCGCCGCCTGCGCCTGCTCTTTTTCGGCCGCCGCCTGATACAGACGCAAGGCTTGCTGCTCATCGCGCGCCACGCCCTGGCCGTCGTGATAGGCATTGCCGAGCAGGAACATGGCATCGGCATGTCCCAGTTTGACGGCCTGCGCCAGCCATTGCGCGCTGCGCGGCAAATTCACCGCGCCGCCGTAGCCGTTTTTATCCATCAGCGCCAGCAAATGCATGGCCCCGGCATGCCCGCCTTGCGCCGCTTGCGTCAGCCAGGCGCGCGCCTTGGCGTAATCGGCCCGGTGGTCAGCGCGCGCGCTGCCGTCAAAATGGGTGCGGCCCAGCATCCAGGCCGCCTCCACATCGCCTTGCGCGGCGGCGCGCTGCGCCCAGTACAACGCATCTTCACGTTGCTTGCGCCACAGCACTTGCGCCAAAGCGCGCTGGGCCTGGGCGTCGCCGCTCCAGGCATGCCAGCGCAAGCGCGGCGCGCTGTCTTCGCCTGCCATGCGCAGGCGCTCAATCTGCGCCGGGGTGGCGCGGCTGAGATGCCAGCCGCCCGCCGCCAGCGCCATGGCTGACAGCGCTGCCGCTGCCAGCCAGACACGCTTGCCCGCCATTACTTGGACAAGTCGATTTGATACACAGCCAGGTTCTTACCGCTGCCGTCATCGGCCCGCAGCACGGACAGATTGGTGATGCCGGCTTTTTGCGCCAGCGCCAATTTATCCTTGGCGGAACGGAACACCACCGGGCCGGCCAGATTCAGCTTGCTGAATTTCCAGCTGCGCGCCGCGCCATTGCTGTTCAAGCTCAGGTTTTTGCGCGCTTTGATGAAGTCGATCAAGACATCGCGGTTTGCATCCGGCGAAGCGTAAATGGTTTTGCTGCCATCCAGGCCGGGGAAATTGCCGCCGCCGCTGGCGCGGTAGTTATTGGTGGCGATGATGAATTCCTGGCTGGCTGACAGCGGCGCGCCTTTGTAAGTCAGGTTCTTGATGCGGTTGCCCACGTCTTGCGAGACATCAATCTCATACTGCAAATCGCTGTCGGTGAACATGTCAAAGTTATAGCCGGGGAAGCTGCTGATCAGGTTTTGCTCATCGGCTTTGGCCGGATCAATCTTGTTAAAGCGCTTGGCGGCGGTTTCCAGCCAGTTTTTGATATCCGTCCCATTCACTTTCACCGCATACAGGGTGTTCGGGTAGAGGTACAGATCGGCCGCATTATTGATCGCGACATTGCCGGCGGCCACATCGGTGTAATCATTGCCGCCCCCAAAGCCGCTCTTGAACGGGGCCGAGACCGACAGCACTGGCAGACTGGCGTATTGCGGCAAATTGGCTTTCACATACGCCGCCACATAGGCCGCTTGCGCCTGGTTGACGATTTGAATCGCCGACACATCGCCAACGTCGGCGAAATAGCTGCTCATATTGAAGTCAGTCGCGCCGATCGGCGTTTTGACATAGTTGATGGTGGCCTGGTGTTCCGCTTCCACCAGCGGTGCGATAGCCGGATCTGCCGCCACAAACGTGCCGTCAGCATTTTTGATGGAGCGCGCTTCGACCTTGGTCTTGTCTTTTTCCACCACCCAGTTTTTGCCGTCAAAGCGCAGATTGAATTTGATGAAGCCTAAGTGCTTGCCCCAGAAATTCGCCATCACCGTCGGCACCCCGTTCACCAGCCCCTTGGCCTTGTCCACGCCGGGCAGATTGAATTGCGGCAGGGTGGAAGCGGCGTCCGGGAACACCTGGTGCGAATGGCCGATCAACATGGCGTCAATGCCCGGCACTTGCGCCAGATGCCAGTTGCCGTTTTCCATACCCGGCGCATAGGTCGAGTTATCCAGACCGCCATGCGAAATCGCGATCACCAGATCAGCGCCCTTGGCGCGCATTTCCGGCACATATTTAGCCGCTAATTCTTTGATGCCGTCGGTGTACACCTTGCCTTCGAGCCAGCGCTTATCCCAGTTCAGGATGTGCGGCGGCGTGAAGCCGATCACGCCTACCTTCAGCGGCGCCTGAATGCTGCGCCCATCCGGCGCGGTGGCGCTGATGACGCGATCCAAAATCACATACGGCTGCATCAGCGGTTTTTTATCTTTATTGGAAATCACATTCGCCAGCACTTGCGGGAAATTCGGGCCGGCGCATTTCTTTTGCGCTTCCGGTGCGGGCATGCCATCGACATTGAATTTCTGCCCGGTGACTTGGGCCAGGAACGGCAGGCCATAGTTGAATTCATGATTGCCGATGCCGGCGGCGTCATAGCCCATGATATTCATGGCCTTGTACATGCCCAGCGTGCTTTCGCAGGCAATCGGGCTGATCAGGGCTTGATAATCGGCCAGCGCCGTGCCTTGAATCGTATCGCCGTTATCAAACAGCAGAGAGTTTTTGACTTCCGCGCGCGCCGCCTTGATCAGGGTGGCGGTGCGCTCAAAGCCGAACGACTTGTCTTCGGCCAGCTTGAAATAGTCATAGCTGCGCACATTGGTATGCAAATCAGTGGTTTCCAGCACGCCCAATTCAGCAGTCGCGCCGGTTGGGATCAGCGGCACTTGATTGCTGGACGAGCCGCAGCCGGCAAGCAGCAGGGCGAAGGCGAGAGGGCTTAAGGCGAAAACGCGCTTTGAAACTGACATAAAAAAACCTCGGGGATGAAGAAAGCGTGACATTATCAGGAGTGGGTGTTACCGGCGCATGAATCTATCCGGGGGAGGCGGAATTCTGCACAAGCTATATGCTTTTTGCAAGCATTTGACGCCAAACTGGAGGGATTTTGCTAAAACATGCAAACAACAGGGCAAGCGCGCATAATCGTTTCATCCCCGTTATTCAGGAGTGCGCCATGAGCATCAGTCCCGCCGAATTGCAGGAATTAATTCAGGAAGTCGAAGCCGAAGACCCGATAGACTTTGCTGACCTGCCATACGATGAACATGAGCTGCGCGATCTGGTGGCCAACCATTTATGCGAGATGGCGGAGCGCATGGAAGCCTTCAGCGAAGAGGAACGCCAGCTTTGCCTGCTGGCGGTGGCGGCCAAGCTGGTGCTGGAAAACATGGTCTTGCATCTGCGCCTCTTGCGCGACCATCCGCAAACCGATTCCCATTTAACGCAAGAACTGCTGGCGCGCCTGCGCCGGGGCAAAGATTGATTTTTTATAAGCCGCAGTTTTTTCCGATCGCGCCGGCATAAAGTGTCGGCGCGATCAAGCGGCGCAGTCCCGCAGCGGATTTTGATAATGTGCAAAATTCTGCGCCATACGCCTGTATTCTCCTATGTATGATATGCAGGATTCGGTATTTTGATGCAGCGCAGCCAGGGCCGCGGAAGGATGCAGAGATGAATAGCGTGATGCAAGCATGCATAGACTTGGAATAAATTACCTTTTCAGCAATAAAATTATCAAAACGTGATTCTTTTCCATTCTATGCAAGCTTTTAATATCGCTTTATGATGCGGTTCACCACCCGCTCAGGCGTATGCGCGTGAATGCGTCTGACTTGTTTGAATATAAATCACCGAGGAGTTTCCTGATGTCCGCCAAGTTTTCTGTGCGCCTTGCGCAAGAAGCTGATTTACCGGCAATTGCGCCGTTGTTTGACGCCTATCGCCAGTTTTATCGCCAAAGCCCGGATGTAGCCGGCGCGCAAGCTTTTTTGCAGCAAAGAATGCAGCTGGCGCAATCGCAGATTTTGTTGGCGCAAGCTGAAGATGGCCGCCTGGCCGGCTTCACACAGCTGTACCCGGTGTTTTCATCCGTTTCGATGCGCCCGGCCTGGATTTTGAACGATTTATACGTCCACCCGGAATTCCGCCAGCAAGGCGTGGCCAGCGCCTTATTGCAAGCAGCCATCGCCCATGGGCGCAGCAGCGGGGCCGCCTGGATCAGCTTGCAAACTGCGCATGACAATGCAGCGGCGCAAGCACTGTACCGGCAACATGGTTTTACCCAGGAGGAAAAGTATTTGAGTTTTAACTACGCACTATAAAAGCCGAACATGCGCACAACTGCAATCCATATCGGCGCTCAGGACTTGCTGGCGAATTAGTCTCCTCAGTGCTTGGGCTGGATTTGGGTGGGTTTGCGCCACCAAGCCCCATCAATTTATCGTGGCAAAAGCTTGCTTATCGCCGTCCCACCTTCGCTAATTTCACTGCAACGATTTTGAAGATTCCTTACTTATTTCTCGCAGCCCATGGCATAGCCGGCCTGGCAAGCGCTATTTTGCCGGTTCTTATTGCATTGATGGTCACTCAGTCACTGTCCTTGCAGGCGCTGGCGAGCTGCATGGTGATCAGCGCTGGCGTGCGCTTGCTCCTGACGCCTTTGTTAGCCCCTATCGTCGATCAAAGCAACCCGCTGCGGCTCTTGTTCTTTTGCAATCTCGCTTTCGCCGCTCTGTCACTTGGCGCGGCCTGGTTTGTCGGCGAAAGCGCCATGGGCATCACGCACTGGGGCGCTTATTTCATCATAAGCGCCATGATTCAAGCCTTTGAAGGCAGTGCGTATCCCAAAATTTCTGTGCAGTTGGTTGAACATAAGCGGTTAGAAGAGTTCACAGGCTGGGAATACGCAGTGTTGTATTCCGCCCGGCTCGGCGGGCCTGTGATCGCTGGTTTGTGCCTGCTGGCCTGGTCGCCGCAGCAGAGCTTGCTGCTCACCCTGTTACTGCCCCCGTTTTTATGCTTGCCGCTGTATGCGCTGCTCTTGTTGCGTTTGGGTGAACGCTTCAAGCGCAAGCCGGAAAGCGGGCCGGCAAAGCAAGACCGGATGTCAGAAAAAGTGCGCGCATGGGGACGCGATGTGATGGGCGGCTTCCGCTTACGCTGGGCGGTGCGCACGGAACGATATTTGTCTATCCAGATTTTTTTGGAGTTGCTGCTGATTATTCCAAGCTTTGGCATCTTGTTGCCCAGTGTCTTGCAGGAGCGGCGCTGGAGCAATAGTTGGCTGGCATGGTTGGAGGCAGGCAGCGGCGCCGGGCTGGTGCTGGGCAGTGTGCTGGCGCCTAAGCTGATGCGCTATTGCGGCCAATGGCGGGTCAGCCTCACAGCGGCATTTTTACTCGCACTGGCGGTGGCGTGCTGTGCGTTGTTTATCGTACAAAATCTGCCATTGGCTTTGGTGTTTGCTCTATTTTGTGCAAATTTCATGCTGGCGCTCAGGATACAGGGCGGCGCTGCACAACGGCGTGTCGCTGTGCCGGATCGCATGCGCGCCCAATTCGCTGGCGCGCACATCACATTGAACGCATTGGCGGCGCAAATTGGCATTTCTGTCGCTGCGCTGTGGGTCGCGCATTTCGCCATTGCGACATGGTTTTGGTTTTGCGCAAGCGCCCTGTTTCTGCTCGCCTGCAGCATGATTTTCATACCCGGATATCGTCATTTAGTGCAGATGGAAGTCGCACAGGCAGCCGGATTTTATGAGCGTCAATACCCATCCGTGTTTGCAGCCGGAAAAGATGAATGAGCAATCAAGCGGGGCGTGTTTGCAATCGTTACTGCACGCCGCAGGAATCAGTCCGGCCCATTCCCATCCAGCCATGGGTCCAGACACAACAAGCGCTTGGCCGCGATCTGCGCCTCATTCGGATAGGCGTAAGCATTATTGATATAGCGCACCCCGTCGCGCAACTCGCAGCGGTTGAGATGGCTGTGGCCATACACATGCAGGCGGCTGCCGAGTTGGCGGATCTGGGCGTCCAGCGCACTGCTGCCTAACACCGGCAAGATAAAGCGGCGTTGCGGCGGCACGGCGGCGGGGAATAAATCCAGGCGCGGCATGAAATGCGAAAAACTGATCACAGACGGCGCTTCGCTGTGCAAATGCGGCAGATTTTG
This sequence comes from Massilia sp. W12, assembly GCF_037300705.1. Lineage (NCBI taxonomy): Bacteria > Pseudomonadati > Pseudomonadota > Betaproteobacteria > Burkholderiales > Oxalobacteraceae > Massilia > Massilia sp. W12. Next base: position 5,007,674 of record NZ_CP147776.1, on the reverse strand, counting down.
CGCATGAAAATACTGCGTCAGCGCCGCCGGCTGCGTCAATTCATGCGGCCAGCGGCAAGCCACGAAATCGGCCCAGGCTTGCATCAAGCGCTCTGATGGCTGGCCAAACGACCAGTCATACCAGGACAACAGCGGCACGATTTGCAAACCTGCCATGCGCCAGGGGCGGGTGGAGACGCCGCACTCCTCGGCCAGCAAGCGCAATCTGGCCCATTTTTGCAGCGAATCGCCTTCTTCCTTGCTGCGCACCAGCCATAGATCATGGTTGCCGGGCACAAACAAAACCTGATGAAAACGGCGCGCCAATTCGCGCAAGGCTTCTTCCATCAAATGCGGCAAGTCCGACACATCGCCGCCCAACAACAGCACATCATCGGTGTAATCCCAGCGTGACAGGTTTAATAACCAGCGCCGGTTTTCATCGTAATCGGTGTGGATGTCGGACACCGCAAAAATGCGGCGGGGAAAAGCTTGATTCATACCGCCTCCGGCCAGTCCGCCGCATGCGTCCAGGCCGACGGGCAGCGCAGCAAGGACAGCGTTTGCGGCGCGCTCGAAACCCCCGGCACACTGGCGAAGGCGCGCAGCGCCGGCATGCCGCCGACCATGCACAGCGCCAGTAAAAAGCCATCCGTGCCGCCGTCTGCGCGCACATCGCGCCACAGCCAGCTGCGCCAGTCTTGCGGCGCCTCGACCAAGTCTTGCCAAAAGCACAGTTGCACTGCGCGGCCGGGGCCGTAGTCGAGGCCGAATTTTTCCAGCGGCAAGCCAAGCCCTGTCCCTTCGGCTTTGATGAAAGCTTCTTTTTGCGTCCAATAATGGAAAAAACGTTCGCCCTGTTGCGCCGGCGGCAAAGCTTGCAGCGCTTGCACTTCGAGCGGTGAAAAATAATTGTTGATGATTTCCAAGGGGGCCGGACGTTGCAGATAGTTTTCTGTATCCACCCCGAAGCGCAGATGGCGCGCCAAGCCCAGCAACACCATGCCTTGCGTGTGACTGAGATTGAAATCCAGCCCTTGCAGCGCGGGCGGCAAATCGTTCAATAAATAGGGACGGCCTTTGGCTTCTTTGCCAAAACGCCATGCCGCCGGCGCAATCTGCGCATGCGGCGCGGCGTAGGCGGACAGCGTGGCGCGCAGCAGGCCGCGCGTAAGCGTGAATTGATGGCGGTCGCGCTCAAAATAAAATCGGTCAGCGCGCGCGCGCTCCTCATCATTCATCCATGAGCGCCACAGCGCCAGCAATTCCGGCGTGCAATCCGCATCGCGCGCGCACCAGAGGTGTAATTCATGTTCGGGCAGGTTCATGGGGAAGTACTTTGCATGGTTGCAGAATTCAGGCGCGCAATAATCTGCGCCTCAGCACAGATTATTGCGCGCCGGCCATCGACGATCAAATGAATAATACGTTTGCTTTGCAATACGCAAGTGGATTGCGCGCAGCACTAAGCCGGCCTCCGACAACGTTTCCGGCGCAGATGCACATCAGCGGCAAGGAAAAAATCAGCAACAAGCCATCCGCGCTTGCCATGGCGGTGTGCGGTTCATTCAAAATACCAAACCAGCTTGCGGTAAGCCCATGGCCCTGGCGTTTTATAAATCGCGATCAACACCAGATTTTTTTCGGCCTCTCGCAATTTGATTTGTGTGGCAGCGCCTAAGCGTTTTGCAGGCTTGCCATCCAATGCCGCTGCCAGGGTTGTCTGATATACGCCGATCAGTTTTGCTTGCGGCAAATCCACTTGCAAGCGTAAAACGTGCGGCGGCGCCGGCCAGGGTGTGAAGCGCAGATTGTTTTGCAGGGGGTGTGCGGTATTGTCCTCATACGGCGACTGACATTGCGCGGTTTTCGCAGTGAACTGATTACAGCGCAGCAAACGCTGGGGTTTGCGCGCCACGCTGCCCATATGCAGACGGATCAGGGCAGTTTCCTGGTCGTCCAATAATTGTTCAATCCGCGCGACTTCACATGGCTGGGCGTTTTCATTGGCTGCGTAAAATTGCTGCAAAGCCTGGATGCTTTGCGCAGACGACAGGGATGGCAACTGTTGTTGCAAGGTTTTGAATGCCGGCTGATACGCACATTGCGCCTGCGCCTGCGCTAACGGGGGGGCGCAGGACAATCCCAGGCTGGCCAACGCCAGACAAATGGATAAAAATTTTCGCATCAGGTCACCACTAATTTGCCAACAGCCTGGTCATCATGCCGGCATAAAAGAATCGTGTTCACCAATGTGTCCCAATTGATGCAAGGCGCTGGTTTTTCAGGCAAGGGCAGTCCCAATAAGCCTGGCGCAGTTTGTGCCCCCTGAACCAAGTCTTCAAAGCCGGCAGGCGGCTTTTCCTTCTTCTTGGGGTCATAGATGAATTGTCTCACCGTTACGCAGCCATCAGAAATGATGCCGGCGTGTAAAAAACGGGAACCGGTGGTCTCGATGCCAATTCTGAACCACAAATTATGATAGGTGCACCAGTGGTTGTAGGCGGCGCGGGTTTGTGCAGAAGGATAGGCAGGTATGGCCAGCAGGTATGTGCCAGCGGAAACTGGCGTGTAACCGGAATGGCCGCCGCCTGAAAACGCATTGAACGGGCCGGCGCCGCCGACATGCAAGCTTTGGCTCTTACGATCAAACTTCAGAAGAATGCCGCTCTGGTGTTTGATTTTGTCGGTCAGATACGAGCCGCCCGGGGGCATGGACACACTGGCTTTTTTACCTTTGTACACGCCTTCAAGGATTTTGAAATACTCACGCCCAGCCTTGATTTCAAGCCGTTCCAATTTCAGTCCATAAGGAACAGAGATAATTTCATTGCTTTCCAGCTTAACTCTCAGCCAATAATCCGGTGTTTTTGCGATGTAACAAATAGCCATTGAAAGACCTTTCGTAAGACGCTTTGACAAAGCCCATTGTCTGCATGTTTCAAGGTGCTTTGTGTTGAATTGGAGTGGACGGGGGGAAATGGAACTGTCCAGGATGCTTCATGTCAGGCAGCTTGGTAATAATAATTTATTGCAGCATTTAAGGCAATATTTACTTGTAAGCAGTGAAGCGTATCGACTCAGCCTTTGATCCGCACTCCGCCACTCCCGAATTTTTTCAGCTGGAATCGAGTTTTGTGCAAAATCGGCGCCATCTATACTCCCCGTCAAAAATTTTCATCAAACGTCAGCGCCAGATTGGCCTGATGCTTGACTGTTTTGCGATCAAGGCCGCGCAAGCTGTGTGACAGTCTTTATCGCCGTAATGATGAAGGCGGGGTTGAAAAGTGAAGGTGAAACGAACCCAACTTGCAATTTGCGAACATGTTAATTTCCATAAGGCAAAACATTTGCAATCACGCAACATTTCGTGACGTATTTCCTGTCGCCCCCATGGCTTTGGGTTAGCATGAGCCGGCTTTTATTGACGGATCTTGTACCGTCACCCCGGTTTTGCGCGTGCCCCATCCCCCGGCTGGCAGTATCGGAAGTTCTTGCGCTTGCATGCGCAAAGCTGGCTTGGCGTTGGCGCCACATGCTTATCCCCAGTTCTCCAACGCTCAGAAGGAGTCAGCTATGCCAGTTTCAGTCAGTTACCCCGGTGTATATATTGAAGAAGTGCCCAGTGGCGTCAGAACCATTGCCGGGGTTGCGACCTCGATCACCGCTTTTATCGGGCGCGCAGCGCGCGGGCCGGTGGATCAGGCGGTGACGCTGGACAATTTTGGCGAATTCGAGCGCACTTTCGGCAAGCTGCATGCCGATTATCCGATGGCGTATGCAGTGCGCGACTTCTTTCTGAATGGCGGCGGCACAGCAGTGATTGTGCGCCTGTTCAAAGACAAGGCCAGCGCACTGGGACAGCTCAAAGTCACTAACCTCACCTTGCAGCCGGCCAATCCCGGCACATGGGGCGCCGCATTGCGCGTGCGGCTGGATGGCGATATTCCCAAAGACAGCGGCAAACGTTTTGGCCTGGCGGATGAGGATTTATTCAATCTGACCGTGAATCTGAATGGCGCGCTGGAAGTATTCCGCAATCTGAGCGTGAAAGAAGGGCCGCGCCGGGTGGATCGCGTGCTGGCGGCGGAATCGCAATGGCTGCGCGTGGATGTGTCCGGCGATTATGCGCAAAGCCCCAGCCTGAAAACCGGGGTGCGCCCGAGTTTGCATGATCCGGTGACAGATCCAAGCAAGCTGTGGAGCGATGATAAGCTTTCCACCGGCGTGTCGGATGCCGCCAAACTGAAAGACAGCGATGCGCTGGACGTGGCGACCTGGAAAGGCAGTGAAACGGACGGCACTGGCGTCTATGCGCTGAAACAAACCGATCTCTTCAATTTACTCTGCATGCCGCCCGATACGCGCGACGGCGAGACGCCGAAAGCGGTGTTGGATGAAGCGCTGGCGTATTGCACACGGCGGCGCGCGATGCTGATCATTGATCCGCCCAAAGCCTGGAACAGCGTCGCCAAAGTTTCCACCGACGATGTGCCGCAAGGCGATGCGGCGCGCAATGCAGCTGTCTTCTTCCCGCGCTTGCTGGCGCCAGACCCGGCGCGCAATGGCCAGCTTGACAGCTTTGTCCCCTGTGGCGCGATTGCCGGGGTGTTTGCGCGCACCGACGCCACGCGCGGCGTGTGGAAAGCGCCCGCCGGCCTGGACGCCAGCTTGCAGGGCAGCGCCGGCTTGAGCGTGGTGTTGAGCGACCCGGAAAACGGGCGCTTGAATCAAATCGGCGTGAATTGCCTGCGCAGCTTCCCGAATGCGGGACGGGTGGTGTGGGGCGCGCGCACCTTGCGCGGGGCGGATCAATTGGCCGACGAATACAAATACATCCCGGTGCGCCGGCTTGCTTTGTATATCGAAGAAAGCCTGTATCGCGGTTCCCAGTGGGCGGTGTTTGAGCCGAATGATGAGCCATTATGGGGACAGTTACGCATGAGCCTGGGAGCGTTTATGCACAATCTGTTCCGCCAGGGCGCATTCCAGGGCGCTTCCGCGCGCGAAGCCTATTTCGTCAAATGCGACAAGGAAACCACCACCCAAAACGATATCAATCTCGGCATTGTGAATGTGGTGGTCGGTTTTGCGCCATTGAAACCGGCTGAATTCGTGGTCATCAAACTCCAGCAAATCGCTGGCCAGCTCGCAGTGTGAGGAGGACATCGCCATGGCGCAATTTACCGTCAACACCCAACGTTTTGACCCGTACAAAAATTTCAAATTCCGCGTCTTTTTTGAGGGCAACACCACCCCGGTGGCGGGGATTTCCAAAGTCTCCAGCTTAAAGCGCAGCACTGAAGTGGTGAAACACCGCGAAGGCGGCGACCCCAGCAGCAGCCGCAAATCGCCCGGGCGCACCGAATACGAAGCCGTGACGCTGGAGCGCGGCGTGACACACGACAAAGAATTCGAGCAATGGGCGAATAAGGTGTGGAATTTCGGCAGCGGGGCCGGGGCCGAAGTCTCGCTCAAAGACTTCCGCAAAAACATCCTGATCGAGCTGTACAACGAAGCCGGCCAATTGGCGCTGCGCTACCGCCTGTTCCGCTGCTGGGTATCGGAATTCCAGGCCCTGCCGGATCTGGATGCGAATGGCAATGCGGTGGCGATTCAGCATATCAAGCTGGAAAACGAGGGCTGGGAGCGCGACCCGGATGTGGCCGAGCCGTCCGAGCCGACTTTCACGGAACCGGCGTAAAGCCTGGACTGAGGTATGCAGCTGGATGCGCACAGCCTGTTGCAACTGTGGGAAGACGGCGCCGCGCTGGATCTGAGCATGCGCAAATTATTGTTGCTGCAAAGCGCCTGGCCGCTGCCTGCGCCGCTGGAATGGGCGCGCCAGACTTGCGGCAGGGTTGATTGGCATTTGTTGTATTTGCGCTGTCAATGGTTTGGGGCCGGCTTTGACGCCGTGACCGCCTGTCCGGCCTGCGAGGAACAGTTGGAAAGCAGTTTTTCCGCTGAACAGATTTGCCCGCCCGGCTGGCAGCTGGCGCAATTGGCGCAGGGCGCGCAAGTCATGCCGCATGATGTCATGTTGCAAGGTCAGTGGCAGGGACAGGAATGGCGCATGCGCGCGCCGCAAGCGGCGGATCTGCCGGCGGCGACGGGCCTGGATGGCGTGGCTTTGCTGCAAGCCTGCCTGCCGCCTGAACTGGCGCATCTGGCGCAGCAGGCGGATTGGCGCGCAGCGGCGCAAGAGGCTTTGCTGGAAGCGGACCCGCTGGCGGAAATCAGCATAGGCTTGCACTGTCCCGCCTGCGGCCATGCCTGGCAACGGGAATTGGAAATCGGGGCCTGGCTGTGGCAAGACTTGACGCGCTGGGCGCATGCCCTGCTGCAACAAGTGCACCAATTAGCGCTGGCCTATGGCTGGAGCGAACACAGTATTTTGGCCTTATCGGCGCGACGGCGCGCCCTGTATCTGCAAATGCTGGGCTGCTAGCCTGGCCGGCGTGAATGGGATGGGTATGGATGATCTGTTTGCCAGAATGAGCGCGCGCGCGCAACAGCGCCTCCCTGTGCTGGAGCGGCGGCAGGCCGGATTATTTGAGCCGGATAGCGCGCCGCACATGGAGCCGGAAGCGCCGCAGGCAGCGCCGCCAGTGCGCCCGCCCGCCGTGGCGTCGCCAGCGCCGCCGCCGCTCTCGCCGCTTCACAGCGCAGCGCCTTCTGTGTCCCCAATGAATATGCATATTCCGGCGCCGCGTGCGCCTGCCGCAGCGGGGCCGGCCGTAGCGCCCGCCGCCCGGCCTGGCGCCGCCAGCGCGCCACCACATGCGGCGGCGCCGCAGCCCATCGCTGTGGCGCCGGCGGCAAACCCGGCTGCGCCAGTCAGCCGCCTGCCGGCGCAAGCCCCGGCCCAGCCGCAGGCGCCGCTTATGTTGCAGCAATTGCCGGCCAGCGTCGCCGCCCCGCCGCTGAAGCCCCCGCCCGATACGCCGCAATTTGCGCCGCCAGCCCAGGCGCCGCAGCGCGCCGTGGCCACACACACCCTGCGCGAATCGCACACCATCCACACGCGTGAAATCCTGAGGCCGGCAGCGCCGCCTGCGCCGTTACGCGCGCCGGCCACGCCGTCCGCCGCCCGCGCGCTGCAGCGTTTGGCCAACAGCGCGCCGCCGCCAGTCGATGCGCCTGTCGCGCCGCCGCCGGTGCAGATCTCGATTGGCCGCCTGGAAGTGCGCGCCGTCGCCAGTCCGGCCCCCGCCGCGCCGCGCGCCAAGCCGGCGCAGGAAGACACATTGCAAGCCTATTTGCGCAGCAGAAACGGAGGCCGCGCATGAGCAGCGCCCTGGCGATTGCCGCCGTTTCTGCGGCATTGAAAGACTTACTCAATGACGGCTTGTTGAATCACGATCTGTCCAAGGTCGGCAATTTCAGCGTCAGCGCCTTGCCGCCCGACCGGATTGTGACCACGCCCAGCGAGCCGAATCAATTGAATCTGTTCATGCACCACCTCAGCCCGAATCAGGGGTGGCGCAACGCCGGTTTGCCGGCGCGCGATGAGCAGGGGCGGCGTCTGGCCAATCCGCCGCTGGCGCTGGATTTGCACTATATGTTGACGGCCTGGGGCAGCGAAGATTTGCACGCTGAGATTTTGCTCGGTTATGCAATGCAAATCTTGCACCGCAATCCGGTCTTGACGCGCGCTCAGTTGCGCACATCGCTGGGCGGCGTTCCACCCTTGAGCGGAGCGCTATTGCCGCCCGGCATGCAGGCGCTGGCCGCCGCTGATCTGGCCGAGCAGGTGGAATTGATCAAAATCACGCCCAGCTTTCCCAGCACGGAAGAACTGTCCAAATTCTGGACCGCCATGCAAACCAAGATGCGTCCCAGCATGGCTTATTCGGTGTCGGTGGTGTTATTGCAAGACAATCTGCCGACCCGCCAGGCCTTGCCGGTATTGGCGCGCGGGCCGCAGGATCAGGGTTTCAGCGCGCGCGCCGCCTGGCCGCAATTGCATGGGGTGCGGGTGGAAGGGAATCCGCGCGCGCCCGCCATGCGCCTGGGCGATACGCTGGCTTTGCAAGGCGCGCATCTGAATTTGTGCAGCGATATCGAATTGCTGCACCCGGCCAGCGGCATGCAGCGCATTTTGACGCCGCAAACCAGTCCATCCGGCGCCTTGTTGGCGCAGCTGCCTGAGGCCGGCGCGCCGAAAGCATTGAGCGAATGGGCGATCGGCATATGGGAAATCGCCTTGCGCGCGCAGCTCGATTCCGGCCATACCCTGTCCAGCCAGCGTTTGCAATTTGCCCTGGCCCCGCGCATCAAGCTGGCCGCCAACAATTTCGCCAGCGCGAATTTCAATTTGAATATCGAATGTAGTCCGCGCCTCTTGCCGGAACAGGAAAAGAATCTGGAGCTGCTGTTCGGCAATTTCAGCCTGCGCCCGGCCAAGGTCAGCACGCCGAATGATGTGAATAAGCCGAGCACACTGAAGTTTGAAATGAAAAAAATCCCGCCGGGGCAATATGTGGTGCGCTTGCGCGTGGATGGGGTGGACAGTCTGCCGGTGCAGCTGGGCGGAAATCCGCCGCAGCTCGCTTTTGATCCGCAACAAACGGTGAGTGTGAAATGATCGCCGCCAGCGACAGCGCATGGCAGGAAGCGAATGCGCGCTATCTCGGCGCCAGTCTGGCCTGGCTGCGTCTGGCCATGTCCGGCTTGCAGGGACAGGAAGTGGATCTGGCGGCAGCGCTGGCGGCGCGTCAGCAGGCGGCGCAAGAGGCGCAGGACTGCGGCGCTCCCGCCGCGCTGGAATGGCTGGCGCAGTTATGCGGGCTGTCCGGTTTTGAACGCGATGTGATTTTGCTGGCCGCCGCGCCGGAATTGGATCCTGCTTTCGCCGCCGCCTGCGCCGCCTGGCATGGTCAGGCGCAGTCGATCTGGCCGAATTTTGCGCTCGCGCTGCGCCTGTTGCCGCAGCCGGCCTGGGATGCGCTGACGCCGCGCCGCCCGCTGCGCCATCTGCAATTGCTGCACTTGCCGCAAGTGGCGCAAGCCGGCTTGACCGCCGCCGCCTTGCGCGTGGATGAGCGGATCTTGCATTTGCTGAAAGGCTGGCAGGAAATTGACCACCGCTTGCTGGAATCGGGCGAAATCCTGGCCCCGCCGGCGCTCGATCTGCCCGCGCAGCAAGCCGCGCAATTGCAAGACATCTTGCAACAAGTGCAGCAAGAAGCCAGCCAAGGCAAGCTGCCGCTGCTGCAAATCAGCGGGGCTGACGCCGATAGCCGCGCCTTGCTGGCGCAACATGTGGCGCATGCATTGGGACGGCAGTGCCTGCGTTTGCCGGCAGCCGCTTTGAATGAGGCGGCGACAGCGGCGCAGCTGGCGCGCTTGTGTCTGCGCGAAAGTCTGCTCTGGCCGCTCTTGCTGTATATCGAAGACGGGGCGCAGGCCGAGCGCGCAGCGCTGCGCAGTTTTGTGCGGCAAGAGCCGGGTTTGATTTTGCTCGGACTGGACAAAGCGCTGGCGGAATTGGGCGGATTGTCCCTGGTCTGCGAGCGTCCCAGCCGCGCCGCGCAATACGCGCAATGGCGCCAGGCACTGCCGCCGGATGCGCAAGCCCTGGCGCAGCAGATGAGCTGTCACTTTGATTTGCACAGCGGAGAATTGGCGCGCGCCGCGCACAGCGTGGCCGGTCTGCCGCCTGAGCAATATGGGCCGGCCTTGTGGCGTCACTGCCGCGATTTGTGCCGCCCGCGCCTGGAAGGGCTGGCCCAGTGGCTGGAGGCGAAAGCCGCTTGGGATGATTTGATTTTGCCGGAAGAGCAAATGCAGATGCTGCGCCAGATCGTGGCGCAGGCGCGCGCGCGCCATCTGGTGTATCAGGAATGGGGTTTTGCCGCGCGTATGAATCGCGGCATGGGGATTTCCGCCCTGTTCGCCGGCGATAGCGGCACCGGCAAAACCATGGCGGCGGAAGTCCTGGCGCGCGCGCTGGATTTGCATCTGTACCGCATTGATCTGTCCCAGGTGGTGAGCAAATACATAGGCGAAACCGAGAAAAATCTGGGCCGTCTGTTTGATGCAGCCGAGAGCGGCGGCGCGCTGCTGTTTTTTGATGAAGCCGACGCCCTGTTTGGCCGCCGCAGCGAAGTCAAAGACAGCCATGACCGCTATGCGAATATCGAAATCAATTACCTGTTGCAGCGCATTGAAGCCTTTTCCGGGGTCGCGCTGCTGGCCACCAATATGAAACAGGCGCTGGATCAGGCGTTTATGCGGCGCTTGCGCTTTGTGCTGCATTTTCCCTGGCCCGGCCCGCGCGAGCGCGCCCGCATCTGGCAGGGCGCTTTGCCGCCCGCACTGCCGCGCGCGCGGCTTGATTTTGAACGTCTGGCGCGCCTGAATTTGAGCGGCGGCAATATTCACAGCATTGTGCTGAACGCCGCATTTTGCGCCGCCGACGCCAGCGCCCCGCTGGATATGCAAATGCTGCTCAACAGCGCGCGCGCCGAATTGCGCAAACTGGATAAACCCATTGTCGAAGCGGAGTTCCGATCATGAGCACAGTGCAGGCGCATACCCGTCCCCGCCGCCAGCAGGAAGCAGCCGGGGCCCCGCTGACGCTGCATATTGAGCGCCTGGTGTTGCACGGCTTGCCGCCGCAACAAAATGCGGCGCAGTTTGCCGCCGCGCTGCAGCAGGCGCTGCAACACGCCTTGCAGCAAGCATCGCCGGCTGCCGGGCTGCAGTGGCAGGCGCGGCATCTGGCCGCGCTGCCGCCGGCCCCGGCGGCGGGCGGCGCAGCGCTGGCGCAGCAAGTCGCGCACAGCGTCACGCAACAGCTGACGCGCCATTGCGCCGCCCCGGTCTGCGACGGGGGGATGGCATGAGCAGCTTCAGCCGTTCGCCCCGCGTGCTGCGCGCCGCGCTGGCGCTGATGGAGCCGCTGAGCGGCCGCGTGCAGCAAATCATTCCGATGCAATACAACCCGGACAGCCTGAGCCGCACGCTGCAAGCCAAGGGCGTGCAGGCTGATAGCGGCGAGCATGTCGAAGCCTTGCGCCTGAAAGGGCCGCCGGTGGAAACCATCCGTTTGGAAGCGGAGCTGGACGCCAGCGAAGGGCTGGCGAATGGCGACGGGCAAACCGTGGCGCTCGGTCTGCATCCGCAACTGGCGGCGCTGGAAGCCTTGTTGCACCCATCCAGCAGCGCTTTGCTGGCGAATCAGGCGCTGGCGGCGCTCGGCAGTATTGAGATTTTGCCGATGCAAGGCGCTTTGCCGCTGTTCATTTTCGGGCCGCAGCGGATTGTGCCGGTGCGCATCCAGGAATTTTCCATCACCGAAGAGGCCTTTGATCCGGCCTTAAACCCGATCCGCGCCAGGGTGGCGCTCAGCTTGCGCGTGTTGTCGGTGGATGATCTGGGCTTTATGCAGCGCGGCGGGCATTTATTCATCAGTTACTTGCAAAACAAAGAAGCGCTGGCGCGCAAACTGACAGGCGGCAGTCTGCAGGCGCTCGGCCTGACTGGAATCTAGGGAGGAAGCGGAATGAACCCATTTGCTGCGCTCAACAGCCGCTACGCGCAATGCGCTGTGCAGGAAGGGACGGATGCGCACGGGCGGCCAGTGCGTTGGCTGGCGCGCCGCTTCTTGCCCGATCCGGCCAGCATGCACACCTTGCAAATCCACAGCGTGCAGCAGGGCGAGCGTGTCGATCAGATCGCCGCGCAAGCGCTGGGCGACAGCCTGGCCTGGTGGCGCATCATGGACGCCAATGGCCTGCAGCAGGTGCAGCAGGCGGCTGCGCCGGGCCTGCGTTTGCGTCTGACCCTGGGGCCGGGCGTGCCGGGGCCGGGAGGGGCGCAATAAATGCTGCAAGGTGTGCATCTGACGTTGCTGATCGGGCCGCAAGCGCCGCTGCCGGCCCCGCCATTGCTGATGGAGGCTTTGAGCGGAGTGCGCGTGACGCAGGGCGGCAGCGAAGGCGCGTTTGAACTCAGTTTCGCGCTCGGCAAGCAATCGCCGATTTTGCAGCAGCTCTTGCCGGCCGGCTTTTTTGATCCGATTGTGACGCGCGTGATTCTGATGGTGACGCTGCAGGGCGCGCCGCAGGTCTTGATTGATGGCGTGATCACCCGTCATCAATTGCAAGCCGGCGAACAGGGCTTGAGCACGCTGACCTTGACCGGCAGCGATTTGAGCGTGTTAATGGATGTGGTCGAGGTGCGGCGCGTGTTTCAAAGCACGCCGCATATTGCGCAGGCGGCGCAGATTCTGGCCAATTACGCCGCATTCGGCATTGTTCCGCTCTTGATTCCGCCGCTGCTGGATCAGCCTTTAAGCCCGAGCCAGGGGCGGGAAATTCAGTACGGCACAGATCTGGATTGGCTGCGCAGTCTGGCGCGTCGCCATGCCTATGTGTTTTATCTGGAGCCGGGGCCGCTGCCGGGCAGCAGCCGCGCGTATTTCGGCCCGCCTTTGCAAGATCCGTCCCCGCAACCGGCTTTGAGCGTGAATATGGATGCGCACAGCAATGTTGAAAGCCTGTCCGCCAGCTATGACGGCTTGAGCAAAAAAATCCTGGTGTTTGGCGTGCTCGATCCGGCCACCGGCACGATTCCATTGCCGCTGCCTTTGCCGAATTTGAATATATACCGTCCGCCGCTGGGGGCGTGCCTGACGCCGCCGGCCAAGGTCGAATTTTCACCATCGTATAACCGCTCGCGCCAGATCCCGAATTTGCTTGACCATATTTTGGGGACGCTGGCGCAATCCAGCCAGGCCCTGCGCTTGAGCGGTTCGCTGCATGTTTCGCGCTATGGCGGCTTGCTGCGCGCGCGCCGCCTGGTCGGGGTGCGCGGCTTGGGGCTGGCGCATGATGGCTTGTATTACGTGGACAGCGTGACACACGACATCAAGCCCGGCGAATATAAACAGAGTTTTGAATTGAGCCGCGACGGCCTCATTTCGCTTACCCCAACGGTGCCGATATGAACGACATGAACAGCGTATCCGGGCCACGTTTTTATGGCAAATATCGTGGCACGGTGGTCAACAATCTCGACCCGGAACAGCGCGCGCGCCTGACTTGTCTGGTGCCGGATGTGCTGGGCCTGGTTCCCAGCTCGTGGGCCGAGGCGTGTGCGCCGCTGGCCGGGCCGAGCGGAACCGGCATGGGGGCGTATTTCGTGCCGCCGGTCGGGGCCAAGGTATGGGTTGAGTTCGAGCAGGGCGATCCGAATTACCCGGTGTGGACAGGCTGCCGCTTTGAGCAGGGCGAAATACCGCCTTTGGCGCGCGCCGGCGTGCCGGCGGCGCCCAGCATTGTGTTGCAAACCGCCGGCCAGAATGTGCTGGCGATCAGCGACGCGCCCGGCCCGGCGGGCGGGCTGATGTTGAAAAGCGCCACCGGCGTGTCCCTGATTGTGAACGACACCGGAATTTATCTGCAAAACGGCAAGGGCGCGAGCATCAATCTGGTCGGCCCGAATGTGGATGTGAACAACGGCGCGCTGAGCGTGATTTAAGGAGAATCAGATGCCTGGATTGATCTTGCACGCCGGCGCGGTGATCATCTGCCCGCATGGCGCGCCGGCGCAGTTGACGCCATCGCAAAGCCGGGTCTTGTTAAGCGGCCAGCCGGCGGCGCTGGCGTCTGACCAGTTTGTGATCGCCGGCTGTCCCTTCACCTTGCCGACGCCGGTTCCCAAGCCTTCGCCCTGCATCAGCGCGCGCTGGCTGCAAGTTTCCAGCCGCGTCATGTGCCAGGGCCAGCCCTTGATGTTGGCCCCGGGGCCGTCTCTGACGCAAAGCCCGGAACAAATGCCGCAAGGCGCTCTGCTGGTGAATCAGCAGCAAACCAGAGTCACAGGGAGTTGATGATGCGCGATCTGGCTTTTCCCTTCCAATTGCAAGCCGGGCGCACGGCGCGCGCCGACTGGGCCGCGCATGTGCGGCAGATGCTGGAACAATTGATTTTCACCAATCAGGGCGAGCGTTTGCACCGTCCCGATTTTGGCAGCGGCGTGTTGCAACTTTTATTTGCGCCGAACAGCCCGGAGCTGGCCGCCACCCTGCAATTCAGTTTGCAGGCGGCGATTACGCGCTGGCTGGGCGATGTGCTGCAAGTGCAGAGCTTGCAAGTGCATAACGAAGAAAGCGAATTGCGCATCAGCATCAGCTATCTGCTGCTGCGCGATGGCAGCCTGGAAACGGCGGAATTCCGCCATCCCAAATAAGCAGGCGGAGGCGAGATGAGCGAATGTTGCGAATACGACCGGCGGCGCGTGTTGCTGCGTGAAGCGCAGCGCGGGGCGGGGGCCTGGAACGGACTCGATTATGTCGAAGGCGGCAATCAGCCGGATGAATTGCTGGCCGTGTTTTTTGGCCGCCTGCCGCCGCAATTGATGACAGCGGACGCGCCGCGCCATCTGCGCATCAGCGGCGGCCGCCGCATCCGCGAGCTGCGCATTGTGCGCGTGCAGGCGCAGCCGGCCCAGGATGCGGATAAAGACGATGTGCTGCTGCTGACAGTCGATAAGGTGGGCGATTTTTCACCGTATTGGCTGGAGCTGGTGGACTTGCCGCAGATTGATCAGCGTTATGCGCGCGCGCAATTTTATTTCCGGCGCGACTGTCCCAGCGCGCTGGATTGCCAGCCAGCGCCCGCCGTCGCCGCGCCGCCAGCGCCGCCGCCCTTGTTGGATTACACGGCGCGCGATTATCCGGCCATGCGCCAACTTTTGCTGGATCGCCTGGCCCTGAATCTGCCTGGCTGGAATGAGCAACATGCGGCTGACCTGGGCGTGACCCTGGCCGAATTGCTGGCCAGCGTCGCCGATCAACTCGCGTATTACCAGGATGCGGTGGCGAGCGAAGCGTATTTGCACACCGCCTTGCAGCGCATTTCGGTGCGCCGCCATGCGCGGCTGGTGGATTACCGTTTGCACGAAGGCTGCCATGCGCGCGCCTGGCTGCAGCTGGAGACCGACGCCGATGTGGCGCTGGATCTGCAGCAATTTTATTTTGCCCCGGATCAGCCCGGTTTCGATGTGCCGCCGGCCCCGGCCCCGCTGGCGCTGCAGGATCTGCCGCCGCATTGGCTGGCGCAAGCCTTCAGTGTGGCCTGGCCGTCCGGGCAGCAGACCTTGCGGCGCGCGCACAACCGGATTGTGTTGCATGACTGGGGCGGCGCGTTTTGCCAGTTGCGCCAGGGCAGCACGTCCTGCACCCTGCGCGATGCGGATCAGCATGGCAAGCGCTGCCTGGATCTGGCGGTGGGCGATTTCCTCGCCCTGGAGCAAGTGCAAGACCGCCAGGGCATGGCCTGCGGCGCGGCCGGGCTGCGCCATGTGGTGCGCCTGACGCAAGTGCGGCAAAACAGCGATCCCTTGACGCCGCTGGCCGATGGCGGCGCGCTGCCGCTGCTGGAGGTGGCGTGGGACGAGGCCGACGCCTTGCCGTTTTGTTTGCCGCTGTCGGCCATCGGCCCGGCCCCGGCCTGCGCCTGGCTGCAGGATTTGAGCGTGGCGCGCGCCAATTTGATTTTGCTGCAGCATGGCCATGTGCGGCGCCAGGATCTGGGCCAGGTTCCGTTTTTGCATCTGGAACAAGCTTGCGCCTGCGTGGCGCAAGCGGGGGAAGTCAGCGTGCAGGCCGGCGCCTTCACGCCGCAATTGGACGCGGCCCCGCTTGGCTGGGGCGCGCCGCTGCCCTTGGCGGCGCCGGCGGCGGCCTGGCTTGCGCAAGATGTGCGGCAAGCTTTGCCGGCCATCCGCTTGCAAGACAGCCTCGGGCGCAGCTGGCAGGCGCGCCTGGATTTGCTCGACAGCACGCCGCATGATTTGCATTTCGTGGTTGAAATTGATAATCAGGGGCGGGCGCAACTCCGCTTTGGCGATGGCGAATGTGGCTGGCGCCCGGAAGCCGGCTTGCAATTTGAAGCCGAATACCTGCTGGGCAATGGCGTGGCCGGCAATCTCGGCGTGGACAGTGTGCGGCGCTTGATTTATCGCGCGCAAGCCCCGTCCGGCGTCACGCTCAGGCCGCGCAATTTGACAGCGGCAGTGGGCGGCAGCGCGGCGGAAGACATGCAGGCGGCCAAATTGTTTGCCGCTGATCTGGCGGGCCGTCCGCTGCAAAGGGCGATTCTGGCGCAAGACTATGCCGCGCTGGCGCAGCAACATTCTGCGCTGCAGAGCGCCGCCGCGCGCCTGGCCTGGAATGGCAGCTGGTATGAGGCGCAAGTCGCGCTTGATCCGCGCGGGCGTGAAGATTGTCCGCCGGCGCTGTTGCATGCGGTGCAGCAGCGTGTGTTGCGTGGCCGCCGCATGGGACATGACTTGCGCATCAAGGCGGCGCGTTACGTCGCGCTCGATATTGCGCTGGAAATTTGTGTGCAGGAAGGCTATCGCCAGGCCGATTTGCGGCCCCCTTTGCAAGCGGTGTTCGGGCGCGCTGTGCTGGCCGATGGCAGCCTGGGCCTGTTCCATCCCGACCGCCTCAGTTTCGGCCAGGCGATCCATGTCTCGCAATTGACCGCGCTGGCCATGGCGCAGCCCGGCGTAGCTTGCGCCACCGTCACAAAATTGCAGCGTTTGTATTGCGCGCCGAATCAGGAATTGGCGCGCGGCGTGTTGCAACTCGGGCCGGATGAGATTGCGCAAGTCGCGCAAGATCCTGATTTTCCTGAACACGGGCAATTGCGCCTGATACTTTGTGGAGGCCGCGCATGACATCCTGCACCTGTCACAGCACGCCATGCGCGTGCAGCGCGCCGGCGGCAGCCCCGCTGCCGCTGCGCAACCGGCCCGGTTTGCCGGCGCTGCGCTACCGCTGCGGCGATTACGCCAGTTTTATGCAAGCCATGCTGGCGCGCGCGCCGCAACAAAGCGTGACCCTGGAAAACAATGGCCAGCCGCAATATGTGCGTCCCTTGCAAGGGTTGCACACGCAAAGTCTGGAAGACCCGGCGATCGCCCTGATGGACGCCTGGGCCTGCGCGGCGGATGTGCTCAGTTTTTACCAGGAGCGGATTGCGAATGAAGCGTTTTTGCGCACCGCGCAGGAACGCCGCTCAGTGCTGGAAATGGCGCGCCTGGTCGGCTACCGTCTGCGTCCCGGCGTCGCCGCCAGCGTATATCTGGCCTTCACGCTTGATCCTGAACAGACTGAGCCGGCGCTGATTGCGCGCGGCAGCCGGGTGCAAAGCGTGCCGGGGCCGGATGAATTGCCGCAGACCTTTGAAACCGCCGAAGACCTGCCGGCGCGCAGCGAGTGGAATGCCTTGCGCGCGCGCAGCAGCCGGCCACAGCGGGTTGCGCTGGATACCGTGCTCAGTCTGGATCATGTGTGGCTGCAAGGCGCGCAATTGAATTTGCGTCCGGGACAGTATTTATTATTTGATTTTGGCGCTGAATATGCGCTGCGCATCGTGGCGGCTGTGCAGGCTGACAACGCGAATGCCCGCACCCGGGTCGAGCTGCAAGCATTGCAGTTTACTTTGGACGCAGAGCCGGCCCGGCATCCGCTATGGCATAGCGGTTTTGTCAGCTCGCTGCAACAGTTTTATGCGCAGCCGCAAGTGCAAAGCCTGTTGCGGGCCAAGCAAGAAAATGCGCCCGCATGGAACGCGCTCAGTGCAGACGAACAAAGGGTGCTGAATGATGTGCAAACGGCGATGCGCAATGCCTGGCGTATGCAGTACGAGGCGCTGCGCACAATTGCGAATAAAGCGAATAGTTGCCTGGCCGACCTGGATGGCGATGAGAGTTTGCGCGGGCGCTGGGTGGAAGATCTGTTTGATATCTACCTGAGCACATTCGATGCCGCCTTGCGCCAGCCTTTATTGCACTTTGCCGATGCATTGGAAAATTGGTGGCGTATGGCGCCGCAGATGCATCCGCTGCAAATCAGCGAGTTGTTGCAAGGTTTATTGCAAGCGCCTGTGCCGCAAGCCGGCAACAGTCAGCAATTGCGGCGTGATTTGGGACGCAGTTTTGCTGCAGGCGCAGACACCCATCCACAATTGCTGTTTGAAATCGCGCCAGGATTGCGGGCTGATTTTTACCGCGCCTGGCAAGGCGCGCAACTGGAGCGCAGCAGTGCGCCATTGCAAGCGCTGTATGTGATGCGCGCAGAGCACAGCATGCTTGGCGCGCAGTCGCCGATTCCGCCCAAATACAGCCCGGGCAATCCTCCCGTGTTGTCAGCGCAAAAAGATTGGACGGATTGGGACAGTCTGCCCGCAGATGAAGTGGGCGATGCGCTGTGGCTGGGGCAGGAAAATCAACACTTGCAGCCTGGCCAAGCGTTGCTGCTGCTGCCGATGCGCGGCGAACCTTCTAATCCTGTGTTTTATGTGCGCGATGTCGGCTTCAGCAATCGCAGCGCGTTTGGCGTGAGTGCAAAGTGCACGCGTTTGCAGCTTGATCGCACAGCCTGGGATCCGCGCAAATCGATTTCGCCAACAGCCGGTAATGATGTCGGCGGGGTGCAGGGTGCGGACAGCATCGGCTTCGTACGCAGCGCGCGCATTCTGGCGCAGCCGGAAGCCTTGCAACTGGCGCCCGCCCCGCTCACCGATGCTGTGCCCGCGCCAGCGCAACCGGATCAAATCGAACTCGACGGCCTGTACAAAGAATTGCCCTCGGGCCGCTGGGTGATTCTGGAAGGCGAACGCGCCGATATCCAAGGCGTGCGCGGGGTGCGCGCGGCGGAACTGTTGATGATCGCTTCATTGCGCCACAGCTATGACCCGTCTGTGCCCGGCGACAGTCTGCACACCACCCTGGTGTTCGCCACCCCCTGCGCCTACCGCTACAAACGCGACAGCCTGGTGCTGCATGCCAATGTGGCGCGCGCCACCCACGGCGAGACGCGGCGCGAGACCCTGGGCAGCGGCAATGCCGCGCACAGCCTGCAGCAATTCAATCTGAAACAATTGCCGCTGACCTTTACCCCGGCAGCCAATGCGCAAGGGGTGGACAGCAGCTTGCAAGTGCTGGTCAACCGCATCGCCTGGCGTGAGACGCCGAATCTGGCGCATGAAGATGGGCGCAGCCGGGCGTATATGCTGCAGATCGACGACGACGGCGCGACCCGCATCTGTTTTGGCGATGGCGTCAACGGCGCGCGCCTGCCGGGCGGGGTGGAAAATGTGCAGGCGGAATACCGCCAGGGCATCGGCGCCGCCGGCAATGTGCGGGCAGAACAAATCAGCCTTTTACTGAGCCATCCGCTGGGCGTGCAGGCGGTGCGCAACCCGCTGCGCGCGGAAGGCGGGGCGGATGCGGAAAGCCGGGATGAGGCGCGCGCCAATCTGCCGCTCGCCAGCCAAGCTTTGACGCGCCTGGTGTCGCTGCGCGATTACGCCAATTTCGCGCGCAGCTTCGCCGGCATCGGCAAGGCGCTGGCGCGCAAAAGCAGCGATGGCCGGCGCGAAGTTTTGCAACTCACCCTGGCCGGCGCGCGCGATGCGCCTTTGAGCCAGGATGCGGATCTGCTGCGCGCACTGCGCAGCGCCATGCGTGAGCTGGGCGACCCTGATCTGCCGCTGCATCTGGATATCCGCGAATTGATTGTGTTGGTGCTGCAAGCCGGACTGGCTTTGCAAGCCGGTTATCAATGGGAAGACGTGGAAGCGCGCGCACGCGCCGCGCTGCTGCAAACCTTCAGCTTTGCGGCGCGCGATTTGAACCAGCCGGCTTTGTTATGCGAAGTGCTGGCGGCGCTGCAAAATGTGGCGGGCGTGGCCTGGGTGCGGATTGAAAATTTCGGCGGCGTGCCGGAAAAAATCACACAGCGCGATGGCAGCCGCGCCTTGCCCGATCTGCAGGAATTGGCGCGCCGTCTGCGCGATATTGCGCAGCAAGGCAAAGGGTTTGACAGCCGCCAGCGTCCCGCTGTGCTGCCGCAGGCAGTGCATGCCGCGCTGCTGGCAGAGGGACAGCCCGCTGCCCCGCTCAGCCCGGCCTGGCTGGCGCTGTTTGCCGCCGGCTTGCCGGAAACCCTGATTCTCAACCAGATTTTGTGAGCGCACCATGATTCCCGCTACTGAACGAGATCCCCGCATCGACCGCCTGTATGCGCTATTGCCGGCGATTCACCGCATGCGCGATGCGGAGCACGGCCATGTGCTGCAAGCGCTGTTGCGCGTGATCGGCGCGCAAGTCAATCTGCTGGAAGACGATATCAGCCGCCTGTATCAAAATTATTTTGTCGAAACCGCCGAAGACTGGCTCTTGCCCTATCTGGGCGAGTTGCTGGGCCTGGCGCCGCAGTCTGGCAGCGCGGCCCTGCCGGCGGCGCAAGCCGGCGCGCTGACGCGTGCGCTGGCCCCGCGCCGCGAGCTGGGACAGACTGTGCGCTGGCGTCAGCGCAAGGGCAGTCTGGCGCTGTTGGAAGAATTGGCGCGCGCCGCCTCCTGGCCGGCGCGCGCGCAAGAGTTTTACCCCACCCTGGGCTGGAACCAGCATCTGAATTTCAGCCATCCCGAGCGCGCCCAATGGGCGGATTTGCGCAATATGCAAGCTTTGGAGCAGGAAGGCGGCCCGTTTGGCAGTCTGGCGCATACGATTGATGTGCGGCGCATGCGCGATCCGCATCTGCGTTCCGGTATGCGGCAAGGCTGGCGCCAGCCGGCTGCGCTGGGTTTGTTTATCTGGCGTCTGCGCAGCTGGCCGGTGCAATACTGCGCCGCGTATTGCCATGAAAAAAGCGGCCCGCATTGCTTCACTTTCAGCGTATTGGGACAGGATGCGCCGCTCTTCATCAAGCCGCAGGCGGAGAGCGATACGATGGCGCTGGCCGATGAGATCAATTTACCGCTGCAAATCACGCGCCGCATGCTGGCGCGCCGCTTGCATGATTTGTACGGCGAGGGCAAGAGCCTGGCGATTTATGCGCCCGGCTGGAATGATTCAGACGGCAAGACGCCGATTGCGCCGGAAGCCATCATCGTGGCCGATTTGGCGGATTGGAAATACACCCCGCCGCAAGGCAAGATTGCGCTCGATCCTGAGCGCGGGCGCTTTGTTTTTCCGCCTTCGCAATTGCCGCGCAAAGGCGTGCGCGTGAATTACAACTATGGTTTGGCAGATGCCTTGGGCGGCGGCGCTTACCAGCGGCCCTTGATTGAGCCGGCCCCGCGCATGCGCGAAGATGGCGCTTTGCAGACGGCGCGCGTGTATAAAATCGGCCGCGATCAGGCGCATAAACGCATCAGCGAAGCCCTGCAAGCCTGGCGCCAGGACAAGCCGCAAGATGCGGTGCTGGAGCTGTGCGATAACGCGGTGTACACCGAGCCGCTGGCGTTTGAAGTGCCGCATGGCAACAGTCTGCAATTGCGCGCGGCGCAGGGTATGCGCCCGGTCTTGCGTTTGCTGGATTGGCAAACCGATGCGCCGGATTCCTTCCTGGTGGTGATGGGCGCGGGCAGCCGTTTGGTGCTGGATGGTTTGCTGGTGACAGGTTGCAGTTTGACTGTGAGCGGGCCTGGCATGTTGGGCGCGTCCAGCGCGGCGGCAATTGAAGGCGCGCATGCGCCGGCGCACCCGGCCAGTATGCCGGACAGCGATGTGGAAGAGGATGAAAGCGCGCTGACCAGCAGCGCAGCCGCGGTCAAGGCTGCGCTGGATGGGCCGCCGGCGCCGCAAACCGGGATTTGCAATGCGCAATTGATATTGCGCCACTGCACCCTGGTTCCAGGCTGGGGGCTGGAGCAGGATTGCAGCGCTAAACGGCCAGCCGAGCCTTCGCTGGAATTGATCAAGCTGCGCGCCGAAGTGCGGATTGAGCATTGCATACTCGGTTCGATTCAAATCCAGGCCGATGAAAGTCTGCAAGACCCCTTGCCCTTGTGTATCCGCGATTCGATTCTGGATGCCTGCGCGCCGTACAAGGAAGCCCTGGGCGCGCTGGATGCGACGCCCGCTTTTTGTCTGCTGGATATTCAGCGCAGCACTGTGTTCGGGATTTGCAATGTGCATGCGCTGAGTCTGGCGCAAGACACGATTTTCACCGATTGCCTGCATGTGGCGCGGCGTCAGATCGGCTGCATGCGCTATTGCTGGATTCCACCCGGTTGCCGCACCCCGCGCCGCTATGCCTGCCAGCCGGATCTGGCGTTTGCGCAGATTGACGCGGAGACAGATTTGTCAGCGGCACAGCAGGCGCAGCGCCGTCACAGCCGCCTGCTGGAATTGACCCCGCAATTTGTCAGCCGTCGCTATGGCCGTCCGGGCTATGCGCAATTGCGCAGCGCGGCGGAAATCGCCGCCGGCGCTGAGAGCGGTGCGGAAATGGGCGTGTTTCACAATCTGTACCAGCCGCAACGGCGCGCGCATTTGCAAGCACGGCTGGATGAATACACGGCAGCCGGGATGCAGGCCGCCATTATTGACATGAACTGAAAACCGAGGATTTGATATGAAAGCCGATTTTTCCCGTGACAGCTTCGACCCGGCCAAACACTATTCGCGCGTGCTGCAGCAACAGGGACGGGTGATGCTGGATGCTGACGCCAATGAGCAAAGCCAGATTCAGCAATACCATTTGCGCACCCTGGCGCGCGATTTGATCGGGGCGTATGGCGCGCCGCAGGCGGCGCCCGGGTTTAAGCTTGCGCTCAGCATCAGCAGTGGCGGCGTGGCCAATAGTGTGCCTGATCTGCAAATTTCCGCCGGGCGTATGTATGTGCATGGCTTGATGCTGGAAAATGAATCAGGCAATGTCAGCTATTTCAAGCAACCGGACTATACCCCGCCTGTGGGCGATGGCTTGAGTGAGGCATGGGACAGTCAAGGTGCGCGCGCCGCCTTTCTCTATCTGGATGTCAGCGAACGTCTGGTGACTGCGCTGGATGATGCGCAAATCCGGGAGCCGGCTTTAGCGGGAATCGACACCTGTCAACGCAGCAAACTGGTGTGGCAGGTAAAGAGCGCTTTGCTGGAAATGGATGGCAATAGCTTGCAAGCGTATATTGATGAACGCAGCTCGCTGCAGTCAGTGGCGCAGGCCTTGCGTTGGCGCACCGAAAATTTTGAGCAGCAAATGCATTTGTCGGCCAATCCGCAATTCACTCTCTACATCCCGGGCCAGCCCAGCACCGACCATGCCAGCTGGGAACGCTTGGTGCAAAGCTCGCGCGAGCATCTGAGTATCGTCGAGGCGCGTTTGCAGGAGTTGCCGGCGCCATGTCAAATTGCATTGCAACAATTGCAGGCTGCCACCCCGCTTGGTCTGTATCCGAAATTGATGGATCAGGAGCAATATGACAGCCCGTGTTTGCTGGCGCCGGAAGCGGCCTATCGCGGCATGGAGAATCATTTGTACCGGATTGAGATTCATCAGGTGGATAAGGAAGGCAAGCCTTTGTTTTGGAAATGGTCGCGTGATAATGGCAGTTTGTGTGTCGCACTCTTAGGGCTGGATAGCGCCGCCGCAGCCGGGCCGGGCATGTATGCCTTGAAGGTTGACAGCAGCCGGGGTTTTGCCGCAGGCGATTGGGTTGAAGTGCTGGATGCGGATCAGGAATTGGAAGGCAGCGGCGGCCAGATGTTGCGCTTGGTGCGGGTTGAGCCTGGCGTGCTGGTGGCCGAGATGGCGGCAGGACTGGAATTTGATCTGCCGGCGCCATCGCAACGCCCGCGCGTGCGCCGCTGGGATCAGCGCGGCAGCAAAGCGGAAGAAAACGGCGGCGTATTGAAATTTGAGGATGATGGCAAAGCGCAGGACGTGGAAGACGGTTTGCAAATTTGTTTTAACAATGGAACTTGCCGCGCTGGCGATTATTGGATGATTCCGATGCGGGTCGGGCAGACCAGGATCACGGATTGGCCCTTGAATGCAGATGGCAGAATTGACTTTGCTGCGCCACATGGCGTGCGCCACTATTACGCGCCGCTTGGCTTTGCCCGGCGCGACGGCAATAAATGGGATGTCTCGCTGCTCAATAGCTGTTATCGCATTTTCCAGGAGAGCAGTGAAGCGCTGCGCCAGCCGCCGCCTGCGCCGTCAAACCAGCCTTTCCCCTCACCGAGCGGGGCGCCGGAGGCGTAAGCGGGCCGGCTGGCCTTGTGCATTGAGGCTGCGGATAAGCGCAGGAGGGCCGCTTGCACGGTTGAAGATATTTCAGGGAAGCTGGAAATCAGCTTCGCCATGCCCGATGTCATCCGGCAGCGGCTGCGGATTCGGTTCTTGCCTGGATTCTATTGGCGCCAATCCTGTTGCCGCTTGTCGCGCTTGGATATATTCCTGCAAAGGAACTTGCGCCCCGCGCAGCAGCGTCTGCTGCAAGGCTGGCGCATGTTCACCCAGCATCTGGCGCAGGCTTTGCTTAATGCGGGCGCGGGATAATGTTCGCGGGAAGCTGATGCTGCTTTGTATCCCGCGTACCGCGTGGTCGCGCACCTGGTGTGCTTCAAAACGCAGCCGGTAGCCAAAGGACTGGCTGCGGTGTATGCGTAAAAAACGATTCCTGGCGCGATTTCTGCCGTGTGCGATAGGCAGTTCAACCAGGCTGGGGTCAAGCAAGGTTTGGCGGTAATACATCAGCTCCTGTTGAATGCCAGCATGATGTGCGTCGTTGTAGTAAATGCTTTGCAAACGTTCGGCGCCGAGAATGGCGGCGTACTCTTCCGCCGCCGCTGCGCCCTGCGCTGGCAATGGCGCGGCGCGTTCACGCAAGAAATGCAGCAGGACAAAACGCAGACCTTGCGCATCGCTGGCCAGTAGATCATCCAGGTCAACTAAACCAAATTGATAGCTGTCAACCATGGACAGGCGATGCCCCCCGATCAGCACCAACGGCGTCACTGCCGCACGGTCAATCTGTTCCATCATAAATTGATCAAAACCATCCAGTCTGGCGCCAGGTTGAAGTTGGTAGCGCAGTTGATTGCCGCTGGCGTCGTATTGCAGGCCCGGATTTAACTGATTGAGACGTTGCGCCAATTCCTGCCGCCGCGCCCATGCCGAGATGAAATTCAGGCGCGGATTTCTTTTTAGTAACATGGCCTGCAATAGCGCATCCAGCTCGCGAAACTGCAATTTGCATTGCAGCGCAGGCGCTTGCGCCGCCAAGCCCGGTCCGCCGCCGCCTTGCTGCACCGCATGCGCCAATTCATGCGCGGTCAGTGCGTTGACGCCGGGTTGCTGATGTTTGCCGAAACTGATGTGATTGCGCCAGGTGAAGGCTTGCGCGCCCAGCGCCTCGCAACGGCGCGCAGCGGCTGCGTCAGTGTGGGTGCGGATTTGGCTGAAATCGGCGCCAAAGCGGGCTTGCATAAAGCTTTGCGTGCCCGCATCCAAGGCCTGGCCGGCGTTGCCGCCGAACTGGCTTTGGCCGGGCTGCAAGGGGCGTAAGGTGGTCTGGCTGGCCGGGCTTTGCATGATACGCACGGCGGCTTCATCGGCGGCGCGTTCGGCGGTGCGGTCGAACATGGGCGACTCCTTACAAGATTGGCGGCCGAATCCAGGCAGGAAGCTTGATTATCGCATATGGCGGCATACAGTAAAGCGGGCGTCCGGCGCTTGATAGGCGGGCTGGTTGACATGGTTGACATGGCATGCTTAACTACAGGCATGATGCTTGAAAGGTGTGTGCTATGACTGCGCTGAATAATCCACTTGTGTTTGACCTGGGCGATGGTAAAACCATTGTCGCCAGCGGCAAATTGCAAAAAAGCTGGGAAACATTTCAATCCGATTTGCAAGCTGAGCTGGAATTGGACGAAGACCTTTTTGTGGCTTTGAACCCGCAACGTTTAAAGGCAAATGGGCCTTTTCTTTTGAGAAAAGCGGCCATTGAAAAAGATGCGCTGCCTGTAGATATGCTGCGGATAGAGCATCTTCTCATGCCTCAAGGTCTGCTTATGCGGCTTGCACATGACACCTCACAAAGCGGGCGCGCCAACGCTGCAAATGCGTCAGCCGCCGAGCCTGTCGCGGCGCGCGCAGCCATTCCTGATATCCCATCCCAAAACCGCGCACTGCTGGAAGAAATGGAGCAGCAAGGCTTGCGCCTGCGCGCCCAGCATTTCCAGGCCGGGCGCTTGCTCTCTGCGGCGGATTTTACGCAACGTTTGGGCATTTCCCGTCAAGCGGTGAGCAAGGCAGTGCGTGAGGGACGCATGTTTTATCTTGATGGCCCGAATGGGGTGCAGTGGTATCCCGCTTTTTTTACCGACCACAGCTTTAATCGCAGGCAGCTGGAAAAAGTCTGTAAAGTCATGCTGGATTTGCCTGGCGCCTCGCAATGGCAATTTTTTACGCAGCCGCGTCATACGCTTTCCGGCAAAACGCCCTTGCAAGCATTGCGCGCAGGGCAGCTGGATGCGGTCTTGCAAGCCGCCCGCGCTTTTATTGAGACTTGATTGATGGCAGCGCTGGAATTGGACTTGCCGCCAGCCGGGTTTGCCAATTACAAACACAAAACCGTCTATCTGCCTGCGCAGCGTCTGCTGCGCATTTCCCGTTTTGAGACTGGCGAACCCTGGTTCGGCGCGAACGCTTGCAATCGCTTTGATGCGCCAGATATGCCACCCTCGTATGCGGCTTGTTATTTTGCGCTCAGTTTGGATGTCGCATTGGCGGAAACCGTGTTGCATGATGCGATACCTTGCGATGGGCTGTTTCATATTGCAGCAGTGGAGTTGCGGCAGCGTTGGCTGTTTCAATTTGAAGGGGAAAATTTGCGGCTGGCGGATT
The DNA here is from genome assembly GCF_037300705.1 of Massilia sp. W12. Lineage (NCBI taxonomy): Bacteria > Pseudomonadati > Pseudomonadota > Betaproteobacteria > Burkholderiales > Oxalobacteraceae > Massilia > Massilia sp. W12. Next base: position 4,981,024 of record NZ_CP147776.1, on the reverse strand, counting down.
TGACCGGCGCAGCGCTCAAGCGCATGGGCGCGCATGCCGGGTTGGGAGGCAGCGCTGATTACGCCGTTACCAGGCAATGGGCCTTAGGCGTGTTTCAAAACCCGGCTGAATATGATGGCTTGTTGTATATGTCGCGACATGTGAATACCGGCAAGGCAGTGGTGCTGTTTTCCCGGGCACAAAGCAAAATCAGAGTGCAGAACATGCAAGCATTATTCATGGCGCCGGGGTTGGCCGCCAGCGCCAGGCGTTTAGGATTACGCGGCGCTTGAAGCAGGCGTCGTGCTTGCGACGCCTGTTTTGCTCCGGCAAGAACGCCACCTCGCTTTAGGCCGGAGCGGCGGTATTCTTACAGTCCCAACCGCTGGCGCGCTGCGCGGTATTCCGCTTCCAACCTGTCCGCCACCTCTGCCGCCGGCGGCGCATCGTCCATCATGCCCACGCCTTGTCCTGCGCCCCAGATATCTTTCCAGGCTTTGGCTGCGCTGCCGCCGCCGAAATTCATTTTGCTCTTATCCGCCACCGGCAGATTGTCCGGGTCAAGACCGGCGGCGACGATGGATTTTTTCAGATAGTTGCCATGCACCCCGGTAAATAAATTGGTGTACACCACATCCCCCGCCGCCGATTCGATAATCGCGTCACGGTAGGCTTGCGTCACATTCGCTTCCGGCGTGGCCAGCCAGCGCGTGCCGATATAGGCGAAATCCGCTCCCATCGCTTGCGCCGCTAAAATCCCGTCGCCGCTGGCGATCGAACCGGCCAGCGCAATCGGGCCGTCAAACATGCGGCGCACTTCGCCGACTAAGGCAAATGGCGAGAGCGCGCCAGCATGACCGCCGGCCCCGGCGGCCACCAGAATCAAACCATCGACCCCGGCTTCCAAGGCTTTTTCGGCGTGGCGCAGCGAAATCACATCGTGCATGACGATGCCGCCATAGCTGTGAATCGCATCCAGCATGTCCGGCGGCGGCGCGCGCAGTGAGGAAATGATGATAGGAACCTGATGTTTGACGCACAATTCAACATCATGCTGCAGGCGGTCATTCGATTGGTGCACGATTTGATTCACGGCAAACGGGCCGACTTTGCGCTCGGGATGCGCGGCTTGCCAGGCCGCCAGCTCTGCTTTCAAACCGCCCAGCCATTCATCCAGCAATTCCGCCGGACGCGCATTCAGTGCGGGAAAGGAGCCGACCAGGCCGGCTTTGCATTGCTCCGCCACTAAGCGCGGATTGCTGGCGATAAACAGCGGGGAACAAATCACAGGCAGGCGCAAGCCTTGCAGTACAGCGGGGATGCTCATAAAAGCCTCATCTCAAAGTCAGGAAGTTTGATTATAGGCGGGCGTGTGCTCGCTTATGTCGCCAGCGGCGGCAATTTGGCGCAAATGTGCAAGATATTGTCCGCGATGCGTTCGCGCTGACGCACGCCGAAGGTGGCGCTGGCGGCCAGATAGTCGAGCACAAATTCGCGCTCTTGGCGCTCACCGGCCAGGACATAGCATAAATAAGTGCTGCTGATGCCAACTTCCAGACTGCCGTAGGTGTCGCCCGCCATCCAGGCGCGCGCAAAGGCTTCGACCCGCGCCGCCTGCGCACGCGCGGCTTGTTCCAGCGCGGCCACGCTCTTGATGCCCAAGAACGCCAGGCGCGGCAGGGCGCGCTCCAAGACAAAGCTGGTATGTCCCGTTAATTTGGCTTGCGCCACAGCCGCCACCGCGCGATCCAGGGATTTCAAATGCGGATTGGCGGCGTAAGCGGTTTGCAGCGAGAGCAAATCCAATTCCACTTGTTCCGGGTGTTGCTCGATCTGGCGCGGCAAGCCGTCGGCATAGACATGCAAAGCCTGGCGGATGCCGGAAAACTCGGCGTCGGCCAATTCCAGCAAGCCGGCCACGCGCGCAAAGCGGCGCCGGATTTCGCGCGGGATGCCGCTGGCGGATTTGTAGCCCAGATCGTGTTCGATTTCAGCCCAGGCGTGCTGCAAAATCGAGCGGATCTGGATTTCCATGCGCAGGCCGGCAAAGCGTTTGTATTCCAGCAATTCGCTGCGCTCGCGCGAAAATGCGGCGATGAAATGCATGGATTGGTAGCCGAAGCGATCCATTTCCAGCAACTGCCGTTTGTCGGTGGAGTTTTCCGCATCAATTGCGAATTCGCGCGCAATCAATTGCGCAATCGCGTCCACCTCGTCGTCAAAATACGTGATGATGCGCACCGCCGCCAGATCGGTGATGTCGTGCAGTTGTTGATAGCTTTTGTCCGGGTTGGCGATTTTGCGCGCCAGGCTGTCGCGCTGTTTGCAGCGCCAGGTGACTGAGTGCACATGCAAATCCTGGGTTTGCAGCATGGTCTTGATCAGTTCTGCGCTGTTGCGCGCCAGCTCTTGATACAGCTGCCCCTGTTGCTCAAAATCTTGCAAGATGCTGCTTTGCAAATCGGGATTGATCATGCTTGGAATCCTGTATTGAATAAGATATACAGCTTGCCATGCGGCGCGGCTGGCGGCAAATGCGTTTCTCGCATGCGCTTATGCAATGATGATTTCCACCCCGGCGAAACTGGCCGCCGCCGCCGGCGGCAGCGCGGCGTCGGTGAAAAACCGCGTAATCTGGCTGGCGTGTCCCAGTTTAACCAGCGCCTGACGTGCGAATTTGGTGTGATCCGCCACCAGCCAGACTTCGCGCGACTGTTCGATAATCGCTTGCGAAACGCGCACTTCGCTCAAATCATAATCCAATAATGTGCCGTCGGCTTCAATCCCGGAGACGCCGATAATACCCAGGTCGGCGCGGAATTGGCGCACAAAATCGCGCGCCGCTTCACCCACGATGCCGCGATCACGGTGGCGCAGCACGCCGCCGGCCACCAGAATTTCCGCGTCCTGGTTGTCGGCCAGAATCGCCGCCACATTCAAATTATTCGTCACCACGCGCAAGCCGCGATGCTGCAGCAGCGCTTTCGCCACTTCTTCGGTGCTGGTGCCCAGATTTAAAAACAGCGAACGCCCGGCTTCGATGCGCGCCGCCACCGCTTGCGCCATGCGGCGCTTAGCGTCGATGTGCAAGACCTGGCGCGCTTCATACGCGATGTTTTGCACCGAAGACGGCAGACCGACCCCGCCATGGTAGCGCGCCAGCATTTGCATTTGCTCCAACTCGCGCACATCGCGCCGTATGGTTTGCGCAGTGACTTCCAGCGCGCGCGCCAGCTGTTCTACGGAAGCGTCGCCGTGTTGGCGCACATAATCAAGAATTTGGCGATGACGGGGCAGCATTACGCCTCCAAACGAACATAAACGAAAATAATCGAATGATTTTACTATGGTTTTGTGTTGCTTTATTTTCGCTTTATCTTAAAATGAAGCAATTCACCCAACCAGTAAAGGAATACCATGCAGACGCAGCCCCCGCAAGCACAAGCCGCATATGATTTGCTGGTAGTGGGCGGCGGCATCAATGGTTGCGGCATTGCGCGCGACGCCGCCGGGCGCGGTTTGCGCGTTTTGCTGGTGGAGCAGGACGATCTGGCGCAACACACTTCTTCGGCTTCGACCAAGCTGATTCATGGCGGCTTGCGGTATCTGGAGTATTACGAATTTTCCCTGGTGCGCAAGGCTTTGCAAGAGCGCGAAGTGCTGTTGCGCATGGCGCCGCATATCAGTCACCCCTTGCAATTTGTGATGCCGCACGCGCCGCACCAGCGTCCGGCCTGGATGATACGTTGCGGCCTGTTTTTATATGATCATCTGGCGCGGCGTGCATGGCTGCCCGGTTCATCCATGGTGCGTCTGGCGCAACATGAGGCGGGCGCGCCGTTGCAGCCGCAATTCAGCCGCGCTTTCACCTATGCTGACGGCTGGGTCGATGATGCGCGTCTGGTGGTCTTGAACGCTTTGGATGCGCAAGAACGTGGCGCGACCATCTTGACGCGCACGCGCTGCCTTGCGGCGCAGGCGCAAAACGGCGCCTGGCAGGTGCAATTGGAAGATGACAAGGGCCAGCGCAGCGTGACTGCGCGCGCGCTGGTGAATGCGGCCGGGCCGTGGGCGGCGCGCTTCGCCAATCAATGCAGCACGCGCCGGCATAATCTGCGTCTGGTGCAAGGCAGCCACATCATTGTGCCGCGCCTGTTTTCCCATCCGCATGCCTATCTGTTCCAAAACGATGATGGCCGGATTATGTTTGCGCTGCCGTTTCAAGAAGATTTCACACTGATCGGCACCACCGATTGCGATTACCACGGCGACCCGGCGCAAGTTGCGATCAGCGCGCAGGAAATTGATTATCTGTGCGCGCAGGCGAATCGTTATTTCCAGCGTCATATCACGCCTGCCGATGTGCGCTGGTCATATGCCGGCGTGCGTCCCTTGCTGGATGAGGACAGCGATGCGGCGGCGGTCAGCCGTGATTACAAATTGGAATTGCAAGCCGACGCCGGCGCGCCCTTGCTGCATGTGTGGGGCGGCAAGCTGACCACTTATCGCAAGCTGGCGCAAGATGCTATGGAAATGTTATTGCCGTCTTTGGCTGCGCTGCCCGCCGCCGCGCGCCGCGCCTGGAGCCATAGCGCGCCCTTGCCAGGCGGCGATTTGCAGCAATCCGGCGAATTGGTGACAGATGTGCAGGCGTTTGCCGCGTATTGCGCCAAGCTGGCGGCGCAATATCCTTTTTTGCCGCAAGCGTTGTTGCAACGCCTGGCGCGCGCGTATGGCGCGCGCACGCCGCAAATTCTGGGACAGGCGCGCAGTCTGGCTGAATTGGGCGAGGAAATTTGCCCCGGCCTGTACGCGGCGGAAGTGCGTTATTTGCAGCAAGTGGAATGGGCGCGCAGCGCGGAAGATATCTTATGGCGGCGCAGCAAGCTGGGGCTGCGCGCCAGCGCGCAGCAGGTGGAGAATTTGCGGCAGCGTTTGCAGCCTGCGCCTTGAGCCGGCGCAAGCCGCGTATAGGCAAACGGGCGCCAATGCGGCGCCCGTTTGTTTTAGCGCAGCGGCCAGTTTGGCGGCAGCGCCGGCAATGTGCTGTGATCCACCGCCTCTTTCATCAAACCGCTTTGCGGCAGGAAAGGATTGGGATTGGCGGCGCATACCGTACCGGCTGGCGGCAAGCGGCCTTCCAGCAGATATTGGTTGACGTATTCGCGCACGCAGGCATTGCGGCCATAGGCGCAGTGTCCCCAGCCGGCATAGCTGAGCAGGCGGCTGCCTTGCAGTGCGCGGTGGGCGGCTTGTGCGCCTTCGTAGCTGGTGACGCCGTCAAAATAATTGCCGACCACCAGCACCGGCGCATTGGTGCGGATCTGCCACGGGCCGGTATAGCGTTGTTTATTGCTTGGCCACTTGGCGCATGATGCGGAACTCCACCACCAGTACGGCGCTTGCACGGAGCCGATGGAGGCGAGGAAATCAATCGCACGGAATTCCAATTCTGTGCCGGGGTAATCCGCATCCGCACAGTGATTGCCAAAGAAGGCTTCATAGCCGTTACGATATTCTTCCTTGCCAGCTGGTGCTGCGGCGCCTTGCTGCATGTCTTTCAGCAATTGCCGGGCTTGCGGCAGCAATTCCAATTTCTGCTCCAGCGCGGCATCGGCCAGCATGGCGAATATGGCGCCAAAGCCGTTTGGCCCGCCCCAACTTTCCGGGCGGTACAGGGATTGTGCGCTGATGCCGACCAAGGTGGGGTAGTCAAACACCTGGCCACCGAATTCCAATGGTTTTTTCCGCACCGCATCTAATAAGGCGTGATAACGCTGCGCCGCGCTTTGTTGCCGGGTTTTGAGCGGACATAAGTCTATGCCGGCCCCATCGCACAGGCGCAGAAATTCATTGAAGGACTGTTCTGTGTTTTTACGGTCAGACCAGATTTGCCAGCCGGATGACCACAAGGCAGGGTCAAGCACGCCGTCAATCACCAGCGCGCGCAGGTTTTTCGGGAACAGTGCGGCGTAAGTCGCGCCAAGGAAGGAGCCATAGGAGAAGCCTATGTAGCTCAGCTTGGCGTCGCCCACGGCCTGGCGCAGTAAATCCATATCGCGCGCCACGTTTTCGGTGCTCATGTAGGCGGTGACCGGATTGGCGCTGTTTAAGCAGCGTTGTGTGACTTCCTGTGCTTTGGCAAAAAATGGCCGGTATTGCGCTTCCTGATAGGGGAACCAGGGCATGTCTTGCAGGAATCGGGCGCGCTCTTCCTCGCTGGCGAAGCAGCGCAAGGTTGTGGAGCGGGCCACGCCGCGCGGATCAAAGCCGATCACATCAAAACGGCCTTGCAAGCCGCGATCCAGACCGGCGCCCAAGCCGTTGGCCACCGCATCCACGCCTGAGCCGCCGGGGCCGCCCGGATTGACAAACAGCGTGCCGATTTTCTGCGCCGGGTTGCTGGCCGGATATTTATTCAATGCGAGCGTGATTTTTTCGCCCTGCGGTTTGCGGTAGTCAAGCGGCACGTTGACTTCTGCGCATTGCAAGTCCGGCATATCGGGGCAGGTTTGCCACTGAATTTGCGGAATGGTGGGACGTGGTAACAAGTTGGCGTCGGCCAGACCTTCTTGAATGGCGGCTTGTGCGCTGAGCTGTGAGCAGAGCGCGAACAAACCGGTTGCGAGCGGTTTGAGTCTCATCATCATCTTCCTGTTTGAATGGGTAGTGTCCCTGGCTGATGCGGCTGGCTGGGGTTTGCGGAGCAATATCGGAGATTGCCGCTCGATTCTAACAATGGAAAATGTGAGAGGTGAATAGTTTTTTGAACTAAAATTAAAAAATATTTATATTATTTACGATAGGAAATATTTTAGTTCCTTTGGTGTGTGCAAACCGGCGATGATGCTTGTTATTTTGGTATTGCCGCGCCATTTTCAGGCGGCGCGGCAGTTTGTGGCGGTGGTTTTATTCTGTGCTGTCCGGCATGCTTTCCGCGCCAAACGCAGGCCGTTGCGTACTGCGCAAACCGTCCAGGCTGATGACGCCCGGCTGGCTGCTGCTGCAGGGTTCTTCGTCAAACGCGATGTCGCCATCCGGCTTGGCCAGGCCATCCACTTGCAGGCCGCTGAAGTCAAACAGTTTGCGGTCCATCAGATGGGACGGGGCGATGGTGGACAGCGAGCTGAAGATATTTTCCACCCGTCCCGGAAATTGCTTTTCCCAGGCGCGCAGCATTTGTTTGATTTGCTTGCGCTGCAAATTTTCCTGTGAGCCGCATAAATCGCAGGGAATGATGGGAAATTGCCGCACTTGCGACCAGCGTTCGCTATCCGCTTCTTTGACATAGGCCATGGGACGGATCACGATATGTTTGCCGTCGTCTGACTGCAGTTTGGGCGGCATGGCTTTGAGCTTGGCGCCGAAAAACATATTCAGGAAAAAGGTTTCCATGATGTCGTCGCGATGATGGCCGAGCGCAATCTTGGTGGCGCCCAGTTCATCCGCCACGCGGTATAAAATCGCGCGCCGCAAACGCGAGCACAGCGAACAGGTGGTTTTACCTTCTTCGATGACGCGCTTGACGATGCTGTAGGTGTCTTGATTTTCAATGTGAAACGGAACCCCGCGTTCGCTCAGATAGCGCGGCAGCACGTCTGCCGGGAAATTGGGCTGTTTTTGATCCAGATTGACTGCGATCACCTCAAAATTCACCGGCGCGCGTTCGCGCAGCATGAGCAGAATATCCAGCAGGGTGTAGCTGTCTTTGCCGCCGGACATGCAGACCATCACGCGGTCGCCTTCTTCGATCATGTTGTAATCCATGATCGCGGAGCCGACCTGGCGGCACAGGCGTTTGCTCAGTTTATTGTTTTCATACGCTTGTTTTTCGGCGCGCTTGAGGGCGTTGACGTCGAGCGCTGCGCTGTCCATAGCTGCATTCATGATGCTCACCTCAAATCCCGTCTTTCATGCGGAATACTTCCACACCCACGCCTTCGCAATCCGGGTACACATCCGGCTTCATGGTGGAAACCCGCACCGCGCGCACTTGCGGGTGGTCGAGCATGCTGCGCGCGATGTCGTCGCACAGGGTTTCTTGCAAATGCACATGGCCTTCGGCCATGCGGCGCGCGATGGTTTCGCGGATGAAGTCGTAATCGACCACTTCGCTCAGACGGTCATGCTGGGGCGTGGAGAGCGCCAGCGGAATGAACAGATCGACATTGAGCAGCACGCGCTGTTCGCCTTTCTTTTCAAATTCGTGCACGCCGATATTGATCATTACTTCGTAGTTGCGCAAAAACAGGCGGCGGCAGTCCATCAGTTGCGGGTGGAGCAGGGCGGTTATCATGGTTTATTTGGGTATGAAAGCAACATCACGTTGCAAGGGAATCAAATGCTGGCCACCGTCAATCACCAAGGTGGTTCCGGTGATGGCGCGCGCTTGCGCCAGGTAACAGACGCCTTCGGCGATATCCTCAGGACGGCTGGAATAGCCCAGCGGGGTCATCCGGTGCGAGCGGGCGAAGTCGGCTTCGCTTTGCGCCCCGGAAATCAGGGTGATGCCCGGCGCCAGTCCCACCACCCGCAATTTCGGCGCCAGCGATTGCGCCAACATCGTGGTGGCGCTCTCCAGGGCTGCTTTGGACAGGGTGTAGGACAGGAAATCGGGATTCATGTTGTACAACTTTTGATCGAGCAGATTGATGACCACGCCTTGTCCGCCCTCGGGTGTGGCGGCGTGCAAGGCTTGGCTCAGGATGATCGGCCCCATCAGATTGGCGTGCATATGCGCGTCCAGGGTGACTTGATTAAATGATGCGGCGTCATCATATTCAAACAGGCTGGCGCTGTTGACCACGCAATCCAGGCGCGCAAAATGCGCCAGGATGCGTGGAATCAGCGCCTGCGCTTGCGCTTCCTGCGCCAGATCGGCTTGAAAAGCGTGCGCGCGCCGGCCCAGTTTCCGGATTTCATCAACGACTTGTTCCGCCTCGTTGGTAGAATGACGATAATGAATCGCCACATCCCACCCCCGTTCTGCCATGGTCAGCGCAATCACGCGGCCCAGGCGGCGGCCAGCGCCGGTCACCAGGGCGACTGGGGCGGATGCGGCCTTGTTTTGCAAATCTGATTTATCCATTTTTGATTGTGTTTCTCTTATGCGTTCTCAATTGCCCATGCCAGACCCGGATGCCTTGACGGCATCTTGCCAGTTGCTGGAACTGCTTGCGGCGCGCATAGCGGAAGCGGGCGGCCTCATTTCCTTCGCTGAATATATGAATCTGGCCCTGTATGCGCCGGGTTTGGGCTATTACGCCGGCGGCGCCACGAAATTGGGCAAAGATGGAGATTTTACAACCGCGCCGGAAATCTCGCCGCTGTTTGGCGGCGCCCTGGCGCGCATCATCGCCCCCTTGCTTGAGCAAAGCGCACCCGCCATCATCGAATTCGGCGCCGGCAGCGGCCAATTAGCGTATGACATCCTGCATGGTTTGCAGCAGCAGGGTATCGCTTTGCCGGATTATGCGATTCTCGAATTGTCCGCCGAATTGCGCGCGCGCCAGCAGCAAAAGCTGGCCGGCTTGCCGGTGCGCTGGCTGGAGCGTTTGCCGCACCGCTTTGACGGCGTGATGCTGGGCAATGAGGTGCTGGATGCGATGCCGGTGCATCTGGTGGAAAAACAGCAGGATGGCGGCTGGCTGGAATTGGGCGTTGGCATCGAGGCGGGCCGTTTGTGTTGGCGCAAAATGGCCTTGTCTTTAGCGCTGGCGGAGCAAATTGCGCTGCAAATCCCGGATATCGCCAGCTTGCCGCCGGCGTATGTGACCGAATTACACCCGCAAGCTTGCGCTTTCATCCGCAGCACCAGCGAATTGCTGGCGCGCGGGCGCGGCGCGGCGTTGTGGATTGATTATGGTTTTGCCGCGCATCAATATTATCTGCCGCAGAGGATGCGCGGCACCCTGTATTGCCATTACCGCCATCATGCGCATGATGAACCTTTCTTCCTGCCCGGTTTGCAGGACATCACGGCGCATGTCGAATTTTCCAGCTTGGCGAAAATCGCTGAAGATGCCGGCCTGGATGTGCTGTCTTACAGCAATCAGGCCGGTTTTTTGATGGAAGCCGGGATCACCACGCTGCTGGAGGCGCTGGACCCGGCGCGCCCGGCGCAATATTTGCCGCAGGCGGCGGCGGCGGGTAAATTGCTGGCGGCGCATGAGATGGGCGAATTATTCAAAGTTTTACTATTGGGCCGGCATGTTACGCTGCCGCCTGGCTGGGGCCGGATTGCGCGTCAAGCGGCTTTGTGAGATGCGCTTGCAGCAATCCCCGGCTTTTGCGATGATGCTGGGTTTGTGCGCCTATACTTTGCGCCGCCGGTTCAACTGAGGAATCTGGGATGATACGCTGGGTGCTGGTGATTTTTATCACCTTGCTGATTCTGTCTTATTTATTGCCCTGGCTGGAAAAGCTGGGCTTGGGGCGTTTGCCCGGCGATTTCCGCTTCAAATTATTTGGCCGCATCCATGTGTTGCCATTCGCGTCCACCATCCTGCTGTCGCTGTTGGCGGCACTCATCGGCAAGTTTTTGTGAGCCTGGCCCTGTTCTCAAATGAGCAATAAAATCCACACCCACTATGACAATCTGAAAGTTTCGCGCAATGCGCCGGCGGAGGTCATACGTGCGGCTTACAAAGCCTTGAGTCAAAAATATCATCCCGATAAAAATCAGGGGGATGATAAGGCGGCGCGCATCATGGCGATTTTGAACAGCGCTTACGAAACCCTGTCTGATCCGCAGCGCCGTAAAGAACATGATGAGTGGATTGCGGCGGAAGAATGGGAAATCGCCTGGCTGGAAAGCACCAAAGAGGATGAAAAGGAAGCCGAGGCGGTGGCGGATCACGGACGGCGCTACCGTCCCAGTCGCGATCCCAAATGGTGGCTGGTGCTGGCGGTTTGCGTCGCATTGGGCTGGGGCGCGGCGACTGTGATGCAAATGCAATTTCATTTGATGCCTGAAGCCCCTGCTGCCCTGCCTCCGCTGGCCAGCGCGAATGCGCAGACGGCGCCGCCTGTGGCCAGCCCGCCCCCGCCAAAAGTCGAATTCAAGCCGGCCTTGTCCGCGCAAATCACGCTGGTGGGAGTGGCGCAGCCCTGCGCTTTACCGCCGCGTCCTGAATTTGCGCCGAATGGCGAAACCTGGCCGGCCAAGAGCGGGCTGATCGAAGGTTATAAGGTTGGCAATGCCGGCGGCGATACCAGTCTGTTGCTGGATAATTCCGCCAATCCGCACGATATGCTGGTGATTGTGTATGACCAGGCCAGGCATTTGCCGGTGCGTCATCTGCTCTTGCGCGCACAAGAAAAATTCACCATTGAGGATTTGGCGGCGGGCCGTTATCAAGTGCAGCAACAGGCCCTGGGTTTGTCACTTGAGCGGCGCGCAGAATGTGAGCTGGCGGAGAAGCCGGCGGCCTCGCCGATTCCGGCTGCGCCGCCGGCAGTCCAGGCGCGCTGAAGCGCCAGCTGAGCCGGGGCGAGGGGCGCTTTCCCTGGTTTGCCCCAATAAGCAGAGCGTCAGGCTGCGGCTGCTCAGAATTCTTCCCAGCCGGCCTCATCCGCCGGCTTGCTGAGCGGCTTGGCCCTGGCCGGACTGGCTTTGGGCAGGGCTTTGCGCGGCGCTGCCGGGCGTGGCGCCGTGGCGCGCGGCGCACCGGTCGGGGTATGGCGCTGTTTGAAAAAACTTACCGCCTGGGTCAGGGTCTGGGTTTGATCCAGCATGCTTTGCGCGGCCGCTGAGGCTTGCTCCACCAGTGCGGCGTTTTGCTGGGTCATTTCGTCCATTTGCGTGACGGCTTCATTGACTTGTTCAATCCCTGAACTTTGCTCTTGGCTGGCGGCGGTGATTTCCCCCATGATGTCGGCCACCTGGCGCACCGAGGTCACAATCAATTCCATGGTGTGGCCGGCTTCGTCAACCAGTTTGCCGCCATCTTCAACTTTTTCCACCGAAGCGGTGATTAATTGCTTGATTTCCTTGGCGGCTGAGGCGGAACGCTGCGCCAGACTGCGCACTTCGCCGGCGACTACGGCGAAGCCGCGCCCCTGTTCGCCGGCGCGCGCGGCTTCCACGGCGGCATTCAAGGCCAGAATATTGGTTTGAAAGGCGATGCCGTCAATCACGCCGATGATATCGACCACTTTGCGCGAACTGTCTTTGATCGAGGCCATGGTGTGCACCACTTCCGAGACCACTTGGCCGCCACGTTGCGCAACAGAGGAGGCCGACAGCGCGAGTTGATTGGCTTGCCGTGCGTTGTCGGCGTTTTGTTTCACGGTGGAGGTCAGCTCTTCCATTGAGCTGGCGGTTTCTTCCAGCGAGCCGGCCTGGGATTCGGTGCGCGAAGACAGATCCTGGTTGCCGGTCGCGATTTCCGAGGCGGCAGTGGCAATGGTGTCGGCGCTGAAACGCACTTCGCCCACCGTTTTATCCAGATTGTCATTCATTTCTTTGAGTGCAAACAGCAGCTCGGCGGTTTCATCTTTGCCACGCACTTCGATCTGGGTGGTCAAATCGCCATGCGCCACCCGTTTCGCGATTTTCACCGCCTGCGACAGCGGGCGCACAATGGCGCGCGTTAAAAACCAGGCCAGCAAGCTGCCAATCGCCAAGGCCGCCAGGCCAAAAATGGATAACAGCCAGTTTGATTGCAGCAGTGTGCTTTCAATGTCTTTGCTGGATTCTTCCATCTCCTTTTCCTGGTGGTGCACCAGGGCGTGCATTTCCTGGGTTAATGTGATCAGCCGCGCCGAGGTTTCCTGCACCATGGTGTTGATAGCGTTTTCACGATCGTCGGCTTCCACCAGGTCGGCGACTTTCTGGTATGACTGCAAATAGGCGGCGCGCGCTTGCGACACCCGTTCAAGAATGGCTTTTTCTTGCGCGCTTTTGGCCAGTGCGCCCAGGGTTTTCAGGTTTTCGCTGATTTTGGCGCGATTCTGGTCGATTTCTTTATACAGTGCGATGCGTTTTTCGCGGTCGCTGGCGAACAGCAAGGCATACAGACGCAAGGCATTGTTTTGCGCCATTTGCTCGACTTCCATGGCTTTTTGCGCGCTGGGCCAGTCTGCTTTGATGGTTTGCAAGGTGACATCGGCCACGGAATGCATGCGCGACATGCCCACGCCGATGCTGAGAAGAATCAGACATACTAAAAAGCCAAAGCCTACCGCCAGCTTGACGCTGATTTTGATATTGGAAATATTCATAAAGCCCTCTGTGCGCAGGTGCGTTTGCGTCGAAACTGTGGCGTTGCGGGCGGCGTATCAGCCGCCGTGATCGACCAAACCCATTTCCGGGCTGGACATGAGCTTGTCGATGTCCAGCAAAATCAGCATGCGTTCTTCAATTGTGCCAAGGCCAATCAGGTAATTGGCGTCAAACGCCGCGCCCATTTCCGGCGGCGGTTTGACCTGTTCGGGGGATAGCGTGGTGACATCGGACACGCTGTCCACCACCATGCCGACGATGCGGCCATTGATGTTGAGGATGATGACGACCGTGAACTGGTCATAGGTTGGCGCACCCAGATTAAACTTGATGCGCATATCCACCAAGGGAATGATGATGCCGCGCAGGTTGATGACGCCTTTGATGAATTCCGGCGCATTGGCGATCCGGGTTACCGCTTCGTAGCCGCGGATTTCCTGCACTTTGAGAATATCGATCCCATATTCTTCCTTGCCCAATGTGAATGCAAGGAATTCATGTCCGGCGATGTCGTGGTTGCCCCCGGTGATGCCGATATTGCCTGTCGCTGCCTGAGCCATAAGCCGATCCTTATCTGCGTGTGCATGGTGCGGACTTCCCGACCGGGCGGGGCGTCATGCAGCGCCGGGCCGCAGTCGATCCACTGACGCGAATCATGAAAACATCAAGCGCCAGCTGAATGTGCCAGGAAAGAGTAGCAGACTATGCAGTTAAATAACAGTGCTGTGCAGCATGACGTAGGGTTTTTGCACACACCCCGGGTGCAGGACAAATAAATGTTTGCTAAAGGAGCAATCTTCGCTTTCCATCCCTGGCGTTTTGTAAAATGCATGCTAATCTGCAAAAACTGCCTGTTTCCCAAGCCCGAGCAGGCAGCCCCGCCTGGAAATTGTTCCCCTTTCTTATCCACATCCCGGATTTCGCTGTTGATGACCGGGCGCAAACAACAGGCGCAGGCAAATCCGGCCCGGCACGCTGGCGACAGCGCTGGACGATGCGCAAAGACGCCGCCGGATCTCGCTTTCTGCCGGCCTCATCCCTGCCGGTTGCATATGGCAGGCGCTTTGGTAACATTTGGAAACCGCGCCGTTTGCGCCTGACTGGGGAGTGTGCGAACATCAGAATTTTTGAGGTTGCTCCCATGGAGTCAGGCGCTTTTTGTTCTTTACCTCAACCCCCCAGGCCCGGCGCGCCCGTGTTGCGCGCGCATCGCATGGGTATTGATACCTATCAGGAGGCCGTGCTTTATCTGCGCCGTGACAGTCCGGTGTGTCAATCCGAAGGTTTTGCCGCGCAATCGCGGATTGAGGTCTGGCGCGGCGAGGTGCGCATCATCGCCACCTTGAACGTGGTCGAAGCGCCTTTGCTGGAGGAAGATCAGGCCGGTTTGTCGGAAGCCGCCTGGCGCGCCTTGGGGGTTGCTGAAAATACCCCGCTTGCTTTGCAGCATTTATCTCCGATTCAATCTTTTTCCCACGTCCGGCAAAAACTGTTTGGCGCTGCGTTGAGCGATGCGCAAATGCAGGAAGTGATTTGCGATGTCGCCGCCGGTAATTATTCTGATCTGGAAGTCGCCTGTTTTGTCGCGGCGGTGGCGGGCCAGCGCGCCAGCGTGGAAGAAACCACCGCCTTGACGCGCGCCATGGTGGCGGTGGGGCGCCGTTTGACATGGCCTTCGACGCCGATTGTGGACAAGCATTGTGTCGGCGGCCTGCCCGGCAATCGCACCACTTTGATTGTCACGCCGATTTTAGCGGCCTGCGGGCTGACGATTCCCAAAACCTCTTCACGCGCCATCACTTCGCCGGCCGGGACGGCGGACACCATGGAGACGCTGGCCCCGGTCGCCTTGGATATTGAGCAGATGCGCAAAGTGGTGGAAAAAGAAGGCGGTTGCGTGATTTGGGGCGGGGCGGTCAGCTTGAGTCCGGCGGATGATATTTTGATCCGGGTCGAACGTCCTTTAGGTCTGGATTCGGACAGCCAACTGGTGGCTTCGGTGCTGTCCAAGAAAATCGCCGCCGGCTCCACCCATGTTTTGATTGATATCCCGCTGGGGCCGAGCGCCAAGGTGCGCAGTCAGCGCGCGGCGGATCATTTGAGCCATATGCTCTGTTCTGTGGGACAGGCATTGGGTTTGCACATGCGCACCGTGATCAGCGATGGCGCCAGCCCGGTCGGAATCGGCATCGGCCCGGCGCTGGAGGCGCATGATGTGCTGGCAGTGCTGCAAAATGCGCAGCATGCGCCGCAGGATCTGCGGATGCGCGCCTTGACTCTGGCGGCGCATTTATTGGAGATGGGCGGCAAAGCGGCGCCGGGCGCCGGTCTGGCGCTGGCGCGCAGCTGCCTGGAAAGCGGGCAAGCCTGGCGTAAATTTGTTGCGATTTGTGAAGCCCAGGGCGGCATGCGCACCCCGCCACGCGCGCCCTTTGTCGCCACATTGCATGCGCAACAGCGTGGCCGGGTGCGAGTGGTGAATAATCTGGAGCTGGCGCGGCTGGCGAAATTGGCGGGAGCGCCACAGGCGCCGGCTGCCGGCTTGCGTTTCCTGACCGCGCTGGGGGCGCAGTTGGAAGAGGGGCAGCCCTGGCTGGAAATCCATGCGCAAACCCAGGGCCAGTTGGATTACGCCATGACGTATGCGCGCACGCGGCAGGAATTTTTGACTCTGGAGGATTGTGATGTCTGAAACGCCCTTGATTTTCGCCTTGCCGGGTAATGAGGCGATGGCGCAGCAATTGTCCGCCGCCAGCGGCTGGCAAGTCGGCGCCTGGCAACTGCAACGCTTCCCGGACGGTGAATCGAAACTGCGTTACTTGAGCCAGGTTCAGGGACGTGATGTGGTGTTGGTCTGCACCCTGGATCAGCCGGACATGCGCTTGATGCCTTTGTATCTGGCGGCCAGTGTGGCGCGCGAATTGGGCGCGCGCCGCATCGGCCTGGTCGCTCCCTATCTGGCGTATATGCGGCAGGATGCGCGTTTCCATCCGGGCGAAGGGATCACTTCTGCGCATTTCGCCCGTTTGCTGTCTTCTTTTGCGGATTGGCTAATTACCGTCGATCCGCATTTGCACCGGCATCATTCGCTTGATGAGATTTACAGCATTCCCAGCAAAGTGGTGGCGGCGGCGCCTTCGATTGCGGCCTGGCTGCGCTTGCATTTGCCGCAGGCGGTCTTGATCGGGCCGGATGAGGAAAGCGAGCAATGGGTGGCGGCGGTGGCGCAGTTGGCGGCTTGCCGGCATACCGTGTTGCGCAAAGTGCGGCATGGCGATCATGAGGTGGAAGTCTCTGTGCCGGACAGCGCAAACTGGCAAGGTTTGCAACCAGTGTTGCTGGATGACATCGCTTCCACTGCGCGCACCATGGTCGCGGCTTGCAATCATTTGCATGCGGCCGGTTTGCCGCCGCCGGTGTGTATTGCGGTGCACGCCCTGTTTGCCGGAGACGCCTGGCAAGTCTTGCAGCAAGCGGGGGTGGCGCAAGTGGTCAGTTGTGATACTGTATTGCACATAAGCAATCAGATCAGTATGGCCCCGGCTTTGGCGCAAGCCATGATGGAGATGCAAGCTGTCAGCAGTCGCGCCTGACTCTGGCTTGAGCCGGGGGGGGCGGAAGATCCGCCGCGAAAAATCGGCAGGGCAAGCGGATTTGCCGGCTTTGCAGCGTGAATCACCCCGGCTATTGCTTCAAAGCGCGGTGCAACAGGGGCCGCTCCGCCGCTTTTGCAGTGGATTTTTTCTCAGTTCGACAGGCTGCCAAGGAGGGCGTGCATGCTCGGTATCCGGGTACGGATGAATGTCCTGTTCGTTGTCCTGGTGACACTGGTCTTGCTCGTATCCGGCGCTTACAGCCAGTTGAAGCTCAATCATGAGCAAGAAGAACGTTACAGCCAGTTGCGCGCGGGCATTGTCACCCGCCTGCAAATTTCTCTTCCGTCTGCACTGTGGGACATGGATAAAAACAAAGTGGCCGGCATTATCGAAGCGGAAATGCTGCCATCTGAGGTTTTGTCTATCCGTGTGTATGACGCCAGCACCGGCCTGTTCAGCGGCAAGATGCGGAATGCCGCTGGTGAAATCATCAATATTCCAGCACAGGGCGTTTTGCCGGGCGCGGTCACTGAGGCTCCGCTGGTGTTTCGCGGCAGCGGCGACGGCGGCGGCGTGAAAGCGCTGCCGGTCGGGCATGTGCAAATCAATTTTTCGCGCGCCCAGATTGACGCCAGTCTGCGCGATGCGCTGTTGCGCCGGCTGGGTGAGATTCTGTTTTTGGATTTGATTCTGATCGCCGCCCTCAGTCTCAGTCTGCGCATGGTGTTTGCGCCATTACAACGTTTGCGCGATGCATTATTTGAACTGGCCAATAACGACACCACGGAAATCCAGGAGTTGACGCACCGCAGTCATGATGAGTTTGGCGAGGTGGTGGAGGGCTTTAATCGCATCCAGCGTAAGGTGAAGGCGGTTTTACAACAAACCCGCGAAGCCCAGGAAAGTGCGCAAAGCGCGCGCCAGCAGGCGGAACAGGCGGTCGAGGATCTGCGCCAGGCTCAGGATTCTTTGTTGCAATCTGAGCGCCTTGCTTCATTGGGCAGCCTGGTGGCCGGGGTGGCGCATGAAATCAATACGCCGGTCGGGATTACGTTGACTTCGGCGTCTGTGTTGTGCGACGCCACCAACGAAATTAGACAGGCGGTGACAGATGGACCGATAAAAAAATCTGATATCCTGGCATATCTGACGACAGCTGGTGAAAGCAGCCGCTTGATACAGGCGAATGCGGAGCGGGCGGCGCAATTGATTCAAAGTTTCAAACAGATTGCGGTTGACCAAACCAGCGAGGCCCGGCGCCGTTTTCAGATGCGGCAATATCTGGATGAGATCATCACCAGCCTCGGGCCGCGCCTGAAGCAGAGTAAAGTGGCGGTGGAGGTGGATTGCCCGCCGGATATGAAGGTGGACAGTTACCCGGGCGCTTTTGCGCAGGTGATCACGAATCTGGTCATGAACGCCCTGACCCATGCTTTCGGGCAGGAGCAGGATGCCTGCATCAGCATCAGCGTCAGCGCCAAAGATGGCTGGGTGACGTTGCATTTTGCCGACAATGGCAAAGGCATCCCCGCTGAGTATATTGGCAAGGTGTTTGAACCGTTTTTCACGACCCGCCGCAATCAAGGCGGCACAGGATTGGGGCTGAATATTGTTCACAATCTGGTGGTCAAGCAGTTTGGTGGCACAATCAGTGTGGTCAGCGCGCCAGGGCAGGGCGCTTGTTTCACACTCAGGTTTTTGCAGGTTGCACCGGAACAGGAGTCGGTATGACAGAGCAAATTGCTGCAGAGGATGATGATTGGCTGGTGGATGATGAGGGCGGCGGCGAACCCGAAGCGCTGGCCCCGCTCGATCAGCGCGTATGGCGCATCCTGATTGTGGACGACGATGCTGATGTGCATGCCGTCACCCGTCTGGCTTTGCGCAATGTCAGTTTCAAGGGGCGCGAACTGGAGTTGTTCAGCGCCTACAGCGGTCAGGAAGGCTTTGAGATGTTGCGCGACGTGCCCGACATCGCGCTGGTCTTGCTGGACGTGGTGATGGAAACGGATGACGCCGGCCTGTTGTTGGCGAAGCGCATCCGCAGCGAACTGCATAATGAAATCGTGCGCGTGGTGCTGCGCACCGGCCAGCCGGGGCAGGCCCCGGAGCAGCGCGTCATTATTGAATATGACATCAACGACTATAAAGCCAAGACTGAACTGACCACGCAAAAGCTGTTCACTACCGTGATTGCCTCCTTGCGCGCTTATGAGACTTTGCTCATGCTTGAGCGCAGCCGCGTCGGTCTGTCACGCATTCTGGAAGGCGCCACCAATCTCTACAAAGTCCATTCCTTACGCGAATTCGCTTCCGGCGTGCTGAATCAGGTCAGCGCTGTGCTGGACGTGGGCGCCGATGGCGTGTTGTGCGTTTTACACGGCAACAGCGATCAAAGTCTGGCTTCGGTGGTGGCGGCCACCGGCTGTTATTCCCATCTGGCGGATAGCGAAGAGTTGCCGCCGAATCATCAATTGGCGGCGGCGATTGAGCGCGCTTTCCGCGAAAAACGCAATCAATATGAGCATCCAATCGATGTGTTGTTTGTGCACACCCAGCAGGGCCATGAATTTGCGATTTCCGTGACGCCGCCCTGGCCGCTGACCCAGGTGCAGCGCGATTTGATGGAAGTGTTTTGCCATCGCATTGCGGCGGCTTTTGATAATTTGTATTTGTTCGGACAATTACACCGCGCACAGGAGGCGACCGTGGTGGCCTTGGCGGATTTGGCGGAATTCCGCGATGAGGGCACCGGCGGCCATGTGCGGCGGGTGCAAGCTTTGACTGAGGCGATCACGCGCAAGCTGTACCAGCAAGGGATTTATCTCGATGAGATCACGCCGCAGATGCTGGAAATGGTGGGCGTGGCCAGCATTTTGCACGATGTCGGCAAAGTTTCCACCCCGGATGCGGTTTTGCTCAAGCCTGGCCGCCATACCCCGGAAGAGCGTGAAGTGATGCAAGCGCACGCTAAAGTGGGACAGGCTATTCTCGAACGTGCGGCCAAGATGGTGGATGGCATCAGCTATCTGACATTCGGCGCGCAAATCGCAGGCGGCCATCATGAACATTTCGATGGCAATGGTTATCCGAGCCAATTGCGGGGCTTGCAAATTCCTTTGTCTGCGCGCATTGTTGCTGTGGTCGATGTGTTCGACGCCCTGTTGCACCGCCGCCCCTATAAAGAACCCTGGCCGTTTGAAACGGTGACATCCTATATTGTCGAACGCAGCGGGACACAATTTGATCCTGAAGTGGTGCGCGCGCTGCTTGAAGTGGTGCAGGATCAGCCGCAGCAATGGGTGGGTGAAGACGAATAAACAAGTATCCAGTTCCAGGTTTGCCGCTAAATGCAAAGGGGGGTGTGATGTCTTTTTTCAGTATGCGGGTAAGTCCGCGTTGGAAGTTGCTGCTCGCATTGATGTTTGTGTCCATGATTGCGACCTATACCATCAAACGCTCAATCCAGATTCAGGATGAGATGGAAGCGATCTGGGAAGCCAATAATGCCCGCCTGGTCACCTTGTCAGATATGCGCTTCACTCTCAAAGCTGCGTCGCGCGCATTGGAAATGTATATGGGCGTGCTGCCGCCGACCCCCGGGGTGGACTTGAAGAAGCGCTACACCGACGGTCTGCAACAAAGTCAGCGCCAGGAAGAGGCCTTGCTCAAGCAGATCAAAAAACAGGGGACGCGCAAGGAGGAATCCTTGATGATGAAAATCGCCCAGGATCGCAAAGATACCTTGGAACTGGTGCATAAGTTGGAGCGCATGCGTGAAACCGAACCGCAGGCGGCGCTGGAATTGGCCAAACGTGATTTGCGCGGCGGCCCGATGGCGCACTGGCAGGCTGCGCTGGATGAAATGATCTCACTGCAAAATGAGTCCAACACGCAGGCCGGCAGCCAGGCCGCCGCCGCCTGGGAACAATTGCGTTTGCATGTGCTGTTGATGGGGGGCGTGGTGATTGTGTTTGGCTTATTCAGCTTGTGGTGGACGTTTAAGCGTAATGCGGGATGAGCTTGACGGGGTTTTGCTGCAAAGTGTTGCGCGCAGAACCTGAATCTTCTCTGTTATGTGCACTGCAAATTGATTTTTTCCGCCAGTCGCCGTTATATATACAGGTAGCAAGCGCCAGCGCCGTTGTGACAACGGCGTACCCTGAAAGAGCAGACATTGAAAGCCAGCCATGTTCCAACTCGATGGTTTGACAGCTTTGATAATCGAGCCGCATGCCGGGATGCGTTCCAGCATTCACAATATGCTGAATCAGTGCGGTTTGACCAAGATCGAGCATGCAGGCGGTTCCGGGCCTGCAATCCGCCATTTATCGACAAAAACGTTCGACATTATTTTGTGCGAATATGATTTGGACGGCGGGCAGGATGGGCAGCAATTGCTGGAAGACTTGCGGCATCATCAATTAATCACCCTGGCCACCATGTTCTTCATGGTGACAGCCGAAGGCGGTTACGGCAAAGTCGTCAGCGCGGCTGAACTCGCGCCAACCGACTACATTCTCAAACCCTTCACTGCCGACCGCCTGCTTGAGCGCATTGGCAAGGCATTGGAAAAGCGCAATGTGTTTTTGCCCGTGTATCAATTGATGGACATGGGCAGTCATCGCGAAGCGATTATGATTTGTGCCGAGGGGGCGAATAAATTTCCCCGCTTTGCCATCGATTTCCTGCGCCTGCGCGCGGAGTTGCATATGCTGCTGGGTGAGCCGAAAGAGGCTGAGCCGATTTACAACGCACTGTATGAGTCCAAGGCGATTGCCTGGGCCAGGCTGGGGCTGGCGAAATCCATGTTTATGCAGGAGCGTTTCGCCGAAGCGCAGTCAATTCTTGAATCCCTGGTGTCGAATAACAAAAAATTTGTGGATGCCTATGACTGGCTGGCCAAGACCTATGAAGCGGTGGGCCAGCTGCAGCGCAGCCAGGAAGTCCTTTCCAGCGCTGTTGCTGTGTCCCCTCATGCGGTGCGGCGCTTGCGCAAACTGGGCGAAGTGGCGATGGAAACGGGCGATGTCGATACCGCTGAAAAAGTCTTGAAGCAAGTCGTCAGCAAGGTCAAATATTCAGAATTCCGTGATCCGGAAGACCATGTGAAGCTGGTCAAAACCCTGATCAAGAAAGGCGACCCGGAGCAGGCCAAGGCGGTGATCCGCGATTTAGACCGCTCAATGGGGAATTTGAAAAACACGCCGGCCTGCAGCGCGATTTCATCCGCCATGGTGTATGAACTGACGGGTGATGAATTGCGCTTGAATGAATCGCTCGATAATGCGGTTGAGTTGTTAAAAGACACGCTCGGTTTATCAAATGATTTGAAAATGGAATTGGCGCGCAACTGCCTGGAGCATGAGCACGAGGATGGCGCCAAAGAAGTGATGCGCGATGTGATGCGGAATGCGCAAAATAATGCTGCGATGGCCAAGGCAGTGGCGGTGTTTGAGCGGGCCGGCCATGGCGATTTGGGACAGGCTTTGGCGCAAGAGGCGCGGCAACAGGTGGTGGATCTGGTGCAAAACGGCGCCGCCAGAGCAAAAGAAGGCGACTATCGCGGCGCGGTGTCGTTGATGGCTGAAGCGGTCAACAAGCTCCCGGACAATCCTACTGTGGTGTTCAATGCCGCTGTGGCTGTGCTGAAATGTCTGGAAAATATGGGCTGGGATGACCGTTTGGGCGAGTATGCCTTGTCCTTGATCAGCACCGTGCGCAAGCTGGATCCAATCAACAGCAAATTACCGGCCCTGGCCAGCTTGCACCAACAAATATTGAAGAAATACAAGATTCAACCCGGACGGGCGCCTTCCAAGGAGAATGCCACCCGCCGGGCGCAGGGCTGAGGGGAACACCATTTATTTTGGGCTTATCTGATTTATAATGGTTTAACCCTGCCTGCACTGGAAAACAGCGATGCACACACCATCATTTACATTTCCGGAAAACTACGGCGCCAAATCCATGGTGCGCGATGCGATGGTGGAAAAATTCAAGACCAATGCGGATCTGTTGGCCTTGGGTGGCGCGGTTTCCAGGGTGGTGGAATTGGCTTCTTCCGATGATGAAGACACCCACAGTCTGGCGTATTACGTGATGTCGGATGTGGCGCTGACGCAAAAATTACTCCGCGTTTCCAATACCGTTTGCTATCGCACCAAATCCAGCGCGCCAGTCACCACGATTTCGCGCGCGATTTTTTTGCTCGGTTACGATACCGTCAAATCCAGCGCTTTGGCGATGCTGCTGGTGGACAAGCTGGCCAATCAAAAACAAGCCACACTGGTCAAAAAAGAATTGCTTGCTTCACTGTACGCCAGCCTGGTTGGGCGAGAACTGGCGCGCCGCAGTAATTATCAGGGGCCGGAAGAGGCATCGATTGCCGCGCTCTTCAAAAATCTCGGCCCGATGCTGGTGGCTTCGCACGAACCTGCTTTATATCTGGAAATCCGCGATCTGGTGGAGCGCGGCAAGCCTTCCACGCAGGCATCATCGCAAATGCTGGGCGTCTCTTACGAAGCGCTGGGCGAGGCGGTCTTGATGGAGTGGGGCATACCCGAAGCAATTATTCAGGCGCAGAGCGCATTGCCCGGCAATCCGCCTTATAAAGCGCCGAAAAGCCGCAGCGAATGGCTGCGTATTGTCGCCGCATTTTCGGCGGAGGCCGGCAAACTGATTCCGCGCATGGGCGAGCCGCAAGCAGAGAATGCATGCGATGCGCTGTTGGAAAAATATGGCGCTGCGCTGGGCCTTGACTTGGAAAAACTGAGCCAGTTATTCGCCACGGTTTCCGATGAAATCACCACCCTGGCCGAGTCATTGAATTTATTGAGCGCCGCCAATGCCGCCAATCTGGCCCGCCCCAAACCGCAAAGCATGGGCGGCGCGCCCAGCGTGGATTTGGAAATGGGGGTGGATGAAGGCTCTTCCCTGCCGGCGGTGTTGCAAGAAGCAACTTTGAATTCGCCCAGCGAGCACAGCGAAGCGCGCCATCCCAGTGGCAAGCCCTTAAATGCGCGCGATTTATTGTTGGCAGGGGTGCAGGATGTCACGCAAATGCGGGCCTCCGGGCGTTATCGCGTCAATGAGTTGATCCTGCTGGCGCTGGAAACCCTGTATCGCAGTATGGGTTTCCGCTTCGCCGTGGTTTGCTTAAAGGACATGAAAACGAATATGTACCGTTCGCGTCTGGCTCTGGGGGAGGATCATTTGTCGCGCCAGGCCGGCTTTAATTTTCCGATCGCGCCGACGCGTGATTTATTTCATCTGGCCATGGAAAATGATGCGGATCTGATGATTGCTGACTCCACCGTGGCCAAGGTGCGCGATCTGCTGCCGATCTGGCATCGCGCCTTGTTGCCGGATGCGCGCAGCTTCATCGTGTTGCCCTTATCAATGCAAAAGGTGCAATTGGGCTTGTTTTACGCAGATCGCACCAAGACCGCCCCGGAAGGTGTGCCGCCGGATGAAACAGCGCTGATCAAGGCGCTTAAGGCCCAAGTATTGGCGGCTTTGAGTGCGCGCTAAGCCGGTTTTGAGACCGGATTTGCGTTTCGCAATATTTCTTCATAAAAAATCTTCCCATTTCTAAAAAACTCGCCTATAATTTCTGTCTTTCCTGCTTCGTTAAGCCGAAGCTGCAAAGCAGGAAAAATGATCGCGAAGAAAGATGTGATAAAACGCTTGACAGCATTTTTGAATATCTTCATAATCTGCGGTTCTGTATGGAGGGGTGGCCGAGTGGTTAAAGGCAGCAGACTGTAAATCTGCCCTCTTATGAGTACGATGGTTCGAATCCGTCCCCCTCCACCAAGAATTTTTCATCGGCGCAAAGTGCAACCGGATGAAAGGGATGCCTCGCGGCGGGTGTAGCTCAATGGTAGAGCAGAAGCCTTCCAAGCTTACGACGAGGGTTCGATTCCCTTCACCCGCTCCAGTTCTTTGCGTCGTTGTTTTGGATGTTGATTTTGTGAGACTCGCTGCGATAGCGAAGGCGCGCAAAAGCAAAGTAATGCCCTTGTAGCTCAGTGGTAGAGCACTCCCTTGGTAAGGGAGAGGTCACGTGTTCAATCCACGTCAAGGGCACCATCGTTTTGAAACTGGTGTTTATGGTCGGGCGGCGTGCCTGAATAATCTCATCGAATCGTTAGGAGTCGAAAATGGCAAAGGAAAAGTTTGAGCGGACAAAACCGCACGTCAATGTCGGCACGATTGGCCACGTCGATCATGGTAAAACCACGCTGACCGCGGCAATCTCCGCTGTGCTGGCCAAGACCTATGGCGGCACTGCAACCGAGTTTGACAAGATTGACGCAGCGCCGGAAGAAAAAGCGCGCGGCATCACCATCAACACCGCTCACATCGAATACGAAACCGCTGGCCGTCACTACGCTCACGTTGACTGCCCGGGTCACGCCGACTACATCAAGAACATGATTACCGGCGCTGCGCAGATGGATGGCGCAATCCTGGTGGTGGCTGCTACTGACGGCCCGATGCCGCAAACCCGTGAGCACATCCTGTTGGCCCGTCAGGTGGGCGTGCCTTACATCATCGTGTTCCTGAACAAGTGCGATCTGGTTGACGATGAAGAGTTGCTGGAACTGGTCGAAATGGAAGTGCGCGAGCTGCTGTCCAAGTACGACTTCCCGGGCGACGATCTGCCGGTGATCCGTGGCGCAGCGCGTCCGGCACTGGAAGGTGATGCCAAGTGGGAAGCCAAGATCATCGAACTGGGCAACGCTCTGGACTCCTACATTCCGCAACCGGAACGCGCTGTTGACGGCGCATTCCTGATGCCGGTGGAAGACGTGTTCTCGATCTCTGGCCGTGGCACCGTGGTGACCGGTCGTGTGGAACGCGGCATCATCAAAGTCGGCGAAGAAATCGAAATCGTGGGTATCCGCGACACCGCCAAAACCACTTGCACCGGCGTAGAAATGTTCCGCAAGCTGCTGGATCAAGGTCAAGCTGGCGACAACGTTGGTCTGCTGCTGCGCGGCACCAAGCGTGAAGACGTGGAGCGTGGTCAAGTGCTGGCTAAGCCGGGTTCGATCACTCCGCACACCAAGTTCACCAGCGAAGTGTACGTTCTGTCGAAAGACGAAGGTGGTCGTCACACCCCGTTCTTCTCGAACTACCGTCCGCAGTTCTATTTCCGCACCACCGACGTGACTGGCGCCATCCAGTTGCCGGAAGGTAAAGAAATGGTGATGCCGGGTGACAACGTGGGTATCACTGTCACCCTGATCAACCCGATCGCGATGGAAGAAGGCCTGCGTTTCGCAATCCGTGAAGGTGGCCGTACTGTTGGCGCCGGCGTGGTTGCCAAGATCATCGAGTAATCGGTATCAGTTTTAATCCAGCCCCGGGGATTGTCCGGGGCAAGCAATCAACCTAGGGGTATAGCTCAATTGGCAGAGCGTCGGTCTCCAAAACCGAAGGTTGGGGGTTCGATTCCCTCTGCCCCTGCCACAAAAATGGCGTCAAGCGCCGAAAGTGTACGTATGTCGAACCAATCCGTTGAGACCGTAACGCCGTCTAGTGACAAGATTAAGGTCAGTTTGGCGTTGGTGTTCGCGATTGCGGGCATCGTCGCTTTTTATTTCCTCGCAGGATCTCCAACTTGGCAGCGCTCTTTGCCCCTGTTTGGCGGCTTGGTGTTGGCCGTTGGCATTCTGTGGACATCCGGCCCGGGCCGGAACTTCCTTTCTTTCGCCAAAGAATCTGTTCGTGAGACGCGCAAAGTCGTTTGGCCTTCACGCAAAGAAGCGATGCAAGTCACCGCAGTGGTTTTTGCCTTTGTGTTTGTGATGTCGCTGTTCTTGTGGGGTGTTGACAAGATTCTGGAGTATGTGCTTTACGACTTGATTCTGGGTTGGAAAAAATGACTGAAAACCTGCAAGAAGACCAAACCGCCGCTCCGGCGGTTAGTGCTTATACGCCGACCGGTAACAAGCGCTGGTATGTGGTGCATGTCTATTCCGGTATGGAAAAAAGCGTGCAACGCGCGCTGGTTGAGCGCGTAGAGCGCGCCGGCATGCAAGAACAATTCGGCCAGATTCTGGTTCCCATCGAAGAAGTGGTGGAAGTCAAGAATGGTCATAAGTCGGTTTCTGAGCGCCGTTTCCTGCCTGGCTATGTGCTGGTGGAAATGGAAATGACGGATGAAACCTGGCACTTGGTGAAAAACACCGCGAAAGTGACTGGCTTCATTGGCGGCAAGTCGAATAAGCCGACGCCTGTGCCGACCCGTGAAATCGAACGCATCATGCAACAAATGCAGGATGGCATCGAGAAGCCGCGTCCCAAAGTGCTGTACGAAGTGGGCGAAATGGTGCGCATCAAGGATGGCCCGTTCACCGATTTCAACGGCAATGTCGAAGAAGTCAATTACGAAAAATCGAAAGTGCGCGTATCGGTCACAATTTTTGGCCGCGCCACTCCGGTCGAACTTGAATTCGGCCAGGTCGAGAAAGTATAAGCAAGAACATTGGCCGCCTGGTGCGGCCTGCTGTACGCCCGTCGGAGCGTTAAATCCGGTAGAGGAGCCTTGCGGGAAGCCAAGCCTGCAAGGCGCTATCACTCATTTCAACAGGAGCCATCATGGCAAAGAAAATTATTGGCTTTATCAAGCTGCAAGTGCCAGCTGGTAAAGCAAATCCTTCCCCGCCGATCGGTCCGGCGCTCGGTCAACGCGGTTTGAACATCATGGAATTCTGCAAAGCATTCAATGCGCAGACCCAAGGTATGGAACCCGGCATGCCGATCCCGGTGGTGATCACCGCTTTCGCCGACAAGTCTTTCTCTTTCGTGATGAAGACGCCGCCGGCAACTTATCTGATCAAGAAATTTGCCAACGTGCAAAAAGGTTCTTCCCGCCCGCACACCGACAAGGTTGGTTCCCTGACCCGTGCGCAAGCCGAAGAAATCGCCAAGATCAAAACCCCGGATCTGACTGCTGCTGACATGGACGCCGCTGTGCGCACCATCGCCGGTTCCGCACGTTCGATCGGTATCAAGGTGGAGGGTCTGTAAAATGGCAAAAGTATCCAAACGCGTAAAAGCGCAAAAAGCCAAGGTTGACCGCACCAAGTCCTATGAATTCACCGCCGCTGTGGCGCTGGTGAAGGAATGCGCAACCGCCAAATTCAATGAATCCATCGACGTTGCTGTGCAACTCGGCGTGGATCCGAAGAAATCCGACCAAGTGGTGCGCGGCTCTGTCGTGCTGCCGGCTGGTACTGGCAAATCCGTGCGTGTGGCAGTGTTCGCCACCGGCGACAAAGCTGAAGCGGCGAAAGCTGCCGGCGCTGATGTGGTCGGTATGGAAGATCTGGCAGAACGCGTCAAAGCCGGCGACATGCCGTTTGACATCGTGATTGCTTCCCCGGACACCATGCGTATCGTCGGCACCCTGGGTCAAATCCTGGGCCCGCGCGGTTTGATGCCGAACCCGAAGGTTGGCACAGTGACCCCGGACGTGGCGACTGCTGTGAAGAACGCCAAGGCTGGTCAGGTGCAATATCGTACCGACAAGTCGGGCATCATTCACGCCACCATTGGCCGCAAGTCTTTCACCGAAGACCAGCTGAAGTCGAACCTGATGGCGCTGATCGAAGCGCTGAACAAGGCCAAGCCGGCTTCCAGCAAAGGCGTGTACATGCGCCGCGTGTCGCTGTCCTCGACCATGGGCATCGGCGTGCGTGTTGATCACGCTGCTCTGGCTGCGTAATAAATTTAAAGCCCCGGTATGGCGCAAGCCAGGCCGGGCGTTGCTTTGGGCCAGTGCTGCAGTATGAGCATTGGACAATCAAAGACCGTTGGGGCGGGCGCAACACGCAAACGCTTAAACGCTGGCTTCAGCAGCGCCCAACGCAGATGGTGTACCCGAACGAATGTAGTAGCACTGCGTATCAATCTGTTGCGACAGTGGAACTCCTGAACGTCGGACGCCGTGTTCGAAACGGTGTGGGATGTAAATCTCATACCACTTTTGGAGGTTGACCGTGAGTCTCGATCTGAATGGCAAGAAGGCCGTCGTTGAAGAAGTGTCTGCACATGTTGCAAAGGCACAGACCATCGCCGTAGCCGAATATCGTGGCATCCAGGTGAGTCACTTGACGCAACTGCGCGCAAAAGCGCGTGCCCAGGGCGTGTACCTGCGCGTGTTGAAAAACACGCTCGCTCGTCGCGCTGTGGATGGCACGCAATTCGCCAACCTGTCCTCTGAAATGACCGGTCCGTTGATCTATGCGATCTCGGAAGATGCAGTGGCTGCAGCTAAAGTCCTCGCTGACTTTGCTAAAACCAATGACAAACTGGTTGTGAAGGCAGGTAACTACGCAGGCAAACAGCTGGACAAGGCAGGCGTGATCGCCCTGGCCAGCATTCCGAGCCGTGAAGTGCTGCTGTCCCAATTGTTGGGCGTTATGCAAGCTCCGGTGTCGGCATTTGCGCGTGGTTTGGCTGCTTTGGCGGCACAGAAGGGCGAAGGCGTCGAGGCTTAATGCCTTTTGCCTTTCCCTCGTCAATACTTACTGGATTTATACTGAATTAATTAGGAGTTTCAAATGGCAATCAGCAAGGAAGATATCCTGGAAGCAGTCGGCGCAATGTCCGTGATGGAATTGCATGAACTGGTGAAAGCTTTCGAAGAAAAATTTGGCGTGTCCGCAGCTGCTATGGCAGCTCCGGCAGCTGGCGGCGGCGCTGCTGCTGCAGCAGTTGAAGAGCAAACCGAATTCACCGTGATCCTGTCCGAAATCGGCGCTAACAAAGTTGGCGTGATTAAGGCAGTGCGTGAAATCACCGGCCTGGGTCTGAAGGAAGCCAAAGACCTGGTGGACGGCGCTCCGAAGCCTGTTAAGGAAGGCCTGGCCAAGGCTGACGCTGAAGCCGCTAAGAAGAAGCTGGAAGAAGCTGGCGCTAAAGCCGATCTGAAGTAATATTTGCTGGAAAAAGTGGCGCGTCCCGCGACGCGCCTGAGCCAAAGTCTGGAACCTGCTCGCAAGAGAGGGGGAACGGCTTTGGCTCCTTTGTCGTTTGGAAAACCGGGCAACGCGGGAATCGCCTGGCGCAATACGAGAAGGGTAAAGACTTGAGATGTCCATCCTGACATCTGAAATCTCTATCCTTCCTGTCACTCACGGAGTGTTCATGCACTACTCATTTACTGAGAAGAAGCGTATCCGCAAGTCGTTCGCGAAACGCGCTAACGTTCACCAGGTACCGTTCCTGTTGGCAACCCAGCTTGAGTCGTATACGGGTTTCCTGCAAGCGGAGCGCGCCCCATCCCAACGTAAGAATGAGGGATTGCAATCGGCTTTCTCCTCGATTTTCCCTATCGTCTCGCACAATGGTTTTGCGCGGCTGGAGTTTCTCTCTTACGTACTGGGTGATCCTCCGTTTGACGTGAAGGAATGCCAACAACGTGGCTTGACCTTTGCGTCGCCGTTGCGCGCCCGCGTGCGTCTGGTGATCCTGGATAAGGATTCGCCGACCAAACCGGTCGTGAAAGAAATGAAGGAGCAGGAAGTCTATATGGGCGAATTGCCTTTGATGACTTCGACCGGCTCATTCGTGATTAACGGGACAGAGCGTGTGATTGTATCGCAGTTGCACCGCTCGCCTGGCGTGTTTTTCGAGCACGATCGCGGCAAAACCCACTCCTCGGGCAAGCTGCTGTTCTCCGCGCGTATCATTCCTTATCGCGGTTCCTGGCTCGACTTTGAATTCGATCCCAAGGATATTCTGTACTTCCGCGTTGACCGTCGCCGCAAGATGCCAGTGACCATCCTGCTCAAAGCGATTGGCATGACGCCGGAACAGATCCTGGCGCATTTCTTCATGTTCGATAATTTCATGCTGCGTTCGGAAGGCGCAGAAATGGAATTCATCTCCGAACGTCTGCGTGGCGAAGTGGCGCGTTTTGACATCGTTGACAAAACCGGCAAAACCATCGTCACCAAGGACAAGCGTATCAATTCGCGCCATGTGCGCGACATCCAGAACGCCGGCATCAAATACATCTCCGTACCGGAAGATTATTTGCTGGGCCGCGTGCTGGCCACGAATGTGGTCAGCCCGGATGGCGAAGTGGTGGCCAACGCCAATGATGAGTTGACCGATGAACTGTTGGCGCGTCTGCGCGAAGCGCGCGTGACCGACATCCAGACCTTGTACACCAACGATCTGGATCAGGGCGGCTATATCTCGCAAACCCTGCGCACTGACGACACCGCTGACCAGGTGGCCGCCAAGATTGCGATTTATCGCATGATGCGCCCGGGCGAACCGCCGACCGAAGAATCGGTGGAAGCGCTGTTCAACGGCCTGTTCTACAGCGCCGAGCGTTACGACCTGTCGGCAGTGGGCCGCATGAAGTTCAACCGCCGCATTGGCCGCGATGAACTGACCGGCGACATGACTCTGTCGAACGATGACATTCTGGCCGTGATCAAGATTCTGGTTGAGCTGCGCAATGGCCGTGGCGAAATCGACGATATCGACCATTTGGGCAATCGCCGCGTGCGTTGCGTCGGCGAATTGGCGGAAAACCAATTCCGCGCCGGTCTGGTGCGTGTCGAACGCGCAGTCAAGGAACGTCTGGGCCAGGCCGAGACCGACAACCTGATGCCGCACGACCTGATCAACAGCAAACCGATCTCTGCCGCGATCCGTGAATTCTTCGGCTCTTCCCAGCTGTCGCAATTTATGGACCAAACCAATCCGCTGTCGGAAATCACCCACAAGCGCCGCGTCTCCGCACTCGGCCCGGGCGGTTTGACGCGTGAACGCGCCGGCTTCGAGGTGCGCGACGTGCACCCGACCCACTATGGCCGCGTGTGCCCGATTGAAACCCCGGAAGGCCCGAACATTGGCTTGATCAACTCGCTGGCGCTGTACGCCCGCTTGAACGAATATGGTTTCCTGGAAACCCCGTATCGTAAAGTGGAAAACACCGCCGTGACCGATCAGATCGACTTCCTGTCGGCGATTGAAGAAGGGCGCTACGTGATCGCGCAGGCGAACGCCACCATTAACAATGAGGGCAAGCTGTGCGACGAACTGGTGTCCTCGCGTCAAGCAGGTGAAACCATTCTGGTCTCGCCGGAGCGCGTGCAGTACATGGACGTGGCCCCGGGGCAGGTGGTGTCGGTGGCGGCGTCGCTGATTCCTTTCCTTGAGCACGATGACGCGAACCGCGCATTGATGGGCGCCAACATGCAACGCCAGGCCGTGCCTTGCTTGCGTCCGGAAAAAGCGCTGGTCGGCACCGGCATCGAACGCACGGTGGCGGTTGACTCCGGCACCACCGTGCAAGCGACCCGTGGCGGCGTGGTGGACTACATCGACGCAGGCCGCGTCGTGATCCGCGTCAACGACGAGGAAGCGGTGGCGGGTGAAGTCGGCGTGGACATCTACAACCTGATCAAATACACCCGTTCCAACCAGAACACCAATATCAACCAGCGTCCTATCGTCAAAGTGGGCGACCGCGTGGCCAAGGGCGACGTGATTGCTGACGGCGCTTCGACCGACCTGGGCGAATTGGCGCTGGGGCAAAACATGCTGGTGGCGTTCATGCCGTGGAACGGTTTGAACTTCGAAGACTCGATTTTGATCTCGGAAAAAGTGGTGGAACACGACCGCTACACCTCGATCCATATCGAAGAACTGTCCGTGGTGGCGCGCGACACCAAACTGGGGCCGGAAGAAATCACCCGCGATATCTCCAATCTGGCCGAAAACCAGCTGGCGCGTCTGGATGAATCCGGCATCGTGTACATCGGCGCTGAAGTGCAAGCCGGCGACGTGCTGGTCGGTAAAGTGACGCCGAAGGGCGAAACCCAGCTGACCCCGGAAGAAAAACTGCTGCGCGCGATCTTCGGCGAAAAAGCCTCCGACGTGAAAGACACCTCGCTGCGCGTGCCGTCCGGCATGGTGGGCACCGTGATCGACGTGCAAGTCTTCACCCGCGAAGGCATCCAGCGTGACAAGCGCGCGCAACAGATCATCGACGATGAACTCAAGCGCTATCGCCTCGACCTGAACGACCAGATGCGTATTGTGGAAGGCGACGCCTTCCAGCGTTTGGAACGGATGTTGCTCGGTAAAGTTGTCAACGGCGGGCCGAAGAAACTGGCCAAGGGCGCCAAGATCACCAAGGAATACCTGGACGATCTGGAC
This sequence comes from Massilia sp. W12, assembly GCF_037300705.1. Taxonomy (NCBI): domain Bacteria; kingdom Pseudomonadati; phylum Pseudomonadota; class Betaproteobacteria; order Burkholderiales; family Oxalobacteraceae; genus Massilia; species Massilia sp. W12. The sequence continues at coordinate 4,948,027 of NZ_CP147776.1, read as the reverse complement.
CGCTACCACTGGTTCGACATCCGCCCGGCGGATGACGATCTGGCCACCGCGCTGGAAGCGATCAAAGAATCGATCAATGAAAAGCGTCACCAATTCGATCTGGCGTTTGAAGAAAAACGCAAGAAGCTGACCCAGGGCGACGAGTTGCAACCTGGCGTGCAGAAGATGGTGAAGGTGTATCTGGCTGTGAAACGCCGCCTGCAATCGGGCGACAAGATGGCAGGCCGCCACGGTAACAAGGGTGTGGTCTCGCGTATTGTGCCGGTGGAAGACATGCCGTACATGGCTGATGGCACCACTGCCGACATCGTGCTGAACCCGCTGGGCGTGCCGTCGCGTATGAACGTCGGTCAGATTCTGGAAACCCACTTGGGCTGGGCCGCGAAAGGTCTGGGCTGGCGTATCAATGATATGTTGAAAGCCAAGGCCGAAGTGGAGCGCGTGCGTGAATTCCTGACCACGATCTACAACGAAACCGGTCGCGCCGAAGAGCTGGATCAGTTCAGCGATGAGGAAATCATGCATCTGGCGCATAACCTGCGCAATGGCGTGCCGTTCGCCACCCCGGTGTTCGACGGCGCCAATGAAGAGGAAATCCGCCGCATGCTGGATCTGGCCTATCCGGACCCGATCGCCAAGAAGCTGGGCATGACGCCGTCCAAGAATCAGGTCACGATGTACGATGGCCGCACCGGCGAAGCGTTCGAGCGCAACGTCACCGTGGGCTATATGCACGTGCTGAAACTGCACCATCTGGTGGACGACAAGATGCATGCACGCTCCACCGGCCCGTACTCGCTGGTGACCCAGCAGCCGTTGGGCGGTAAAGCGCAGTTCGGCGGTCAGCGCTTCGGTGAGATGGAAGTCTGGGCGCTGGAAGCGTATGGCGCCTCGTATGTGCTGCAGGAAATGTTGACCGTCAAGTCGGACGACGTGAATGGCCGTACCAAAGTGTATGAGAACCTGGTCAAGGGCGACCATGTGATCGACGCCGGCATGCCGGAATCCTTCAACGTGTTGGTGAAGGAAATCCGCTCGCTCGGTATCGATATCGACCTTGAGCGCGAGTAATTGCGCGATCACCCTGCGCCGCAAGGCGCAGGGCATTAGTACCGTATGAATTCATGCGCTATAGCGCATTCACGCCTTGTGGAGTGATACATGAAAGCCCTGCTCGATCTGTTCAAGCAAGTTCAGCAAACTGAAGTTTTCGACGCCATCAAAATCGGCCTGGCGTCGCCTGAGAAAATCCGTTCCTGGTCGTATGGCGAAGTCAAAAAGCCGGAAACCATTAACTACCGTACTTTCAAGCCGGAGCGCGATGGCCTGTTTTGCGCCAAAATCTTCGGCCCGATCAAAGACTATGAATGCCTGTGCGGCAAATACAAACGCCTGAAACATCGCGGCGTGATTTGCGAAAAGTGCGGTGTGGAAGTGACCCTGGCCAAAGTGCGCCGTGAGCGCATGGGCCATATCGAACTGGCTTCGCCGGTCGCCCACATCTGGTTCCTGAAGTCCCTGCCCTCCCGTCTGGGCATGGTGCTGGACATGACCCTGCGCGACATTGAACGCGTACTGTACTTTGAAGCTTATGTGGTGACCGATCCCGGCATGACGCCGCTGAAAAAGTGCCAGATCATGTCCGAAGACGACTACGCCGCCAAGTATGAAGAATACGGCGACGACTTCACCGCCATGATGGGCGCGGAAGGCATTCGCGAACTGTTGCGCTCGATCGACATCGACCGCGACGCGGAAGCCCTGCGCGTCGAACTGCGTGAATCCAAGTCTGAAGCCAAGATCAAGAAATACGCCAAGCGTCTGAAAGTGCTGGAAGCATTCCAGCGCTCCGGCATCAAGCCGGACTGGATGATTATGGAAGTGCTGCCGGTGTTGCCGCCGGAACTGCGTCCGCTGGTGCCGCTGGACGGTGGCCGTTTCGCCACCTCTGACCTGAATGATTTGTATCGCCGCGTGATCAACCGCAACAACCGTCTGAAACGTCTGATGGAATTGCGCGCACCAGAAATCATCACCCGCAATGAAAAGCGCATGCTGCAAGAAGCAGTTGACTCGCTGCTGGACAATGGCCGTCGCGGCAAAGCGATGACCGGCGCCAACAAGCGTCCGCTGAAATCGCTGGCTGAAATGATCAAAGGTAAGGGCGGCCGTTTCCGTCAAAACCTGCTGGGTAAGCGCGTTGACTACTCTGGCCGTTCGGTGATTGTGGTGGGCCCGCAGCTCAAATTGCATCAATGCGGTCTGCCGAAATTGATGGCGCTGGAATTGTTCAAACCCTTCATCTTCAACAAACTGGAGTTGATGGGTCTGGCGACCACGATTAAAGCCGCCAAGAAACTGGTGGAAATCCAGGAACCGGTGGTGTGGGACATTCTGGAAGAAGTGATCCGCGAACATCCGGTGATGTTGAACCGTGCGCCGACCCTGCACCGTCTGGGCATTCAAGCGTTTGAACCGGTGCTGATCGAAGGTAAAGCAATTCAGCTGCACCCGCTGGTGTGCGCGGCATTCAATGCTGACTTCGACGGCGACCAGATGGCAGTTCACGTCCCGCTCTCGATTGAAGCGCAAATGGAAGCACGCGCCTTGATGATGGCCTCCAACAATATTCTGTTCCCGTCCAACGGCGAACCGTCTATCGTGCCGTCGCAGGATATCGTGCTGGGTCTGTACTACGCCACCCGCGAACGCATCAACGGCAAGGGCGAAGGCATGATGTTTACCGACGTCGCCGAAGTGCTGCGCGCCTGGGACAACAAGGAAGTGGAGCTGACCAGCCGCATCACCGTGCGCATTATCGAAAACCCGCGTGACCCGGTGACGCGCGAATTCGTGCGCACCGAAACCCGCTATGAAACCACGGTGGGCCGTGCGATTTTGTCGGAAATTCTGCCCAAGGGCTTGCCGTTCTCGGTCTTGAACCGCGCCCTGAAGAAGAAAGAAATTTCCAAGCTGATCAACACCTCGTTCCGCAAGTGCGGCCTGCATGCGACTGTGATTTTCGCCGACAAGCTGATGCAATCCGGCTTCCGTCTGGCGATCCGCGCCGGCATCTCGATTTGCGTGGACGATATGCTGGTGCCGACGCAAAAAGTGAAGCTGATCAGCGCTGCTGAACACGAAGTCAAGCAGATCGAACAGCAATACGCTTCCGGTCTGGTGACCGCCGGCGAACGCTACAACAAGGTGGTGGACATCTGGGGCAAGGCCGGTGACGAAGTCGGCAAGGCGATGATGGATCATCTCAAAGTGGAGCCTGTCACCAAACGCGACGGCACGGAATCGCATCAAGAATCGTTCAACTCGATTTACATGATGGCCGACTCCGGCGCGCGCGGCAGCGCGGCGCAGATCCGTCAGCTGGCCGGTATGCGCGGCCTGATGGCGAAGCCGGACGGCTCGATTATTGAAACGCCGATTACCGCGAACTTCCGCGAAGGTCTGAACGTGTTGCAGTACTTCATCTCGACCCACGGCGCGCGTAAAGGTCTGGCGGATACCGCATTGAAGACCGCGAACTCCGGTTACCTGACCCGCCGTCTGGTGGACGTGACCCAGGATCTGGTGGTGATCGAAGAAGATTGCGGCACCATGAACGGCTCCTCGATGAAGGCGCTGGTCGAAGGCGGTGAAGTGATTGAAGCGCTGCGTGACCGTATTCTGGGCCGCGTTGCCGCTACCGACGTCATCAACCCGGAAACCCAGGCTACCCTGTACCCGGCCGGCACGCTGCTGGACGAAGACATGGTGGAAGAGATCGAACGTCTGTCCATCGACGAAGTGAAAGTGCGCACCGCGCTGACCTGCGAAACCCGCTACGGTCTGTGCGCCAAGTGCTATGGCCGCGATCTGGGCCGTGGCCAGCTGGTCAACGTCGGCGAAGCCGTCGGTGTGGTGGCGGCGCAGTCGATCGGCGAACCGGGCACCCAGCTGACCATGCGTACCTTCCACATCGGTGGTGCGGCATCGCGTGCGGCAGTCGCCTCCTCGGTTGAAGCCAAGTCCAACGGCGTGATCCGTTTCACCGCCACCATGCGTTATGTGACGAATGGCAAGGGCAACCAGATCGTGATTTCGCGTTCCGGCGAAGTGCTGATCACCGACGACCATGGCCGTGAGCGTGAACGTCATAAAGTGCCGTACGGCGCGACCCTGAACGTCAAAGACGGCATGCAAGTCAAGGCCGGCGCCGCACTCGCCACCTGGGACCCGCTGACCCGTCCGATCATTACCGAATACGCCGGCACCGTGCGTTTCGAGAATGTGGAAGAAGGCGTCACCGTGGCCCGTCAGGAAGACGAAAACACCGGTATCTCGACCCTGGTGGTGATCGACGCCAAGAGCCGCAGCACCTCCACCAAGAGCATGCGTCCGCAGGTGAAACTGTTGAACGACGCCGGCGAAGAAGTGAAGATTGCCGGCACCGAACACTCGGTGACGATCGGCTTCCAGGTGGGCGCGCTGATCACCGTGAAAGACGGTCAGCAAGTCTCGGTGGGTGAAGTGTTGGCGCGTATTCCGACCGAATCGCAAAAAACCCGTGACATTACCGGCGGTCTGCCGCGTGTGGCCGAATTGTTTGAAGCGCGTTCCCCGAAAGACGCCGGCATGCTGGCGGAAGTCACCGGTACGGTGGCCTTCGGTAAAGAAACCAAGGGCAAGCAGCGCTTGGAAATCACCGACATGGACGGCAACAAGCATGAGTTCCTGATCACCAAGGACAAGCAAGTGCTGGTGCATGACGGCCAGGTGGTGAACAAGGGTGAAATGATTGTGGACGGCCCGGCTGATCCGCAAGACATTCTGCGCTTGCTGGGTATCGACGCGCTGGCGCGCTACATCGTTGACGAAGTGCAGGACGTGTACCGTCTGCAAGGCGTGAAGATCAATGACAAGCACATTGAAGTGATTGTGCGTCAGATGCTGCGCCGCGTGCAGATCACCGACGCCGGCGACACCAACTACATCGTTGGCGAGCAGGTGGAACGCTCCGAGCTGCTGGACGAAAACGACCGCGTCAACGCTTTGGCCAAGATCCCGGCCAACTACGAAAACGTGTTGCTGGGTATTACCAAGGCCAGCTTGTCCACTGACTCCTTCATTTCGGCGGCATCGTTCCAGGAAACCACGCGCGTGCTGACCGAAGCGGCGATCATGGGCAAGAAAGACAGCCTGCGCGGCTTGAAGGAAAACGTGATTGTGGGCCGACTGATTCCAGCCGGCACCGGTCTGGCCTTCCACCGTGCGCGCAAGGAAAAGGAAAACTGGGAAGCCGAAGAGCGCCATGCCGTGCTCCAGGCCGAACGCCTGGCGCGCGCAGAATCAGAAATCGCCGAAGCGACCGGCATGTCCGGTTTTGGCGGCGACGATCACTGATTGTCTTGAGCAGAAAAGAGAACGGGGGCGCAAGCCCCCGTTTTTTTATTCCTGTCAAACCAGCGCCAAGAATGTAAATTGATGTGTGAAGTCTTATCTCCGGAGCAGGCCATCCTTGCCAAGCTGGCAATGCTCATTGTGAACGGCAAGCCCTTGCGCCCGGCTATTGTGGCAATCTGCTGAACTGTTATCATGACCGCATACCATTGCGGGCTTTGTCATGATTCCCTATATTTATTTGTTGCTTCCTGTCTGCGTGCTGGCGATTGCGCTCGGTATGCGCCTGTGGCGTTTGCGCCGCCAGCGTCAGCAGCGTCAGCGCCAGCACTTCATCCGCCATTACCAATTCCCCGCCGCATTGTTTGGCAAAATGCGCCAGCATATTCCACACTTGGATCAGGCCAGCTACCTGGCGCTGTGCGCCGCATTGCGTCAATTTTTTCTGGCTTGCAGCAACGCGCCCGGACAGCAATTGGAGATGCCATCGCAAGCCGTGGATTTGCTGTGGCATGAATTTATTTTATGCACCCGGCAATACGAAGACTTTTGTCAGCGTGCTTTCGGACGTTTCTTACATCATGCCCCAGCCGGCAGCGGCGCAGATGGCGCCATCCTGCCCAGCTGGCGCAGCGCATGCGCCGCTGAAAATATCAACCCGCAGCAGCCGGAACGCATGCCATCCCTGTTTGCGCTGGATGACAGACTGGGATTGGCGGCGCCGATTTTATGGAGTGTGGCCGCCGGCAGTTTGTTGCGCAGCGGGGCCGATGGCCATACCCAGCATTATTCCCTGGCGCATGCCTATCACCCCGGCGCCTTGGAAAGCCTGGGCGCCATCGATTCCGCCGCAGCATGCAGTGATTACAGCGGTGGCGCAGATTGCAGCAGCGACAGTGGCGGCAGTTGCAGTGGGGGCGGGTGCAGCGGAGGGAGTGATTGAATCTGCTTGTCGCAAAAGAGTGAACAGAGGTCATAAAGCGCGGCGCAATCGTCGTGCAGCAGTGTGATTGCGCCGCCTGTTATGGGCCGGCTTTAACGCTCACATTCCGCCACCACCACCTTGCAGCTGTTCGAGCCGCACATCTTCAACGCATCACTGGTGGCCTTGGACTTGGTGGCGCCCCAGCCATAGCCATAATGGCGGGCCGATGCGGCATACGCGCCACAGGTTTCAAACCACACCACAGCGCGGCAATTGTCGCCGTTCTGGCGGCAATAATTCAGCGCCACCCGTTCTGCGGTTTGCCGATTTGGTTGGCGCACGGAGAAGCCATAAGCCGGTTCCGAGAGCGATTGATCATCATCAACCGCAATGGCCCCGACCGCCAGGGCAGGCAGTGGCGACAGGCAAGCGAGCAGCAGGACCATGCAATTCGTGCGCAGACTTTTCATGCTGATTCCTTTCCAGGGTGAAAAACGTCAAATGGGACGGGCTTGTTTCAAGTTAGCAGGGACTTGCCGCCAGTCAAGATGAATTAATGGGGCCCTGCAATCCGGCGCGATTTTGCGTATCATGCGCAGCACAGGTTTTTTCGGGATGGATGCAATGCAGACAAAAAAATTGGTATTACCCTTGTTGACTGTATTACTGGTGGCAGGCGCAGGCCTGTGGGGCTATCAAAGCCTGACCGCGCGACAAGCCGCGCCGCATGTCGAATACACCAATTTACAGGGCAAAAAATTTGACAGCGCCAGCCTGCGCGGCAAGGTGGTGATGGTCAATTTTTGGGCCACATCCTGCGCTTCCTGCGTGCGGGAAATGCCGCAGATGGTTGAAACCTGGCAAAAATACAATCCGCGCGGCCTTGAGTTCGTTGCCGTGGCGATGCAATACGATCCGCCGAATTACGTCATCAACTACGCCGAAACGCGCAAATTGCCATTTCATGTCGCGCTCGACTACAAAGGCGAGTTGGCCAAAGCCTTTGGCAATGTCAGTATGACCCCGACCACCTTCGTGATTGATAAACAGGGCCGTATCGTCAAGCGCTATGTGGGCGAACCGTCGTTTGCCGAATTGCATCAATTATTGGAAAAAGAATTAGCGTAACGATCGTGGCAGCTGGCGCGCAGATCTAAAGCCGCCAGCAGAAATTGCCAACGGCCTCGGCATCGTCGTCCCCGTCCCCGGATGTTGTTATCGGGGACTCCGGGGCCTTATTTCTGCGCTCATGGCCATTGCATATCAGGCCGCTGGCAGCGCTGGTTTGGCGGGTGGACTTACAACCACCCCGCCAGGCGCGCCGCATCCCAGGCTGCAGCCAGACCGAGCAGCGCAAACAAGAGCGCAGCGCAACGCTGCACCAGCGCCAGCGGCAATTTTTGCCCCATTTTCTGACCGATGAAAATCGCCGGCACATCGGCGATCAACATGCCCAGCGTGGTGCCGGCGATCACCATCAAGGTGCTTTCATAATGCGCCGCCAGGGTGATGGTGGCGAACTGGGTTTTATCGCCCATTTCCGCCAGAAAGAAGCTGACAAAGGTGGCGCCGAATACGCCCAATCCGGCGCGGGTGGGCGTGTCTTCATCCAACTCATCGGGAATCAGAATCCAGGCCGCCATGCCCAGAAACGAAACCGCCACCCCAATCCGCAGCGCGAGCGGGGAAATCCATTGCGCCAACAGGCTGCCAAGCAGGCCGGCCAGGCCGTGGTTGGCCAGCGTGGCGGCCAGAATGCCCAGCATAATCGGAACCGGGCGGCGAAAACGGGTGGCCAGCATGAAAGCCAGCAACTGGGTTTTATCGCCGATTTCGGCCAGGGTGACAGCGAGGGTGGAAAGAATAAGTGCTTCCATGATGTTCCTTTGCTGGCGAAGATACGATGACTATACAGCCCCCGCCAGCAGCGGCGCCGTACAGTCATCAGTCTTGCCTATCCGCACCAGTTGGGGCGGGCGTCGCGCCCACGGCTTGCGCCAAGTATGTTGAACACGACCATCATGCAGGAGATGCGGCTACTCCCTGAGGACGGGGCGCACTTTAGCATACTGTGGCGGGCTTTGCCAATAGGCATCCCGGCCAGTGTTCCGAGGCGCAATACGCAACACTTCCGCCACGCCGGCGTGCTGGCGGCTGTGGTTTGCGGCGGGACTGGTGCAAAATAAGCTTTTGATCCAGCCCGGAGCCTGTCATGCCCAAATTACCCGCCATCCTTTCCTGCCTTACGCTGGCGCTGACCAGCTTAGGCGCCAGCGCACAAAGCGCTCCCGCCACGCCTGCCGCTGCTGCGCCAGCGAATTACGACGCCGCCCTGGCCAAAAAAGCCGGCGCGAATGAAAACGGGATGCGCAAATTTGTGCTGGTGATTTTAAAAACGCACAAACCCTTGCCCGCCGGCGCGCAGCGCGATGAAATGTTCAAAGGACATTTTGCGAATATGAAGCGGCTGGCGGCTGAAGGCAAACTGGCTCTGGCCGGGCCGCTTGACGGGGTGGAAGGGCGGCGCGGAATATTTGTGCTGGCGGTGGAGGATGTGGAAGAGGCGCGTAAGCTGGTAGCCACCGATCCGGTCATTATTCAAGGCGAGATGACAGCTGATTTTCACCGTTTCTTCGCCTCTGCGGCAGTCAGCCTGATTCCCGGGCTGCATGAAAAAATCGCACTCAAACCATTTTGACGCAACATAAAAAAACGCCGGCGCGCAGCCGGCGTTTTTCTATCTGAGTAGAGCTCGATCAGGCTTGACGGCGACGGCGCGCCAGCATGCCCAAACCGCCCAGACCAGCCAGCATCATGGCCCAGGTTTCAGCTTCCGGCACCACGGCCACTGTGCCATGCACAGCGAACGGCAGGTCAGCGGTCAGCGTGTCGATATCAGCCCAACCGTTGCCGGTGTTTTGCTGCCCATTGCCGTCACGGCCATCCGCAGTTTGCGGCACCCAAGGACCGCTGAAGCTGCTGTTGCCGGTAATCGACCAGCGCAGCCAGTAGTGGCCGGCAGACAGATTGAAGTCTTGCACGTCAGCTTGCAGACGGTAGATCTTGCGAGCGGTGCTGGTCGAGCTGTCGTTCAGCACGCGGTGGCCGACCAGGCCGCCATTGCTCACGCTGGTGGTGCCGGAAGCCATCACTTCCGTGCCGTCCGGCAGATCTTTGACCAGGCTCCAGGTTACCGATTGGAAACCGAAGTTGGTGGCGTTGGTTTGGTAAGCGAAGAAATCGAACTGGCCAATATTCCACACTTGATTGTCGCTGACTTTGAAGTCATCCGCGACAACAGCGGAGCTGTTGACGGCATAACCATAGGCGGTGCGTGCGCCGGAGATGGCGGATTTGCCATTCGCGTTCACAACCGGGCCATTGTCATACAATTCGACTGCTTGGGACACTTGGGGTAAGAGCGCGGCAATGCAGCATGCAACTAAGTATTTCATTGAATTTCCTTGATATGGCAGCGGAATGCTGCCTGAGTTGGCAAAAGGAGGATTCACTGCGGCCTTGAAGACGCCTGAAAAGCATGGGAAGTCGCATGGCTGCGCAGTGATGTGGGCAGGACGGGGTGGCTTGCGCCACACCTTACCGCCTTCTATCAGGAGCAGGGCGGTATGTGATGACACATTGCCCTTCTCCTGGTTGAGGAAATCATTCTGTTACAAAATGAAACTTGTTGCAAGCTTTTTTTCTACGTTCAGGATGTTTTGCCAAAATTTCATCAACACCCAAGCTTATAAGGGCAACTGCGACTCGCCCATCAGGAAGGCATCCACCGCATGCGCGCATTGCCGTCCTTCGCGAATCGCCCACACCACCAGCGATTGACCGCGCCGCATATCGCCGGCGGCGAAGATTTTCGGGGCCGAGGTTTGATACGCTTGCGCGCCATCGGTGGCGGCTTGCGCATTGCCCCGGCTGTCTTTGGCCACGCCAAACGCATCCAGCACTTGCTGCACCGGCGAGACAAAGCCCATCGCCAGCAAGACCAGATCAGCCTTGACCTCAAACTCACTGCCCGCCACTTCCACCATCTTGCCATCCTGCCATTCGACACGGCAGGCGATCAGCTTATCCAGCTTGCCGCCCTTGCCCTCAAAGCGCTTGGTGGCGACAGCCCAATCACGCTGGCAGCCTTCCTCATGCGAAGACGAGGTGCGCAGCCGGGTCGGCCAGTACGGCCACACCAGCGGCTTGTTTTCCTGTTCCGGCGGCATTGGCATCAATTCAAATTGGGTGACCGACAAGGCGCCGTGCCGGTTCGAGGTGCCGACGCAATCCGAGCCGGTGTCGCCGCCGCCAATCACCACCACATGCTTGCCGCCTGCTTTGATTTGATCTTTGAGCTTGTCGCCGGCATTGACTTTGTTTTGCTGCGGCAAAAAGTCCATGGCGAAGTGCACACCCTTGAGATTGCGTCCCGGCACCGGCAAATCACGCGGTTGTTCCGCGCCGCCGGCAATCACCACCGCATCATATTCCGCCGCCAGATCTTCCGGGAAAATGGTTTCCTTGGCCCAGTTATTGACGCTGGTCGGGAAGTCTTTGCCGATTAACACATTGGTGCGGAAGGTCACGCCTTCGGCCCGCATCTGCTCCAGGCGGCGCTCGATATGCGATTTTTCCAGCTTGAAATCCGGGATGCCGTAGCGCAGCAGGCCGCCGGCGCGGTCGGCTTTTTCAAATACCGTCACCGCATGCCCGGCGCGCGCCAATTGCTGCGCCGCCGCCAGACCTGCCGGGCCGGAGCCGACAATCGCCACTTTCTTACCCGTGCTGTGTTTGGCCGGCTGCGGCGTGATCCAGCCGTTTTCCCAGCCCTTATCCACGATGTAATGCTCAATCGATTTGATGCCGACCGGATCGTCATTGATGCCCAGGGTGCAGGCCGTTTCGCAAGGCGCGGGACAGATACGTCCGGTGAACTCGGGGAAGTTATTGGTCGAATGCAGCACCGCCAGCGCCTGGCGCCAATTGCCGCGATACACCAGATCATTCCAATCCGGGATGATGTTATTCACCGGGCAACCGTTATTGCAAAACGGAATGCCGCAATCCATGCAGCGCGCGCCCTGTTGTTTGGCTTGCGCATCGTCTAAGGTCAAGACAAATTCGCGATAATGTTTTTTACGTTCCGCCGCTTCCTGTGCGGCTTCGCTGATGCGTTGGTATTCGAGAAAGCCGGTGACTTTGCCCATGATCTTGTTTCCTGTTCTGTATTCGGTCGGACGGGTTTTTAAGCTGCGATTTTTTCAGCGGCTTTGACGCGGTTGAGTTCCTGCAGCGCGCGCTTGTATTCACTCGGGAAAACCTTGATGAATTTATGCCGCGCATTGGCCCAGTCATCCAGCAACAGGCGCGCGCGCGTGCTGCCGGTGTATTTAAAGTGACGCTCCAGCAGGCGTTTTAAAATCGCCTCGTCAGTTTCGCCCTGACCGCCGCGCTCCACGCTGTGCCAGGTCGCGGCATCGGTTTTCGCGCTTTGCTCCAGCGTCGATAAGACCGGCTCCAACTCCACCATGGCGCTGTTGCAACGCGCTGTAAATTGTCCGTCCACGTCATACACATACGCCACCCCGCCCGACATGCCGGCGGCGAAGTTGCGCCCGGTTGCGCCTAACACCACCACTGTGCCGCCGGTCATATATTCACAACCGTGGTCGCCCAGTCCCTCAATCACGGCGGTGGCGCCGGAATTGCGCACCGCGAAACGTTCGCCGGCCACGCCATTGATGAAGGCTTCGCCGCAAATCGCGCCGTACAAGACGGTGTTGCCGACGATGATGTTATCCACCGCCCAGCCACGGAATTCGGTATTCGGGCGCACAATCAAACGTCCGCCGGACAAACCTTTGCCAACATAGTCATTTCCTTCGCCCACCAGATCGAGCGTGATGCCTTGCGCCAGGAAGGCGCCGGCGGACTGTCCCGCCGTACCTTGCAATTGAATATGAATGGTGTCATCCGGCAGCCCGGCATGGCCATAGCGGCGCACCACCTCGCCAGACAACATGGCGCCGACGGTGCGGTTCAGATTGCGCACCGGCGAAATAAAAGACACTTTTTCGCCTTTTTCCAGCGCCGGCCTGCTTTGCGTGATCAGCTTGTTATCCAGCGCCTTGAGCAAACCATGATCCTGCTCCTCGGTGTGATACACCGATTGTCCCTTGGCATCGACCAGATGGAATACCTTGGCGAAATCCAGGCCCTGCGCCTTCCAATGCGTGATGGCTTTGGATTTATCGAGCAAATCAGCGCGCCCGATCAATTCGTCAAACGTGCGCATGCCAAGCTGGGCCATCAATTGGCGCGCTTCTTCCGCCACGAAGAAGAAATAATTCACCACATGCTCAGGCTTGCCGGCAAACTTGGCGCGCAACACCGGGTCTTGCGTCGCCACCCCCACCGGGCAGGTGTTCAAATGGCATTTACGCATCATGATGCAACCTTGCACCACCAGTGGCGCAGTGGCGAAGCCAAATTCATCCGCGCCCAGCATGGCGGCGATCACCACATCGCGCCCGGTGCGCATCTGGCCGTCGGCCTGCACCCGGATGCGGCTGCGCAAGCCGTTCAAGACCAGGGTTTGCTGGGTTTCCGCCAAGCCCAGTTCCCATGGCGAGCCGGCATGTTTGATGGAAGACAGCGGCGAGGCGCCGGTGCCGCCGTCATGTCCCGCGATTACGACATGATCGGCTTTGGCCTTGGTCACGCCGGCGGCCACTGTGCCGACCCCCACTTCCGACACCAGCTTGACCGAAATCGAGGCGGTCGGATTGACGTTTTTCAAATCGTGAATCAGCTGCGCCAGATCTTCAATCGAATAAATATCGTGGTGCGGCGGCGGTGAAATCAAACCCACCCCCGGCACGGAAAAGCGCAGGCGGGCGATGTATTCAGATACTTTGTGGCCCGGCAATTGGCCGCCTTCACCCGGCTTGGCCCCTTGCGCCATCTTGATCTGAATCTGATCGGCAGAGCACAGATAGGCGGCAGTCACGCCGAAACGGGCCGAGGCCACTTGCTTGATGCGCGAACGCAGCGAATCGCCATCTTCCAGCGCATAGTCAGACGCCACCTGTTCCTGGCCCAGCACCGAGGCCAGGGTGTCGCCTTTTTTAATCGCGATGCCCTTGAATTCCGGCATATAGCGGGCCGGATCTTCGCCGCCTTCGCCGGTATTCGACTTGCCGCCGATGCGGTTCATCGCCACCGCCAGCGTAGCGTGGGCTTCGGTCGAAATCGAACCGAGCGACATAGCGCCGGTGGCGAAGCGCTTAACGATTTCTCTGGCCGGTTCAACCTGATCCAGCGCAATCGCGCGGCTGGGGTCGATTTTGAATTCAAACAGACCGCGCAGCGTCAGATGGCGGCGGCTCTGGTCATTGATCAATTGCGCAAATTCCTTATACGTGGCGTAGCTGTTGCTGCGGGTCGAATGCTGCAGCTTGGCAATCGCGTCCGGCGTCCATAAATGATGTTCGCCACGGGTGCGGAAGGCGTATTCGCCGCCGGCGTCGAGCTGATCTTGCAACAGCGGATCGCTGCCGAACGCGGCCTGGTGCAGGCGCAATGCCTCTTCCGCCACTTCAAAGATGCCGATCCCGCCGACGTTCGAGGCCGTGCCCTTGAAATACTTGGCGACGAAATCCGTATTCAGGCCAACTGCTTCAAAAATCTGCGCGCCGCAATATGACATATAGGTGGAGATGCCCATTTTCGACATCACCTTCATCAAGCCCTTGCCAATCGCCTTGGTGTAATTCGCCACTGCCTTATCCGGGCTCAAGCCGCCAGCCAGACCGGGCGCAATATCGCGCAGGGTTTGCAGAGTCAAATACGGGTGCACAGCTTCCGCGCCATAGCCGGCCAACAGGGCGAAGTGATGGCACTCGCGCGCCGAACCGGTTTCCACCACCAGCCCGGTGGCTGCGCGCAAACCGCGCGCCACCAAATGCTGATGAATCGCAGAAGTCGCCAGCAGGGCCGGAATCGCCACTTGCTGCGCATTGATCGCACGGTCTGACACGATGAGGATGTTATGTCCCGATTTCACGGCATCCACCGCTTCCGCGCACAGCGAGGCGATGCAGGCTTCAATTCCGGCGCGGCCCCAGGCCAGCGGGTAGCAGATATTCAAGAGATAAGATTTGAACTTGCCGCCAGTGTGCGCGCCGATGTTATACAGGCGCAGCATATCGGTTTCATCCAGCACCGGCTGTTTCACTTCCAGCCGCATCGGCGGGTTGATGTTATTCGTGTCCAGCAAATTCGGCTTTGGCCCGATGAAGGAAACCAGCGACATCACCAGCGCTTCGCGGATCGGATCAATCGGCGGATTGGTGACTTGCGCAAACAACTGGCGGAAATAGGAATACAGCGGCTTGAGCTTGTTCGACATCACCGCCAGCGGCGAATCATTGCCCATCGAGCCGGTTGCCTCCTCAGCGTTTTGCGCCATCGGCGACAGTACAAATTTGATGTCTTCCTGGGTGTAGCCAAAGGCCTGCTGCAAATCCAGCAGGTTTTCCTGCGGCATTTCACCGCCGTTTTTCGTATGTCCCGGACGCAGGCTGACTTTGGAATCCTGCAATTTCAAATCCTGCAGGCTGATGCGCACCGAATTGATCCAAGCTTTATAGGGCTTGGCGTTGGCGTACATGTCTTTCAATTCTTTGTCATCAATGATGCGGCCAGCCTCCAGGTCGATGAGGAACATTTTGCCCGGTTGCAAACGCCATTTCTTGATGATTTT
The DNA here is from genome assembly GCF_037300705.1 of Massilia sp. W12. Classification (NCBI taxonomy): domain Bacteria; kingdom Pseudomonadati; phylum Pseudomonadota; class Betaproteobacteria; order Burkholderiales; family Oxalobacteraceae; genus Massilia; species Massilia sp. W12. Next base: position 4,932,941 of record NZ_CP147776.1, on the reverse strand, counting down.
GGATTCAGGAATCGGCAATACGCCGGCTTCCGAGGCCATCACCACCATATCGTCATCAGTGACGATATAGCGCGCCGGGCGCAAGCCATTGCGGTCCAGCGTGCCGCCGATGTGGCGGCCATCGGTGAAGGCCATCGCCGCCGGGCCGTCCCACGGCTCCATCATCGCCGCATGGTATTCATAGAAGGCGCGCCGGTTGTCGTCCATCAGGCTGTGGTTTTCCCAGGCTTCCGGGATCATCATCATCATTGCCTGCGCCAGCGGATAGCCGCTCATCACCAGCAGCTCCAGCACATTGTCAAAGCAGGCGGTGTCGGACTGGCCTTCATAAATCAGCGGGAACAGCTTTTGCAAATCGTCGCCAAACACCGCCGATTTGATCAAGCCTTCACGCGCGCGCATCCAGTTGAAATTGCCTTTGACGGTATTGATTTCGCCATTGTGCGCAATCAGGCGGTAGGGGTGGGCCAGCGGCCATTCCGGGAAGGTGTTGGTGGAAAAACGTTGATGCACCAGCGCCAGCGCGGAAATACAGCGCGGGTCTTGCAGATCTTTGTAATACAGGCCCACCTGATCAGCCAGCAGCAAGCCTTTGTACACCACGGTGCGCGCGGACATCGAGGGCACGAAGAATTCTTTGCCGTGCGCCAGCTTCAGCGCCTGAATCGCGTGGCCGGAAGATTTGCGGATCACATACAGTTTGCGCTCCAGCGCGTCAGTCACCATGATGTCCGGGCCACGGCCAATGAAAATCTGGCGGATCACCGGCTCGCGCTGGCGCACTTCGGGCGACATCGGCATTTCTGTATCCACCGGCACATTGCGCCAGCCCAGCACCACCTGGCCTTCGATGCGCACCGCGCGCTCGATTTCCTGTTCGCAGGCGATGCGCGAAGCGTTTTCCTTTGGCAAAAACACCATGCCGACGCCATATTCGCCCGGCGGCGGCAATTCCACGCCTTGTTTTGCCATTTCATCGCGGTAAAACTGATCCGGCACTTGAATCAAAATGCCGGCCCCGTCGCCCATCAATTTATCTGCGCCCACTGCTCCCCGATGATCCAGATTTTTCAGAATCTGCAAGCCTTGTTCGATCACCGCATGGCTTTTATTACCCTTGATATGGGCAATGAAGCCGACGCCGCAGGCGTCATGTTCGTTGGAAGGGTGGTACAAACCTTGGGCATTCATCGTGGCTCTCCGCTGCGTGTTGGTAGTGGGAAAAGATTAGTGCAGTGCGGAAAAATTCACAATCCTCTAAATTAGGGTCGGAGTAAAATAAAAACATGGGAAAATGCACAGAGGAAAAAATGGTGCCAGAGTAAAACCACACTGCCGCAGAGGGAAACAAGCCACGGAGAAATCTGCTGTTTATCGAATTTTCCCTTGTCTATACAAGGGTTTTTGCAGTGAAAATTTGTGCGGGCCGCGCGCATAGCCTGGGCGCCGGTGCGGCAATCCGGCGCGCTGCACGCCGCAGCGTCTCAGCATTGCGGTTCGGCCAACTGGTCTGCAGGGTTCCGGCTCAGGCCGCAGCAAGGCGGCGCAGGGCAGGGCGGCGTGCGGTGAATGGGGCAAATCGGGAAGTGGTCTGCTGCGCTGCAAAATAAAGAAATGGTATCTATTCAGCCGCTGCGCTAACAATTCGGTCTTGTATGCCAAGCGGGGCGCAGCTTCATTGCGTGGAGCTGGTTGAACCACGGTTTTGCCGTTCGTGGTGTGCTTGTCGAACCATGGTTTTGCCGTTCGTGGTGTGCTTGTCGAACCACGGTTTTGCCGTTCGTGGTGAGCTTGTCGAACCATGATCAACCATGCCCTTCGACAGGTTCAGGGCGAACGGAATCTGCTTCGTCCATCTTTGTGAAGACTGAACAGTCACAAGAAATGCTGGAAGCGATGGACGTAAAAAAGCCGGCAATGTTTGCCGGCTTGATGAAAAAAAACCGTCGCGTGCGTTTATTGCATCGCTTTGAGCTGGTCAAAGGTGACGGTTTGCGTCAGTGTGATCGAGCCGTCCGGCTTATCGCTGAAATCCACTTTGACCGATTGATTGCCGGTCGGCGTCAGCGTGATTTTCGTGTTGCCGCTGCCGCTGATCACCATCTTGCCGCTGATCGGGAACCCTTGCGGGCCGGGCGTGAACGGCGCTTCGGTGCTGACCGTCACCGGAATCGTACCCAGGGCCTGGTTTTTGAATTGCATTACGCCGCTGATCTGATAGCCGCTGTTGCCATTGCTCATGCTGTAATTGCTCAGGCTGCGTTCAGTCACCAGCGCGCCGTTTTTGTAGTAAGCGATATACATGGCGCTGCCGCTTTGCACCACTTTTCCGCCCACGCTGCTGAATTTGCCATCGCCATTCAAGACAAAGCGCTCTGTCGCGCTGCTGAGGCTGAAATTCTGGAAATTCAAACCATATTCAAAGCTGTTGCTGCCGGCGGCGATGCTCATGCTGGCGCCGCCGTCAAATTTGACCCCGCTGTCGATGCAATTGCTGGCGGTCAAATCAATCTGCGCGCCGGCAGCCAGACTGCGGCTGGCGTTGAGGCGGATGTTCAAATCAATCGTGCCGCCATCGCGGCAATTATCGGTCATGCGGTTATTCAGATCCGGCAGCGACGCTGCGCCATTCTTCACGGCGTTGTAGATATCGCCGACTTTACTGTTCAAATTCATGCTGGCGCCGCCGCCGCTGTTACTGCCGCTGCCGCCTTGGCCGCTCAGCGCATCGCCGCTGTTATATGCTTGCGCCGCGACTTGCATGAAATTGCTGCTGCTGATCGGCGTTGACTGGACTGGAGGCGTGACCGGAGCAGGGCTTCCCGCACCACTGCCGCCGCCGCCACAGGCGCTCAGCAGACCCAGCAGCAACATACCGCCCAAATGCTTGGCATTCATATTCATCATTCGCATCGATAATCTCCAGTAGTGGGAGGGGTTGAAACTTGCAATCTGAAGCGTGAATTTTATCCTGACTTGCAGCGCAATATCTGACGAATGATGAAATAAAGCCGGGCGGCAGGGCGCCGCCCCGGCAGCATCAATTCAGCGCTTTTTGCACGTCTTCGTAAGTGCTGTTCTGGCTGTTGGTGATTTTGCCGTCTTTTTGATCGGTGAAATCGATTCGCATCGCATTCGTGCCCAGCGGCGCCAGCGCCAGCATGCTGTAACTGCTGCCCAGAACCGTCAAGCGGCCAAGCACCGGATATTTGTCCGAGGCAATGAAAATGCTGGCGTTATTGATCTCAGCCTGGAAGTTGCCGGGTTTGGCGCCCTTATACAGGAATTTGCCGCCCAGGCCAAAGCTCTTATTGCCGCTGCGCAAGGTGTATTCGGTCAATTCTTTTTCGTCGATCAGCACATTATTGCTGTAACGCGCCAGCACCAGGCGTTTGCCGGTGTTCAAATAGGCGTCGCCCGCTTTGGCGATCAGGCTGTCGCCATTCAGAATGAATTTTTCCGTCCCTTCCTGCAGGGCGAAATTGCTGAACACCGCATTGAATTCGCCGTTCACATTCGCGGTGTATTCAATTTTGGCTGCGCCGCCAAACCATACCTGGTTCAGCTGACAGGTTTGCACCGTCACTTGCGCATTGTCGCCGGCGGCCAGAACTTTGGCGGTTTTCAGCGTCACCGCCACATTCACCGCGCCGGCGGCGGCGTCACTGCCGCAAGCCACGCTGAAGGAATAGCTTGTGCCTTCGCGTTTGGGGACTTCGGTATTGATGGCTTCAAACACTTTTTGCAGCAAATCGTTGGGATGGGTGCGGCGCACTGTGCCCGGCTCCAGGCCATCGTTCAGGGCCAGGCCATTCGCCGCACGCAGCACTTGCCCGGCCACTTGCAATTGGTTGGCGACGGTGATGCTGAGCTGGCCGCTGGCAGGGGCTTCGCCCTTGCCGCTGCCCCAGCTGCCGTCGCCACCGCCGCAGGCGCCAAGCGCAGCCAGCGCCACAGCGCTGCATGTGAATTGCATCAGTCGTTTTGGATTGCGGAATCGGTAAGGCATCTGAATATACTCCAGCAGAATGGCGGAAAAGGTGGCGGCGCAGGGGCCGAAAGCAACCGAGCATTCTGCCCGTATGCGTTGGCGCTGACAAGCACTTTCGTATGCGCAGCGCTAAGCCATCGCGGCATGCTGCAAGCTACAATTGGCGCATGAGCTTCGACGTTGACCTGCACCGTTACACCATCAGCCTGCCCGACCGGCTGGGGCCGTCGCGTCCCCTGGAAATGAGCGTGGTCGAAGCCGGCCCGGCCAGCGGCGACAAATACAGTGCGCCGACCATGGTTTTCATTCACGGCTTCGGCGGCCGCGCCGCATATTGGCATTTTCAGCTGGAGCAATTTCAGGAAGATTACCGCGTGCTGGCCCTGGATCTGCGCGGCCATGGCTATACCGACGCGCCAGACGAAGCCGAAGGCGCGCGCTACGATGTGGCCGAATTGGTGGCGGACATCGAAGCCGCGCTCGAAGTCTTGCGCGCGCCGCAGCAATTCACCTTGATCTGCCACTCTTTTGGAGGCGCCCTCAGTTCTTACTTCATCCAGCGCCATCCGCAGCGGGTGCAAGCGCTGGTGATTATCGCCTCGGCGGTGCGCTTCAAGCTGCGTCTGGCCGGGCGCTTGCTGTTGCGCGCCCCGCCCTGGTTGCTGGACAGTGCGCGCAGCCTGCTGCAAGCCACCATATTCAACGCCGCGCGCCTGTATCCGCCTTCGCATGTGGTGTATTTGCAAAACCGCAACGCCCTGCGCGACTGGGACGGCAGCGATTACCTGCGCGCCATCGCCTGCCCGACCCTGGTGATCCTGGGCCAGCGCGATATTTTGTTTGCCGAAGAAGCCTATCGCGCAGTGGCGCAACTGGTTCCAGGCGCGCAGCAGGTGGTGGTGCAGGTTTCCGCGCATCAAGTGATGGTAGAGCGGCCCGACGCGGTCAACCGCGCCATCAACCATTTTCTGCTGGGTTTGCAAGACCCGATGCAAGCGGCGCAGCAGCGCGCGGCGCAAAAACAAAGCCGGCGCGCTGCCCGCATCGCACTCGAAGCAGCGCGGCCCTGGCTCAAGTTTTACGATGCGCGCACCACCTACCGTATCAAACCGCCGTATGCGCCGCTGCCCAAACTGCTGGAAGCCTGTGCGCGCCGCTTTGGCAAAACCACGGCGCTCAGTTTTTATGGGCGCAATATGAGCTGGCGCGAATTGGATCGGCTGGCCACCCGTTTTGCGCATGGCTTGCTGGCGCGCCGCATCCGCCCCGGCGAAAGGGTGATGCTGGCCTTGCCCAACAGCCCGCAATGGCTGATTGCCTATTTCGGCATCTTGAAAGCCGGCGCCATTGCCGTGCTGGTCGAAGCCGGCCTGGAGCAGCAGCAATTGCTCAAACGCATCCAGGAAAGCCGCAGCGTGTTATTGATTGTCTCCAGCCAGCGCTATCTGGAATTGCGCAGCCCGCTGCTGCAAGATGCGCGCGCCGCCGGCTTAAAGCGCGTGGTGTTCGCCAGCCTGCATGAATACATGGGGCCGCGCGCCCGTCTGCAATACCTCAGCCGCCAGCATCCGCGCTTGCCGTGGCTGTGGCGCAACCGGCCACAACCGGAACGCCGCTTCGCCCGCTTTGCCGATTTGCTGCATGCGCGTCGCAACGAATTGCCGCCGCCCGCCGCGCTGGATGATATCGCGGTGATTGTGTACACCTGGGGCAGCACCGGGCCGGCCCTGCCGGCGCCTTTATCGCATCGCAATCTGGCCAGCAACGCCTTGCAACTGCGCCACTGGCTGCCGGAAGCGCGCCCCGGCGACGAGCGATTTCTCGCCCTGCAGTCATTCGCCTCGGCGTATGGTTTGACCGGCGTGCTGCATTTGGCGGTGTATCTCGGGGCCAGCATGATTTTGTTGCCGGACGATAATCTGGAGCAGCTCTTGCGCTGCGTGCAAAAACAACGCCCCACCTATTTCCCGACCACCCCGAAAATCATTCATCAATTGGTGCAAACCCCGCGCGTGCGCGACTACGGCCTGGCCTCGATCCGGGTGTGCGCCGTGAGCGGCTCACCGCTGCCGCGCGAGGTGAAGGAAAAATTTGAAAAAATCACCCGTGGCCGCCTGTTGCAGGCATATGGCCTGGCGGAATGCGCCGCCGCCGCGCTGGCGATGCCGATCGCCAGTCGCGGACGCGGCGGCGCCGTCGGTTTGCCGCTGCCGGACACCGAAGCGCGCATTCTGGATTTGGACAGCGGCCAGGAGCTGGGGCCGGAGCAAGCCGGCGAACTCTGGCTGCGCGGCCCGCAAGTGTTTGCCGGCTACGATGCGCCGTATGACAGCGCGGAATATCAGGCGCGCCTGCAACATGGCTGGTTCGCCACCGGCGATATCGCCAGCATGGACGATGACGGTTTTTTCCAGATCATCGAGCGCAAGGCGAATCTGGTGTGGCGCGGCGGCATGCGGGTGTTTCCGCGCCAGATTGAAGAAGTGTTGTATGAACATCCGGCAGTCGAATTCGCCCAGGTGCGCAAGCAGCCGGATGATGAGGGCGTACTGCATTTGCGCGCCGAAGTGCGCGCCAGCGCCCACGCGCGGCTGACTGAGCAGGAATTGCGCGCCTGGTGCGCGCGCAATCTGCCGGCCCCGGCATTGCCGGACAGCTACCAGATAGAGAGCGGGGCCGTGCTGCTTGAGCCGCGCTGGCTCTTACCGCTGCGCCAGAATTAAGGCCAGCCTTGCTCTGGCGTCAGCTTGTTGCGCTGCAATATAGGTATTTCGTTAAAACAAGAGAGGAAATTCTACGCAAACTGCTTGCATGCAAACCCGCTCGCAGCTAGCATCACACGACATCACCAAGCCGGGGCGCCTCTGCTCATTGCAGCGTAGCGGGACGCGCCCCAACACACAAAAGAGGGAATGGATGGATAAGTTTTGGCTCAAGAATTATCCGCCCGGCGTGCCGGCGGAAATCGACCCAGCGCAATACCAATCGCTGGCGCACCTGCTGCAGGATGCTTTCCGCAAATACGCCGACCGGCGCGCCTTCATCTGCATGGGTAAATCGATTACCTACGGAGAGCTGGACCAGAAATCGGCGCACATCGGCGCCTGGCTGCAAGCGCAAGGCTTATCCAAGGGCGCGCGCGTAGCGATCATGATGCCGAATATTCTGCAATACCCGGTCGTGATGGCCGGCGTTTTGCGCGCCGGCTACACCGTGGTCAATGTCAATCCTCTCTACACCCCGCGCGAACTGGAACACCAGTTGAAAGACAGCGGCGCGGAAGTCATCTTCGTGGTGGAAAATTTCGCCAACACCGTGCAGCAGGTCGTCGCCAAAACCCAGGTCAAGAAAGTAGTGGTCGCCACCATGGGCGATATGCTGGGCCTGAAAGGTTTGCTGGTCAATTTCGTGGTGCGCAAGATCAAAAAAATGGTGCCGGAGTACAGCCTGCCGGGCGCCTACCGCTTCAATCAAGTCTTGCTGCAAGGCAAGGGCATGCAATTGAAGGAAGTCAAGATCGGCCACGACGACATCGCCTTCCTGCAATACACCGGCGGCACTACAGGCGTATCCAAGGGCGCGGTGCTGCTGCACCGGAATGTGCTGGCGAATATCCTGCAAAACGAAGCCTGGTTCCAACCGGCCTTGAAAGGCTGGACGCCGCCGCCGGATGGCATGCTGATTGTGTGCGCCTTGCCGCTCTACCATATTTTTGCGCTGACCGTGTGCGGCCTGATGGGCGCCCGCCTTGGCGCCTGCAACCTCTTGATTCCCAATCCGCGCGATTTGCCCGGCTTTATCAAAGAGTTGAAGAAATACAAGGTGAATATGTTCCCTGCGGTCAACACCCTGTTTAATGGTCTGTTGAACAATCCGGAGTTCGCCAAGCTTGACTTCTCCGGCTACCGCATCTGTAACGGCGGCGGCATGGCGGTGCAGCAAAGCGTCGCCGAACGCTGGTTGAAATTGACGGGCGTGCCCATCATCCAGGGTTATGGCCTGTCTGAGACATCGCCGGTGGCGACTGCGGTGCGCTTTGACACCACCGAGTTTGACGGCACCATCGGCCTGCCGATTCCGAATACCGAAATCGCGATTTTGGACGACGACGGCAAACCGGTGCCCTTGGGCGAGCGCGGCGAAATTGCGATCCGTGGCCCGCAAGTGATGGCCGGCTACTGGCAGCGCCCGGAAGAAACCGCCAAAGTGATGACCCCGGACGGCTTCTTCAAAACCGGCGACATCGGCGTCATGGACGAAAGCGGCGCCACCCGCATCGTTGACCGCAAGAAAGACATGATTCTGGTCTCCGGCTTCAATGTCTATCCGAATGAAATCGAAGACGTGGTCATGGCCATGCCGGGCGTGCTGGAATGCGCTTGCGTCGGCGTGCCGGACAAAAACGCCGGCGAAGCGGTCAAACTCTTCATCGTCAAAAAAGATCCGAATCTGACCGAAGACCAGGTGATGGATTTCTGCAAAGAGCAGCTGACCGGCTATAAAAAGCCGAAATACGTGGAATTCCGCAAAGACCTGCCCAAGACCAATGTGGGCAAGATTCTGCGGCGCGAATTGCGCGACGAAAAGAAATAAGCAGTGTTGATCTGATGACAAACCCGGCCAGGCGCCGGGTTTGTTGTTTGTGCGTCAGCATATTGTTTGCGCCTTCATCTGCGCGTTTTGACCAGGGTGCAGCTCGCCCGGCAGGAGCGGCTTCAGCCGCGAATGGCCTTTGTGCTGTGCGCCATCCTTGTTCGCGACTGAAGTCGCTCCCACCACAAACTCACAAGTTTGCCTTGCGCATGCTCTTGAGCGGAACACAGGAAAATGAGCCAATCGGCACACCCAAAAATTCACCATCGCAACAAGCTGTGAATTGACAAAATACCGGTAGGAGCGGCTTTAGCCGCGAATAGGCGCCGCGCCATATCCGCCGCCGGTTTTCGCGACTGAAGTCGCTCCCACAACAAATTCCATGCGTGGCCTCATGCAGCGTATTGGGGATATACCGTGTCAAGCGGGCAGGGCGCGCATGCGAGCCTCGCCGCCGCCCCCCTCACACCCCCAGGCTATACCCCGCCACCATCTTCTTCTGCAATGTCCCATCCGGGTCTGCCCCGGTTTTAAAGCGGCAAAATTCTTCGGCCCAGGGCGAGGTGCGCAGGCGCAGGGGCGGCTGTTCCTGTTCCATGCAATCCGCAATCACCTGCGCCACCTGGGCCGAACTTTGGTAAATGTGCGCCACATCTTCCGGCTTGCGCGAGCGGGCGCGGTGGATGTAGCCGGCCAGCAGCGGCGCATACGGATCATCTTCCGCCGGCGGCGTGCCGGGCATGCGCGCCAGCACGTTTTTGGCGAAATCGCTCTGAATCCCGCCCGGCTCGACCAGGGTGAAATGCAAATTGAAACCGGCTTCCATATACACCGCCAGCGCTTCGGTGAAGCCTTCGAGCGCAAACTTGGCGGCGCAATACAATTCATTAAACGGCTGTCCCACCAGCCCACCCACCGAGCTGATGTTCAAAATATGCCCCTGCCGCGCGGCGCGCATGGCCGGCAGCACGGCCTGGGTGCAGCGCAGTGCGCCAAAGAAATTCACCTCCATCACCCAGCGCCAATCATCCGCCGTGGTTTGCTCAAACGGGCGCAAAAAACCGGCCCCGGCATTATTGATCAGCACATCCACCCCGCCCCAATCGTGCAACATGCGCGCCACGCTGGCTTGCACGCTGTCGGCGTTTTCCACATCAAGCTGGTCGATATGCACAGCCATCGAATCCAGCGTCATGCCGCGCGCGGCGGCGGCGTCCAACAGCGCAAGTTTTTTCTCAGGCTGGCGCATGGTGGCCCAGACTTGATGGCCGCGCGCAGCCAGTTCCACCGCAAGCGCAGCGCCTAAGCCGCTGGAAGCGCCGGTGAGCAGGATTTTTTTTGGCATGGGGGAGGCTCCTTTTGAGTTTGCAGGAATCAGGCTTGGTCGGGGAAATGTTGTTGCAGGGTTTGGGCTACGTAATCAGCTTCAGGTATGCGCAGCTCGCGGTCAGCGGCGAGAGATTGTTGCAAGAGGCGCAGGGCTTCGGGGCGGTCGGCGGCGTGGCCACGCTTTAGCAGGAGTAGGGCGAGATTGAAGCGGCTGACGGACAGCTCGCGCTTGTCAGCGAGCTGTTCAAATATAGGCAATTCTTCTTCCCGGCGAATGCGCAAAGCTTCATCCCATTCGCCGCGTGCTTGCAAGACATTGGCGATTTTGCCCATGGTCACAGCGCGTGCGCGCTGATCGCCCAAGCTTTCAAAGGCTGGCAGTAATTCCTCACGGTATATGCGCAAAGCTTCATCCCATTCGCCGCGCGCTTGCAAGACATCGGCGATTTTTCCCATTGCCACAGCGCGCGCATGCTGATCGCTCAAGGATTCAAATGCAGGGAGTACTTCTTCCCGGCGAATGTGCAAAGCTTCATCCCACTCGCCGCGTGCTTGCAAGTCATCAGCGATTTTGTCCATCGTCACAGCTCGTGCGCGTTGATCGCCCAAGGCCGTATAGACAGGCAATTCTTCTTCCCGGCGAATGCGCAAAGCTTCATCCCATTCGCCGCGTGCTTGCAAGACATCGGCGATGTTGTCCATGGTCACAGCGCGTGCGCGCTGATCGCCCAAGGCCGTATAGACAGGCAATTCTTCTTCCCGGCGAATGCGCAAAGCTTCATCCCATTCGCCGCGTGCTTGCAACACATCGGCAATTTGGCCCATGGTGAACGCATATTGCCGTTGATCTTGCCGCGCCAAGGGCAGTAATTCGTCACGTAACAATCGCAGTGCAGCATCCGGCTGGCCAAGTTTGATCAGCAAATCGGCTTGCTCATACAAAAGATTCCAGCGCAATGCATCCCCCGCCTCTTCCCCGGTTTGCGCCAAATACTGTTGAATTTCCGCCAGCCGTGCTTGCTTATCCTGCCCGCTGCGGTTATCAATTACTTTATGATTGGGACGTATCACATCCAGCAAGCCGGCGCTTTGCGGCTTTGCCTCATCCTCTTCGCAAAACACATACAAACCCCGCTTCCACGACCACAAATCCGGCGCGCGCGTGGCCAGGGCGCGCAAGCGTGGCGCGCGCAACCAGCACAGCATGGGGACGGGAATGCTGGCGGCGCAGGATTCGCGCTGGATATTCCAGGCGCCCATGCGCCTGTCCGCTTGCGCTGGATCGGGATAATCTTCCAGCCATTGATCCAGGTCAGTGATTTCTATCGGTTTGCCGGCTTGCGCAGCGGTGCGCAATGTCTGCTCAAGATCAAGCCAGTCAGCATGTCCCATGGCCTGAACTTGGGTGAAGGCGCCGAACAGACTTTGTAAAGCTTGGGAGACTGCTTGCTGTTGCTGGCGGTGGGAAAATTTGAGCAGATACAAGGCCCAGTGCTTTGTGTCGCTGCGTAGCGAACGCGCAATGCGGCGAAAATCATCAAAACACTCAGGCGGCAGGCTCTGTGCTGCCGTGCGGATGGCGGGTTCAAATTCCGCTAAGTCGCTCATGGCGTTTTGTCAGCCGCCGCTGTTTGCGCCAGCGCTTCTTGCGCAAGTTTTTCCTGCGCCAGTTTAAACGGATGCAGCAAACGCAAGACCGGGTGCGCCTGGCGCCAGGAGCCGGTGTTATATTCCAGCAAAGCGCCTTCTTCAATCAGATAATTAATGTCGTCGCTATGCCCTTGGTTTAAGAGCAAATCGCTCTGCGCCAAAATCTGATAGTGCTCAATTTTTAACCAATGCCGGAATTCCGCCGCCAATTTTGTCGCCGCTTTTTCAACTGTGGCGCGGTCAAAAGGCAGGCGTTCGACAATTTCACAGCAAATGCGCAAGAGTTTCAGCGCATCGCGCACATTGCCGCCGGAATAATCAATCACATCATCCAGGCTTTGCAGATCGGCAAACATGCTGTAGTGCGCGCGCTTGAGCAGCATTAAGCGCATCATGTCATAGGCGGCGGGCAGCGCATGGCCATCATCAAAATCGCGCAGCTTGACCATGGGCAAAATCACCGCATCAAATTGCGCCAATGGCCGCCCATTATGTTTCAGCGCCAGCGGCGCGGTGTAAATCGTGACACACTGCGCTTGCGTGACTTGTATCCCTTCATCCTGGAAAAAACGGCGCCAATCATCGCCGCGAAAACGGTCGGGGCCGTCGATCACCAGCAAGGGCAATTGTCCCTTGCCGCTGCGCTGCAAGCCATCGGTGATGGCTGCCAGCAATTGGTTCAGCGCACCGATGAATTCGCCATAGCTGTTATTCACCACTTCGCGTATGGTTTCGCGCTTGGTATTGGCCAGCTTAAAGGCGCTGGTGAATTTAGCGACCAGCTTGCCCAGCAGCGGGAAGCTGTAGCCGGCTTCGATTTCGGTTTTTAACTCGGCGGACAGTTCGCTGACTTTTTCATGCGTCAGCACGGTTTGCGTGAACCAGTTGTACAAGCGCTTGGCCCCGGCTTCTTCTATTTTGATGTGCTCATCTTCCAGATGTTTCAGCAGGGCCTGGGTGGCGGCCAGCCAGACATCGCAATAACGCACATTATTCGGATCAATCAATTTCAAGAGATCAACATGCGTCACCCAATACCGATCCTGCGCTTGCAATTGAGCGCTCAAGCGGCGCAATTCGGTGCTTTTGCCACAGCCGACATGGCCGAAAAATAAGAGATGTTTGCCGTTTTTGGGCGGCAAAAACATGGGCGGTTGTTGTTCCGGGAAATAGCCCAGCTTGCGCAAAAATTCATTGCTGAAGGCGTCGCTGCGCGCCGCTTTGCTGTCCACATACAAGCGGTCGCCCGCTTCCAGCGGCCCCAGGTCGTGCAGGTGGTATAAAACCACAGCCTCATTGCGCGGCGCCGCCTCCAGCGTGGCGCGCGTTTCTTCATTCAGCTGTGGAAATAACTCATCAATTTGCAACATCTCAAGACTCCATGCCAGCGCCGGAGCAGGATGGCCCGGCTGCTTTGATTGTACCGCAGGCCGGCGACAGGTTTGCTGTTTCAAACGCCCGCAGCCGGCGCCAGCCCGGTAGGAGCGGCTTCAGCCGCGAATACGCACCGTAGCAAAGCATCCACCGGTGTTTGCGACTAATGCCGCTCCTGCAACAAAAGCGCAGGCTGTGCGGGAGTCTGGCGGGTGTGTGCAAAATCAACGCTGTTGCGCCAGTATTTGATTGCCTGCATACCTGTGGGAGCGGCTTCAGCCGCGAATACGCACTGTTTCAAACGCCCGCAGCCGGCGCCAGCCCGGTAGGAGCGGCTTTAGCCGCGAATACGCACCGTAGCAAAGCATCCACCGGTGTTCGCGACTAATGCCGCTCCTGCAATTTCCCTGCGGCAACCCACCCCGAAGCCATTTTCGCTCGCCGCAGCGCTTTTCGCCCGTTTTCCGAAACCCGCTTCGCACTTCGTTTCCATGCGGCAATGCCTTGCCCAGTGCGGGCGGCAAAACGCCAAGCTGGCACGCGCTTTGCAATAGGACTGGCATGTCAGTCTCATTGTGTGACATGTCCAACCGATTTTCCTATACAGAAGGAGCGCAGCATGCACGATATCGACCGCACCCAGATGGAGTTGGCGCACGAAGGCGCCTATGAAGCAGAAAACTTCGAGTTCGCCCAGCATGAGTTCAACTATGGCGGCGGCGAAGTGTTTTCCGAAGCGCAGGAAATGGAATTGGCGCATGAATTGCTGGCGATTAACAGCGAAGCGGAATTGAACCACTTCCTCGGCAAATTGATCCGCTCCGCCGGCTCGGCGATTGGCCGCGCGGTCAGCTCACCGGCGGGACAGGCCATTGGCTCGATGCTGAAAGGCGTGGCGAAAAAAGCGCTGCCGATTGCCGGCACCGCGCTTGGCGCCTACGTCGGCGGGCCGCTCGGGGCCAAGATCGGCGGCAGCCTGGCGTCGATGGCGGCGAACGCCTTTGAAATGGAAAGCATGCAACAGGAAGACCGTGAATTTGAAGGCGCACGCTCCTTTGTGCGCCTGGCTGGCGACGCCGTGCAACGCGCGCTGCAAGCCAATGGCGGCCAAGCGGGCGAAGTCGCGCAGGCTGCCACCCTGGCTGCGGTGCGGCAACACGCACCCGGCCTGCTGCAAGCCGGCAGCGCGCCGGCGGTGGCGAACCAGGGCGGGGCCAGCGGACGCTGGGTGCGCCGGGGCAACAAGATTGTGATCTACGGCCTGTGATTCATCTCTGACTGCATTTCTGACGATTGCGACACCAGATAAACGAAAGGAAACATCATGCACGACATCGACCGCACCCAAATGGAATTCGCCGGCGAAGCTTTTGAAGCAGAACAATTTGAATATGCCGGCGAATTCGCCAGTGAATGGGGCGAAGTATTTTCCGAAGCGCAGGAAATGGAATTGGCGCAAGAGTTGTTGGAAATCAACAGCGAAGCCGAACTCAATCACTTCCTCGGCAAAGTGCTGAAACAAGCCAGCTCGACCATTGGCCGGGCCTTGAGCAGCCCGCAGGTGCAAGCCGCCGGCACGGCATTGAAAGGCGCCGCCACCGCCGCCATGAAAGCCGGGGCGAATCATTTGATCAACGCCGCTGGCGGCAAGGCCGGGATCCAGGCCGCAGCCGGCAATCTGGGTGCACGCGGCGGTTCCGCCGCTGGCCAATGGCTGGGCAATAAAGTCGGCGGCATCTTCGGTCAACAAGCTGCGCAAACCCTGGGTTCGCTCGGCGCCAAATATGGCGGCCAGGCCGGGCAAAGCCTGGGCAGCGCTCTCAGTGGCCGCCTGTTTGATCTGGCGCAAAGCCGCCTGGGCCTGGGCGAAATGGAATTCATGGAAGCCGAGGAAATGGAATTCGCCGGCGCACAACAATTTGTGCGGATGGCGGGCGATGTGGCGCGCCGTATGCTGCAAGCGCGCGGCAATCCGGCAGCCGCTGCACGCAGCGCTGCGCTGGCCGCTGCGCGTCAATACATTCCGGGTCTGCTGCAATTGCAAGGCGGCGGCGCGGCGCAGCAGGAATATGCCGGCGAATATGCGGGTGAATATGCCGGTGAGTACGGCGAAGTGTTTGAAGGCAGCACCAATGCGCAGAGCGGGCGCTGGGTGCGCCGTGGTAACAAGGTGATCCTGTACGGAGTGTAAGCCATGGCCATCCACCCTTTTGCCGCCTGGATGCTGGGACAGGAAGCGCGCTCGCTGTTGACGCGCTTAACCCGCGTCAAGCCCTTCGCGTTGCTGCAACCGATGGTGCCGGCTGCCGCCTTGCAGCCCGGCGCGCAGAGCGCGATTGAGCGTCATGTGGCGCTGTGCCGGCGGCAATTGCGGGGACAAGTCATGCAATTTCTGCGCTGGCTGCGCAGTCCGCAGGCGCAATTTGCGGATGAAGCCGAAGGCCAGCGCAGGTTCACCTTTCTGCGCCTGCGCTTTAACGCCATGCTGACGCATGTGGATTTGTTTTCCGAAGTGATCACGCAGCGCAGCGAATGTGAAAACGGGGTCTGGCTGGCCGGGCTGGATGTGGTGTGCGCGGAAACCCTGCGCCTGCCCGGCGACTACTACCAGGCGCCGCCGGTGGTGTGTTATCTGGATCGCGGCCCCGGTGCGGCGATCCGCCGCGCCGGCACCCGGCTTCCGGGCGGGGGACAGAATCCGGTGGCGATTGTGCGCATTCCGCGCGAGCGCATGGTGGGGGCCGGAATCGCCTCTTCGCTGGTGCATGAAATCGGGCATCAGGCCGCCGCCTTGCTGGATCTGGCGCAAAGCTTGCGCCCGGAAATCCAGGCCATGCAGGGCCGCCATGGCGGCGCGCCGGAACAAGATCCCTGGCATTGGTGGGAAACCTGGATTTCTGAAATTGTGGCCGATTTCTGGGCCGTGAGCCGGGTCGGGGTGGCGTCCACCATGGGCTTGATCGCGGTGCTCTCGCTGCCGCGCCTGTTTGTGCTGCGCTTGAGCGGCAACGATCCGCACCCGGTGCCATGGCTGCGCGTGATGCTCAGCTGCGCCATCGGCGATGCGCTGTACCCGCACCCGCAATGGCGGCGTCTGTCCCGCTTGTGGGATTCGTACTACCCGCTGCAAGGTCTGGCGCCGCAGCGTTTGCGTTTGTATCGCGATTTGCAACGCAGCATTCCGGCTTTTGTGCGCTTGCTGCTGGCGCATCGCCCGGCCAGCTTGCATGGCCACAGTCTGCCGGAGCTGTGCCAGATCGAGCAACGCCAGCCGGCGCAGTTAGCGCGTCTGTTCGCCGCTTGGCGCGCCGCGCCGCATGAAATGTATCAAGCCCCGCCTTCGTTGGTGTTTGCGGTGTTTGGCCAGGCGCGCGTGGATGGCAGCTTAACGCCGGAAGCGGAAAGCGATGTGCTGGGCAAGCTGTTGACGCACTGGGCTTTGCAAAATTCATTGAACACCAGCAGCAGTTGCGCCATCTCGCTCGGGCGCAGCGCTGCACAAGTGACAGGTATGGACAGTCCGCCGCAAGCCGATGTGTGGCGCCGGCGCACCCAGCCCATGCCGCAAGCGCGGTTTCGCACGCGCCGCCATCTGATGCATGGCGCGCCACGCTGAACAAGGAGAATCTATGGCCAGCACAGAACAACAGCCAGAGCGGCAAGAGAATGCCGCCAGCGACAGCGCGGCGCAAGCCGTGCCGGTCGAGCCAAAGCCGGTGGAAAAGCAAGCCATTCTGGATTTGCTGGTAAAGGAAAAATCGCGCAACAGCCCGATCCGCTTTGCCTGCATCAATCTGTATCCGGCGGATGTGGCGCTGGCGGATGAGCCGCAATTGGAAGAGGTCGCAGGCGATGCTTACAGCAATACCTGGACACCGAAAAAACCTTTGCGCAGCGCGCTGACCAAGGAAAACGGGACACTGCAATTCCGCAGCTTAAAACCTGGCAAATACTATGCCGAATATGCACATTTGCCGAAGCTGCCGCCATTTGCGCTGGAGCTGAAAGCCGGGCGCAATTATGCGGAAATTTGCATTGATTATGACGTGCAGATGCATTTCCAGAGCTATGACAAGGCGGGCCGCCCGAAGCAGGGTTTGCCGGCGGTGGGCGAGCGTCTGGAAGTGGCTTTGGAGCACGATTATGACCGCCATGTGCGGGCGCGTCCGGTGAATACGGATTTGCAGGCGGTGAGCGGCAAGAGCGGTGTGTTCGCCACCCGTTTGCAGCAGGAAGGACGCTTGCAGCTTGCGTTTGAATTCAGCATTCCAGCTTTGCAGAACACCTGGCTGACCAGCAGTACAGGGAATTTGATGGGGCCAACCGAGGCGGCCAGCCTGGGGGAGAAAGTAAGGCCTGTGGCGCAGTTTGTGGTAACAACGGAGATCGAAATCATGACAAATGCAATGGATACAATGCGAGGGGGCACGGGATGCGATTCCGTGAACGTGACAATCGGGCGCACTGATTCACCGGCGGATGAAGATGTATCGCTGTGGAATTCGATCCGCGAAAGCACGGAAGCCCTGTCCTTTGATAATTACAGCAATTTCATCGGCCTGGTGATCGACGGCCAGCGCGCCACTGACAAAAGCGCGTTGATGCAGGAATTCCAGCGCATGAAGCAAACCCGCAGCATTTCCTTCATGAATGGCGAAGCGTATCGCTTGCTGCGCGCAGCGACGGAAGCCTTTGTGATGGTGAATGCCGGGGTTGATCCGGCCAAGCTGGAGCCGACCCGCAGCCGGCTTCCGGGCGATGATGTCAGCACCAAGCCGCTCGAATACATGGATTCGCGCGACATTAATGCGCGCGGCATGACACGCGACACTTACGATAATGAATATCTGCAGCGCGATCCGTCCGGCAGCGAAAACCGCTTGCTGCCCTATCTGGCGCTGATCCGGCGCAAACTGCCGGAGCTGGAAATCGCCAATCTGAATACGATGGAAACCCAGCTTGGCTACTCCATGGTGCAAGAGCGCCTGCGCTATCCGCTGATGCTGGAATTGATCTGGTCTTACTGGCAGGAAGAAGGCATGCTGGTGCAGACCACCAACGCGATCACGCGCCGCTTTCAAAACGTGCGCGCGCCGCAGGGCAATGATCCGCTGGCGAATCTGGAAACCGATCCGCTGCGTCCCCTGAATAATCTGCTGTGGGGCTATCTGCAAGACGAGCAAAATCGTCTGACCGTGGTGCGCCGCAATTATGAATACGACCATCACTATGGTTTGCGCCTGGAAGGCAAGGCGGTGCGTGATTTCCGTCCGGCGGATACGCGCTCCAAATTCCTGGAAGCCTTCCACCACCTGCTGCGCATGTGCTCGCAATTCTTCCGCCAGGATGACGACACCACCGTGAAAGCCGACGCCTTCCCGGTCTTGAATGCGCTCAAAGAAGTGCATCTGGTGCTGTCGCAAGGCGCGCACAATCAATATGGCGATCTGCCTTCGGTGGCGCGGGTCGAAATGCTGATGCAGCAATGGTTGCTGGCGCGTCCCGAATTCCGCGAATTCCTGCCGACCCGCATCATGGTGGCATACCCGGAACCGTGGATGGACAGGGTGGATTCGATGAAGAAGCTGCAAGGCTGGGGCGACACCAGCGTGTTGCACTTCCGCAGCCTGGCCATGTTCGGCGAACAAATTTTGCTGTCGGTGCGTTTCGGCGCCTGGAGCGATGTGTTCGAGCCGTCGCAAGCCTTTAACTGGGCGCGTTTCTGGCGTCCGCAAATCCAGGGCTATATCCACGCCTATCGCGCCGCCACCGGGGTGGATCTGACCGGCACAGCGACAGACACCGTGGTGGACGCCACCATGCCGTCGGTGCTGTTGCAACGCCGTCTGGATCAGCAACACCGCGCAGCGTGAGGCCAGGCGTGCTGGATTTTGCAAACGCGCTGTATCTCGGCTGGCGCCATCCGGCGCACACGCTGGGAGGCTGGGCCGCGCTGACCACGGGACAGCCGGCCTGGTTGGCCGAGGTTCCGGGCAGCCGCCGCCTGGCGGCTGGGCTGGCGCGTTTGCAAGGTCTGCCCGCCGCCACTTTATGCACGTCCAGCTTGCATTTGTTTTGGGATTTGTTTGGTTTATTGGCGCATGCGCGCTGCCTGATTTTGTTTGACGCCGCCTGTTATCCGGTGCTGGGCTGGGGCGTCGAACGGGCGCAGGGACGCGGCGCGCGCGTGCAACGTTTCGCCGCGCATGATGCGCAAGCCTTGGCGCGCCATTTGCAGCAAGCCCGCGCGCAGGGTTGGCAAGCGGTGATTGTGAGCGAAGGCTTTACCCCGGCCCTGGGCCGCTTTGCGCCGCTGCCGCAGTATGCCGAATTGGCGCAGCAATATGGCGCGCTGCTGGTGCTGGATGACACGCAGGCGCTGGGTTTGTTTGATGCCCCGCAAGCGGGACATCCCTGCGGCGTGGGTGGCGGCGGCAGCGTGTCACGCTTTGGCCTGCAGGATGCGCCGGTGTTAGTTGGCAGCAGTCTGGCTAAAGCGTTTGGCGCACCGCTGGCGGCATTGGCCGGTGCGCGAGAGTTGATTGCTGAGTTTGATATGCGCGCCGCCACGCGTGAGCACAGCAGCCCGCCGAATCAAGCAGCTGTCAACGCCGCCTTGCGCGCGCTGACCTTGAACGGCACAGAAGGCGAAGCGCGCCGGCAACGTTTGTGGCGCAATCTGGCGCACTGGCGGCAAGGCGTCGCGCAACTCGGCTTGGAGAGCGGCGGCGGCCTGTTTCCGCAGCAAACCTTGCTGGGGCCGTGGGATTGGGCGGATTTGTACCGGTTTTTGCGGCGGCGCGGGGTGCGCAGCTTATTGCGCAATGCCGCACGCGGTTTGAGTTTCATTCTGAATGCGGATCATGAGCGGGAGCAGATCGCATTCGTATTGCAGCTGATTGCCGATTGGCTGCAACGACAACCATCTGATGTTTATGGAATAGAGCGGAGGGATCATGCATTCAGCATTTGAATTCGAGGATGAGACGCAAGAAGCGTTTGAAGCGGAAGGCGAATATGCGGCGCGCGGCTGGGGCGGCTATGCCGGCTATGGCGGGGGCAGCGGGGCTTTGCGTCCGCGTCGCAGCCGCGCCGGCGGCGCTGGGGGCGCCGCCAGCAGCGGTTTTCAAGCTGGTTATCAGGCCGGTTTGCGCGCGGCGATGAAGCAGTTGCGCGGCAGCGCAGCGCGCACCCAGGGCGGGCGCTCAGGCGGCGCACGCGGGACTAAGATTGGCATGAGTTACAGCGCTTACCAGAATATGGCGCGGCGTCAGGCCCAAGGTACGGGCCAGCCGTCGCGCACACTCTGGGCGCAAGCACGCGCTCAGCAGGCGCAGGCCGGCGCCCAGAACGCACAAGGCGCTACGCGCGGCGGCAGCCCGTATGTGCGTGCAGTGCAAAGCAAATTGAATCATTTATTCGGCTTGAAACTGCCGACTTCCGGCGTGCTGGATGTGCAGGCGCGCAGCACTTTGCGCCGTTTTCAACGCTTGAATGGTCTGCCGGTCAGCGGTTTACTGGATAAAAACACGCGTCGCATGTTGCAACAGGCGAACAGCAGCAAGCCGTATCGCCAGGCGCAGCCGCAAACTCCGCGCAGCACGCCAGGCCAGCGCCAGGGACAAAACGGGATGCCGCCCAAGCGGCGTGTTACGGTGCGCGGTTTGCCGCGTCCCCGGCCACGCTCAAATTACTGGATAGATTCGCAGCGCACCCAATATTGGCCGCCGCCGGGATTTAATCAGGAACCAGGCGCGAATCCTTTTGCGGCGGCGGAACCTGCGCCAGCCCAGGCGGCGAATCCGTTTGATGCGACGCCAGCCCCGGCCCCGGATACAGGGATGAGAGGAAATGTGTTCGCACAGTGTCCGGATGGCGCGTTGGGAGGCGTCAATCCGGCAGACGCCAATCCTTTCGGCGCCTCAAGCGCGGCGCCGGATGCGGCCCCGGGCGGCGACTTGAATCAGGCCCAGGCCAATCCCAATCCATTTGGCGGCGACGATGCCGCAGCCAAACCTTGCACCTGCAAGCATGCGCAAGCGGCGGCGGATAGCGCTGATGCGCCGGCCCCGGATGCGGGGACGGACAGTGCGCCAGCGGCGGGCGGCGGCGAAGGCGAGATTCCGCAAGCGATTTATCGGATGTTGCAAATGGATAAGGATGGCGGCAATTTTGCCCAATATGACAGCTTCAAAGCAGGCGGGCGGCGCGCCGCAGTTCCGATTCAGGACATTGTGAAAAACATGCAGCTGAACAATAAGCCGGCAGCCTATTTGATTACTTTTGAACATCAAGGCAAGCGCATGGCGTACAGCGGGTGCACTAACAATTTGCGCAGGCGCATGGTTGAGCATTTGCATAAGTTGAGTTTTCCGGTCGGCTTGCAGCGTCAATATATGGTGTATTACACCATCACGCCAGATGTGGATACCGCCAGCCGCCTGGAAAAAAACCTGAATGCTCAGCGTGGGAATTTGCGAGGGACGCTGGTCAACCTGAGAACTGAGTTGGAAGCTGAATTATTCGCTTAAACGGTATTCATGCGCAGTTGCGCAAAGGAGTTTCATCATGTCAAACATCTGTCACGAATGTGGAGGAATCATGCAAAACGAATACGCTTACCGCTTGCACCCGGGCGCGGAAATGGAATTGGCGATGGAATTGCTGTCAGTTTCTTCCGAAGCTGAGTTGAATCATTTCTTAGGCAATCTGTTTAAAAAAGTCTGGGGCGGCATCAAGAAAGTCGGCTCGGTGGTGGGCAAATTCGTCAAGCCCTTGGGCGGCGTGTTGAAAGGATTGGCCAAAAAAGCCCTGCCTTTTGTCGGCGGCGCACTCGGTTCGCTGATTCCGATTCCGGGCGTCGGCACCATGCTCGGCAAAACCCTGGGCACGGTGGTGTCGAACGCCCTGGAAATGGAATTCGGCCATCTGGAGCAGGAAGAAGCGGAATTTGAAATGGCGCGCCGCTTTGTGCGCATCGCCGCCAGCGCAGCGGGACAGGTAGCGCAAGCCAATCCGGCGGCGGACGCCGGCAGCGTGGTGCAGAATGCGGTGCTGGGCGCGGTCAAGCGGCATTTGCCGCAAGCGCAATTCAATCGCGCGGCAGCCAGCGTGGGCAGTGGCGGCTTTGGCTTCGGCCCCTCGCGCAACAGCGGGGCCTGGCATCGCGAAGGCGGGCATATTGTGTTGGAACTGTAAGCCAGGGAGGGCGGCATGATCATCGACAGCCATTGCCACGCCGGCCATGCGGACGGATTGACAGATCCCTGGAACACCGTGGCGCCATTGCAGGATTATGCACGGCGCGCGGCGCAGGCCGGGATTCATAAAACGGTGATTTTTGCCGCCTTTGATGGCGACTATGCGCGCGCAAATGGCGAGGTGGCGCAAATCGTGGCGGCCAATCCGGCGCGCTATTACGGTTTCGCCTTCGTTCATGCGCAACGCGATAAGGGACGGATCGCGCGCCTCATCCGGCGTGCGGTGGAGGAATACGGTTTTGTCGGCATCAAGGTGCATTTTCATGACGCGCCTTTGAACCGCGAGATTTGCGAAGCCGCGCGCGAATGGCGTTTGCCGATTTTGTACGATGTCGGCGGCAATGTCGCGTTGGCGCAGATTTTGGCGGAAGAATACCCGGATCTGGATTTCATCATTCCGCATCTGGGCAGCTTCGCCGACGATTGGCGCGCGCATGTGGGCTTGATTGATCATTTACAACGCCACCCGAATATCTACACCGATACTTCCGGCGTGCGCCGTTTTGATTTATTGAAGCAGGCGGTGCAGCGCGCCGGCGCGCATAAAGTGCTGTTCGGCAGCGATGGCCCCTGGCTGCACCCGGGTCTGGAACTGCACAAAATCCGCCTGCTGGGTCTGCCGCCGGAACAGGAAAAATTAATCACCGGACATAATTTTTTGCGCCTGCTGGCGAAAAGCGGGCGCGGCGAGTTGCGGGCGGCTTGATTTTGATTGTATTTTGCTGGCAATATAAATGCTACTATTGATGTGTCGATTTTTCTTTGAAAAATCGACACACTCCCGGAATATGACGATTGCCTCAAGGGATTGAATGGCATTTTCGTATCGTTGGTAAAATTTCCGGGTGCAGATGAGTTTACACGTCTCTATTCAGCCTGAGTGCGTGGAGAATTAACAATGAGTCACTACGGTCGAACCGTCGTTCCCGTGCATAGCCTGCCCTCGAATGTCTTCATCGAGGGCGGGAACCCAGAGGTTTCTGAATCCCCGACAAAGGTATTCGGGGACGACGGCGTATAATGTGTACGTAAAAAATTACCCACCTTGCGTACCGTATAAGGCTGAATAGTTACGTTTACACTATTGCTCCAACCCTATTCCGCGCGCCATCAAAACCGCCAGCAGTGGCAGCAAAGGTAGCGCCAGCAACTGCATGCGTACAATCAAGCGTACTGAAGCTGGCGCGTTGACTTGCGGCAAGCTCCGGTTTTTCAGGAAAAACACGGTCGGA